>CAWDYJ010000025.1:0-158345 GCA_963806525.1 uncultured delta proteobacterium
ATAAACGTCTGACGGCGGGGAACTGTATGAAAGATTTGCGCTTGCATCGCCACAGTGCATGCACTAGACACCAGGGTTGATGGTCTGAGCGAGAACCATCATGAAAATTACCTGTGCATGGTTCTGTGTTACAGTAGCCTCCGGACTTGCAGGACTGGGGGTACCGGCAGGATTCTGGTCGATCAGGATCAGGTTGTTCCCTGTGCGCGCACTGCGCAGGAAAGGATCAACCACGTCATCCATAAATGTTAAAGATGTAATCAGGCTCGTGCCGTCAACCCAAACCTCTTTGCCCCTAAAATGTCACCTCCTCGTCGCTTATTATGTTTGTTGTGATCATCTTGGAGCCCTCGAGAATCATCCTCTCATTTAGGTGAGCGACCTCGTAAAGAGATATGGATTATTTGACTTTGCACTGAAAAGTTCAACATTCCAACAACATCCTGTTGTTCTTCGTAGCTCATCGATGTAATTTTCTTGTATTCCTTGCGGTTAGTGGGACTTAGCTTCATCCTTACCGGGACGGCTTGGAGAAATGGGGCGGTGTCGCACCGGTGCCTGAGCAACGTATCTGGCCAGGGTCTGCAACCATTCCACGGGGTACCATCTCCAGGCATTGATCGATATACTCTCGCCTCAAGGGGATAAACAGTGCTACACCATCAGCTTCCATCAGCAGACTCATAAGGGTTCGGGTCCTTCCTTTTCTTTTGTTTGTCATGGGTTTTTTTGCCTCAGGATTCATACTTGTCTGGGCCTGCGCCAAGGAAACTATTCCAATTGAGTTGTCAGGTTGCTCTATCGGGCTTGCCAATATGGGAGGATTCTCTGGAGCTGCACTAGTTCAACCCCTGTTCGGATGGGTTCTGGATAATAGGTGGCAGGGGCTTTTTGAATATGGGGTTCCAATTTATCCTTTGGAGGCGTGGCGGTTTGCTTTTTTTTGGCACTTGCCATCCTCCTTTCAACCACCCTAGTCGGAATTTTTATAAAAGAGCCCAAAAGAAAACCAGTCAAAGCAAGAAGCAGAGCAATAATGCAAGTGACCCAGGCATAGATTTCTAATGACTATTGCTTATCTGATCGGTCAAGGTATCTCTTGGTTCGTTTTAATTCATATATTTATAATAAGGAGTATGCAAAATGGATTACAAATAAATTAATTTTTCTCAATATAAATTCTTTGGCATTTTGACGTTGAACACCCCGAAAAAAATGAATGCCCTTTCCCTCCATAAAATTTAGGTAATGATCGACGTGCTGAAAAAGTGGTCATTGACGATTCTATTAAGGTTGTGGTTTTGAAAGCCAACGGAAACATTTCTGTGAGGTCATGATCCGTCCGAAATGGTTGATCAGGAAACCAAAGAATATAAACGACTATTTGACTAGTGTACTCGGATGATGATGATGCTCCATGAAATTCCTCAGCCGGTAATCTGTGCGGTACAGGGAATTGCAACTGCCGCAGGCCGTCAGTTGGCTGCCTGGGTGACCTGACTGTAGCTGCGGAGAATGCCAGGTTTTCAACTCCAGGGGTGAAAATAGGCCTGTTTTGTACAACTCCCATCCCAACAATTACGCGGGCCATCGGCATAAAAGCGTCTATGGAAATGCCGTTAATAGGTCGTGTTTTCCTGCAACCGAAGCAAAGGAACTAGGCTTAATCAACCGGGTGGTACCTTGGAAGAATTAGATTTTGAAGCGATGAAACTGGCAGAAGAAATATCTCAGGCCAGTAGTTTTGCCTTGGCTATCGGTAAACAGTGGTGATGCTCAAGCCGAGATACCGATTCAGGCATTACACTATGTCAACAACAATCGTTATGAACAACACATCACAAGATTCCCAAAACGCATAAAAGCATTTTAACAAGATTTTCACCGATTGGAAAAACCGAAAGAATCCACGATGGAATCCAAATAAATATATCTTATTCGATCCACAGGGCGGCAGAAGATTGTGCCGTCCTTTTTTCAAATTGAGGAATACCGATGTATTTCAAAGAAAAGCACAAAAAATGTTTGATTCAGGAGTAATTCGAACTCAGTGGAGAATCAGCTCTTGCTCTATACTTTTGAGGGGAGACAGCACACTAAAGTGCTCGCTTTACTAAAATAAAAAGCCGGTATATATATCATTACTTGTGCTTATCTACGTGGTGACTTGTCAGGCTTTCCAGGAAGAGGTCCTTTGTATTGGAACGGCAACAAATCTGGAGTTTGAAGTGGCAGATTCAAAGGGTAAGTACAGATGGCCGATCAACTTTTTCAAATTAGGTGTACTTTTAATATCCTAACTCAATGGTATTAGCATCAAGATGGAATTAGTTGAAGATTTGCGTATACAAAAAGTATTCTGTTCAAATCTGAAATAAGTCACGCCTTTCGCCGGTACATCATCAGCGTTAATCTGTAATGGTCAATAATATTAATATCAGTCTCAGGCCCACTGTTAAACCTGCCAGGTAAAACCTCTCGAAAATGGCAATTGCCTCAAACTTGACCTAACTACTGTTCAAATCGGAGCACCATGTTGTCCAAATCCTAACAACTAATCAGAAATCTCGCAACATAATCCATGAATCTCTTCACAATGACAAGCAATTTGAGAAACTGCCATTGCCCCTAATGCTCATAAGACCTTGTCTTTGGAAAGCTCTCATTTACAGTTGCTCCATTTCCGCTCAATTTGAGTGTTTAGCTGATTATACCCTCGCAGGAAACATCGCAATCAATATAATTAATCGAGAGGTTATGGTTGCCGATGGCTCATTAAATATCGTAGATTGAATGATATTCAGTTTCTGGATAAATTACTCACTCGGGCTATTATATGTGAGACTCGATGGGCGAAACACTTTGTTACGCAAGTAAAGCAGCTGTGCTAGCCTTGATGACATTGGTGGGGAATTATTACCGAAAGAAATTGCTCAAGACCTGCATATTTATTGTGAGTCCGGGTCTTCTCAGGCAGTCTCGCAATCCCTTCAAGGTGCAATAATTCCCACCAATGTCATCAAGGCTAGCACAGCTGCTTTACTTGCGTAACAAAGTGTTTCGCCCATCGAGTCTCACATATAATAGCCAGTGAGTAATTATCCAGAAACTGAATATCATTCAATCTACGATATTTAATGAGCCATCGGCAACCATAACCTCTCGATTAATTATATTGATTGCGATGTTTCCTGCGAGGGTAGAATCAGCTAAACACTCAGAATTGAGCGGAAATGGAGCAACTGTAAATGAGAGCTTTCCAAAGACAAGGTCTTATGAGCATTAGGGGCAATGGCAGTTACTCGAATTGCCTGTCATTGCGAAGAGATTCATGGATTATGTTGCGAGATTTCTGATTAGTTGTTAGGATTTGGACAACATCGTGCTGCGATTTGAACAGTAGTTAGGTCAAGTTTGAGGCAATTGCCATTTTCGAGAGGTTTTACCTGGCAGGTTTAACAGTGGGCCTGAGACTGATATTAATATTATTGACCATTACAGATTAACGCTGATGATGTACCGGCGAAAGGCGTGACTTATTCAGATTTGAACAGAATACTTTTCGTGCAGATCTTTCAAATATCCCCATCTTTTCGCTATACCATTTCGGTATGATATAAAAGTATAATTTCAAGATTCCCTCGGCCATCTGTCTTTTTCCCTTGAATCTGCCACTGCGAACTCCAGATTTGTTGCCGTTCCAATACAAAGGATATTTACCTGAAAGCCTGACAAGTCACCACGTAGATAAGCACAAGTAATGATATATATACCGGCTTTTTATTTACGTAAAGCGAGCACTTTTGGTGTATATCTGCCTCAAAAGTATAGAGATTTAGCTGATTCTCCACTGAGTTCGAATTACTCCTGAATCAACGTTTTTTGTGCTTTTCTTTGAAATACATGGGATTCTTCAATTTGGAAACAAGGACGGCACAATTTTCTGCCGCCCTTTGGATAGGAAAAGATATATTTCTCATGGAATCCAACGTGGGTTACCGGTTTTTCCACTCGGTGGGCGTCTTGTTAAGAAATGCTTTGATGCCGTTTTGGGCATCCACTGATGTGTTGTTCATAACGATTGTATGCTTGGCATAGTGTAATGCCTGAATGTCGGTCATATCTGCTTGAGCATAAAGCCCCTGTTTACCGATAGCCAAGGCAAAACTACTGGCCTGAGATATTTCCTCTGCCAGTTTCATCGCTTCAAAATCTAATTCTTCCAGAGGTACCACCCGGTTGATCAAGCCCAGTTCCTTTGCTTCGGTTGCAAAAAAATCACGACCTGTCAACAGCATTTCCATAGACGCTTTTCTGCCGATGGCCCGAGTAATTGCTACCATAGGAGTTGTACAAAACAGGCCTATTTTCACTCCTGGGGTTGAAAACCTGGCATTATCCGCAGCTACAATCAAGTCACACCAGGCAGCCAACTGACAGCCTGCCGCAGTTGCAATTCCCTGTACCGCACAGATTACCGGCTGAGGAATTTCATGGAGCATCATCATCATCCGAGTACACTGGTCAAAGAGTCGTTTATATTCTTTAGTCTCCTGATCAACTATTTCTGACAGATCATGACCTGCACAGAAATTGTTACCGCTGGCTTTCAAAACCATAACTCTAATAGAATCGTCACTGGCGATTTTTTCCAGGACGTGAATCATTTCCAAAATTTTCTTGAGAGAAAGGGCATTGATTTTTTCAGGGGTGTTCAAGGTTAAAATGCCTATAGAATTTGTCTGAGAAAAAATGATATCTTCGTAAACCATTTAGCATACTCCTTGTCATGAATTATGAGTGAGAACAAACCAAGGGAAACTTGACTGAACAGATAAGCAATACGTCATAAAAAATCTATGCTTGTGTTGCTTCGCATTGTTGAATCGGCCTTCTTGACTTGACAGTATTCTTTTTGGGCTCTTTGATCAAAATTCCGACCAGGGTGGTTGAAAGGAGTATGGCAAGTGCTAAAAGAAAAGCAAACCGCCACGATTCCAAAGGATAAATTCGTACTCCATCTTCAAAAAGTCCCTGCCATTTTTTATCCAGAGCCCACCCAAACAGGGGTTGAACCAGAGCAGCTCCAAAGAATCCTCCCATATTGGCAAGCCCGATTGCGCAACCGGACAATTCAATAGGATTGGTTTCCTTGGCGCAGGCCCAGACAAGTATGAATCCCGAGGCAAACAAACCCATGGCAAACAAAAGAAAAGGAAGGACCCAAACCCTTATGAGTCTGCTGATGGAAGCTGATGGTGTAGATTTCGAAAACGAGTCTGCACTGTTTATCCCCTTGAGGCGAGAGTATATCGATCAATGCCTCGAGATGGTACCCCGTGGAATGGTTGCAGACCCTGGCCAGAATACGTTCGGCACCGGTGCAACACCGCCATTTCTCAAGCGTCCCGGTAAGGATGAACTGCGTCCGGCTAACCGCGAGGAATACAAGAAAATTACATCGATAGTTCAAGAACAACAGGATGTTGTTGGAATGTTCAGCTTGCCGGTGGCCTGCGATAAATCCATATCTCTTTACGAGGTCGCTCACCTGATGGAGGATAATTATCGAGGGCTCAAGATGATCACAACAAACATGATGAGCGACGAGGAGGTGACATTTTTTAGGGGCAAAGAGGATTGGGTTGACGGCACGAGCCTGATTACATCTTTAACATTTATGGATAACATGGTTGATCCTTTCCTGCGCAGTGCGCGCACAGGGAACAACCTGCTCCTGATCGACCAGACTATTGCCGGTATCTCTGGTCCTGCAAGTCCGGAGGCTCTGTTGACACAGAACCATGCACAGGTAATTTTCATGATGGTTCTCGCTCAGACCGTCAACCCTGGTGTCTAGTGCATGCACTGTGGCGATGCAAGCGCAAATCTTTCATACAGTTCCCCGCATCAGACGTTTATTAATGCAGCTATGGCGCGGGTCAACACATGGATTACCAAATTCCCTTCCGCCCAGACCGGAGGAAGTACCAGCATATCAGAAGAGAGTTCCCAGGCCTTAATTGATTCAGAACTGAGTCGCAATAGTTTACGCAAATATGGGGTGCATATTGTACGGCACGCCATGGGTGCCTTAGGTAATCTCAACTATTTCAGCCTCGAAAAATTTTTAGGAGACTGCGAGAGCGAAAGGCGTTCCAGAGAGCTATTCGATGCAATTCCGAAGGACCAGGGCACGATACCCTTATTTTTCCCAGGCGATGACCAAGCTCTTGCTGGCATTCGCGAAATTGCTGATAGAGGCCGTAACCCAAGGCTCGCTGACCACACATTGCAAAATGTTGATTCATTTCGCCATTGGGAGGACAAAATTAACCAGGCTGCGCAAAAGAAACTCTACTACCCGCAGTTAAAAGACATCGTGACATATAGAAACGCAACATCGGCGCAAACCTTGGCGGCTTAGAATTGGAACAGAAATATGGTCGCCACAGGCGACCTGGTTCCAAATTCCAAATCCCCTGAGCATTGTGGCGATAAAAAACAATTACCTATCATCCCCTATCACCTAGTAAGGAGTTTAAAATGATGGCTGATAAAAAAACAGATAACACGGTATTTTATGTTTCGCTGGGAATTGTGGTTGCCCTCCTTGCCTGGGGCATATTGGCACAAGAGCATTTTGCTAATTTCAGCAATAATCTTCTAGCCTATTTGACGACCAACTTTAGCTGGGCCTATCTGGCATCGATGTTCACCTTTGTCGCGTTTTCGGTGGTTTTGGCCTTCAGTAAATATGGCAGCATCAAGTTAGGAGCGAATGACTCAAAACCCGAATTCAGCACAGCATCATGGTTTGCCATGCTGTTTGGAGCCGGCATGGGAATCGGTCTCGTTTTTTGGGGGGTTGCTGAACCGATTTCTCATTTGACGTCTCCTCCTCCAGGACTTGAACCGGGAACCCCTGAGACGGCTGCTTTTGCCATGGGGGCCTCTTTTAAGCACTGGGGAATCCACGCCTGGTCCAGTTATAGTATCATCGGCCTGGCTCTGGCCTATTTTCAATTTCGAAAAGGCGCACCCGCGATGATCAGCAGCCTGTTTCTGCCTTTAATCGGAGAAAAAGGGGTCAAGGGTCCGATCGGGAAAACAATCGATGTCCTGGCGGTATTTGCAACCGTGGCAGGGGTTGCGACCTCGTTTGGCCTGGGAACACTGCAGATCAACAGCGGCCTCAATTTCCTCTTCGGCACCCCAGAGAGCAACCCGGTCGCCTTGATCATTATTGCGGTGATCACTGTCGTCTTTATCTGGACTGCGGTCAGCGGGGTTGAAAAAGGCATCAAGATCCTTGGCGATATCAACCTGTATCTCGCCTTGTCTTTTCTTCTCCTGGCGTTTTTGGTTGGACCCAAGGTTAAAATCCTGAACTCCTTGTTTGCTGGATTCGGTGCGTACCTCAACAATTTTGTTCAGGGCAGCTTTGAATTAAATGCCTATGGCGATAATTCCTGGCTTAACGGCTGGACGGTATTTTATTGGGCATGGTGGATTGCCTGGGCCCCGTTTGTCGGATCCTTCATTGCGCGTATTTCCAAAGGCCGTACCATCAAAGAATTTGTGCTCGGTGTGACGATCGCCCCGGCAATGGCCTCATTTCTCTGGTTTGCTGTATTTGGCACTTTAGGGGTGAACCTTATGGAAACACAGGGTGTAGCAAAAATCACCGAACTGGCAGGTACCCCTGCATCCGCCTTGTTTGCTGTCTTGGCTAATTATCCTTTGGGTTGGATATTATCCATTATTGCACTTATGCTTCTGTGTACGTTTTTCATCACGTCGGCCAACTCGGCAACCTTCGTTTTAGGCATGTTTTCTACCGGAGGTAACTTAAACCCTTCAAATAAAAAGATAATATTTTGGGGCCTGGTTCAATCGGCTTTAGCCGCAGTGCTTTTACTTTCTGGAGGCTTAAAGGCCTTGCAGACGATTTCCGTGGCAGCCGCTTTCCCTTTCATCTTCGTCATGCTTGGGGCCTGTGTCTCTTTGTTAAAAGCATTAAAAGCAGAAGAAGCAGAGGGGAATGAAGAAGCAATTCACCCTATGGATCAATTTCCAGCAGAGGCGTCAATCACCTCTTTAAAAGGGCAAGAAATCCTGGCTTCAACTGAATAATGAGAGAAGAAATCTGCTCTTGTTAATATAATTAAAGGCACCAGCGGGATAAATTCCATGCTGGTGCCTTTAGCATAAAATAACCTAACTTACAGGAAGATCTTTTCCGATTTCGGCCATCCCTTTCTCTTGCCTTAAAGTGAAGGGATTGTGGAAAAGCCTATGTTTGTAGCGCATCTGGCTGGGAACAGCCCAACTTGCCGTATTATTAATCCGAGGGGTGATTGCCGGACATTGCTATTTTTTTTTGTGCTCTAAATAACCTTAAAATCAAATACATAAGCCGCGGTATGATACCAGCTATCTTACGTGCGGATTAATAGTAGAATCCACCAGGGAAATCCGGAAAGTTGCCATAGTCAATGCTATATCCTTTGACGGTTGTTCTTAAAAATATTAGTCTCTATTTTCCATAATTTTCAGCACCTTACTTCTAGAATAAGCCTTGTCGCAACATATACTATTGACGAACTGATTCTTCGCAAGACATTAAGGTCTAGGCAAATATTCTTGTTGACAATTACTTTCGAAGTATCACGAGCAAACAGGGGCGCTCTGCGGAAATAATATAATACAGATCCAATCTGTTGAAACGGCTTGAACAACATAACCTGTTACTGTGGAGAAACGGTTAGCCCCAAATCTAAAGATTAGACTTGCCAGTGCTTAACGGTGATCTCGCAACATAATTCCTATGCAGGTAGACCTGCCTATTTGCCTGGAATCGCCTAGAAATGGAGTAACTACAGACTGTACCTTACCAAAGATGGGGTATCGATCTCCTCCTTCGTCCTGTATTTGATCTTCTTCTTGTTAAAGACATCAAGAAATTACCTCAGCAGCCTAATAATACCAGAAGGTCAATTTCCCTCTTTGAAAAACCAGATTATCCTGACATGAGAAAGAGAGTCTCCGGTTGTTGATGGTTCCAGATTATACTTGCTGGTCACCTCGGGAGGATTGATAGGCACTACGCCTTATACCACGACACTCGAAAGCTCTCAACATACACACAATGTAAGATGATATGTAAGTTTTTGAATTAAAGCGGTTTGCAAAATATGTCAGATCGGATCTCGATTTCTCCCCTTTAATGACACCAAATGTGATTTTGTGGAACTGCACCGTTCTTGGGCCAGTTACTTTGAACTGGGAAGACGATGTCATTTTTTGAAAATCCAGAACAGGATCGACAGCACCACAGAAATGACAATGCACGTGGTCAGGGGAAAATAAAACTTAAAATTTCCAGACTTGAAAACAAAATCTCCTGGCAGCCGGCCCAGGTTCAGCTTTTGCAAAAATGGCCATAAAATACCGAGGAGGACGAGAATAATGCCAATGGTGATCAGTGTCTTTGCCATGCGCGGGAGGTCTCACCAAATTTTCTCACAATAAAGGCGGAGGATGCAGGTCATATGACCAGATCCTCCGCCTGTGTGCAGCCTCCTTAACCTGTCAGGGTTCAGCCAGGGCGAGGACAGATCTGCAAAATAAGTTTTAATGGTGGCAATTGCTCCCACCGTTACAGGCTTGATCAGAATTCATTTCCGGAAGCTTTCCTTCTACAAAAGCGGCGGCAACATCGCTCACCATGGCATACTCATTTTTTGCAGCAAAATAGACTGTCAGGCCAAGCTCAGAACAAATTGCCAGGGGCATAGCACCCATGCCACCAACAATCATCTTTTTTACACCAGCTTCCGCTAAGGCACGAACAGGGGTCATGCAGCCACCTGAATCATGGGCAACATTTTCATGGGTACTTATACCGATGACTTTATTGTCTTCAATTTCAAGCAAAGTAAATAGATCGGAATGGCCGAAATGGTCTGAACGACTAGCTTCCATTCCACCAGGATTATTGGAGGGTACTGCAACTTTATAGGACGACATGAATTCCACCTTTTGAAGAATGTTCATTGAAATACAGCTTTGACTCATTAACGTGCATATGCCTATATAGTCCCGGCTCAATACCATGTCAAGTTGAAATTTAAGTATTTTGTTAAGTTGGTTTGGGAATTGGTTCAACAGGCATTGCAGGAAAAATACCAGTTAAGAATCATACAATATCTGTTGATATCGACCTTGATTATGCGGGGAATTTTGGGAATAAACAGGAGGATCCAAACGCTGATGGACTCGTAAAAACCTCAATTTTCGATGGATAAGTAAAAAGCTTCGTGTTGGAGGCGTGCGATTTTTCTATTATTTCGGCGTACATACGGTACGTCGTAATGATAGAAAAATCGCAACAACGAACAAGATGAGATTTTAGAATTTTTACGACGCCATCAACGCTGATTGCCACCAGATTCGCCTAGATCAGCCAAAAAGTTGATGATCATATCAGAAAAAAGGACTAATGTTACCTGGAAAAGTTGATCCTCCACAAACAGGTCAGAGACGGCACCAAACAGAGAGATTAGCGATGTGTTTCAGTAAAAATAAAGACTTATAATGAAGATTGCCACACCATTATCCCTATTGTTTGCTGTGTTTTGCGTTGCCACACAGGTCTGGGCAGCAGAAACCATTCATCTTGCAAATGGGGAATGGGTACCATATCAATCAAAAAGCTTAAAACACCATGGCGCAGTTTCTCGTATTGTCACCGAAGCGTTTGCCTCCGAAGGTATCACCGTCGAATATGAGTATTTCCCATGGAAACGTGGGTATGTCTGTGCTGAAGCCGGGGAGGTTGATGGGACATTTTTATGGTTTGCCACAGCGGAGCGCAGAGCAGCATTTTATATCAGTGACCCGGTCATTGATATTCAATATGTCTTCTTCCACTTGAAAAATTATGCGTTTGACTGGAATACGGTTGACGATTTACAAGGCACCGCTATCGGGGCAACAGTCGGGTATGATCTGGGTGAAGCTTTTCAGGAAGCTGAGAGGGACAATGTTATCACCGTTGAGCGCGTGACAACAGATGAACAAAACTTTCAAAAACTTCTGCTGGGACGGGTTCAAATTTTCCCCTGCGACATAGAAGTCGGCTATGCCTTGATTCGTAAACTCTTTCCTCCCGACCAGGCCGCATTATTCACGCATCACACTAAACCACTGAAAGCCGCTCCTCATCACCTGCTCCTGTCAAAAAAGAATGAGCGGAATAAAAAGATGATTGAACTTTTTAATAAAGGATTGCAGCAATTAAAAGACAGTGGGAGGTATCAGCAATACCTTGTGGAAATGCGGAATAATAGTGGCCTTTCGTTGTCTGAATATTCAGCTGATTTTTAATTTAACCTAAAAGCCTTCCCACACCATTCTCATTTGCCGCATCATCGCCGACAATTATTTACGATCTATTATGTTTGCTGTAGTCACCGGATAAGCCTGAAGTATCTTTTTATCAGTTTTATGCTGGTTGCTCTCTTGGAAGAGGGTCGTTTATTAAGGCTTGAAAACCTGATCTTCAGAAGGTTTTGTTGTAACGGTTTAAAGATTCTCTTTGAAAATTTCATATAGAAGCTCCATCAACCCGTGAGAGTGATCATGCATGGTGGTGCAGGCAAAAAAAGCAGCTATTGGGGGTGTCACAATCTCCCGGTGGGACGACTATTTTCCTGCATCACCCTTGCTTTTTGGTAAAGAGGCCTATGTGTCATGCGCTGTTTTCCTGCTACCGGGCTCTAATGCTTCCTTTCGTAGAATGATAGGTACTTTACAGTGTAACTTGACACCGTAAAATCCTTGGATGGTGTAATACCTTCGTTTTGAGGCAAGAATATTGCTTTACGTTTCGTCGTAATCATCCGACCCCGGATTCTTCGCCGCAAGATGATTTACGAGAAGATTGACACCACAATATGAAGAGGAGTTGGCGCATTGCAAAATTTATTAAGTGCGAAAAAGATACTTTTGCTGGATGGTGGCATAGGTCGTGAATTACGGTTTCGGGGGGTAGAACTGCCGGAAACAATCTGGGCGGCGGGGTCCCTGATGAGCGATCCGGATGTCGTGCGGCAGGTTCATCTTGATTATATCCGGGCCGGGGCCGATATTATAACAACCAACACCTATGGCGTGATCCGCAGCGACCTGGCCGAAAGAGCAGCTCGAAGACCGTTTTGCTGAACTCAACATACTCGCCTGCAAATTGGCGCTTGAGGCGCGGGAAAAGACAGATCGCAAAATTATCATCGCCGGGTCGCTGCCGCCATTGCGGGGGAGCTATCGACCCGATCTGGTGGGGCCGGTTGAAGAAATTTTACCGCTTTATATGGAGCAGGCCCAGATTCTGGCCCCCTATGTGGATATGTTTCTGTGTGAAACCATGTCCAGCGGAAGAGAAGGCTACGCTGCTGCCAAAGCGGCATGCAGCACTGGAAAACCTGTATGGGTGGCCTGGACACTGCATGAGGATCGATCCGGAAAGCTGAGAAGCGGGGAATCGATACAAAAGGCGGTAAACGCCCTGGCCGGACTTGCGGTCAGCGGATATCTCGCCAACTGCTGCGCACCGCAGTCCGTTACTCGGTTCATTCCCCAAATAGCCGGGAGTGGTGTCCCATGGATCGGCGGTTATGCCAATACCTTTACACCTATTCCGCAAAACTGGACCCTTGGCGGCGAGAAAGAGACGGACGGGTTGCTGACCCTCAGTTCGGAGCTGGATCCCGAAAGTTACTGTCGCCATGTCAGCGACTGGCTCGCCGCTGGTGCCACCGTTGTTGGCGGCTGCTGCGGCACTCGGCCCGCCCATACTGCAGCAATGCGGGAATTGCTGGATAGTGGTCATCCAGAAACGGCCTTTTTCTCCCCCAAATAATATGAGAATAAGCCTTAAATCATTGTCGGTTCTGACAGCCACAGGCCTGGGGCTGTGGCTGGTCATGTTCCCGCCGTTATTTCTTACGCCGGCTGCCGGCAGGACGGCGGCTTTTACCCTCGTCATCCTCTCATTCTGGGCGACCGGGTTTATCGCTGAATATCTCACCGCATTGATTTTTTTCACCGGGGCGATGCTTCTGGGCCTTGCTCCCCCTGACGTTATCTTCTCAGGCTTTGCCTCCGGTGCCTTGTGGCTGATCTTCGGGGGTCTGGTGCTCGGGGTGGCGATCAATGCCACTGGACTGGGGAAAAGAATCGCCGCTCAGATGGCCGGCCGTCTCAATCGAAGCTATGCCGGACTGATCGGTGGTCTGGTCTTTAGCAGTGCTTTTTCCGGCTTGCTGATGCCGTCCGCTCTCGGCCGCGTGGTCCTGCTTGTACCTATTGCCATGACCATCGCCGAACAATTCGGCCTGCAAAAGGGGAGAAAGGGCTATACCGGAGTTGTCGCTGCTGCAGTCCTTGGTTGTTTTCTGCCTGGTTTTGCAATCCTGCCCGCCAATGTACCCAATATGGTCCTGTCCGGGCTGAGTGAAACTTTGTATCAATATTCGCCGCTCTACGGGGAGTATCTGCTGCTGCACTTTCCGGTTCTTGGCATCATCAAGTCACTGCTGCTTTGCCTTCTGATCCTGATGCTCTATCCTGACACCATTGCCAAAGGCCAGCAGGTGCGGCCGGAGCAGAGTGGGGCAATGAGCAGAAATGAGAAGATTCTGTCACTTATTCTGCTGGTTATGCTGAGCCTGTGGGTCTCCGATTTTCTGCACCACATCTCACCCGCCTGGGTTGCCATGGTTGGCGCCTGCATTGTTCTCCTGCCTGTAGTCAATATTGTCACTCCCCAGCTCTTTCAGCAGAAGATCAACTTCGGATCACTCTTTTACATCGCCGGAATTTTAGGATTGGGGCAGATGATCAACCATACCGGCCTGGGAAGTGCGCTGGCCAAGCAGTGCATCAATGTGCTGCCGCTTGATGCCGGGACGCCGTTTCTGAATTATATGTTTCTGGCCAGCCTCTCCATGGTTACCGGAGTATTTACCACTCAGCCGGGTATCCCCGCCGTACTGACCCCTTTTGCCGGGGAGCTGGCAGCATCAACGGGCCTGCCGATCAAGGCCATACTCATGACCCAGGTGCTCGGTTTTTCCCAGCCGTTGTTTCCCTATCAGGTTCCGCCATTGCTGATAGGCCTGCAAATGGCAGGCGTGCATCTCTATGAGGGGTTTAAGCTCTGCCTGTTCCTGGCGCTTGGGGCTGTTGTCCTGCTGTTTCCCCTTGACTATCTCTGGTGGCATCTTCTGGGCTGGCTGTAGGAGGATGACAACGACCGCTGCTCTTTTGTCGGCAACAAAGAGCAGCAGGGTAACAGGAGGGAAGATCAGGGTAGCTTAAAAGTCTTTTTCAATGCCGGAAAAGTTCATTTTCTTGGCAAACAGCATGAGCGTATCAACGGATTCAATGTCGTTGCCCGCAATGGTAACCGAAGTTTTTTCTCCCACCTGGAAGGTGAGAGTGCCGCTTCGCTCAGCTGCATTGTATATTTCGGTGCCGGTGTAGCCCTGGACCCGAATCTGCCTGGTCTGCCCGGCTCCGGCATCCTGGCTGAGGCCCGCAAACATGGATCCGATCGCTGCAAGGCTGGCCATTTTCCCGGTCATGCCGCCGATGGCAATATTGAGGTCCACGTTTGCCCCGTTTTGACCGGAGTATTCAGCAGAGGCCCCAGCATTGCCGGCAATTGCCGCGTTGGCACCAACCCCCTGTGACTGTTTGTTGACCAGGGTGAATCCCTCAGGGGCGTCAGGAATATATTGGATAAGATTAGCGGCTGTCAGTTCATTGATCTTTGCCAAGGCATAATTTATCTCTTCTATTGCTTTGTTGTAGTTGCCGTCCTTAACCAGTTTTTGCGCGGTGGTGAGGCTCTCCACCGCCTCCTCCTGAATGTTTTCACCAAAACACGGAGTACTTATTATGAGAGTCAGGATGGACAGGACCAGTATTTTTTTCATAGCAAACTCCTTGTGTTTAAGAATGAAGGGAAAAAGTGACAATCTACTTCGTATTGCACGAAAAAATATAACAGTTCAAGATAATAGCATAATAAATCCGCAAAAGGAGTCAAGGGCAGTATTCCTGGCAAGCAATACTGTCGATAAAGAATAAACGACAGGATACAACCTGTCATTTATGGCTCTCTGGATGATGGAGGCATGACCCTGGCCTGGCGGAACCAGGGTGTGAGGAGGTAACGGCGTGTGGCTATTTGATTTTACCGCAAATCTTCAAGAGAATGGCATTTTGAACATGCATGCGGTTTTCCGCTTCGTCAAAAACAATCGACGCCGGGGATTCAACAACAGAATCAGTGGTTTCGACTCCCCGTTCGGCGGGCAGGCAGTGCATGAACAGGCTCTTTTTACCGGTGGCAGCCATCAGTTCATCGTTGACCTGAAATCCCTTGAACCGCACTTTCCTCTGCTCGGCTTCCTCCTTCTGTCCCATGGAGGCCCACACGTCCGTATAGACGATATCAGCATCCCGCACCGCAGCCATGGGGTCGTGGCTGACCTCTACCTCCGACAGACCTGCATTTTTGGCTTCAGCAAAGGTTTCGGGATCGGGCTGGTAGTCATTCGGGCAGGCGCAGACAAAGTGAAGAGGGAGTCGTTGGGCCAACCGCAGCCAGGAGTGGACAATATTATTGCCGTCTCCGACATAGACCACTTTCAGGTCATCCAGGTTGCCGCGATGCTCCAGGATAGTGAAGATGTCGGCCATTATCTGGCAGGGATGGTTGTAATCCGTTAAACCGTTAATGACCGGCACCGTCGAGTATTTGGCCATTTCCAGGATATGGTCGTGGGAAAATAAGCGAGCCATGATCACGTCGTTGTACCGGGCGATCACCCGGGCAATGTCTTTCACCGCCTCACGTTTGCCGATGGAGATATCCGATGGGCCCAGATACAGGGCATGGCCGCCCATGCGAAAGAAACCTGTTTCAAAAGAGATACGCGTACGGGCCGAGGGTTTGGCAAATATCATTGCCATGGTGTGATCTTTGAAAGGTTTGTAGTCCTCACGGCCTTTGAATCGCGCTTTTACTTCTTCGGCGAGGGCAAGGGTATCGTGGATCTCGTCGGCAGTAAAATCGGTAATGTGTAAAAAATCTCGTTTCACGTCTGTATCTCCATAAGTGATGCTCAATCGGGGGGTGGGTGCATTACGTAAAAAATGGAGCACCCGGGAGCCCGTTTAATTTTATCCTTGTTCCTTATAAACGACGTATTCTTCAAAACTTCAATTTTCGATGGATAAGTAAAAAGCTTCGTATTAGAGGTGTGCGATTTTTCTATCATTTCGGTGTACAGACGGTACGTCGAAATGATAGAAAAATCGCACACCAAGGGCACTTCCTTCGGGCGTGACAACGAACAGGATGAAGCGTTTTTACGACGCCATCATAAACGAAGTGGATCGGTCTTGCTATACCCTTTGACAACTTTTTACGAGCTGATCATCAGTAAAGTCCTGGCCAGATCGGAATGTTTGCCCATAAGTTGTTCCAGATCCATGCCGGGTATCTCGCCCTCTTTTACCAGCCACTTTCCGGCAACCATCACATAGTCGGCCCGGTGTGCCCCGCACAGCACCAAAGCCGCCAGGGGATCGCCCGCACCCGAGAAGCGCAGCTCATCCAGTTTGAAAAGAGCCAGGTCGGCCTGCTTGCCGGGACTTATTTCGCCTATGTCGTCTCGCCCCAGACAGCGGGCCGATCCCTGGGTCGCCCAGCGCAATGCATCCCGGTGACTGACCCTGCCGGCACCATATTTCAGACGCTGGAGGAGCAGTGCCTGGCGAACTTCCTGCATGAGATTTGAGCAATCGTTTGAGGCTGAGCCATCGACCCCAAGCCCAACCGGGCAGCCGGCAGCTTCAAGGTCCAGAGTGGAGCAGATGCCGGAGGCCAGAACCATATTTGAGCTTGGGCAATGGGTGACTCCGACACCCGCAGTGCCCAGTCTGGCGATCTCTTCCGGTTCAAACTGGATGCCGTGGGCAAGCCAGACATCGTCTTTGAGCCAACCCACCCGTTCTAGATAGTCGACCGGGCGGACGCCAAAAATATCGATACAGTAACTGGTTTCGTCATGGGTCTCGGCCAGGTGGGTATGCAGTCGGACTCCATGGCGCCTGGCCAGAAGAGCGGTCTCTGTCATCAATGTTCTCACTGACGGAAAAAGGAGAGCAGGGGGCCAGGATCACCTGGACCATTGCTCCCGGACCTGGACTGGTGATATTTTTCTATGAGCCGCTCACTGTCGGCTAAAATAATCTCATCGCTTTGTACCACACTTTTGGGCGGCAGGCCGCCGTCTTCCACCGACAGGCTCATCGAGCCGCGGGTTACGGCCACTCGTATGCCCAGTTTTGCCGCTTCAGCGATCTGTAAATCAATTGCCTGCTCCAGACCGGCAGGGAAGACGTAATGGTGGTCGGAGGCGGTTGTGCACCCGGACAGCAATAACTCGGCGAGCGCCAGTCGACTTGAGGCGGCAATATGGGCGGGGGTCAGGTTTGCCCAGATGTTGTATAAAACCTTGAGCCAGTTGAAGAGTTCCTTGCCGCAGGCGGCAGGCACTGCTCTGGTGAGGGTCTGGTAAAAGTGATGATGGGTATTGATGAGACCCGGCAGCACGACGTGTCTGCCTGCATCAAAAACTGTGTCGCACGGGGAGGCGGGTTCAGACCCCTTTGGCCACCAGTTCGGCTATCTGATTGTCTTCGATCACGATTCCGCCACCCGCATCCACTCCGTCAGGGGTGTATATTGCCAATGGGTTTTTAATCCATATTTTGCTCATCTCTGGCCTCTTTGTCTCAATTGTTCATGGACCTGGATCAGTTCGTATCCGTCCAGACAACGGCCTTTTACTCCGAACTCTTCAGTAGCTCTCAAAATTTATCCTCGAAGTATCATTTATATGCCTGTGGTAAAATTTATCGAGCGCCTCGGTTTAAAAGAAAAATTCTCGTCTCTGGATGGACACCAGACCATCTGTAGATGTAATAATTGTATTTAATAACTTCAACAAATTTATTGTTTTGTTTTTAATAAATTGGTAGAAAATGGATATTGGATGGACACTGGAAAGGAGCTTGATATCGTGGAATCGTAACAAACTGCAGATTTTTCGGGGTGAACTCCTGCATTGTATGGCAGATCCTGCTGATGCCGGAGACGATAACAGTTATGAGTATTTCCAGGATGGCTTGATGGTGGTCAACTCCGGCCTGGTGGAGTCCATTGGTCCCGCCCGGGAATTGTTGCCCGGGTTGCCGGTCGATGTACCTGTTACCCAATATACGAACAGCCTGATCGTTCCTGGATTTATTGACTGTCATCTGCACTATCCGCAAACTGAGATGATTGCCTCCTACGGCGAACAGTTGCTGGAGTGGCTCGAGACCTATACATTTCCAACCGAGAGTGAGTTTAGCGATCCCGGTAAAGCCAGTGATGTCGCCGAGTTCTTTTTTGACGAATTGATGCGCAATGGTACGACCAGTGCACTGGTTTTCGGCACCGTTCATAAACAATCAGTCGATGCTTTTTTTTCGGCAGCCCAGAAGCGCCGCCTGCGAATGATCTGTGGTAAAGTCCTCATGGACTGCAATGCCCCGGACTATCTCATCGACACCCCTGAAAGCAGTTATCTCGACAGCAGGGAACTTGCCGAACGGTGGCATGGCCTTGATCGTTTGCGTTATGCAATTACCCCCAGGTTCGCACCCACCTGCAGTGCTGAGCAGCTTGCCCTGGCCGGCAGGCTGCTGGGAGAATTTCCGGAGCTGTATCTGCACACGCATCTGGCTGAAAATGATCAGTGAAGTTGCCTGGGTAAAAGAGCTGTTTCCGGAGCGTTCTGGTTATCTGGATGTTTATGCTCACCATGGGCTGCTGACGAAACGGAGTGTGTTTGCCCATTGTCTGCATCTGAGCGATGATGAGTTCAGGCTGATGCAGGAAAGTGGCGCCGGTATCGCATTTTGTCCCACCTCCAATCTTTTTCTTGGCAGTGGCTTGTTTAATCTGGCCAAAGCTGAACGGTAAAAAATAAAGGTGGGACTGGCGACTGATGTTGGTGCCGGAACCAGTTTTTCACTCCTGCAGACCATAAGTGATCTCTATAAAACCCAACAGCTGCGCAGCCATCGGCTTTCTCCATTTAAATCACTGTATCTTGCCACTCTGGGGGGAGCGCAGATTCTGGACATGGATGACCTGATCGGTAATTTCCTGCCCGGTAAAGAGGCGGATTTTATCGTCCTTGACTACGCTGCCACCCCATTGCTCTCCAGACGGCTGGAGCGAGCCAGGAGTCTGACTGAGAAGCTGTTTGCCCTGCAAATGCTGGGCGATGACCGTGTGGTGAAACATGTCCACATTTTGGGAGAAGAGGCCTACCGGAGAAAATAAAGACAATGCATGGGTATTCTGGGATATGCTGGTATCCGTCAAAACCTTCGTACAATTAATTGGTTGATTTGCATTTTTGTTGATGCTAGAGAAAAGGTATGGATGAAAACAGACTTCTATTTCTAAGAAATATCGCCAAAGGCATCACCTCTGTATTCGGGGATCGATGCGAAGTTGTTATTCATGATTTCAGTGATTTAAAGAGATCACTCGTGCATATTGAGGGTAACGTTACCAAGCGCTCCATCGGTTCCCCGATTCCGGATATGCTCTATAGGCTTATTAAAGAGTTTGGTGATGATGCTCCTGATAAATTCGGCTACAAGAGCACCACGAAAGACGGACAAATTCTTAAATGCTCCACTCAGATGGTGCGAAACAATGAGGGAAAGCTTGAAGGATGCTTCTGCATCAATTTCAACGTCACCGATTTCGCTTTTCTCGCTTCAGCTTTTAACGACTTCACGTTTACCCCGACTCAAGCCACGGGTGGTAAAGGCGCCAGCCGGAACGGTAATCACAGTACATTCGCCGAGAGTATGGAGTCGGCGATTGATATTGCCGTTGCAGAATACGGCAAAGTGCCTGCCATGATGGACAAGTCGGATAAACTGACGGTCATCCAGAAACTTGATAAAGACGATGTCTTCATGATTAAAGGGTCAGTCGACTATATAGCAAAGGTCTTTCGGGGCTTCAAGATACACCATCTACAATTATCTCAAGCAGATTCGTGATTGAGGGGCCGAAGAGAAATCAAAATGATGCAGCAAACAGCCATCCGGATGACAATGTGTTGGTCCAGATCTAATCGATTTTTTGGGGATAAACAATGGTAATAGGGAAATCAGTTCCAAAGAGTGGATGGAGTTGCCAAGGTAACCGGCAAGAGCCCGTTATACAGATGACTTCACTATGCCGGGTATGCGGGTGGCTAAATATCTGCGCTCCACTATTGCCCATGGCCGGGTGAGCGCAATAGATACGAGCAAGGCCAAAGCGCTTCCCGGAGTTGATGGTGTCTACACTTTCAAAGACGTCCCTAAAAGGATATTTGCCACCGCCGGACATCCTTTTTCGCTGGATCCGCAACCATATGGATGTTGCCGATCGGCACCTGCTCACCGATCATGTACGTTATATGGGCGACGAGATCGCCATCGTGGTCGGCGTAAATGATCTCATTGTGAAAAAAGCACTTTCCCTGATCGATGTCGAATATGAATCGTATCAGCCCCTCGTGAAAAATGCTGATGTCCTGGCCGCCGAGGTCGAGATTCACAAGGGAACGAAAAACATCGTAAAATCCCACTCCTTTGTCGCCGGAGGCAGTCTCGAAGAGGTAAAGGCTACCTGTGACCATCTGCTGGAAGGGCGTTACAAGACCCAGATAGTGCAGCATTGTCACCTGGAAAACCATTCGGCTTACGCCTATATGGATGATACGGAACGTATCGTCATTGTCTCCTCAACCCAGATACCGCATATTGTCCGGCGGATCGTTGCCGAAGCCCTTGATATGGATATTGGTCACTCTACGGGTTGTCAAGCCATATATTGGCGGCGGTTTTGGTAATAAGCAGGATGTGATTCTGGAGCCAATGGTTGCCTTTCTCACCAGAAAGCTTGACGGCATCCCTGTCAGACTGAAGCTGGACCGCGAGGAATGTATGATCGGCACCAGGGTGCGCCATCCTTTTGAGGTCAAAGTGCAGGTTGGGTTGGACAAGGAAGGGACAGTCAAGTGTATTAATCTTGATGCAGTCTCCAACACCGGGGCGTACGCCTCCCACGGCCACTCAATCGTCTCAGCCGGGGCCGCCAAAAGTCATTATATGTATCCAAGGGCTGTTTATGGCTGTACTGCCAGGACCATTTACGGCAACATGCCGTGCGGGGGTGCCATGCGCGCCTACGGTTCGCCCCAGATCACCTTTGCCGTTGAGTGCTTTAATGGACGAGGCGGCGCGGTTTCTGGGGATCGATTCCGCCGAATTTCGTCTTAAAAACGGGGCCCGACCAGGCGATAAAAGCCAGATTACCAAAAAACCGATTATGACTTGCGGCCTTCTCGACAGTATTAGAAAAGGCAGGGAGCTGATCGACTGGGATAATAAACGTGCGTCATGGCCCAGGGAGCAGGCCGGGCAGGTGCGGCACGGTCTCGGGATGGCTATTTTCAGCTATGGCTCCGGTACCTATCCGGTATGTGTCGAGCCGGCAAGCGCCCGCCTTATCCTGAATCAGGACGGTTCGGTTCATCTGCAGGTAGGGGCGACGGAAATCGGCCAGGGGTCGGATACCGCATTGGCCCAGATGGCGGCAGAAACGCTGGGTATTTCTATTTAAGAAGGTGCATGTGGTTTCCGCCCAGGATACCGATGTAACGCCTTTTGATACCGGTTCGTACGCCTCACGTCAGACCTACGTGACCGGCCAGGCAGTAATGCGGGCAGCGGCGCAGTTAAAAACAAAGATTCTTGCCTATACCAGCATAGTCACCGGGCTCGACGCTGAGCTGCTCACCATCGCAGGTGATAATATTGTTATCGCTGAGACTCCGGAGATGGCGGTTATGGGTGTGCAGGACGTTGCCGTGGATGCCTACTACAATAAAGAGCGGGGTGGTCAGCTCACCGCCGAAGCAACCTACAAGGCCCGGAACAACCCTCATGTATTCGGTTGTACCTTTGTCGAGCTCACGGTGGATATTCCGCTTTGCAGGGTCAGAATTAACGAAATATACAATGTGCATGACTCCGGAGTGATCATCAATCCCTCTGGCTGCCGAAGGGCAGGTCCATGGCGGCATGGCCATGGGTATTGGCGCCGCTCTCTTTGAAGAGCTTCTGGTCAATCCCGATTCCGGCAAGATCTACAACAACAATCTGCTGGACTACAAAGTACCGACCATCATGGATATTCCCGATCTTGGTGCGGCGTTTGTGGAAACGATTGAACCGACCCACCCATACGGCAGCAAGTCGCTGGGAGAACCGCCGATAATTTCCCCGGCTCCGGCTATTCGTAATGCGATTCTTGATGCAACAGGGGTCGCAATTAACGAATTGCCCATGAGTCCCAAGACCATCTTCAAATATTTCAAACAAGCAGGGCTGCTTTAACAAGGGAACAACATGTTTGATATAAACAGCTATCATAAGGCAGGCAGTGTGGATGAAGCCATTGCGCTGCTGTCGCAAAACCCGGAGGCTGTACTGCTGGCCGGGGGTACCGATGTGCTCGTGCGCCTGCATGGTCACAATGTGCAATACAGTCACCTTGTGGATATTCACGATGTGGCCGAATTGAAAAATCTGGCAATGGAGGCGGATGGTACCATCGTTATCGGTTCCGGGGTTACCTTTACCCAGCTGTCGAAAAACTCAATTGTTCATTGACAACATCCCTGTCCTGGCTGAAGGAAGTTCTTCGATTGGCGGTCCCCAGGTGCGAAATGTCGCCACCATAGGGGGCAATATCTGCAACGGTGCGCCGAGCGGAGACTCCGCTGCCCCATCTGCTGGTGTTAAATGCGCAGGTTGAGCTCAAGGGACCGGACGGAATCCGCCGTCTGCCGCTAGATGATTTTTATCAGGGACCGGGACAGGTTACCGTAAACCCGGTGAAATCATGACCAGTCTGCGGATTGCATCCAGAAGAGTATAGAGGATGGTCCGCCCACTATTATAAATATGCCATGCGCGAGGCCATGGACATTGCCACTATTGGCTGTGCCGCTGCCTGTAAACTCAATGCAGGCAGGATCGCCGGTCTGCGGCTTGCCTTTGCCGTTGCCGGCCCTACACCGCTCAGGGCATGGCGCACGGAAGAAAAGGCTCTTGGCATGGTGCCTGATCAGGGACCTGCTCGATATGGTCAAAGGTTCGGTCCTGAAGGATCTCCGGCCGCGGGATTCCTGGCGTGCTTCCAAGGATTTTCGGGAACAGATTATTAAAACACTTGCCGAACGTGTGCTGCGGGAAGCCTTGAAAAGAAATGGAGTGACGATATCATGATCAGAAATATATCCTGCACCGTCAACGCAAAACCGGTCACCTGGCAGGTTGATATCCGTATGTCTCTTGCCGAAGTGCTGAGGGAAAAGGGGTTCACCAGCGTCAAAGAGGGATGCGGTGTCGGCGAGTGCGGAGCCTGTGCCGTACTGATTGACGATGTGGCCGTCGACTCCTGTCTCTACCTCGCTGTCTGGGCCGATGGACGGACCATTCGCACCACCGAGGGTGAGGCTAAGGAAGGTAAGCTGTCCCAGGTGCAGCAGGCATATCTCGATACCGGCAGTGTCCAGTGCGGCTTCTGCACCCCCGGGCTGATCATGGCCTCCACTGCTTTTATCAAAGAGCATAAAGGTGAAGAGGTAACCCGTGAACAGATACGCAAGGGCCACGCCGGCAATCTCTGCCGATGTACAGGGTATGAAAGTATCATCAGGGCAGTTGAACAATGCATGAAGCCGCACAAAGAGCATAAATAGAAACTCTCCTTATAGAAATTGACAAGTTCGTAAAAACCTCAAATATCGATGGATAAGTAAAAAGCTTCATATTGGAGGCGTGCAATTTTTATATTATTTCGGCGTACATACGGTACGTCGTAATGATATAAAAATTGCACGCCAAGGGCACTTCCTTTGGGCGTAACAACGAACAAGATGGAGATTTCTATCCCCCTCAAGGGGGACTAAAATGAGTGCCCTTTGGGTAGTTTTTACGACGCCATCAAAATTAATAGGTATGTAAATGTTCAGGGGGCAAGCAGTCACCTGGATACTGTTTTTGCGCCTGGTGCAGGCATATTAATTGAATACTGTAATTAATTTTTTAGTTGACGTACAATTAATTGTATGTCAATGTTGTAAAGAGACAAAATAATCGTTCTCCTTACCAATCTTCTCTCTGGGTTCACTCCTGTAAAGCCGATCGATGGTGATTCAACAGTCCAGGTACCTCAGTGAAATTTGCAGGAATCAAAAACAAGGTGTCTCGATGATAAAAGAAATTCCCCATTATCGTTTTCAGGCCTTCTTTCAGGAACCGACAAAAGAGATAATCCCGAAAAATTTTACCGAAGAAGTCGCCGACAGGGTGCACAGATTTCACCGGCAGCTCCCCGGCTATGTTCCCACAGAACTCGTTTCGCTCAAAGAGCTTGCCGGGTATTGGGGGGTCGGTGTATATATATGTAAAAGACGAATCCACCAGGTTCGGCCTGAGGGCATTTAAAGTGCTGGGCGGCAGTTATGCTGTTGCCCAGCTTATCTGCAGGGAATTGGCAATACGCCTGGAAGACACGGATTACGCCTACCTCGTAAGCGATGAGGTCCGGAGACGCATCAGCACCATGACCTTGACAACCGCGACAGACGGCAACCATGGCCGAGGCATCGCCTGGGCGGCCCAGCAGCTGGGCATAAAGGCCGTAATCTATATGCCAAGAGGTGCCGCCCAGTCCCGTATTGACAATATACGCTCCCACGGGGCGACGGTCGAAGTAACAGATCTGAATTACGACGATGCCGTCCGCCTGGCCAACAGCATGGCCGACAGGCATGGCTGGCATATGATTCAGGATACCGCCTGGGAAGGGTATGAAGAGATCCCCTTCTGGATCATGCAGGGCTATATGACCATGTGTAAAGAGGCCCTGGAACAGATGATAGAGAGAGGTGTGGAATCCACCCATGTCTTTGTCCAGGCGGGTGTCGGCGCACTGGCCGCCGCCGCGGTCGCCTACTATATCGAATAAATACCGCGAGAACCCACCCCGCTTCATTATCATGGAACCCAACAATGCCGCCTGTGTCTATGCCTCTGCTGCGGCCGGCGATGGCAAACCCCATGCGGTGGCCGGGGACCATGCAACAATTATGGCCGGACTTGCCTGCGGGGAGGTTAACACCATCGGCTGGCCGATTTTAAGGGATCGTCCAAGTTGCTACATCCGTTGTGATAATTATGTTGCAGCGAACGGTATTCGCATTCTGGCCAACCCGATTTGCGGCGACAAGGCTATAGAAGCGGGTGAATCAGGTTCTGTCGGCATAGGGGTGCTCGAACTCCTGACCACCCACAGTGCTTTTGCCGAGATTAAAGAGATGCTGCAGATCGGTCCGGACTCAAAGGTGCTGTTTTTCAACACCGAAGGCGCAACCGATCCGGTAAATTATCGGGAAATTCTATGGCACGGGAAATATCCTGCGGTTATGCCAGGTAAAATAATTACAGTTAATTCTCACTATCTACCAATATTAAAACAATCAGTTTTAGCCCAAACTTTAATGCCAGGAGAAAGACAATGGCCAAATTGGATTTCAAAAAAATTAATGCCCTTGCTGAACAATATAAGCCCCAGATGACCGCCTTTTTGCGAGATATGGTGCGTATCCCAAGTGAAAGCTGCGACGAAGAAAAAGGTTGTTGCCAGGATTGCCGAGGAAATGAAGAAGGTCGGTTTTGACAAGGTAGAGATCGATCCCATGGGCAATGTCCTGGGGACGATCGGCAGTGGAAAACACCTTATCGCCATGGATGCCCACATCGATACCGTCGGCGTGGGCAACATGGACAACTGGAAGTTTGACCCGTATGAAGGATACGAAGACGAGGAAACCATTGGCGGTCGCGGCACCAGCGATCAGGAAGGCGGCATGGCCTCCATGGTGTACGCCGGGAAAATCATAAAAGATCTGGATCTTGCCGGTGAATACACCCTGGTCGTTGTCGGCTCGGTCCAGGAAGAAGACTGTGACGGTTTATGCTGGCAGTACATCATTAAGGAAACGGGCCTTAAACCTGAATTTGTGGTCTCCACCGAACCCACCGATGGCGGTATCTATCGCGGCCAGCGTGGCAGAATGGAGATCAGGGTGGACGTTGCCGGCATCAGCTCCCACGGATCCGCCCCGGAGCGCGGCGACAACGCCATTTTCAAAATGGGCAGGATCCTGGGTGAGCTGGAAGAACTGCACGGGAGGCTGATAACCGACGATTTCCTTGGCAAAGGATCCCTGACCGTTTCTGAAATATTCTCCACCTCTCCCTCCCGCTGTGCCGTAGCTGACGGCTGCTCCATCTCAATTGACAGAAGACTTACCGCCGGTGAAGACGGCCCCTACGCGCTGGAGCAGATCCGTGAACTTCCCGCGGTAAAAGCTGCCAAGGCAAAAGTCTCCATGTATAATTATGACCGGCCTGCCTACACCGGTCTGGTCTATCCCACCGAATGTTATTTCCCTTCATGGGTGCTGCCGGAAGACCATGAAGTAACCAGGGCAACGGTCGATACCTATAAAAATCTTTTTGACCAGGAACCACGGGTGGATAAATGGACTTTTTCCACCAACGGGGTGTCCATCATGGGACTGCTCGGCATTCCCTGCGTCGGTTTCGGCCCGGGGAAAGAGGCTGAGGCCCATGCCCCCAACGAGAAAACCTGGAAAGCTGATCTGGTCCGCTGTGCCGCCTTCTATGCCGCATTACCGCTTACCTATCTCGGCAACAAGGAGTAACAGGTCATGAAAGCAAGACGTGCCTTTGTTGCTATCGGCGGCAACTCTCTGATAAAAAGCAAAGCGTTGCAAAGGGTTGAAGATCAGCATGAGGCGATCAGGCAGACGGTAACCCACGTGGTCGATCTGATTGAACAGGGCTACCAGGTGATTATTTCCCACGGCAACGGCCCTCAGGTCGGCTTCATTATGCGCCGGTCCGAGGTTGCCCGCCAGGCAGTCGGACTGCACCTGGTGCCCCTGGTCAATGCCGTAGCTGATACGCAAGGCTCCATAGGCTATCAGATCCAGCAGTCGATGAACAACGAAATGGCCGCCAGAAACATTGCCGGACAATGTGTCACTCTGGTCACCCAGGTGGTGGTTGATAAGGATGATCCGGCCTTTCTTACACCCGGCCAAGCCGGTGGGAGAGTTTTTCGATGACGCCCAAATGGCAGATATACGCCGGGAGTATCCGGAATGGAGTCTGATCGAAGATGCAGGCAGAGGATATCGGCGGGTTGTCCCGTCACCTGCGCCCATTGAAGTTGTTGAAAAGCCGATTATCGAATCGCTGCTCAGCAGCGGCTACCATGTGGTTGCTGCGGGTGGCGGCGGAATACCGGTGGTGCGAAGCGGCAAAGTCCTTGATGGGGTTGATGCGGTAATCGATAAAGACCTGGTTTCAAGCCTGCTTGCCGGTCAACTTGGTGCTGAACTGCTGGTAATATCAACTGCTGTGGAGCAGGTCGCCCTGAATTTTGGCAAAGCTGACCAGAAACTGATCGGCACAATGACGGCAAGTGAAGCAGAACAATATATTGCCCAGAAACATTTTGCCCCGGGAAGCATGCTGCCCAAGATAGAGGCCGCGCTGGAATTTCTGAAAAACGGCGGCAGGGAAGTCATTATCACTGCCCCGGAATATATCAAAGAGGCGGTGCTAGAATGGTAAGGGGACGCATATAATCCCCTAATTTTTTTCAGAGTTATCCTGAGACTTCGTACCTGGTTCCCATGCATTGCATGGGAACCAATGATTTTTACAATGCAATCAATACGAGTTATATAACACCCGCCATAAAAGCTTTGCGGGATTCTTTTTAATACTCGCTTGTCGGGTATAAGTTCTTTCACGAAATAATTTTCTTGATAAAAACACCAGAAAATTATTTGTAAGTCATAAGGAGAAAACAAAATGGACAATGTGAGAATCAAAGCACTCATCGGAAAACTGGCCCAGCTTGATTACCAGGATATGTACATGAACGACTTTCTGCTCACCTGGGAAAAGAGCGATCAGGAAATTGCGGCCACTTTCCTGGTCGCCGATATTCTGCGTGGCCTGCGGCAGAGAAATATTTCCAGCAGGATGTTTGACTCCGGACTTGGCATCTCCCTGTTCCGCGATCAATCCACCAGGACCCGCTTCAGCTACGCCAGTGCCTGTAATTTGCTGGGGCTGACCATGCAGGACCTCGATGAGGGGAAATCCCAGGTCGCCCATGGTGAAACCGTGCGTGAGACCGCCAATATGGTCTCCTTTATGGCGGATGTAATCGGTATCCGGGATGATATGTATATCGGCAAGGGCAATGCCTATATGCGGGAAGTTTCCGAGGCTGTGCAGCAGGGGTACCTTGAAGGTGTGCTCGAGCAGCGCCCGACTCTCGTGAACCTGCAGTGTGACATCGATCACCCGACCCAGTCCATGGCCGATATGCTGCACCTGATCAACCATTTCGGCGGGGTGGAAAATCTGAAAGGCAAGAAACTGGCCATGACCTGGGCGTACAGTCCATCTTACGGCAAGCCACTCTCCGTTCCCCAGGGGGTTATCGGGCTGATGACCAGATTTGGCATGGAAGTCTCACTGGCGCACCCTGAAGGGTATGAGGTAATGCCGGAAATCGAAGCGGTGGCCACGAAAAATGCTGCGGCCAGCGGTGGAAAGTTCACAAAATCCAACTCCATGGAAGAAGCTTTCGATGGCGCACATATTGTCTACCCGAAGAGCTGGGCACCATTTTCCGCCATGGAAAAGCGCACCAATCTCTACGGAGACGGTGACTTTGATGGTATCAAGGCTCTTGAAAAAGAACTCCTGACCCAGAACGCCCAGCATAAGAGCTGGGAATGTACCGAATCGCTGATGTCCACCACCCACGAGGGTGAGGCGCTGTACATGCACTGTCTGCCCGCCGATATCAGCGGGGTGAGCTGTAAGGAAGGCGAAGTTGCCGCCAGCGTATTTGATCGCTACCGTAAGCCAATGTACCAGGAGGCCAGTTATAAGCCGTACATCATTGCCGCCATGATTATGCTGGCCAAGGCAAAATGCCCGGCGGATAGCCTTGAAGCGATGTTAAGCAGGGGGGAAGCGCGAATCAGATAATTGACACTGGAATCACGGAACCTAGCACATATGAACTCATTAATCTTACCATGTTCCCATGTGCCACATGGGAACCGAAAGGGAGCAACATAACAATGAAAGAGATAATACATACCAAAGAGGCTCCGGCAGCTATCGGACCATACAGTCAGGCGGTAAAGCATGGCAACATGCTTTTCACCTCCGGCCAGATTCCGCTGGATCCGGTTTCCGGAGAAATTGTCGATGGTGATATCACCGTCCAGACGACAAGAGTTCTTGATAATCTCGTGGCGGTATTAAAAGCCGGTGGTGCATCCGTTGACAAGGTGGTCAAAACCACCTGTTTCTTAAACGACATGGCTGATTTTGCTGCGTTCAATGCAGTATATATCGACGTACTTCACCGGTGATGCTCCAGCCAGATCCTGCGTTGCTGTAGAGAGACTGCCAAAGGATGTGCTGGTTGAGGTTGAAGCCATCGCCATCATTTGATGGTGTACGTAAAAAACTCTTCATCTTCTTCGCTGCGCGCCCAAAGGAAGTGCCCTTGGGGTACGAATTTCACTATCATTACGAGGTACTCTTAGTACGCCGAAATAAGAGTGAAATTCACACGCCTCGAATATGCAGTTTTTTACTTAACCATCTAAATTTTGGGGTTTTATGAGTTTGTCTTTGTCTGATGGTGTTGTGAAAAACATGAAATGACAGGAGGTTAACATGATTACTTTCATCTCTCAACGGGAAGGAGACATCATTTTCCGGTGATGAAAATTTATCACTGCTCAATTTTCTGCGTAATGAAAAGGGGTTAACCTCTGTCAAAGACGGCTGCTCCGGTCAGGCCGCATGCGGTGCCTGCCTCGTCGATCTCGATGGCAAGCCGGCTCTGGCCTGCGCGACGAAGATGAAGCGGGTAGCCGGTAAATCCGTCATCACCATTGAAGGTTTTCCCGAAAAAGTACGCCGCACCCTGGGCCGTGCCTTTGTTGCCCAAGGTGCGGTGCAGTGCGGTTATTGTTCGCCGGGCTTCCTTGCCCGGGCAAAGATTCTGCTTGAAACCAATCCGGAGCCGAGCCGCGAGGAGGTGGTAAAGGCACTGAATGTCAACATCTGCCGCTGTACCGGCTATGCCAAGATTATCGACGGTATTCTCCTTGCCGCCAAAGCTCTGCGTGAAAACCGCGAAGTTGAGTGGGAAAGCCGCACCGGCATCGGCTATTCCTATCCAAAAGTAGAGGCTTACGAAAAAGCTCTTGGCACCGGTCCCTACGTTGCCGATATGAGCATCGATAATATGTGCTTCGGGGCTCTCTGTTTCAGTGAGCATCCCCGCGCTGTTGTCAGGAAAATCGATATCAGTGCAGCCGAAAAAATGGATGGCGTTATCCGGGTCTTTACCGGGACTGATATCCCGGGCGAGCGATACCAGGGGCTCTCCGTCAAAGACTGGCCGATGATGGTGCTTGAAGGGGAAACGACCAGGTGCATTGGTGACGTCCTCGCCTGCGTTGTTGCCGATACTGAGCTTATTGCCCGGGCTGCAGCCGAAAAGATCAAGGTCGATTACGAGGTCCTTCAGCCGCTGACCGAAATGAGTGAGGCAAAGGATTCTGAAATTCTGATTCATGAAAGCGGCAACCTGTTAAAAGAGACTATTGTCTGTCGCGGTGAGGCTATAGAGGACGTGTTCAGACGTTCAGCCCATGTGGTTGAAGGTGAGTTTGAGACCCCCTTTATTGAGCATGGATTTTTAGAGCCGGAAGCCTCCATTGCTCTGCCGGACGAGCGAAGGAGGATTGATTGTCTATTCCCAAAGCCAGGCACTTTTTAAGGATCGGGCCCAGATTGCCTCTCTTCTGGATATCGACGAAGACAAGGTTGATGTTGTGCTGATGTCTGCCGGCGGAGCTTTCGGCGGCAAAGAAGATCTCACCGTCCAGCACCATGCGGCACTTGCCGCAATGGTACTGCAGCGCCCGGTCCGGGTCCGTCTCAGTCGCCCGGAATCTCTGCGCATGCATCCCAAACGGCACAGGATGAAGATGAGCTATACACTTGCCTGTGATGAAAATGGTATGCTGACCGGGCTTCGCGCCAGAATACTCGGGGATACGGGAGCCTATGCCTCAATGGGCGGCGCAGTTGTTGGCCGAACCGGCACCCATGCCGGGGCGGCATACCATATTCCCAATGTCGATGTTATCGCTGCAGCCTATTATACCAATAATCCCGTTGCCGGGGCCTTTCGCGGGTTCGGGGTCAGTCAGTCCAATTTTGCCATGGAAAGCATGGTCGATGAACTGTGCACTCAAAGGCGGGTTTGATAGATATCAGTTCCGTTACGACAATGCGCTTGACGTTGGGCGCATGACCACCACCGGCCATGTTTTAAAAGATGGTGTGGGCCTGCGCGAGTGTCTGGCTGCTGTAAAAGATGCTTTCAGGGGAGCAAAATATGCAGGACTTGCCTGTGCCATAAAGAATTGCGGCATCGGCAATGGGATAGATGAGATCAGCGAAACAAAATTAAAAATAGTCGCCCCGGATAAAATAGAACTTTACCATGGCTGGAGCGAGATGGGGCAGGGCATTGACACCGTGGCAAGACAGATCCTTGCCGAGGTGTGCGGGCTTGACGATAGTATTGCAATTGTCGTAAAATCTTCCACCGGCGGCGGCGCCAAGGGCGGCGCGACCACCGCCAGTCGCGGCACTTCTCTTCTTGGAAACTCAACTATCCTGGCGGCTGAGAAACTTAAGGTTGACTTGGCCAAGCAACAGCCTTCATGATCTTGTGGGAAAAGAATATTTCGCTCAATACCTGGTTGACTGGACCACCAGCCACGATGTTGACGGTGAGATAATCAGCCATTTTTCCTACGGGTATGCGGTGCATCTGGCCATACTGGATGAGACCGGCAAATTGCAGTCCATCCATGCTGCCCATGACGCAGGCAGGATCATCAATCCAACGCTTTTTGAAGGACAGGTAGAAGGTGGTGTGGTTATGGGAATGGGCTATGCGCTAAGCGAAAATTTTCCTCTCAAAGATGGCAAGCTGACCTCTGACCGAATGTCCAAACTCGGACTTCCCAAGGCAAAAGATGTTCCGGAGATCAAGGTGTACGGGGTGGAATGTCCCAGACACGTCCGGTCCTTTCGGGGCAAAAGGAGTAGGGGAGATCAGTTCAATCCCCACCGCGGCAGCCATCGCCAACAGTTACTATAGTTTTGACGGTGTGCGGCGTTACACATTGCCTCTTTCACCTCCGAAAAAGGCATAACATGAACGTGGGACAGCTGTCAATCTTGCCAATCTGAAATTTGCAGTTCAAAGGGGGTACCATGACCTTATATTTAAAAGATGCACAGTATATTGATTACCAGAGTTTTGCGATAAGCAGTACCAACCTGGCTTGTGGAGCCTGGGCCTGCTGGGTCGATAAACCTTTCAGCCAATATTCCGGGAACTGATGCTCTCGGTGCCGGTGACCGGATAATCGACTGCAAGGGTAAATTTGTTACAAAGTCCTTTGGCTGTGGACATCATCACATTTATTCCACTCTGGCGAGGGGAATGCCTGCACCACGCAACATCCCTACAAATTTCTCTGAAATTCTCCAATATGTCTGGTGGCATATAGACAAACGTCTGGACCTGGAGATGATCGAGGCCAGTGCCCTGGCATCGGCTATCTATTGTGCTAAAAGCGGCGTCACTTTTGTCATCGACCACCATGCATCACCATTTGCCGTAGAAGGTTCATTCGAGACCATTGCCAAAGCTTTTGACCGAGTTGGCATCTCTCATATGCTCTGTTACGAAATGTCAGACAGAGATGGAGCTGAGATAAGAGAAAAGGGCTTGCCGAAACAGATGCTTTTCTTGCCTCCGGCAGAGCCGGTCATGTGGGATTGCATGCGTCTTTTACCGTGGGTGAAAAACTTCTCAAGCGGCCATAGCTCTTGCCAGAAAACACCAGACCGGTTTGCATATACACGTGGCTGAAGACAAGGCCGATCAGGCCCACTGCCAGGCCAATTTTGGTAAGCGGGTTGTGGAACGCTTGAGCGATGCCGGCGCATTGGAACTGAGCAAGTCGATCTTAGCCCATTGTATCCATCTTTCTCCTGGAGAACGCGAGCTTTTGCAAAAGTCCGGGGTCTGGGTGGTGCAAAATGTAGAAAGCAACCAGAACAATAACGTCGGCCTGGGCAGTTATGGCGATCTGAAGAGCAGGATGATGCTCGGAACCGATGGGATGCACTGTGACATGCTGCGTAGCGCCAAGGCTGCTTTTCTTTCCGGCCAGGCCACAGAAGGTATTGGTTTTGATACCATTTATGACCGATTTCGTAATGTTCATCGTTATATTCCGTCAACAGGTACCACCGGAGATACAGACAACAACCTGGTGATTCTCGACTACGATCCACCCACCGACCTGACCCGGGATAATTTCCTCGGCCATTTTGTTTACGGCATCGATGCCCGTCATGTTGTCACCGTTGATCTCCCAGGGGCGGGTGATCGTTGAGGACCGCAGAATAACAACTGTGGATGAAAAGGAGATTCTCACCCATGCCAGAGAGATGGGGAGAAAACTTTGGGATACATTGTAGGGTCCGCTTGTTCCCATGTGCCACATGGGAACAAATGATCAATCTATTTGACTAGCAACCTGGAATCGTCATGCAGGATATCCTGATAAAAAATGGCTTGATTGTCACCGCGGATGAAACAATCAAAGCGGATCTGCTGATCTCGGGCGGCAAGATTTCCCGCCTGGGAGACGCCTTCCAGTGTCCGGGCGGTAAAATAATTGATGCCACTGGTAAGTATGTGATGCCTGGGGGCGTTGATGCCCATACCCATCTCAACCTGCAGATCGGTGACAATAAAGTTTCCGACGGTTTCTACGAAGGCTCCGCTGCAGCAGCCTTTGGCGGCACCACCTGTGTGGTGGAACATCCCTCTTTTGGCCCCGAAAACTGTTCACTTCTGCACCAGATCCGCGAGTGTGAGACGGGAAGGGAGCAAAAACAGTGTGGTCGACTTCGGTATCCATGGAGTTTTCCAGCACCTGAACCAGGAAATTTTGGCAGAATGCGCTGCCTTTCAGGCTGAAGGTGTCTCTTCCGCCAAGATATATACGACCTATAGCGGGCGACTGCAGGACCCGCAGATTTTATCTGTCCTTCGACCGGGCGAAAGCAATCGGCCTGCTGACCATGTTTCATGCGGAAAACCACGACATCATCGATTTTCTCAGCAGTCGTCTTAGCGTGGATGATGTTAAAAATCCCTTCTATCACTCTGTCACAAGACCAGGCTGCTCCGAGTCAGAGGCGATTTATCGGCTGATCTGTATGTCCGAAGCCCTCGGCGGCGTGCCGGTTTATGTGGTGCATCTCTCAACGGCAGCAGGTCTTGCCGTCATCGAGGCGGCAAGGGCGAGAGGTCTGCAGGTCTATGCGGAGGTTTGTCCGCAATATCTGCTGCTGACCGATGACTGTTACCATGAGAAGGAATAATCAGGGGCTGAAGTATATCTTGGCCCCACCCCTTCGCCGGCAGGAGGATACTGCAGCTCTCTGGCAGGGGCTTGCTCGGGGAGCAATTGATGTGGTGGCGACTGACCATTGTTCTTTTACCTTCAGCACAAAACTCGCTCAGGGAAAAGATGATTTCAGGCTTGCGCCGGGCGGCATTCCCGGGGTTGAAACCCGCCTGCCGCTGCTCTTTTCCGAAGGGGTTGTAACAAAAAGAATTTCTCTTAATCGTTTTGTGGATCTTGTGGCCACGACTCCGGCCAAACTTATGGGGCTTTTCCCACAGAAAGGACACTTAAGCTCCGGTGCGGACGGAGACGTTATTATCTTCGATCCGAACCTTAAAAAATCATCACCCCGAACATCCTTCGTCAAAACGCCGACTACTCTCCCTATGAAGGAAAACGCGTCCGTGGGTGGCCCGTCACCACTATCATCCGCGGCCAATGGTGGTCCATGAGAATATGCTTTTGGTGGAAAGAGGATGGGGGCAATATGTTACGCGCCGACAGGCGATGAGAAACAGCACAGCTAAGAGGAAACGGATATGACAAGTGACAAATTATATGTTTGCGATATTGCGACCTTACTCAAATGGATTCTGGAAGATGAAAAGAAGGGGAGGATATTCGGCATCGAAAAGGAGCTGTTCTATGTGCCCAAAAAAACTGATCCCTTTCGGATGCGCCGTTACGGAAAGTTGCTGGAAACTCCTGTCGGTGTCGCTGCCGGTCCCCATACCCAGCTTTCCCAAAACCTGATCGCCGCCTGGCTGACCGGTGGCCGCTACATGGAGCTGAAGACCATCCAGATCCTGGACGAACTGGAGGTAACCAAACCCTGTATCGATATGGGGGATGAGGGGTATAACTGTGAATGGTCCCAGGAGCTGAAACTGGATCAGTCCTTTGATGAATATCTCAATGCCTGGATTGTCTTGCATATACTGAAAGATAAGTTCGGCTGGGGCAGTCCCGATGAACCCGGGTTTATTTTCAACATGAGTGTCGGCTACAACCTCGAAGGCATCCTGAGTCCCACGGTGCAGAGATTTCTTGATCGCATGGCCGACTGTGCCACAGAAAAGGCGGCCAAAATCGAAGAGCTGGCCGGTTTTTATCCCCGGGTGAGAGATCTCAATATCCCCGACTGCATCTCGGACAACGTCACGGTGTCAACCATGCATGGCTGTCCGCCGGATGAGGTGGAAAAGATCGGCCGCTATTTCGTGGAAGAGCGAAAACTGCACACCACCATAAAACTTAATCCCACCCTGCTTGGGGCAGACCTGGTTCGGGGAATTCTCAATGATAAACTTGGCTATAAAACCCGGGTGCCCGATCTGGCCTTTGACCATGACCTGAAATATGCGGACGGAGTGGCCTTGATCAAGTCGCTTCAGGCCAGCGCTCAGGAAGTAGGGGTTGAGTTCAACATAAAATTGACCAATACCCTGGAAACCACCAATGAGGAGCAGGATCTGCCGAAGAACGAGCAGATGGTCTATATGAGCGGCCGGTCGCTGCATCCCATCAGCATCAATCTGGCCAGGCGGCTGCAGGATGAGTTTCAGGGCAGCCTTGATATCTCGTTTTCTGCCGGCACCAGCTATGAAAATGTGGCGGACATCCTGGCCTGTAATTTAAAACCCATTACCACCTGCTCCGATCTTCTCAAACCGGGCGGTTACGGGCGTCTGTCGCAATACCTGGAAACGCTCCACGAGGCGTTCCGCGCTGCGGGAGCTGACAATATCGAAGATTTCGTTGTGGCCAGGAGCGGTAATAAACAGCAGGTGGTTAACCAGGCTGGATGGGCAAATTTACAAAAATATGGTGATGGAGTCGTCGATGACGACCACTATAAGAAAGAGAGGTTTCCCTACGACAACATTAAAACCGACAACCAGCTTGGACCCTTTGACTGTATCAAGGCACCCTGCATGGCCACCTGCCCGGCCAGCCAGGATATCCCCAGCTATTTATACTACGCCGCCCGGGGCGACTATGCCAGGGCACGGAAAGTCATTCTCGAAACCAACCCCTTTCCAAATATTCAGGGAATGGTCTGCGACCATCTCTGCCAGTCCAAGTGTACGCGGATCAACTATGACGATCCCATTCTGATCCGAGAGATAAAGACGATTTATCATCCAGACAGCCGCCGATGAACCCGTGTTGCAGCCGGCCGAATCCAATGGCATTAAAGTAGGCATTATCGGTGCCGGACCGTCCGGCCTTTCCTGTGCGTACTTTCTCGCCCTGCAGGGTTTTGCCGTGGAAATTTTTGAAAGCAAGAATATCGCCGGAGGCTGGGCTTCGGATGCTATTCCGACCTTTCGTTTAGACGATGACAGTATTAAAAAGGATATTGACGCCATCTTGTCTCTTGGGGTCACCATTCATTATAATGCCAGGATCGACCAGGAGAAATTTCAGTCGTTGACCAGAGAGTTTGACTATCTCTATGTCGCAATCGGTGCCCAGGAAGGCGTTAAGCTCGGCATTCCCGGTGAAGATGCCGAAGGGGTCATGGACAACCTCGACTTCCTGAGTGCGGTACGCCGGGGAGAGAAAATTGACCTTGGCAAAAGGGTTGTCGTCATCGGCGGCGGCAATTCGGCAATGGATGCGGCACGAACCGCCAAGCGGCTGGTTGGCCCTGACGGCGTGGTCAACCTCATCTACCGGAGGACGAAGGAAGAGATGCCCGCAGCCCTTGAAGAAGTAACAGGGATGCTCGACGAAGAGGTCAACCTGATCGAACTGACCGCCCCGGAGTGCATGCTGGTGGAAGGCGGGCGGGTCAGGGCCAATGTCTGTTTCCAGATGAAACTGGGGGAAAAAGATGCCAGCGGCAGGCCGCGTCCAATCAAAATTGCAGGCTCTGAATTCGAACTGGAGGCGGACAGTGTGATCTCGGCCATCGGCCAGCGGGTAAATGCCGATTTCTTCCCGGATAAGAAGCTGACAATTGATCCCATTACCCATGAAACCCAGATTAAAAATGTGTTTGCCGGAGGGGATGCCACCCGCGGGGCATCGACTCTCATCAAGGCTATTGGCGATGGGAAAAATGTCGCAGAGTCCATCACCCGCCGGGCGGTTGAAGAAAGCAGGGTGTCCACCGGTCTTCTGGCAAAATCAGTCGATCCGGAGAGCCTGCGCACGGCAAAAGCCCGCCGGCAGCCGGGGACGGTCATGCCTGAAATTGGTTTTGATGAGCGTTCCGGGTTCAGGATGGTGATCAAGACCCTGGATGAGGTTACCGCCCAGGCAGAAGCCGCCCGCTGTCTGCAATGCGATGAGATCTGCAGTGTCTGTGTCTCGGTCTGTCCTAATCGCGCCAATATGGAATTTACGATGGAACCAGTCTCCTTTCCCATCCAGCAGGCCGTTCAGGGTCCGGACGGTATCCGGATCACTGATCTTGAAACCGGGAGAATCAGCCAGAAATACCAGATCTTAAATATCGGCGACTACTGCAACGAATGCGGCAACTGTGCCACCTTCTGCCCCACCAGCGGCGCACCATATAAGGACAAGCCCAAGTTTCATCTCAGCTCCGATAGTTTTAAGACGGCCGGCCACGGGTATCATTTCACCGCCGACAACCGACTCGAATATAAAAACGACAAGCACCATGCGGTACTGGAGACAGGGGCGGATGGGTTCACCTATGAAAATGAGACGTTCAGGGCCTTTTTGAACGTAGACTATTCTGCGCGGCGGGTTGAATTCAAAAACGGTGCACAACAGCCCGTCAGTCTGCTTGACGCGGTACATATGGCAATTTTATCCGGAGTTGTTAGAGAGCTGGCACCCTTTAAAGCTTGATGGCGTCGTAAAAACCCCCAAGAGGCCTAGTTATCTTATAGATTCGACCTTTGCCCGTTCATCAACTTTGACATGTCATGAGGTATACAGTATGTCATCCCAAACTAAAGAGAGCAGCTCCGATGCTGCAAAACGCAAATATGACCTGATCTATGGACTCGATGACAAGCCTGCGCCGCTGCCGGCCATATACGGTGCCATGCAGCATCTTCTGGCCATGTTTGTCGGCATCATCACCCCTGCCATTATCATTTCCGGAGTGCTCAAACTGCCCATCGAATATTCCAGTTTTCTGATCAGTATGGCGCTTTTCGCCTCCGGGGTGGGCACCTTCATTCAGGTCAGTCGTTTTGGTCCGCTGGGCTCGGGGCTCCTGTCTATTCAGGGGGTCAGCTTTACCTTCATCAGCACCATTATTGTCATCGGCATGAGCGTTACCAAAAGCGGCGGTTCCATAGAGACCGCCATGGCCACAATCTTCGGCTGCACCTTTTTGGGTTCATTTTTCACCATGGGGGCCAGTCGCCTGCTGCCCTACCTGCAAAAGGTGATTACCCCTGTGGTCAGCGGAGTTGTGGTCCTGCTTATCGGGCTTACCCTGATCCAGGTGGGCATGACAGATTTCTGCGGCGGTTTTGCGGCAAAGGGTACCCCCGCCTTCGGCTCCCTGGAGAATGTCGGCCTGGGGGCACTGGTCATGACCATCATCATTTTCCTTAACCGTTCCAACCGACCGCTGCTGCGCATGGGGTCGGTGGTTATTGGCCTGGTTGTCGGGTACATTGTCGCGGTCTTCATGGGTAAGGTCGATTTCAGCCAGCTGGCCGGGGTATCGATCTTCTCCATGCCCATCCCTTTTAAGTTCGGTTTTTTCAAAATAGATTTCGGTCAGATGTTTACGGTCGGTATCATCTACCTGCTGATCGTGATGGAAGCCATCGGCGACCTGACCGCGACATCGATGCTTTCCGGGCAGCCGGTGGAGGGTGATAAATATGTCAAAAGGGTGTCCGGCGGAATCCTGGCTGACGGCTTCAATTCGGCCATTGCCGCCGTTTTTTCCGCCTTCCCCCTGGCCACCTTCAGCCAGAACAACGGCGTCATTCAGATGACCGGGGTGGCCTCCCGCCATGTTGGCAAATACATTGCCGGCATTCTGGTGCTGCTGAGTATCTTCCCTGTTCTCGGCGGGGTCATTTCGCTCATCCCCAAACCGGTTCTTGGCGGTGCGACCTTAATCCTTTTTGCCATGGTGGCTTCTGCGGGGATACGCATAATTACCTCCAGACCGCTTGGCCGCAAAGAAATGCTGGTCCTCGCCATCTCTCTGGGATCCGGGCTTGGTGCGCACTTTGTTCCTGAAGTTTTTGCCAATATGCCGAAACTTATTCAGGATATCGGTCACTCCTCCATTGCCGTGGGGGGCATGTCGGCCATTCTGGCCACCTTGCTGTTGAGCTTTGGCGATGTTGAGATGGAAGAGGTAGAAGGGCGGGAAAAACCCCTGGAGATTCGGGAATCTCCAGAGATGGACGGCTGAGGGTAGCCTGTGCAGCCTTTGGCGTCAGTCCTTTTTCAATAACAGATACAGCAGCGCCATGCGGATATACAGGCCGTTTTGAGCCTGTTCAAAATAGTGCGCCCGGGGGTCGTCATCCACTTCCTTGGGGATCTCGTCGACTCTGGGCAGAGGGTGCATGATAATGGCATCAGCTTTCATGGCCTGGACGTGATCAAGGGTGAGGATATACTTGCTTGCGGCAGCCTGGTAGTCGTCAACGGAATGGAAACGCTCTTTCTGGATGCGGGTCATGTAGATACAATCCACTTCAGGGGCGACACGCTTGAGGTCGGTCTCTTCCCGCCAGGGGATGTTGTTCTGGTCCAGGTAGGTTTTGATGTCGTTTTCCATTTTGCATACCGGCGGCGATACGAAAATGATTTTTACGTTTTCATATTTGGTGAGAAGATAGGCTAGAGACCGTACCGTCCGTCCATAGCGGAGGTCGCCGACCATGGCGATGGTGAAATCCTGCAGCTCTGGAAAATTATCAATAAGAGTATACATATCAAGCAGAGCCTGGGTAGGGTGCTGGCCTGCGCCGTCTCCGGCGTTGATTATCGGGATGGAAGAAACCTCGGCGGCACGGGCTGCACTGCCTGCCTCGTTGTGGCGCATGACGATTACATCGGCGTATCCGTTCATGATTCTGGTGGAGTCGGAAAGGCTTTCCCCTTTGGCTGCACTGGAAAATTCCCGGGCATTTTCCGTGGTGATCACCGATCCGCCAAGCCGCAGCATGGCGCTTTCAAAGGAAAAACGGGTACGGGTCGAGGATTCGTAAAATAAAGAGGCCATAATTTGGCCCTCCAGAAACCTGGCGAATTTGCGTTCGCCGTAGAGATCCGCCTTCATCTGGTCTGCTGTCCGGAATACGGTCTCCAGCAGGTCCCGATCGAACTGCTGCGATGCTATTACATGATTGAGAGGAAAGGTTGTCATCGTCATTATCCTTACAGTTGACCGCAACTGTTAATGTCGTTAATTTTATTTAAAATACCTGGGATTGTCTGGAGAATTACGCCGAAATCCCACCGCAGCTTTTCGGAAATTTCAAGACCTTGAAAATACGACAATCTCATAAAAACTTCACACAAGAGATGGTTAAGTAAAAAGCTTCATATTGGAGGCGTGCAATTTTTCTATTATTTCGGCGTACATAAGGTACGTCGTAATGATAGAAAAATTGTGACAACGACCAAGATGAGGGGTTTTTACGACGCCATCAAATAAGATACTGTGAGAGAGTTAAGACGTGCTGCAAATTACCAAATATTGCCAAGTACAACAAGATGCAAAACAGATGTCTCTTTGCATTGTGCATATGAATTTCACCTGAAGGGTATTGCCGTCAGATAAATATTTCTCCCCTACGGACTGTTCCCACCCGCTTATTGTTTCTTGAGAAAGCATTCGCCATAGTATTGTAACTCGGCAATCGACTCCTTGATATCGTCGTAGGCCCGATGGCCGGTCTTTTTATTGAAACCCGGCAGTTCCGGAGCCCAGCGTTTGGCCAACTCCTTGATGCTACTGACGTCGATATTGCGGTAATGAAAATAGTGCTCCAGTTCAGGCATGAATTTGGCAAGAAAATGACGATCGTGCCAGACAGAATTGCCGCACATCGGGGAGACCCGGGGATCGATCCACCGGGAAATAAAATCGAGGGTTTCCACCTCTGCCTGCCGGCAGCTGTAGGTGCTCTTGAGGGATTGTTCGATCAGCCCGGATTGTTGATGGTGTTTTCTGTTCCAGGCATCCATTGCGGTTAAGACCTCCTGCGGATGATGGATAACGATGATCGGGCCTTCGGCAAGGATGTCCAGCTTGCAATTGGTAATGATCGTCGCCATCTCCAATATCCTGTCGGAAAAAGGATTGAGGCCGGTCATTTCCAGATCGATCCACCCAAGATTGCCGTCGTCTTTCATAGAGATATGGTCCTTTTTGTAAACTGTTTTGCTACTTTATTTTGTAATACTGAACTCTTACGACATTGTCGCACCTGTTGATTATCAACAAAGTAGTCAGGTTAGAGAAAAACCGGACATACATCTTCCGAGCAAATATCTATTTTTTTCTCGGTAATAAGGTGCACACACGCATCAACGCTCGGCGGGTGATAAAAAGTCCCTCTGCCCGAACGGATGGCGTCAAGGGCCTTGTCTATGCCAAGTGACGCGCGGTACGGGCGGTGGGATGACATCGCTTCCACCACGTCGGCTACCGCAAGAATCTTTGCCTCCAGGAGAATATCTTTGTCGGTGAGTGCCCGGGGGTAGCCCGAGCCATCGAGATGTTCATGGTGCTGATAAACAATCTCCGCCACCGGCCACGGGAAGTGAATGGTTTTCAATATTTCATAACCTGCCTCACTGTGACATCTGATGACAGCTCTCTCCTCTTTACTGAGTTTGCTGGGTTTGGCAAGGTAGTCGGAAGGCAGCGTAATCTTGCCGATATCGTGCAGCAGGGCGGCAATATGCAGCCCCTCAAGCTGATGGTCGGAGAGTCCCAGTTCTTTGCCAATGGCGCAGGCCAGGAGGTCGACGCGCAGTTGGTGACCGGCGGTATAGGGATCCCGTTTCTCGGCGGTGGAGGACAGCGAGGTTACCGTTTCCTCCAGGCTCGCATGCAGATCATCCCGACTTTTCTTCAGCTCCTCCATAGCCACTTTTCGTTCCGTAATATCCCGGGCAATGCCGCGGTAGCCCAGGAAATTCTCCTGATCGTCAAATATCGGCACGGCATTGTTTTCCAGCACCACTATCTGGCCGGTCTTGCCCAGACAAATATTCTCTAAGCCGTTGATAGACTGCTGGTTGGCGATCAGATTTTTAAATGTTGTCCGGAATGTTTTTGCCTGCTGGGGGGAGACAATATCCGCCAGGGTTTTGCCTACTATTTCTTCAGGCAGGTATCCCAGCAGGTCTGTGACCCTGGGGCTTGAATAGGTATATTTACCGTCGCTGTCTGATTCCCATATCCAGTCACTGGTGGTCTCGATCAGGTTGCGGTAGCGTTCCTTGCTCTCCTCCAGGGACTTCATCAGCGCTTCCCGCTCTTTGAAGATCCCAAGCCTCTCCCGGTCAGCGAGCATTGTCTGGCGGATGGAATAAAGAGAGAGCAGTGAGACGATCAGCAAAATGGCTATCGAAATGGCGGTCAGCTTGATGCGGATTGCGGAAATCTCAGCATGGACATCATCGATATAGATGCCGGTGCCGATGATCCACCCCCATGGTTCAAAGCCCTTGATATAGGACATCTTCGGAGAGATTTTTGAGGCGTCATCCTTCCACTGCCACATGTAGTCAACATACCCTGCTCCCTGTTTCTGCACCACCTTGACAAATTCAACGAACAGGTATTTGCCGTTTTCGTCCTGGAAATGGGAAACATCTTTGCCATCCAGATCGGGCGGTAGGGATGCATGACCATCCGCGGGGCCATGTCGTTAATCCAGAAGTAATCCTTTTTCTCCGGACCGTAGCGAAGGTTATGGATACGGAGCGTGGCCCGTTTCTGCGCCTCGGCTCTGGTTAATTCGCCATATGAGTTCCCGTTCCCGGTATGTGCCGAGCAAGCTCCAGGTGGTCTCCGTCAGTTCCTTGATCATCTCTTTTTTTCTGGCCAGAAAGCTTTCCTCAAGCTGGGGCAGAAGAATGAAAAATATAGCGATGACAAAGAGGAGAATGGTGAGTAATGCGGGCAAAGCTATGCGGCGTGAGGTTTTGTTGGACAGCTCTCTGATTTTTTTTTCAAGCATGGCGACGCTCAAGGTATGATCTGCCGCAGGATAAGATGGCGCACGTTCGTGCTGTTCTATTAAGAGTAAATCCTAAACCGGGCTTGGTCAACAACAGTTGCCGGTCAATTCAAGGAACAGTTAGATTTCTGGAGAGTCATGGCCGTGCTGATATCTGGTATATCTCTTCTGGGGTGCTGCATTTCCTGTAAACCAATTGGGGAGAAAAAAGCTTGTGAAAACCGTGACGAAAGGATAGCTTACCTTGGTTCTCTGTTCTGCCTTATCGCCTTATCTTCCTATGCCTGTCAATGTATTGAAAATGGACAGACCACTAGAAAATTTGCAACAAAAGACTATGGCATACTTAATCCTGGAGGGAAATCACCATGCGAGCTCTACTGACCATCATTCTCATCGGCGCCCTGTATATCACGCCACTTTCAGCACAGGAACTGCAGGGAACGCTCAAAAATATCCAGGCGTCCGGAAAAATCAGAATCGGATATCGCCAGGCACACCCTCCGATGTCTTTTCTCGATAAAAACGGCATCCCGAGCGGATATTCGGTAGATCTCTGTAAACAGATAGTGACGGGCGTTGAAAAGGAAATCGGCAGAGAGGTAAGCGTTGAATACATCCCGGTAACTGCCGAGGATCGATTTGAGGCATTAGTCAGCAACAAAATTGATATCTTGTGCGGGGCAACCACGACTACTTTAGCCCGTCGAGAACTTGTTGATTTCACCCAGCTTACTTTTGTGACAGGCGGCTCATACTTGGCCATGAAGGGACGTAAACTCAAGAATAACTTTGATGGTAAAAAGATTGGTGTTGTAAAAGACACAACGACAGCTGTTGCGTTGAAAAAACTGTTCGAGGAAGCTGGAACAAAGATTGAAATGGTTATGACTCAACAGCCTGGCTGAAGGATTCAGTGCTTTGCAGGAGGGTAAATTAGATCTGCTGTCTGCAGATCAGGTTGTACTGCTTGGGCTCATTTTAAATGTGGAGAACCCAGATGATTTTGCAATTCTTCCCGATATGTTCTCATATGATCCTCTGGCTTTAGCCGTACGAAGAAATGATGCAGACTTTCGTCTTATTGCTGATCGGACCTTATCCAATCTGTATCGATCAAAACAGATTGATGCAATTTACGATACCTGGTTCGGTGGTTTCGGGCAAAGGCTGGAAGCCTATGATATGATGCTTCAACTGAACACTATTCCGGAGTAATAGATAGTGTAATTTGCAACAACGAAGGAGATGATGCTTTTTACTTAACCATCTGGAGGTGGGGGTTTTCAGTGTCTCCTTGGCTATAGCAGCTGATGCTTCATAACCGATGACCGGCAGCAGGGCGGCAGTCAGAATGTGATTTTCGTTGCCAGTGATTACCTGACGCAAGGTGAGCTCTACCGTCTGGGGCTGTTGACGACTTGTTTCTGCCTGCTGCTGTTCCTGCTGATTGGGACCCCTCGGATACTCTGGGTTGGCAATTTCTGAAAAATACCTATTTTTAGCAGAGGCAGGCTGGGACCTGTAAAGAGAAATAATGAGAAAAGCTGGTCTGAGTGGAGCGATCTTTGACGGCCGTGTCAGCCGAAGGATGCATGTTTTTTCAACTCAATAACCCCAAGATAAATAAAGTGAGCGCAAATTCCGCACAGCAAGACGGTGGATTGCCTGCATCGTCGATTGTCAGATATATAAACAGACCTCTCTATCTGTTGCTCTCAGTGGTCGGTGCTGTTTTTATTCTGGAGGCGCTGGTCATGTTCCTGTTGATGTATATGCCTCCGTTGACTGCCTATCAGGAAATCTTTGTTGACTCCTCACTGCTGTCAATAATTGTCTTCCCGGTTCTGTATCTCCTGGTATTTCGGCCGATACGTCTTCATATCGAACTGCGCCAGGCCGCAGAAGCCGAGAAGGATTCCCTGATCAGCGAACTGCAAAAAGCCTTGAATGAGGTGAAAACTTTGCGAGGTTTTATTCCGATTTGTGCCTCTTGCAAAAAAATCAGAGACGATGAAGGGTACTGGCAGCAGGTTGAAGATTATATAAGTGATCATTCAGATGCTGTTTTTTCCCATGGGATCTGTCAGGAATGCGAAAAGAAACTGTATCCTGCTCTTTTTCAGAAACACTAAGGACTGGACAGCTTGGTGCAGACGGGTTCAGAGTGATTTTGTCCTGTCCTTGGTTCTCTCGTTACAGCACAAAGAGTATAACCCTTTCGCTGTGAGTTGTGTCACAGTCTGGCGGCCTGTTGTTTCCTCTCCCGGGCCTCAGCCGGTAATAAATCTACAACCTCATCAACTCCTATAATTTATCTATTCTTTCTCTAACACTGACATATCATTCTGTCGTGAGTATTTACTGGTCCGGATGTGGCGCAGTGCTCCTCTGAACCAACCTCCTTCTCTTTTTCAGGTGATATGTTTACTCTCGATCAGGTAGTTTCCGAACATTATCCATCTCCCCCAACGAACAACCATTGTTTTGATCTCTCAAACAGCTTTAGCCGGTAAACAAAAGAAATACGGTCATTTTGACGGATATTCTTATATCTCATTGCCCAGCGTGACGATTTTTAACCTAGGGGAATCCCTCGTCCTCTCAACCCTTAAAAATTTAAAATTCTCCCATCTGAGTGAAAAATTATGCCCAAAGCCAAGAAAATTTTTATTCTCGATACCAATGTTATTCTTCATGACAGTACCTGCATTTATAATTTTGATGAGCACGATATAATCATCCCCATCCCCGTTCTGGAAGAGCTTGACCAATTTAAGAAAGGCAGTCAGATTATCAATCATCATGCTCGACAATTTGTCAGGGAGCTCGATAGATTAAGTGACGACAAGCTGTTTAACGGCAGCATGGTCCTCGGTGAAGGCAAAGGAATTATGTCTATCCGTCTGGATAAGGAAATGCATCCCGACCTGCGCATCGTTTTCCCCAATGCGGAAAAGAAAGATCACCGTATTCTTAACATCGCTTATCATATCTCCCAGAAACATAAAAATCATACGGTTGTCCTGGTCAGCAAAGACGTCAATCTGCGCATGAAGGCACGTTCTGTCAGGCTTATGGTGGAGGATTACACCACTGATTACGTGCGCGATGCGGCCCATATGTACTCCGGATGCCACTATGAAGAAGATCTTCCCTCTGAGATAATTGCCAAGCTTTATGAGCAGGATGGAGAACTGAGCAGCCAGGACTATGCGCCATCACTGGCCCTTTTTCCTAACCAGTTTCTGGTTCTGCGCAATGGCAAGAGATCGGCGCTGGCAACTTATGCACCAGGGAAGATGGACAATAGTTACTCAATAAAGCGAATCAATAAAGAGAGCGTCTATGGCATAACCCCGCGCAATGCCGAACAGACCTTTGCCGTCAATGCTCTGCTCAACACCAGTGTCAAGCTGGTGACTATCTCCGGGAAGGCGGGAACGGGTAAAACGCTGCTGGCTTTGGCGGCGGCACTTGAGACCCGTTCAAAATACCGGCAGATCCTCCTGGCTCGACCCATTGTTCCCCTATCCAATAAGGATATCGGGTATCTGCCCGGTGATATAACATCGAAAATAAAGCCCTATATGCAGCCGCTTTATGACAACCTGGGGGTCATTCGGGGACAGTTCAGCGAAAGAAGTAAAATGTTTCAGCAAATACAGCTGATGCTGGATGAAGAAAAACTGGCAATCGAGCCGTTGGCGTATATCCGGGGCAGGAGCCTGGTGAAGATGTTCATCATCGTTGATGAAGCTCAGAATTTGACGCCTCATGAGGTAAAAACCATTATCACCCGGGCGGGAGAAGATACCAAAATTGTTTTCACCGGAGATATAAATCAGATAGATCATCCCTATCTGGGAATTCATTCAAACGGGCTCAGCACGCTTATCGATAAAATGCATGGGCAAAGGCTCTATGCCCATATTGACCTGAAAAAGGGTGAACGTTCGGAACTGGCAGAGTTGGCTAGCGACGTCCTTTGAAAAAGCGAAAATAGGTCAGTAGTCGCAGATAAGGTAATAGCTGCTTTTCAAAGGAACTGTCTATGAGATCACCTCTTTTCAATATCGGAAATTTAAAATCTTTATTCAACGGTCGTCTGCCGGGGCAGCTTGTTATTGAGGGGGTGAATGGTTGTCTGAACGAAAACCTCAGGGAGGCAGCTTTAAAAGCCTTGCACATATCCCCGGATTCCTGTCGTCAGTTTGCTCTAAGCTATTCTTGGGACACCTGCAGCAGGCAGTTTATCGATAATCTCATAGTCAACAAACATCAGTTCTGCTGAAAAGGATTTCAGCGTGCTTCGACTCCGTCAAATATGATTTTTTGCACCAAACCTGAGTTTTATGACGCCATCAAATATGCTTACGGATAAGGGCAAAGGAGATCGTCGATGTCGTGACCGTGCTGCGGCCAAAGGTGACGAAGAAAACCAGCCAGAGGAACTGTAGGCCAAGAATGATAGCCGGGTCCCATAACACCCCGATTCCGTCAATAATCTCGGGGTCGGCATAAGGCGCTGCGTGGACAAAAAAGACGACGCCAAGGATATAGAGCACGCTCATCATCCCCATTTTCTGATACATGGAAATATTGCCAAAACCCCGGAAGTCGGCGCGCAGGGTTTCCGAGAAAATACGCCAGAGCTGCGTTAGGGCTATGGTGAATATGAGCGCTGCGGTGAACATGCCGATCAGAAAGAGATAACTGCCGATGAGCGCGCCAAGGGTATACAACACGCAGGTTATTGCCTGGATTGGAATCAGTTTTTCCCCTGCCAGTTGTGCTTCGTAGGCAACTTTTTTGGTCGTTCCGTAAAAGATAAAATTAATCCGGCTAAAGAGCCACTGCAGCATCCTGTTGCATTCTTTGAGCTGTTTGCCGTAGCAGCAGCCATAGCTGATGCAGCCGAGCCTGCCAAGCCCTTCGCCCAGGGTATAGGCTATGGACATGGCCGCCAGGACGGGAATAACTGGCAGTCGGGATTCACCCAGGTTGAGTACGGAACTGCTGAACTGGAGAGCCCATGGTGCAAGTAGGATGCCGACAAAGGAGGCCCCGCCAATAGTGAAGGTGTGACGCTTTTTTTCGACCAGGATGGCAATCAACCGGGCCGCCGGAACGCAGAAGGCCAGAATAAGCAGAATCGCCAATATGGTCCCCGGTAAGGACAGTCCCATCGCCTCGAGCAGGATAAGCAGGAGGGTCAGGGCGATAAGCTGACTGGTGGCGATAAAAAAACCGTAATAGGTCAGGTTTGATCCCTGCCAGGAATCATCTCCATCTTTTTTAAGTGGCACAACCGCCAGCATCTGCCAGCGTTCGCCCGGCAAATTTTTAAAACCCCAACCAAGCAAATGTAGCAGGATAAAGCCAAGTCCGGACAGGAAAAGCAGATCATTCATAGTATTCCCTTTGTTAAAACTTTGGTGTTTGCCGCAATGGTTCGGCGATGGAGGAGCGCACACAGACATCAGTTTCCACCAGAGGCCTGTTGAAGCCGCTGGTAAACCTGCTCTGTACATCGCGGCGTTGTGAGTTTTTGACAAGATCTTCTGCAAAAGTTATCCGTCCCGGCTCAAAAATCAGTACGTCGGTAGAGCTGCCGGGCCGGAAAAGAGATTTGGGGCAGCCTCTTTTGATCATCTGCCCGGCACGGACATCCTGCGGATTGTTATAGCGTTCGTCGCTGTAGCTCTGGACTATATCACCAATCATCAGGGCGACAATTTCCACCATGGCCACCAGGCCAATGGCGGTTCCTCCGACAACATCGGTATCGATAATGGTCACTACTCGTCTGTTTTTTGAATAGAGGGAGGCGGTGGCGATGAGGGCGGATGGGTTGCAGGAGTGATAGCGGCCGTCGACCTGGTAGATGGCAACCACCCGGCCGTTTACCGGCACATGGTTGTAATGGTATTTGTCCGGGGTGAGGCGGAAAACCGCAAAATCACCTCCTTTAAACCGGTGGTGCCAGGAGCTGTCCGGGGCCAGCAACTCTTCGAGATCAAAAAACTTATCCTTGATAAAGAGCGACGATGTTTCGGCGAAACTGCCGATCAGTACCCGGGAGTCGGCTGGTGAGACAATGGTTGTCGGCCTGCGGTTCATCGGTCTGGTTTCCCAATAACGGATCTGCCGCTCGAAAAATTTTCGATGGGAATCATAAAACGCAATCGGTTCGACACATTCCTGCCAGTCGGCACTAAAGCGGCTGAAGAGTTCGTGGCCGTTTTTTCTGGTTTTGCCGAGCATGTCGTAATGGAAATAACCAAGCAGACTCGACATTTTGCCCGAGGTGAGAGCCCTGAACATGGCCGGCGTATTTTCCCGCAACGTATTGTAGAGGAATTGTATGGTGCGGTCACCGATCGGCTTTTCGGTAATAACCTCGAGAGAGTTTCTGTCGATATACTGGTGGGGAATGGTTGAAAGGTTCATATCTCTCTATTCTCGTTGCGGTTACGTTCATAGTTGATAATAGCCAACTCCATACGGAGCAACTGAAGAACAATCTCCGGTTCGGCGGTTTCATTGATTATTGCCTCCCTGTGTCGAAGAACGAATTCTGCACCGGAGATGTCCTGTGAAATCTTTGTCATAACCTGTCTGAAGTGGGGATCTTCCAGCTTCTCGAGCTGCTTGCAGTCGTCGACAAAAACAGCAAAAGCTTCGCTGAGATGCTTTTGCTTAAGTACGCTGCGATAATATCGTTCGGTGGCCAGGTTGAACTCATCTGCTGGAACGTCTTGCGGTGACCTTTTTCCTGGTAGTTCCTGTTGCACGGCATCTATAATTTTGCCGTATGTTGAGACCGATTCATCGGTCAGTCGTCTGTGCAGAGATTGCATGCGGGAGGCCAGGCCCAGCTGTTCAATAAGGTCAGCACCGTCGGTTTCGATTATGTGCAGAAGGGCAAGTTTATAATCGGCTATTTTTACTCTGATATATCCTTTGTATCTCCTGCTGTTGCGCTGGTTGCGCACATGAGTAAGAATCTTTCGTAGCAGTCTGTTGCCTGTATCGGCACGGACATAAAAGGTTGGAATGCCGACGGCGCCGGCAAAGAATATCTGCCGTCGTTCACTCTCAATTGACGGTCGGTCGGGGATGTCACGATGATGAACTTTTCTCTCCGTGATGTAGCGACAGGCCAGGGCGGTGACGAGATTCTGGATGTCCACAGCTTCCGCCATATCTTCCAGCAGACTGTGAAAAAGGGAGTAACTCCTCCCCTCGAATCCCGAGTATCCGGAAGACGCCATGAGGCGCTGCCGGTACAGCAGATAGATGGACATCCTTGAATCGAAAACACCCATTTCGGAGAGCTCTTCCTTTAACCGTTCATGGTTGCCGGCCACCCCGTTCAGACCGGGGCAGGTCTCGGTTGACAGCAGGGTGACCAGATAGTCGATAAGACGAAAGTCAGGCACCAGATCACCCTTTAATCGGAGCAGTTTCGCTAGTTTTTCATCAAGCCAGCGCGGCCCAAAGGGGGTTAGAGGCTTGCCGAGAAAACTAATATCGGCCTTTTTTTTCCACCTGCGCCAGATCATTCGGAGATGAGTGAAATCAAGTTCATGGGGTAAAAAACCGAGCACCTTTTCCGGATGAAAATCGGCAAAGTCGAGCCGATAGGGGGAGGCGCTGTAGGTGTTGACGAAAAGCGGCAGAAAATGTTCGACAATCTTGATGACAAGATCGCCGAAATGCTTTTCCACTCCGGGGGTGAACATTGATGCCTGATCAGCGGCCAGCGAGCTGAGGATTCGGCTGCCTATGGAGACATGGGTGCCGTTATTGGCCAGGCAGGTGTTGGAGGTATTCGGCAGGACGATGAGGTTGTCGGGTAATTATCCCGGCATCCTTCAGTTTACCGATAGTGTTCAGCTGACTGCGGGAGAGGGTTTTATGGCAGATTTCCATATAACGATGCTTCTCCTCACCTCTATCCCAGCCCGACAGACACGGGCTCATAAAGAGATGACGATAAAAACCATCGGGTACCACGTCGTTGAGCTGTTTTTGTCTGGATGGCGCGTGTGGCGCACAGTAGAGCAGACACTTCTGTCCAGACTCTTCAAGGCCGAAACTCTTATTGGCATATTGGATAAGCAGTTGGCTGAAAAGAAGGGTTCTGGCTGTTTCCGCTGCGGCCAGATCACCTATCCTGCCCTGTGCCGCGGTTGGAATGTTGAAGCTGAGGACTTCCGGTGAGGTGTTGTCGCTTAAAAAGTTGTCCAGCAGGCTTTTGCCGGTTTTGAACAGAACTGGCGACAGTGTGTCGTCGACGCTTATGACATTAGCCAGGGAGAGCTTGAGCAGATAACTGATGGGAATCCGAAGATGTGTTGAACCCTGGTGGAGACAGCGGAATTTCTGTATATCACTTCGCTGTCTGCTATTGAGGATGCATTTGTCGGCGAGAAAATCCCGGGCGAGGAGTTTTCTGGTCCAGGGGGTCAGCCGATATTCGGGAAACCTCACCCAGCTGTTTTCCCAGACATTGGTCTCATTTTGATACAGGAATTCTTTCAGAGATTCAAGGCAGCTGGGGGGTAAATCCCCCCGATCCGTACGTTTGACGACGTTTTTAAAATAGCTGGAATTGCGGATGGTGGCCGTGAGATCGACATCCTGGTGATCACCTTCAACGGCCACCTGTAGCTCGTATTCCATGCCGACGCTGGTGTCTGCATCGCAAAACGGCCTGAGTCCGAGAGCAGCCATGGAATCAAAGAAGAGGCTGGCATCTGCATCAATGTCTGAAAAAGTATTGGATAGTTCTCTGTTGGTATTCATAACCGAAAATCTATCCGAGAGATGTTAGCCTGGTGCTAAAAAATGATGAGAAAACAGTTAAATCCCACCCTGATATATTTTTTTCAAATGAGTGTAAAAGTTTTTCTATAGAAATCCTAATATGCTCATAATAATCGTTTGCTAAATGTTGCTCTCAGCAAGCCGTCCTTCACTGTAAAAAGAATGACAGCTTGGTGGAAAAAAAAGTCGTCAAATCAGTCAAGAACCAACACTTGAAATTATCAAGGAGAAAAGCGATGCAGACAAATTTACATATGATGAATCGACCCTCGGAAGATGAAGAGTATATGTGCTGTAATCATCGTCAATATTTCAAAGAGAAACTGCTGGCATGGCGCAGGCAACTGCAGATAGAAGTGGAATTATTTTTCGCGGAGCTTAAAGAATATGACACAAGGGCTGCGGATATCATTGATCAAAGTAGTGTGCAAACAGAACTCTTCATTGATTTTGGCAAAAGAGACAGACAGAACAAATTATTACATGAGATAGACCTGGCCCTGGACAGGATAGAAGCCGGTGAATATGGCTACTGTGAGATTACCGGTGAGGAAATTGGTCTGAAAAGGCTCGACGCCCGTCCGGTGGCAACACGATGCATTGAAGCCCAGGAACAGTTTGAACGAATGGAAAATGGCAGATTGCGGGCCGCTGTGGTCTGGTGATTATTTTTAAAAGATATTTCTATGTGACCATCCAAAGTGGAAGTTGGCACGTTCCTGTTGGCTTGTTGCCAAATTCTGCCATTTCTTGCCATTTCCTAACACTATTTTGATCGTACCCTATTATTACTGTTGTAATCATACGGCCATACATCGGACGGGGCATCCTGTTCGTCTTTTTGATCAGATGTTTCTTTAAAAAATTGGAGGGAAAAATGAAGTTACAATGGAGTGGTATGGCAAAAACCGGACTTTTGGCCGGTTGCTTTGCACTTGCAGTAAGCAACGCGTATGCTGGGAAAAAAATGGACAATGGTAATCTCCTTGAAAGCGATGTGACGCTTGACAACGTTATTATCATGATACCTGACGGATGTGACGAAACCGTACAGACCGTGGCCAGATGGTACAAGGGTGAAGATCTTGCCGTTGATAAATTGCAGTCCGGCGCAGTGAAGACGCATATGGCCAACTCGATTATTCCAGGCTCTGCTGCTGCCGCCACAGCTTTTGCAACAGGTCATAAGACAACAGTTGGTTTTATCGGTGTCGGTCCTCGCACAGAGGACCTGCTTACTGGCCTTGAGCCGACTGCAGCCCCTTATGCTCCTGTAGCGAGTATTCTGGAAGCTGCCAAACTGGCAGGTAAAGCAATCGGTATTGTTGCAACCAGCCGTGTCACCCATGCCACACCGGCTGCCTTTGCTGCTCATATTCAGGATCGTGGCTGGGACAATGAGATCATGGAGCATATGGTTTATGACAATGTCGATGTTGTTTTCGGTGGAGGTGCCCGTCACCTGATTCCTTCCGGCCAAACATATACGACCAGCTTTGACGACACATGGTCCGGCAAGAGGACCGATAGCGAAAACCTGTTAGAGGTATTGAAGGAGAGGGGGTACCAGTTTGTTGACAGTAAAGAGCAGATGAGCGCAGTCACCTCTGGAAAAGTCTGGGGACTCTTTGATGACAGCCATATGCAGCCGGATATGGATCGTCAGCATTTTGCAGCACACGAACCCTCGCTTGCCGAAATGGTGTCCAAGGCCATTGAAATCCTCTCCCAGGATCCGGACGGTTTTGTGTTGATGGTGGAAGGGTCCCAGGTTGACTGGGCCGGCCATAACAACGATCCAATCTACATGGTCACAGACTTTCTCGCCTTTGATGATGCTGTAGAAGTTGCCGCCGACTTTGCCGAGGCGAATGGTCGCACTGCCGTTATGGCCTATCCTGATCACAATACCGGCGGCATGAAAATCGGCCATTACTATACCGCCATGGGATACACCGAGACCACAATTGAAGATCTGGTTGACCCGCTTAAAGGCATGACCATGACCGCCAATGGGGTTGTCGCAATGATGGCGGATCCCAAAGATCACGCTGCACTGAAAGACAGTGTCCTGACAAATTGGGGAATTGAATTGACCGATGATGATGTTGCCGATATCTGGGCCTTAGAGCCTGAAGTAGGTTTAAGCTATGCCCTGGCCCGGGTAGTAAGCGCGTACCATACAGTCATCGGCTGGACAACCCATGGTCACACCGGCGAGACTGTTCCTTTCTGGGCCACCAAGAATTTCGGGGCTCCGGCAAACGTGATTGACAATACCGACCTCGCCAAAATTGCCGCCGAGGTGATTGATGTTAATCTAAAGAAAACCACCAATAAACTGTATGTCGACCTGGACGAGGCAGGTGTTGCGTATTCTGTCGATTCAACTGATTCAGAAAACCCGGTTGTTAGGATAGGTGAATGGGAGCTGCCAGTAAGCAAGGATTACATGGTTAAAACAATAGAAAAAAATAAGAAAAAGAAAACGGTAAAAAGGACAGTAACCGTTCAGCTTCCTGGTTTAACTGTGTATGCCTCTGAAACCGGAAAGGTGTATCTTTCAAAAATGGCGCTGCGGAAAATCAGATAATCTGTGCTGAAAGGCAACTGATAAATAGAGGAGGCAGGCCACCTGCCTCCTCAGTCTTGCCACCAACTGGTAAAGGTCATCGGATATATAAACTCGGCATCATCATCATGACGTGGCCACGGCGAGAAGTCGGTGTCCATTATCATATCTTTTATTTTCCGCAAAAACTCTGTTGCATCTATGTCTGATTCAACAACCTTGGCAGATATAACCTCACCGGTGTACTCCACCGTCACCTGAAACAAGCACTTCTCCGGAGGGACAACCCGCTCTTCTTTTTTGTTCAGCAGCATAAACAGCATCTGACCGTTGCAGTATGCTGGCTGCATATCGGCAACAACATTTTTCTCATTGCGCGGACCACTTATGACCGGATCCCCGGTACTGTTTGCGGTAGCTTCTTGTAAACATGTTTTGGGGTTAAACACCGGTCTATGGCTGAGGCTGCTGCACCCGCATAACATAAGAAATGCAGCGCCCAGGACAATAGGATTGCTTTGCTAACCTGTAATGACATGTCATCGTTTTCATTTTCCTTTAAAAATTAATTGACAATAGGCCCCCTCACACACCGGCCAGCCATTGTCATAAGCTCAACATCTTGTTCCAAGCATCTCTTCGGTGCCGGGAACTGTCCTTGCTTCTGCTCCTTCCTGCATGGAAACGGTCATGCTGCTCACAGGCAGCAACAGAGTGCGAAAGGGGAAAACATGAAAGCCCTTTCCGGGTGGTATTTTCGGAAAGGGCTTGACACGCCAATTGCATTCGAGGGGCAATTAGAGGAGATGATGACATCATAGCGGGCAAAGATTATAAAAACTTTACAACGGTGTTAAGATTTGATTTCAAAAGTGAGAAATGAATCTAAAAATCCGGATTGGTATCCATCTGGCTTTTTTTAACTGGAAGCAGGAAATATAAAAAACCCTTTCCGCAGAGGTCCGCAAGCTCGCAGAAAGGGCTTCGCTCTCTTCACACAGCAATGTTTAGAGATAGCACTCATTATAAACACGATACGTTACAAATCGCTTACAAAGACGTTTTTTTATAATAAAAATGTGACAGAAAGAGAGAATTCCGGGAAGTTTCGGCTACTGACTCTGTCTACCTGAATGAAACATTGAGCAATTGTTTGTCTGACAGTACCCAACTTTCTTCAACACAGTTCCGTCTTTTTTAAGGAAAAATTGTGGATCTTCCGTGGGGTGCACTTCCTCACCGTCAGGTGTATTAAAGGTGAAAATTTTATGTGCTGCCACAACCACATTGAATTCATTCACCGTAAATTTCTGAGAAATTATGAGCTGGTCGATTTTCTCAGACGATATCACCTTAATAAATCCTATTTCTTGACGTATGTTTTTTTCGGTCATTGTCATTTGTCAGTAAGAGGATAAAAAAGAGAAAGGGTTTCTGGTAACCTGTCAGTCTGGTTCTATTTGTATTGTCTAACACAGAAAATCATTCATCTATGCCTGTTGCGGGACAAAAAATGTCCGGCACAACTGATTCGCTTAATTGATTGACTTGGCGACATTTTTACAATAATGTTGTACCGGATTCTCATTAAAGGTGGAGTGGACGATTATGTTCAAAGCTATTACTGCGTGCAGCACAAAAAATAGCAGTACAGACATCGTTGATGATCTGGTAAATAAATCCAATGTGAAACTAAGACATTACCGGCCATCTGCCGGCATTCTGTATGCTTCATGTCTTCACGAAAATAACCAACTAAAGGATATCCTCAAGGGCATCAGTGAAGCCTTCCCCAAAATAGAAATTATTGGGGGAACTGTTATTGGCGGATTCACAGATGATAGCGAGTACACTAAAGATGGGTATTTTCTCTGTTTGTTGGTAAGCGATACAATAACCTTTATTACGGGTTGTATAAGAAACCTCTCAACCCTCATTCAGTCGAATAACTTTGCTCAGAGTTTCCAGAAATTGCTCGAGGAGAATTCTTTAGGCGAAGATCCTGCCGCCTGTTTTCTTTACTCGGCGTATAGCAATATTGACGGGGAAAAACTTATTGATGCCGTTCAGGAAATACTGCCCGAAAAATGTCTCGTTTTTGGTGGAATCGCAACGGCATATTGGGACGAACAGGATCTTGCCAACTTCTCTCAAAAGGTACCAGCTGTAAACAGTACTCTTGTCTTCTTTGCCAAAAATGGCAGCATCCATGTTGCAGATGACAGCTTGGTTTGTCTCTTTTTTAGCGGCAATATTACGGTCAAATACGCCGTCTCTTATGGATGGTCAGATTTAGGAACACTCTATCCCGGTCGTAGTGAAGGTTCAATTCTTACAGAGATTGACGGCAAAAAACCACACACCTTTCTCAGCGAGATTAAACACCCGCTTTCTTTAAAAGAATATGATCATGTCGAATATTCATTATGGTTCCATGTCCCTGGAAAAGACCCGTTTATCAGAGACATCTTCTATGATGAAGCCACTGGTAATTACTACACGCAAAGTTCTGCCCTCCCATCTCATTTTCACGTAAGCTTTTCCTTTCCCACCAAAGAAAAGGTAGTAGATGAATTCAAAAACTGCCTTACCAGAATAGATGGACAAAGCGATCTTGTCATTGCTACCACATGCTGCTCCCATCAAGTGGTGCTGGAGCAAGATATACGCCAACAATATACAGAGATGGTCAGGATGTTTCACCAAACACCAATCATTTGCGGTTACGTTTTTGGTGAGTTTGGTCCCTCGATTACGGACCGGAAGAGCATGCTGCATAGTACCTCGAGCATTTTGTGTAGCTTTCAAGAAGAAAATACTGACAGCAATGAAAAGAACGAGCCTCTCACTAATTTTCTTAATGAAATTATGCCGGAGCAGCGTAATGAGATAAAATCGCTCCAGAAACAGCTTCGTTTTTTTGAAGGAAGTAAATACAACAAGATGAAAAAATTAACTGAGGACTGTCTCGGCATGCTGCTTTGCAACTCTCACCGGTCCCTGTCTGGACATGCAGAGCAGATTAGCAGCTCTTTGAAAGCGTATTACAAGAAAAATGGAATAGAACCACCTTACGCAATAAGCAGAAGCAGATTGATTCAGCACCTCATGGATCTTAGAAATCGTGCTGAAAAATTTAAATAAAATTAAAACGATAACTACTCACCCTCAAGTAGTGCTCAGCTATAATTTCCTCTTCCCAATAGAGATCGCTTCTATTTGCTAGATCGTCTAGCCCTGGTTACTGGGCAGAAATCCGGATTCTTTTTTATCCCCGTTTTTCGGGTGTGCGTTTCACCGTTCCCTGAGGGTGAATGTTTGTTTTGAGGCCTCCCCCCTTTTGGTAGAAATGGAGTTGTCCGTGTTAAGTCTAATGCGTTCTTAACACAACAATAACAATTGTCTGCAATACTAAGTTATTATTTGTGGATTTTTTGCATTGAGGCACTGGATCGTTAATTGGATACATATGAAACAAAGAAAACGAGGAATGAAACGTAAATCTAACAAAAAAATGGTGTCAGTTGGGATGAAAATCCTGATGGGGGTTGCCCTGACATCAACTGTCTGTATCAGTGGATTGGTATATGCCTTCTGGCAGGCAAATGAAAAAGTTGCGTCAAACGTCAACGAGGTCTTACACATCCGGCAGCAGGATAGTGCAAATCTGCGTGCGATGATTGTGGCGATACAGGATAAGATGCTTTCTTTCACGCAATATTTGAAGGTCAATCCGGAAAATGAGATAAGGGATTGGCTGGACGAAAATTTTACGCTTGTAGAGACTGTTGAACTTAACGGGAGAGACACCTGGAAGACTCTTTTTGATCGAAACCAGCGTCGTGATTTAACCAAACACAGAGTGGTTGTCCAGGACAATAAAACCAATTTTTCTGTCTCGTTTGGAGTATTTGCAGACGATGGTGCATTTACAGATTCTATTGAATCCCGGGTTTACTCCCTGCCTGAAGAAACAAATATTACGGTGATTAAAACACAGCTTGATGAAATATCACGGCAAGCTTCTAAAGGAGATGCGCTCAAAAATAATCTGGCCAAACTTGCTGCAGTCATCGCCGATGAGGCGCTGAAGGCCGAGTTGACCAGGACAGAGATTTTAAATTTTACAGAGATAATCGACCAACAGGAGAAGGAGCTTGTTGAGACCAAACATCAGAATAAACAGTTCATTCTGGGGGTGAGTGGTATTGTCTGTTTCATCAACCTGCTGGTGATTTTTTTATTAACCAGGCTCATTGTTGAACGTCCGCTGCGCTCTTTGATCGCGCTATTGATCAATTAGGTGCTGGAAAATTACCTGATATACCATGGCAGAAACGAACCGATCAGATTGGAGTTCTCGCCGGTGCAGTCAATAATTTCAAGAACGCATTGCTGGAAATTAAGTTTGAGAATAGACGGAAGCAAAAAGAGAAAGGTGTCATCGATGAAACGCTGGAGATAATGTCGGTGACCATCAATGAGTTGGAAAAAAAAGCGCGTAATTTAAACAGCATGTCAGAGGATATGGAAGTACTTGCAAGCACTACAAGCACAAAATCTGCTTTTGTTGCAAAACGTGCGGAAAATACTGCGACAATGACCCAGAGGGTAGCCGATTCAACTGATAAATTACAGGAGTCGGTTTACGGTATGCAAACTGAGATGCAGCGACAGAATTCGGTCGTTATCGATCTCAATGTGCATACCAAGAAATCCCGGAAGGTCATCGAGGATCTTGATCGTGCCGCAAATGACATTAACACCATCGTCACCATCGTTCGCGAGATTAGCGATCAGACCAAGCTGCTCGCTCTCAACGCGACGATTGAAGCGGCCAGGGCCGGAGAATATGGGCGAGGGTTTGCGGTGGTCGCCCGGGAGGTTAAAGAACTCTCCTATGAAACTGAAAAAGCCACCACCAATATCAATGAAAAGATCATGACAATTGACAATGTCTGTGAGCAAATGATTGCAATTATACGTGAAATTGATAGTCAGACAGATTCTCTGCATGAAATTTCGACAGTCATTGAAAACGCGCTTGTCAGACAGCAAAGTGACACTGCGACAATCGCCCAGCTAGTAGGCAGGACTTCTCTGGATACCCGGGATGTTTCAGAGCATATTCAGCAGGTTCGTGAGGATGCATCCCGGGCCAAAAGCATTTCCGCAAAAGTAAGCGAAGATGCCGATATTATCTCCAGACAATTGACCAGTCTTCTCAGCGATGCAACAACGCGACTGCAGGATATAGGGCAACTGGAAAAAGCAGCCTGAGCATACAAAAATGATATGCTGTTTTACAGTGCAATCCTCACCGGTGGCTGCAAAGCTGCTTAAAACTATTTTTTATTCCTCGCTGTCTTCACAATTATACACCATGTTACCTGCCAAAACAGTTGAGAACCTCAGGTTCAGATATATTACAGGGCTGAGCATCATTGCCATTCTGATTACATCATCATTTTTTATGATGCAGAAGGTTATATCCGACCAGCTCAATTACTCGAGCATAATCAGCATGGCTGGTCATCAGGCGGGACTGGTCAACAGAATTGCCTATTTCAGCAGTCTCATGGCGATATCAGATGACGACGCCGAGTTCGACATGGCCCGGGCACAGGTTGGCAGGACCTTGAATAAGCTGAAAGATTCCCACGAGGCTCTCCGGCACGGCTCGCCTGCTTTAAATCTTCCCAAGATATCCAACGACAATTTAGAATCGATCTATGAGGATCCGATGGTAGGTCTTGAGGTTGCTCTGCATCGATTTTTGGAAAGAGTTGAGTCGGTTCTCAAGAGCTCAACCGCTGAATTGAACATCAACTCACAGGATTATATCTTTCTGACCACCTATGGTCCCCATGCGCTTGAGCCGATGCTTGATGCTGCGGTTGATGAGTATAAAAAGATTGCGCGGAACGCGATAACACGCATTGAAAAGCTGGAATGGTTTGTCTGGCTGGCGACGATATTCACCCTTTTCTTTGAGATGCTCTTTATTTTTCGTCCTTTTGAGAAGCAGATCAAGCAAACACTCAATTCACTTGAGCAGTCTATTGCCACTTTAACCTCCACCAGACAGAGGCTCTTGGAGGCCCAAAGAATGGCCTCTGTTGGCGACTGGCAGCTGGAAATTGAGACAGGAGAACTCACCTGGTCCGACCAGGTGTATCATATTTGCGGTGTTTCATCCGAAGATTTTTTGGTCAGTCGCCAGACGTCAAATCAACTCATTCATCCCGATGACAGAAACGCTGTCAAAGCAGCTTTGCTGAGAGCAATAAAAAATAAAGAAACAATTTCGATGGAGTACAGATTTGTCAGGCCGAATGGGCGGGAACGGCTGGTCTATCAAAAAACTATCCCGGTTAAAGATTCGGCAGGAAAAGTAGATCTTCTTCAGGGCACGATTCAGGATATAACTGAACGAAAAGAACTCTCAGTGCGTTTGGAGAAACAGGCGGAAAATATTCCGGGATTTATCTTTCAGTTTCACCTCAGCCCAGAGGGCGCCGGTCATTTTTTCTATGCAAGTAAAGGTGTTATGGATATCTATGGCATTTCTCCAGAGGAAATAGTGCATGACTCAAGTCGAATTGCCGGGATTATCCATCCTGGTGATGATCTCAGAGTTCGTAAAAACATCATGGTCTCCAGCAGGAAATTAACAACATGGCAAGATCAGTTTCGCGTAAATCATCCGAAGAAGGGCGAGATCTGGGTAGAGGGTCATGCCACTCCAGAAAAGCTCAGGAGCGGAGGGACCCAATGGTATGGATATTTATGGGACATAACGGAAAGAAAAGCCCAGGAAAACCAGATAAAGCAATTGGCTCTTTATGATCCGCTGACAGGACTTGCCAATAGACGTTTTTTAAAAGATCGGTTGCAGCATGCAACGGTTACCGCGCAGCGGCAGCAAAATCTGGGAGCTTTGTTAATGCTCGACATGGATAACTTTAAGGTCCTTAATGATACCCAGGGGCATAATTTGGGTGATGAACTGCTCATTGAGGTTGCCAGACGGTTGCAGCTCTGTACCAGAGAGACTGACACCATCGCCCGGCTCGGAGGAGATGAATTTGTTGTTCTGCTGGAGTGGATTGGTGAAAATGAAACAGAAGCCCGCAGGGTAGCATGCAACATCGCCGAGAAAATTCGCAGTTCTCTGGGGCAGCCCTACCTGTTAGGCGGCAAAAAACACGTGCATCATGCCAGTGCCAGTATCGGGGTGGCACTGTTTAAAGGGAAAGAATGGTCTGATGGCGAACTGCTTAAACGAGCTGATGTAGCCATGTTTGAGGCAAAAGAGCTGGGACGAAACCGTGTCTGCCTCTACAATAAAAAACGGCAAGTCCTTATCAGTTCTAAAACTGCGCTTGCTGAGGATCTGCGGCGTGCTCTTGCCAATAATGAGCTGTCTCTCTACTATCAGCCTCAGGTAAACAATGCTGGGGAAATTTGTGGGGCCGAAGCACTGTTGAGATGGTTTCCGCCTGGAAAAGATCCGATATCCCCGGGAGTTTTTATCCCTATTGCTGAAGAGACTGGTTTGATAATTAGAATTGGTGAATGGGTGCTGAATACTGCCTGTCAGAATATCCTTAATTTGCCTTTTAACAAGCTCCCAGATAACTTTGCCATTGCTGTGAATATCAGCGCGCGTCAGTTTTCTGATGATGACTTTCTGGCCAAGATCAGGGCAACAATCAAGCGATACAATATAGATACGAAACGACTGAAACTGGAATTAACCGAAAGCTGCCTAGTTCAGGATATGCAGAGAGCCCAATCGATACTGGAGGCACTGCAGGAAATGGGATTGCATACGGAGCTTGATGATTTCGGGACGGGATATTCCTCATTAACTTCCTTAAAAAATCTGCCTCTCAATACCCTGAAAATCGATAAAAGCCTTGTCCATGGCATTGGGGTTGATATTCGTGATGAAGCTATCGTAAGGGCAGCCATCGCAATGGCCAGGGCATTACGTCTCAATGTTATTGCAGAAGGGGTTGAGACAAGGGCGCAGAATGATTTTTTGATCGGTGAAAGATGCGAGATTCTCCAGGGGTTCCTGCATGCACGACCTATGACCTTTGATGATTTTGTTGCTTTTGTTGCTGCCAATCACGATATTCACAGACCGCAGCTGAGTAAACTCACAGCAGTCAGAAGAGCCGGACAAATACAAGAGTGCCCAATTGTCTCCACGCCTGAACTGCGTATGGCGGACAAGGCGGCCGCCGGGATGTGAAGACAATTGAATTGCTGTGAGTTGTCAAATATGTCCGACTATCTTGCTCGAGATTTTGGGCATCGAACAAAAAGTCAATTTATCTCCAGCGGCCGGTCAATAATATTCCTGGTGATTTCCGAGATGAACAGTTGTGAGCTCCCGCCAGCCCAGGCCTCAAAGAGAAGAGATTGACCATCGGGATTCCACTGGGGATACATGTCAAATTCCCCGGTAGAAAGGGGGATGGCACGTTTTCCCTCAAGGTCACAAAGCCAAAGACCGGATTTGAAGTCTTTATTCCATCCCCAGAAGGCGACGAACCGACCATCAGGTGAAAATACCGGCCCGCGGTCACCGAGAGTAAAGCCCTGGGAAGCAAAAAGAGTATGTGCTGTGTTGACCTTTCTGTCAGCAAGGGTAAGATCAGAGACGAGTGCAGAATAGGTGACCCGTTCTTTTCCGAGTGTGCCGCTGATGGTTTCGGCGGTATAGGTGATCTTCGAACCATCCGGGCTCCAGTCATTCATCTGTACCGACTCCGGGCCTTGCCAGGTGTGGATGGTTGGCCTGTCGAAGCCCCCGGCAAAGGTCATAAAATTTTGGCTGGTCAGGCTGTATTTTCCACCTGCAGGGGCCACCTTGTAGGCGAGCATTTTCCCATCCGGGCTCCACAGCGGGTTGCTTTCCATGTCGGGCGCCGTGGTGACCCGGAATTGCTGATTGCCGTCTTCTGATATCAGCCAGATATCCCAATTGTTCCCTGTTTGCCCCGAGTAGGCGATAAGATTTTCCAGAGGATGGTAGGTCGGTCGATTTATCATACGCTTACTGCTGACCAAAGTTTTTTCACTCTTGTCGTCAAGGCTGTATCGCTTCACTGCATACTTGTTTTTTTCTGGATCGTGGGCAATAAAGACCAGTTGCCGACTGTCAGGTTTCCAGTTCGGCCAGCTATGTTCGGCCGGGCCATGGGTCACCTGGCGTTGGTTTCCGCCGTCCTGGTCCATCAGCCAGATCTGTTCGCTGCCGCTGCGGTCAGAGGCAAAGGCGATGTACCTACCGTCAGGACTATAGCGGCCGGTATGGTTGCTGCCTTCGGAGGTAAGCTGGCTGCGGCCTGCAATCGCTGTTGCCGTCCGCTCTGTTGTTGGCCTGTTGTCTTTAACCACGCGGTGGCAGACCTTGCAGCCGGGATTATTGGCGGTTGGAATTATTGGCCGGGTGGGCAGGGTCAATCGATTAGGAAAGACCATCCGTGCCCCTTTGATTGAGGACTGATAGTTGCTTTTGTTTATAATTCCCTGCCAATCGGCGATATACGCCTGGCCGTCAGGACCGGGCATGGATGCGCCAAGAACTTCTTTTTCGGATTGGGGGGCAGTGGCGGCTGCCGGTGGTGTTTTGAGGCCATGCTGTGGGCCAAAAGCATTGCCGAAGGCTACCGGGTTCGTTGGTGCGGCAATGGTTGTCGGTTGGTCGATTTCCGTTTGCTTATGCACCGTCGTGATGGGCTCAATGCTGACGTCCCGGCCATGGATATAATCCTGGTCCGTTACGATGGTTTTATAGGCCTTATTCAACTGCAGTGCTCTTTTCGGACTGGGGAGGAGAAGCGGGGAGATATCGCCCTGCAAACGGACAAGTTCTTTGATATTCAGCGAGTTGTCGGAGAGGGTGTAGCGGGAGATCACTTCCGGGTTGTTCCTGAAATCATTGCCGCTGCTGTTATACATTAAATAGTAGGAGTACTCGTAAAAAACCCCGGCCTGGTAAAGTTCTGTCTTAGGTTCGGAGATGTCACGTAAATATTCAGCGCCCCAGTGGAACCATCCATTATGAGGAATGTTGCCGGCAAGCTTTCTGGCAAAGGAGAAGACTGAATCCGTGGTGACGCCGATGCCGCCGTGGCAGCCGACACAGGAAATGGTTTCTTCGTAGCTCTGCGGGCGAAGTTCTCCGTCTGCATCTTCGATGAAACCCTGGAGCAGCCAGCCGCTGCCGTTATACACTCCATGTTCACTATTGCCGACAAACTGGCTGTTTCGGTCGGGAAAATCGTCACGTTCCTTCATCTCGGCCAGAGCGCTTTCTTCCAGATCGGCATAGGTCTGCCAGGTCTTTTTTTGCATATACTGCAGTTCTTTCATTCGGGCCGCTGGAATTATCTGGTCTCTGTCAACGATGTCGAGATAGCGGAGGCTGTGGAGAAATTCGGTTCCGACGGGAAACAGTCCGGCGGCCAGGTGTTCCTTGTTGCCGGTGAGCTCCTGGCCGGCAGCGCCGACATAGGACATTGTTTTTCCATCACCGGCAGGCCAAGAGTAGGTGACTTGGGTCGCTTCATTCAACACGCCATCCTGGTTGAGATCAACACCAAAAAGTTTTTCGTCGGTTGGCTCAATTAAAATATCTCTTCTGGTTATCAGTGATTCCACGATTGCCAGGTTAATCTCATAAACCGTCAGATCAAATGTTCCGGCAGTGCTCTTTCTGAAATGTTCCGGCAGACGGATCATGGTGTCGCCTGCCGCGCCATTGGTTGGCCAGTAGGTGGCAGGGAAGGGGGAATGAGCATATGCCCGCCAGCCGGTGTAGCCGCCATCAGCTGAATGGTCAAAGCCCCTGCTGTCAAAATTGAAAAAGCAGTCGGGGCCATAGCCGTCCCACTGGTTGTTCTTGTTATAGTCCCAGTTTTTCTGCAGATTCTGCAGCTTTTCGGTCAGGGTAATAGTGCCGGATTCATCCAAATAATTGTTCTGTCGAATATAAGACAATATCTGATTATCAGTAATACCGGCAACCCTCTCCCTGCGATCCGCAAATAAATTAGTCCAGGGGTTGATGCGGGCCATCTCGGGAAAAGAATAGGAGAGCTGCAATTCCTGGTCATTTACATAATTGGGTTCGACTGACTTGGTATGGCAGACATAGCAGGGATTAGAAACTTTGCCGTCCGAATCTGCCGTCACGGTATAACATTGCGGAGGAATATAGGCGGTAGGGTTGGTAAGGCTCTTTTTATCAAGCGCAACGCTCTGGGGGGCCGATTGTGCTTTCGCTGCATTGCAGGCGAACACGGCAGAAAGAATGAGAATTTGGAGAGAGTTGAGGCAGTTCATTCGGGTGTCCTGGAGTATGAAGAAGTGAAAATCCAATCAACATGGTTAATAAAATGTTCTATGAACCCCGCAAGAAAAGGTTTTGGGGTCCATAGAAATAGAGGGGGTGCGCTATTTTTTGCAGCAACCTGATGCTGACATTAATTCATCGCCGGCATCGGGCCGATATAGCCTGTATAGCCCGCTGATTCGGCCGGGTCGCTCATTTTATCTTCATCCGACTCCCCATAAGGGTGCTGGACAACACTCATGAGGTATGAGTAGCCGTTGATATCGGGATAAAAGTAAGGAGAGGTGGTCTCGGAGCCGTAAGGTGTGGTCTGGATACGGGTCAGTTTTTGTGAGGCGACATTGTAGGCCCAGATGATATCGTTCTGGTGTCCGGAGCCGGTATCTTCACCGATTATGAGAGTTCCACGGTTAATCATATAGGCAACGTTATCCGGATTTGAGATTCCGTTGATATCACAACTGTTGTTGGCATAGTCGCCGTCTTTGGCATAGGTGCGGGGGATGCCATTGACCACCCCGTACATATTGCTGGCAATATAATTGCTGCCGATGGTAGCATTGGGTGCTATATCAAGACCGTAAACCACACCGCATTTATTTTTGGGCAGCCTGATGTGGTTTGGTCCGCCTTTGTCCTGTTTACTGGCGTCTTCCATTCCTTTGGCAATCTCACTCATGGCAACATAGAGGGTGGAGCTGTCGGGATCAAAGGTGATGCCCTCCTCCTTGCGAAATTCAGTTGTCGCTCCTTGCATAGCAGCATACCGCCTGGTTTCGAGCCGGGAAGCGATGGTCTCCATGCCGGTTTTGACCTGGAGACATTCATGGCCGTCGGTAGTGGAAATTGAGGTGAAGCCTTCCTTGCAGCTGTCATCACTTTCGGGGTCGATGGCGGTAAAGATATCGGAAAATGTCACTCCATCTTCGATGGCTTTCTGGATGGTGGCGTTGTCGGCATGGCCGAGATTTATCCAGGAAAGATCGGCATACCCGCCGCTCCTGTCGTGTACCTGATTCCATTTGGCAGCATAGAGGGTTCCGCTGGAGAGATCTTTTTCCCGGTCGGCAACAAACATGAACAGACCGACGTTGGTGCCGTCATCGGAGATATAGGATGTTTTCATATCCGGCATGACCTTGGCCAGTTCGACCGCAACCCGGCCCATGGCAAAGTGTTTCTTTGCCTGGGCATCGCCCTTTTCGGTGACCGTGACCTCAACGGGATAACCATATCGGTACGGTTTGAAAACCTTGCGAAAATCCTCGACACTGGTTTCTTTGGCATAAGGATCAACACCAAAGTAGCGGACCATCGGCTTGTCGTAATCTTCGATCTTGTCCATGGACTCGGCAGCTTCGGTCAGACGGGCGTTGTTCGGATATTCTTCGCTGCCAAGATGGGTGTTCCACGGTGTCACGCTGCCGGCGCAGGGAACCCAGAGTCCGCCATAGCTGGAAAAATCGATATTTTTGGTGCTGACAGCCGTTAACATGCCGCTATTTTTGTCCTGGTTCAGCTCGGTCACATACATGGCTCCCGGACGACTTTCAAAATGCGATACCATAAAAAGCTTGTCGCCCACGAGGAGCAGGGAACTGAAGTCATTATCGACGGAGATGTGTACGGAACCGTCCTTGCTTGTTACCGGCTGACCATTTTGATCGACCAGCAAGCCAAAGGTTTCCTCGCCTATGGTGTCCCCTGAGCGCAAAATAGTCTGGAAGCCGATCGGGTAGGCCTTGCCGTCAATGGTGACTTCCTCACTGGCAAAAATCTTCCGCTTGTCCGCGTCGGATACCGGAAAAGACAACTTCCTTGAATTCAGGCATACTGGACGGTTTTTTGTCCTCGGCGATTGCCCCTGAACTGATTGCTGCCAGCACGGCGGCGGAAAGTAAACATATGGCTGTTTTTATCATTCGTTTTTTCATCGAAATCTCCTTGAAATCGAGTCATTTAGTGAGAGTTGCCTTCCTGGGTCGGGTGACCCAAGACGGTCAAAACATCTGCGAGGCTAATAGTTAGGAGAAAAATATTAGAGCAATATTATAAAAATATTAAATTTTGCTGCAAAAACCACTATGGCAGAGGCAAGACTAGCCTGGCGCCAAGCGCATATTCAAAAGTGTGTCTTGTTAAAGAAGATGAATGCAAACTCAATATATTTATCAATTTTTGTTCTGGACAAAAAGCTGTTGTCGCAAATTCGCCGCCTCCGGACGTAATGGATTTGCCCGCTCAAGATCACGAAGAAGTTTGTAACTTTTTTCCCGATCCAGGGGATACATGGTATAGGCGATAGAGATAAGGGGAAAGTAGGCAGCAGAAAAATCCAGACTTTTTCGAACAATGTCGAGCAGCTGATCGCTCGCTGTTTCGTACAATGTATTGACGTTGCGAGTTCGTTCTATCTCTGTTCCGAGCTTTAAAAAGCTGTCTCGCGCCTGCCAGTAGTTTGATAGTCGGGAGCGGGCCAGATAATCTTCTTCAGTGATGATTTCAGAAAGAATTGATTCCGGATCTGGTGCCGGCAGCTCGGCCATCAAGGTCAGGAGCTGTTTGTGGGCAGGTTCATGAGAGGTGTAGACAAAACGGGGTGCCTGAAACAGTACCACCGGGTTGTTATCGGTGTTCAAAGGGCTGTTTCGGGAGTATTCGAGCAGGGCTTCTTCACTGGCAATAAAGGTGCCGAGAAGGCTGTAGATGCTGTCATAACCAAAGCCGGCCATATATCTTCTAAGGTTTTTGTCCTTCAGTCTTTTTCCAAGCCATTTTTCAGGGAATCGGAGTTTTTTATTTCCCCCTACCAATCCAATGATCGGCTGATCAATACTGTAATGGGCCAGGTAGGCCTGCGCGTTCGGGAAAGCTTCAAGGAAAGTCCTGGTAATCACCTTGAACATTTCGGCATCGAGCTGATATAGAGGCAGCCATTGACAAAAGATACCATTTTCTGTCAGCAGATTACCAATGGCTTCGAAGTGCTCAACCGTATAGAGGCTGCCGGCTCCGTCGCGGGCTGGATGGAATAAATCGGCAACGATAACATCATATTTATCGTTAGTGGATGTAACAAAACGTCTGGCATCGGCATTTATTATCTTTAGATTGTCATTTCCCTCCAGTTTTCCTGTTGATTTCTCAAAATATTTCATCGATGAGATTACTTCGGGAATAAGTTCGACACCGACGGCACTGACTTCTGGAAAGATTCCTGATGCAGCAAAAGTTGCCCCGGGACCGAGTCCAGAAAAAGCGTGTTTGGGGGCGGGGTGGAGGAGCAATGGCAGATAGGCCTGACGCAGATCGGAAAAGAGAGATGTTGTGCCGCCCATCTGGAAGTGATTATTCACTTTAAGGTGCAATGCCTCACGGTTATCCTTCACCACAGAGACAGAGGCCATGACTCCTTCCTGGTAATGAACGGTGGTTTCATCTTCTGCAAGAAAAAGAATCGATGGTGTATCCGATTGAAACGCGAGATAACCCTCAATTGACATACATAGAATTAAAAAGAAGCGCAAATTTATTCAAATGTATCCGCGGCAGACAGCAAATATAGCCAAAAGGCAGGAGGAGCAGGGTAAAGACAATCCCGAGGGACGGCAACAAAAGGACACGAAGAAAAAGGAGCAAGGGCACCACCCAGAGTGTTAAGGCAGAGAGCTCTCCCGACCCCCCAATGACCTCTTTTTGCCGCCTGGGCGAGATGGCTGAAAGTCGCGCCCATACAGATGGTCGGCAACAGGAAATAAAGGAGCGATACGGCAAGTTCAGTTGCAATTGCCCCTTGAAAACTTCCACCGAAAAAATGTTGGAGAAAAAGATACGTCTGGTTCAGATATCGGAGCAGCACAATTGATATCAGGCAGAAAAACGAAGTCGAGAGCAAAAGAAATGAGAGCACGTTGCTTTTTGAAAAATGTTTTGCCCGCTGATAGATCCCTGCCCCGATAGCCGTGCCAAATAAAAAGATAATGAGCATGGTGGCAAAAGAGAAAACCGTATTTTCGAGAATCTGACTGAGTGCTCTCACCAGTAGTACTTCATAGCCAATCCCAAGCAATCCTGTAAAAAAGAGTGTCAGATAGAGCCTGTGCATTCCTGTGTTCTGGATCTGCTTGTTACTTTCCGAGGTTTGAGGCGGGCTGATTTTGGCAGTAGTCAGGAGGACGCCGAGAGCCACCATACAATTTATGGATGCCAGCACAACAGTTGTATGGTTCATGCCCAACTGGGGCAGCAATAGAAAAGTGGTGAGAAAAGTTCCGGCGACGGCACCAAAGGTATTGACGCTGTAGAGACCTGCGACAACACGACCACCCGTTCGGAGTTGATCAAACAGCCTGGCCATGGTCGCCAGGGTGGCGCCCATGGCCGCGGTAGCGGGCAGCAAAACCAGCAAGGGGTAACAAAAAGAGACCGTCCAGTGGCGAAAAGGCGACGGAGAGATGCCGATCAAACTTGAAATTTTCGGATTGAGCACAGGCAGAATATACATAAGCGCAACAGCCCAGGCCGCAATAACAAGTTCCAGCAGCACATACCAGTTACCTGGAGATGTGCTCCGCCCAACGGCACGGTCTAAGAACCAGGCACCAAGAGCAATCCCGGTGAAAAATGCGCTGATCACAGCCAGTACTGATATTATTTCATGACCGAGGCTGACCGAAAGCATTCGTGTCCAGGAATTTCGTAGCCGAGTCCGGAGATACCGAGAAAAAGAACAGCAGATATAAGAAGAGAGCGAGTCATATGTTTTTGCCGTGGTCAGCTTAGCCGTTTATTTTGTAAGAAATCAAGCTGCAAAATAATTGTAGGATTTGCAGTGCCATGAGATTAGATGAATTCGTAAAAACCTAAATACAAAGATCCGGGGAAAGACTCTTCCCCGGATCGGTTTGTGTACCTTGTGGGTATTACACCCAATACTGTTGCGTATACATGGTATTATTTTTTATGATCATGCTTCTTGTGATCATGTTTCTTATGTCCTTTACCCTTTGACTCTGGTTTTTCCACCTCAATGAAGATCGGGTTTGAGTAAAACCACAAATCGGCATAGGCTTCAGCAACTTCGCCAAGCTTGCTGTTGGTGGCAATAGTCACATCATCAAAGAGCATATCTTCGAGTTCTATGGCATCCATTAGAGAATAGAGGTTGTCATTGGCCAGGGAGTCAGCAAGGGGGTTGCCCACCTCGTCCGTTTCGAAGGGAATGTTCGCTGGAAGGTTGGTACCGCGAAGTCTGACGTACATGGATTCATCGACGGTAATACGAAAGACATAGGTCATATATCCATTTTTTTCGGAGCCACCATGGCGCTCGAAAGTTTTAATGACCGCTGCATTGGTGCCGTAATCCGTGGCGACAACGTCATCGGGGTTAGTCATCGGAACATTGCCGGTGATATCAGCGGTAATGAGATCGATATGATCGAGTTCAGGCATATTGAGCGGCTGGTAAATTTGGACCTGCTCAAGGGATGGGTTGTTGATGTCCAGCGGACAGAAATTGGCCTCGACGGGGTCATGTACCTTGATCTTGATGGTGACCTTGTCCCCGGCTTTGACCTTGAGGGTCTGCCCCATCATTGCGGATTCATGTCCGCTCTTGGCGGTAAACTGGAGTTCATCAATCAGATCGCCCTGGACATTCCAGGAGTTCCCTGACTGCACACCGTCAAATACGGCCTTGACCTGGTCTTTGGCCTTGGTGTCGATATAGGTATAGTTTTTCTGGTATTCCCCCGGCCAGAAATCGCTGCCGCCGACAGACCAGTGACTATGGTAGTCGGAGCTGGCAAAGTTATAAAATCTGCGGCCTTCAGCCAGCATACCATCCCACAAACCACCTATGGTCGACACATAAAAACCGGTACCGCCATAGGTGCCGCCTCCAAGTGAACCCCTTCCAAAGCCGCGATCGCCTGAGGTCTGATGGCCAGGTGCACCTTCCATACCTACCGCAACATCGGGTCCGGCATCCATCCAGTTGCGAAAATCTTCAATCATGTAGCTCCATGCACGCTCAACGTGGGCAGGTACAACCCAGGCTTCGCCAACGCCCTGGTCTACAAGAGCCTGCATCCACTTTACCCCACGGATTGCATCATCTTTGGAGTCATTACTTTTTGCCAGCGCATCGAAACCATCCAGTAGACCAGTTTCACCATCACGACTGGTGTCATCATCCGAGGCGTCAAAACGATATTCAAATTCACTGATTGCAGTGGCGGTACCATCAAACTGGTGAATGGCGGTTGAACAGTGCTCGTGTCCCGGTACGTTCTGTTCGACGCCGTTAATGACGACCTTGTCCGGATGGACGACACGGGTTTCCTTTATATCTGGGAACACATAATCCCTGAGACTCTGCCATCGCCACATTTCCTGGTGACCACCACTAAATTCTTCATTGCCCAGGATCGGATTGACAGGATAGACAGCTGAATCATCCCAGTAGTTGCCGTTACCGTCCCGGTTGCGTTCACCGCCGTGTTCTGAGTTTGCCCACCAGCCCAGACCATAGTTGGCATTTTCATCCATGACCTGCATAAATGGAAAACTGCCGTCGGTGTAAAGTGAGTGCTGGTGAAAATCACCGGGCACATATTCTCCCTTGGCTAACGAACTTCCTGCTGCCGCCATCACAAGTAAAGTTGAAAGAACAGCAGTCTTTGCATACCTCTTCTTTACTGAAAACTTCATACTTCCCTCCCATTTTTTCTGTCAGACATTTACGTAACATAGTGTCGATAATCGCTAATCCTCAGTACCACAATTCGCTTCATTTAAATGTCAGATAATTGATTCCTCCTTTTGATCGTCATTTTGTCTGTAACTTTTCTAAATTCCGCAGTTTACATGACTGTAATTCTTCAGAATTAAGGTCATTATGATCAATATCAGGTGATGTAATTTCGGGTAAATTATTACTCTTGAAATGTTAGGAAAAAGTTAAGCAACAGATAAAAAAGATTTTTATGATACGGAAGAGATGTCTGTTTTACGGGATCACTTCAAACTGGTGTGGAGAAGCAAAACGAACAAACCTGAGATGGGCTTATGACAGTTTTAATGGATAGTACCGATGATGGACGCCAAGAATTGGAAAAGATGGGAAAGGTCAAGCTACAGGGAAGATCCAACAACGAAGAAAACGAGGATTGCTTTGTTCTTTGGGTAGTTTTTACGACGCCATCACTATTGGTGATAAAGGATGACTCGCGCAACTTAATCGCGACAGGGTCGTGCAATTCTGTAAAAATAAGTACTTATAGAATAATTTTTTTTACAACAGGCTAAATGGTCAGCTCAGTGTTTCACACCCACTGATATGCTTCCGTTTTTTGTTCAGCTGCATAACAGCGCAAATCAAATCTAGGAAAATCGTTATTGATGACGACTGGTTGTGAGGAACAGATCTTGCCGCCCCAGGAATCAACAGGTGCGTTTATGATTGCAATTTTACTGACTGCCCTGTGGGGGAAAATTGATCTGAGCCCTTGTCGAAAATTATTGATCTGACTGTAGCTGATAAGCAAGGATTCAGTTTCACTGAAATCAAAGACAATATGAACATCTTTGGGTATGTACAATGAAAATACATCGTCGAGGCTTTGCAGAAGTGTCCGGTAATGCGTCGTGCCGTAATAATTGATTGTTACGATATTTTTTTCTGCATCGAGCTTGATGTCAAAATTTCTCATAGTCCCTCCCCGGTAAATTCAATCAAATATTTTGTCAGTAATAATATATGGCAACGGAGCCATTGCATGTCAAGATTCGGCGTTCCGTTTATCTGCCGTCGTACAGGTTTTTCATGGTCAGGACTGGATAGCAGCACCTAACTAATATAACAAACATTTAACACATTTCTAATATATCCTTGACACCACAATCGGCTTTGCATACTGTGTGGGCATCATTTTGTGCATTTGTTTCTTCTCCATTTAGTTTTTTTAGAAATTTTTCAATCATAAAAACCGATGGCTTACAGCTACGCATGGAAAGAGGTCTTTAGTCCGGGAAGAGCGATAGATTTTTTCGAGACGGATAACCTGCGTCCATTTGAGATACTTTCGTCTGAATTTTCTCGCACCAATGGCTGGTGGTTGTCGGAACTGTCCCGGTTGATATATGTGCGGGGCGACAATGAGACGGACCAAAGATATCAGACAACATGCCGTAACCATTTTTTACACAAAATTGGTCTGGAAGAACGCTGGTTCTATAACGGCAAGCATATTCAGTGTGCCATTATAGGGACACAACCAGGCCATGGAGAAGATTTTTCCGTTTTAGTTTTCCGAGGCACCCGGGGAAAAATATCCAACTGGTTGTTTAATTTGAGCACCGCACTTTCTCCCTGGCCCCCAGGTGGTCTTGTTCATAAAGGTTTTAAACTGCTTCTCATGGAAGCATGGAAGGAAGTTGAAACCCAGCTGACAAGCTTATCGGGGCCGATCTATTATACTGGTCACAGTCTGGGAGGTGCATTGGCTGTCCTCGCTGCCTCTCTAATAAAACCAGCGGCTGTTTATACTTTCGGTTCACCCAGGATGGGCAATGGTGATTTTGTCCACGCAACGAAGCATCTACAAATTTACCGTGTGGTTAACCCCAGAGACATTGTCACGATTGTCCCGCCGATTCCTGGTATAGAGCATGTTGGCGAACCTCACTACTTGACCAGTGAAAAGGCATCATTATCGCAACGATCCTGGTTCGAAGCACCAGGGTTTCTCGCTGACCATTCTCCCTCGAATTATTCAGTTCAGTTGTAGGTACATCCTCAAACACCATTCTTCGTATTGCCCCTCTATTAATTCTTGCAGCATGATCATCCGAATCGTCCGGTGATATAATCTTCAGTGAGGTGATGCTGGGGATTGGTGAAGATCTTGTCGGTTGCGCCCACCTCAATGAGGTCGCCCAGGTGGAAATAGGCGGTGCGCTGTGAGACCCTTGCGGCCTGCTGCATGGCATGGGTGACGATAACGATGGAATACTGGGCGCGCAGCTCGGCGATGAGTTCTTCCACCCTGGCGGTAGCGATGGGATCAAGGGCTGAGCAGGGTTCGTCCATGAGTATCACCTCCGGGGAGACGGCTATGGCCCGGGCGATGCAGAGGCGCTGCTGCTGGCCGCCGGACAGGCCGGTGCCGGGTTCCTGAAGGCGGTCTTTGACCTCCTCCCACAGGCCGGCTTTTACCAGTGAGGTTTCCACTATCTCGTCGAGTTCCGCCCTGTTTCTGGTCAGCCCGTGAATGCGCGGACCATAGGCGACATTGTCATAGATCGATTTAGGAAAAGGGTTCGGCTTTTGAAAAACCATGCCAACGCGGGCCCGCAGGGGGACCACATCGACCGACGGATGGTAGATGTCAATTTCGTCAAGACGGATATCTCCGACCACCCGGCAGGAGGGGACGGTGTCGTTCATCCGGTTCAGGCAGCGGAGAAACGTTGACTTGCCGCAGCCGGAAGGGCCGATCATGGCCAGGACCTCGTTGCAGCCGACATCGATGCTGATTTTATTGATGGCGCATTTATCCCCGTAATAGACCTCCACATCCCTGCAGGTCATGCGCGGGTTGTCGACCAAAGGGGTGCCGACGGTTTTCCGGCCGGATGTCTTTACCCGGGCCTGGGCAGCTTCACTGGCAATATCGCTGCTGAGCATGGTCGGGAAAGCAGGATTAGTCTGAGTGGATGCGATTTCCATGGGGTGTACTCCGCTGATAGTTTCGGTTGCCGCCTGACGACATCCGGGCCGATCCCTCAGGTAAAGGATCAGCCCGGCTGAGCTAGCGGTTGTTGTGTGCTGAATGGTTATTTCATTTCCATGATGGTAAGAGACGCGACGTCTTCACCAACTTTCTTTCTTTCCTCGGCGGGCATGGGGATCATGCCCTTGTCGGCCAGATACCCTTCCTCGCCCCACGCCTTGTCGCTGGTAAACTCGGCGAGATAGCCGGTCATGCCGGGAATGACGTCAACATGGGCTTTTTTAACATAGAAGAAGAGCGGTCTGGATACCGGATACGCGCCCTCGGCAATGGCTTCAAAGGTCGGGGCCTGACCTTCAATGATCGAGCCCTGGATGACGTCTGCATTCTGGTCAAGAAAAGAAAACCCGAAAATACCAAGAGCCTTGGGGTTGGCCTGGAGTTTCTGGACGATCAGGTTGTCATTTTCCCCGGCCTCGATATAGGCCCCGTCTTCTCTCACGGTCTGGCTGATTGCTTTATAACCCTTTTTGTCACTCTTTTTCAAAGCTTTGATGGAGTCAAAGGTGTCGGCACCGGTCTCCATGGCCAGTTCGACAAAGGCATCACGGGTTCCGGAGGTGGGCGGCGGGCCAAGCACTTCGATCTTGGTATCGGGTAAACTGCTGTTGACATCTTTCCAGGTTTTATACGGGTTGGGAATAAATTTCTCTGGATTGGCCGGATCGGGTACATCTTTAGCAAGAGCCAGGAAGATATCTTTGCGGGTCAGATTGAGGGGGGCCACCGTCTTGGAATTGGCTAAAACGATGCCGTCATACCCGATTTTCACCTCAACGATCTCGGTGACTCCGTTGTCGGCACAGCTCTTCATCTCAGAGGATTTAATCGCCCGGGAGGCGTTGGTAATGTCTGGAAAATCAACCCCGACACCGCCGCAAAAGAGCTTGAAACCGCCGCCGGAGCCGGTTGACTCGATCTTCGGAGTCTTGGAGCCGGTGGTCTTGCCGAACTGTTCGGCAACCACTGTGGCAAAAGGGTAGACGGTTGACGACCCGACGATGGAAATATAGTCACGGGCGGCCATTGCCGGTGCGCTCAACGCGAGGGTCAGTGCACCTGCTGCGAGAATACTTGCTGCTTTCATTTTTTTTCTCCTTGTTGTGATTAAATACAATTTGATGTTCTACTTCTTACGTTGTCGTTTGCAACAGGAAGACTGTACTCCCTGAGTATTAGGATTCTGTTACCATTTGATTTCAAATTTCTTACGCAGGAAAACGGCCAGGCTGTTCATGAAGATGAGAAAGGCCAGCAGGACCATGATTGCCGCCGAGGTTTTTTCGGTAAAGGCCCGCTCCGGGCTGTCGGCCCAGAGATAAATCTGCACCGGCAGAACCGCCGAGGGATCAGTAATGCCGCCTGGCACATCGACGATAAAGGCGACCATGCCGATCATCAAGAGCGGCGCCGTCTCGCCCAGGGCCTGGGCCATGCCGATGATGGTCCCGGTCAGCATTCCCGGCAGGGCCAGGGGCAGGACGTGATGGGTGATAGTCTGCATCTTCGAGGCGCCGACTCCAAGGGCCGCTTCTCGTATGGAGGGCGGTACCGATTTCAGCGATGCCCGGCCGGCAATAATGATGGTCGGCAGGGTCATCAGGCTGAGGACCAGTCCGCCGACCAATGGGGTTGAACGGGGCAGCCCCCAGAAATTGATAAAAATAGCCAGACCGAGCAGACCGAAGATGATCGACGGGACCGCAGCCAGGTTATTGATATTGATTTCGATAATATCGGTCCATTTATTCTGGGGGGCGAATTCCTCCAGGTAGACAGCCGAGGCGACCCCGATAGGAAAAGACAGCGACAGGGTAATGAGCAGGGTGAGAAACGAGCCCTTAACCGCCCCCATGATGCCGGCCAGTTCCGGCTCCCGGGAATCGCCGGTGGTAAAAAAGGTTTTATTAAAGCGCAGCTCGAGCTTTTTCTCGCTGATCAGCCGGTCAATCCAGGCCAGCTGGTTGTCCCGGATTCGCCTGTTGCCCTGGGGTTCGCTGCGGTCAATCTTGCCCTTCATCAGCATATCGACATCATCGTCGGCCAATACCCAGACTTTCTGGGTGGTGCCGATAATCTTTGGGTCAGCTTCAACCATGTCCTGCAGTTTATAGGCGGCGGCCGGACTGACCAGGCTGTACAATTGCTTCTTGCCGGACCGGGTGTTGACCTCGGGAAACATGCTGGACATCGCTTTTTTCACCAGCCCCGGAAAATCGGCCTGGGCGAGGTTTTCCCCTGCGAACTCGTCGGCTGGAAAATGGACACTCAGCTCGATATAGCTTTGCCTGAAGGCCGGGTAGCCGTCGGATATAATGGTGAAAAATAAAAAGCCGATAAAGGCCAGAGACAGCAGGATAGCTGAGAGCCCCAGACGTTTAAACCATCTCTCGGCACGGTAGCGTCGCCTGAGCTTTTCGGTCGGCTGCAGGAGGTTGGTGGTGTTATTATTCTGCATGGCTATTCGTATTGTTCGCGATATTTGCGCACGACCCGCAAGGCGATAAAATTAAGAAAAAGGGTGAAGACAAAGAGTAAAAGCCCCAGGGCAAATGCGGCCAGCGTCTTGGGACTGTCAAATTCCTGATCGCCGACCAGCAGGGTGACAATCTGTACGGTGACCGTGGTGACCGCCTTCAACGGATTGAAGGTGAGGTCGGCGGCAAGACCTGCGGCCATGACCACGATCATGGTTTCGCCAATAGCCCGGGATACAGCCAGCAGGATACTGCCGACGATGCCCGGCAGCGCCGCCGGGATAATGACATAGCGGATGGTCTCAAAACGGGTGGCGCCAAGACCAAAGGAGCCGTCGCGCATCGCCTGGGGCACCGCATGGATCACGTCGTCGGAAAGTGACGAGACAAAGGGGATGATCATGATCCCCATGACCAGGCCGGCGGCCAGGGCACTTTCCGAGGCAACCTGCAAGCCCATTGCCTGGCCGATATCCCGGATCAGGGGCGCCACCGTCAGGGCGGCAAAAAAGCCGTAGACCACGGTTGGAATCCCTGCCAGGATCTCGAGCATCGGCTTGGCCCAGGTGCGCATCCGGGTACTGGCATATTCCGAGAGATAGATGGCCGCCAAAAGACCCACCGGGATAGCCACCAGCATGGCGATGAGGGCAATGAGCAGGGTGCCGGCAAAGACCGGCACCGCGCCGAAGGCTCCCGAGGAGCCGGCCTGATCGGCCCGCATGGCTGTCTGGGGACTCCACTGCAGACCAAAGAGAAAATCGAAAAACGGGACGGACTGGAAAAAACGCAACGATTCAAAGAGCACCGACAGGACAATTCCGAGGGTGGTCAGGATCGCCACTGTGGAGCAGCCGATGAGAAAAACTTTGGCAGCCCCCTCAACCAGGTTGCGGGCCCGTAAATCCTTATTGATTTTCCGCCAGATAATAATTCCGGGAATAATGCCGCAGAGGACGGCGGTGACGGCGACGAGATTTCTGGTCCAGCTGAGGGTGGCGACATACAGTTTCGCCGCCTCCTGGATGGCTGGAGTGGTGTTCGTGGAAGAAAAGCCGCCAAAGGCGACGTTCTTCATCTCATTGAGTACCAGGCTCAGTTCATTGGCGGAAAGCTGCTGCAGTTCCGCCGGCAGGCTCCTGGTGACTATTGCGGTGATGACCCTTTCCTCGACAATCCACCAGCCCATAAAGACCAGTAGGGCCGGGATGGCGCAGCAGAGGGCGGTGAGCATGCCGTAGTGGCTGGGCAGGGAGTGCAGGGCCCGCATCCCGCCTGAAGTCTCGGCAAGGGTGTTGGCCCGGGAAGCTCCCTGGAAATAGGCAACTGCGGCCATAAGTACGATGCAGGGGAGGAGATAGCTGTACATGAGGTTTCTCAGTTAAAGCGGGTGATATTGCCTTCCACCAGGTAGACAACTTCTTCGGCAATATTGACGGCACGATCGGCGATTCGCTCGAGATGGCGGGCCAGAAGGTAGGTATTGATATGGTAGCCCGGATGCTCGGGATCTTTTTTAATCCGCTCCTTGATATCCTCGTAGCAGCGGGTTCTGCAGGTGTCGACGAACTCGTCGTCAAGAAAGATGGTTTTGGCCAGTTTGGCGTTGCCGCCCACCAGAGCGTCGATGCTGTTTTTCAGCATGGCGACAACCTTGTCGCTCATCTTCGAAAAGTCATAGGAGACCGCCGCCTGGTGTTTGAATTTAGAGATATTGTCGACACGCTTGGCAATATGCACGGCATAGTCGCCGATTCTTTCCATCTCGCTGTTGATCTTGATCACCGTGATCAGAAATCGTAAGTCTCTTGCCACCGGCTGATGCAGGGCGAGGATCTTCAGGCAGTCCTCCTCGATCTCGATCTCCATCTCATCGACCTGGTAATCGGAGACAATAATCTCCTGGATGATCTCCGGGTCTTTTGTCTCGATCACCTGGGCTGCCCGGCGAACCCGTTCCTCAACCATGGTGCTGAGCTTGAGGAGCTTCTTGTTGAGTTTGGTCAGCTCGTGCTGGAAGGTGTAGTGGTGGTTCATAAAGTGGGCTGCCTCTTTAAGGTAAATGTGGGGATGATTCCTGTCTCATTGTGATCTGCGGCTACAATAGTGGCTGATTGTTTACCGCCAGTTAGGGTATTGTTAAGATATGGTTAGAGAGGGTGATTGGGGGTTGCGGAGGAGGAGAAAATGGTACACGATATGGGCATAGTTGGAAGATAGAGTCTTGCCGGGTTGAGTTTTATTTCTGCAACCTTGTCTTAGTATGTGCAATTATAAAAAAGTGTACCATGGCCAAAATAAATGTTCTTGTTGTCGAGGATGAGGCGGATATCCAGCAGCTGGTGAGTTATAATCTCATCCGGGCCGGATTCCATGTGACCTGCGCCGATACGGGTGAGGAGGCTTTAGAGCGGTTGCGGAGCGAGAATATCGACTGTGTGCTGCTTGACCTTAACCTGCCGGGGATAAGCGGCCTAGAGGTCTGCACCACGATGCGCAAGGTGGAGGCAAACGTCCAGGGCTCGATCCCCATTATTATGCTGACCGCCAAGGGGGAAGAGGAGGATGTGGTCTCGGGCCTTGAGTGCGGGGCCGATGATTATATTACCAAGCCATTCAGCCCCAAGGTATTGATTGCCCGGATAAAAGCAGTGATCAAGCGGGCCTATGCCGATCAGAATCAGAGCCGATGAAGCAAAAAAGTCGGTTATCGCCGTCGACGGGCTGGAGATCGACAAGGGGAAGCACGAGGTGAAGCTGAACGGGCGAGCAGATTCAGCTGACCACGACGGAGTTCTCCATTCTTTCCCTTCTTGCCGCCAAGCCGGGCTGGGTCTTTACCCGGCAGCAGATTATTGATTTTGCCCGGGGCTACGATTTTCTTATCACCCCCCGAGCAATTGATGTGCAGATTTTCGGTTTGCGTAAAAAACTCAACGAACAGGGAAAAATGATCGAAACTGTCCGGGGCATCGGCTATCGTTTCCGGTCTATCCCGGAGGATCAGGCGTAGCATTATGTTCAAACCAAAAAAACTGGTCTGGCAAATTTTTCCTGCCTCCATTCTGACTCTTCTTATCGCCATTATTGCCGTCAGCTGGTACGGCACCACCTCCCTGAGGGAGTTTTATCTGCAGGAGACCGAGGCTGATCTGGAGGCCCGGGCCAGCCTGATAAGCTCCCGGGTGATCGAGTATCTGCAGAGCGGGCAGGTTACGAGGCTTCGGGCCTATTGTATTCAGGCCGGGCGCGAGTCGGGAACCCGGATTACGGTCATTTTAGCAGACGGCCAGGTTGTTGCCGATTCCAATGAAAACCCGAACATAATGGATAACCACCGGCATCGGCCGGAGATTGCCGACGCCTTTATCGGGGAGGTGGGAAAATCACGGCGCTACAGCAAGACCCTTGATCAGAGCCTCCTCTATGTGGCGATTCCGCTCAGGTTCTCTGTCCAGCAGGGTGTGGATGATGCGGTGGAGCCGGTGGGTGGGGTGCTCAGGACCTCGGTCTCGGTGGCCATCCTGGATGAGACCCTTGCCGGCATCAAAATGAGGGTCGGCTTGGGTGCATTAGCGATCATCCTCCTGTCCGGAGTGATCACCCTGCTTATTTCCCGCAATATAAGCCGGCCCCTGGAGCAGATGACCAGGAGTGCCGAGAAGTTTTCCCGGGGGGATTTCAGTGAGAGAATGCTGCCGGTGGCTAAAAAAACCGCCTCGCTTGAGGTGATCACTCTGGCCGTCTCCATGGATCGGATGGCTGAACTGCTCGATGAAAAGATTCAGGCGATTGTCACCCATCGCAATCAACTGGAGACCGTTTTCTCCAGCATGGTTGAGGCGGTCATCGCCATTGACACCGAGGAGAGAATCATCAGTCTCAATGCCGCCGCCGCCAACCTCTTTGATCTGGATAGACAGGCGGCTCCAGGCAGGCTGATGCAGCAGGTGGTGCGTAATACCCGGCTGCAGCAGCAGATCAGCCATACTCTGACCACCAAGGAAGGTGTTGAGGATGAGATTATCCTCCAGGATGACAATGGCGAGCGGTTTTTACAGACCAATGTGGTCACGCTCAGCAACGGCGTCGGGGAAAATGTCGGGGTGCTGGTGGTGATGAACGATGTAACGAGACTGCGGCGGCTGGAGAATGTCCGCAGGGATTTTGTCGCCAATGTCTCCCATGAACTGCGGACCCCGATCACCTCGATCCACGGCTATGTCGAGACCCTGCTGGACGGTGCACTGGACATTCGTGAGGATGCGGAAAAGTTTCTGCATATTGTCCTCCGTCAGTCAGAGCGGCTGACCTCTATTATTGACGATCTGCTTGTTTTGTCGAGGATTGAAGAAGATGCCAGACAGGATCAGATTCATCTGGAAAATGGTCCGCTGTACCCAGTGCTGGAAGCAGCGGTGCAGACCTGCCAGCACAAGGCGGATGAGGCGGGGATTGCCATGGTTGTCGACTGTCCGGAAGACATAGCCGTGGTCATGAATGCAACCCTTCTTGAGCAGGCACTGGTGAACCTGTTGATTAACGCGATTACCTACAGTAAAAAAGGTGACTGCGTCACGGTGCAGGGCAGACCCGGTGAAGATGAACAGGAAAAAACTGTACGGATTGTCGTTTCCGACAGCGGCTGCGGGATTGCCAAAAAACACCTGCCCCGGCTGTTTGAACGTTTTTACCGCAGCGATAAGGCGAGAAGCAGAACCCTGGGTGGAACGGGTCTGGGGCTGGCCATCGTCAAGCATATCGCCCAGGCCCATGACGGCAGAATTGAGGTGGCCAGTGTCGAGGGACAGGGATCGGAATTTAGTCTGATCGTTAAGGAGGCTTCGAAGAAAGTCATTTCATAGATTTTGCAAATCGCATGTCACAGTGTTTGACCCAGAACTTTTTAAAATCACTTTTATACTTTGGCAATTTGGTCAGGCTTCGCCACATCGACCTTTTGTTGAATTTTTTTATCTCCTGGGCAGGTTTAAAAAATGCGATGGCGTTGTCGGTTGACAAAACAAAGGGCGGTTTATTGTGTACTAAGTTGACCCAGCTGGCAACAATAGAGCCACTTCTATGGTTTCCCTCGATATACAGCTGCGGCTGACCTAAAATTGCCACATATATTTCCGAGGCAATTTGATTGACAGACGTTCCGAATTTAATATTTTTCTTGTAGTACTTTCTGATGGGGGCAACGTGTTTGGAAAATTTTTCCGTAGTGGCGTCGAGAGCTTTTTTATACTCCTCTCTTAATACGTAATCTAATCCATAGTGGACGCGGTGATTGATTTCGAGCATATCCGGTCCACCTTCAATTGAAAACAGGCTGTACTCTTTATTCTTAATAAAGTAATCCAGGTACTCCCAGGCAGCCAGCATATTGTCCATTAATTGCTGATCAAATGGCGTGTCTTTCCGGCCGACTTTTAAGAGATCGAGCTGGTCGTCAATCTTTTTCCAGTTTGCCAGTACATCGGTATATGATTTTTCAATTTCTATTAAATTTGGTCTATACGACATGTCATTGCGCCCATTATAGAGACTTAAATTAAAAATATAAAATTTAACAGAAAGTTAAAGAAGCTGCCCTATGTTAGACACTTTTGGCACTAACCAATCCGGCACGAAATCATAACTCAGGTTATTTCGCGTCAGGTACCAAGGGGCCAGTAAGGATTGGGTGCGACATCTGCCCCGATGGCGTCAGGAACTACAAAATTCTCAACGTCCAGATCCGGATCAAGAAGGAGCCGGCACTGGTATATTTTTCTAGAATTTTTGAAAGGGGAAGAGCGCAGCAGCAAGTTGGCAAGTGAGAGATGCCTGATCGTAACGAACCGTGGCACATTTTCCATGGTCTGGATCCTTCAACCAGACCATGGGTATTCTTTCACCTGTTTCTAACGGTCTCCTGGGGCGTTTTAACCAATTTTCTTCAGGCTGATAGGATTCGGGGCCATACGAACATACCCCTGTTTCTGAGCCACGATATCCAGTGGGAGGCTGGCCATATCGGCCAGGTCTACCCCGAATTCTTTCAGAACCGGGTACTCCATGACCTTGACATAGGTTCGGCACTCATCACAGGTGACGACCCGGAATCCAGGTTCATCATCCGACAGGATGGTGTTGAGCTTTGCTGAGTCTACCGTTTCACAATTCGGACAGCCAATGAACTGATATGGGCCAACGGTACCGCAAAAAGAGCAGTGCAGGAAGCGTTTGGGGCCCTCTACGACGGAGGAAAGTGCCGACTGGGCAGAACAGAGGGGACAGCGGCCATTTTCCCAGTGGTTGCCGTCTAAGGGAAAGGTCTTCTTCAGTTCCATAAAATATGGTCTGCTGAACAGGAAGAGCAGTCCGGCCATCTCTTCTTCGGAGTAGGGCAGAGCGGGAAAAGTGGGAAATTCGCCTTGTGGAAATTGCATGAAGTCTATGCCACCGTCCTCCAGCATCCGGCAAAGGGGTGCCAGTTTCTCGCTGGGCAGGTCGAAGATTGAGGTAAACAATCGGAAGACTTCGCCGGCACATTGCCGTGGATATGCCTGGGAGTCCTCCGCCGAAATAGCCGATCTCTCCTTTGGCAGGAGTTCCGCCGCTTCGCCGTGAAAGTGCAGCCATTTGGCATAAAGCTCCAGCGGGTCCTTGAGGTGTGGCCGTTTCTCGATCAGCGCCTGAATATCAATGGTCATAATGCTCCTTATGGGATTTTAGGGTAAGTAAAGTCGATTGGCGCTCCGGTTAATCCTTCCTCAAGAAAAATTTTGAGTTGTTCCTTCTCTGCGGCTGTCAGTTGCAACGGCTTCAATGCCGTGTTGCCTTTGCCGCCCCCTGCGTTAATAAATTCAATGACCTCGTCCAGGGTCTCGTAGATGCCATTATGCATGTAGGGAGCTGTCCCGGCGATGTCCCTGAGTGTCGGTGTTCGGAATGCTTTCCAGTCTTGCTGGTTTTTGGTGACGAGATACCTCCCCGGATCCTCAGCCAGGGTTCTATACTCTGGAAAATGAGAGATCTTGGCGACGAACCGGCGTGTTGCGGCGATCCGCGGGTCTTTCAGGTGTTCTGGGTTTTCGGGGACATTGAGGGCATGGAACTCGCCGTCTGACAGGTTGACGCCGTTATGGCATTCTACACAATTTCCTTTGCCCGTGAAGATTTCGTAGCCTTGCCGCGCCTGGGGCGAAAGAGCCTGCTTATCCCCTTTAAGAAATCGGTCCAAAGGGGAATTTTTTGAAATGAGGGTTCGTTCAAAAGCGGCGATGGCCATGGCAATGCGTTCTCGAGTTACATCATCGTCGCCGAAAACATCTTTGAATTCGGCTACATATTCCGGTATTGAGCGGATTTCCTCCTCCATGAAGTCGAGATTCTGGTTCATCTCGAAAGCCGACATCATGGGAAAGAGCGCCTGCTCCTCAAGGCTTGACGCCCGGCCGTCATGGAACAGAGATTTCTGGAATGCGACGTTAATCAAGGTTGGGGAGTTTCGCCAGTTTCGGGTTGTGGGATAGTTGAGGGAGATTTCCAGCCCGTCACTGAAACCCGTATTTGGTTCATGACAGGTTCCGCAGTTCATGGTGCCGTCTCCGGACAACCGCCGGTCGAAGAAGAGTTTTTTGCCGAGTTCAATTTTGGCCGGGGTCTGAGGATTCTCTTTGGGGATCGGGATGTCTTCGATAGGTTCAAGTTGCCCGGCAAATCCGCTCACCGGCAGGCAGAGCAGCCCGAGGAACAGTAAAAGGATTCTTTTCATCCAATCACCTCCCTGCCTGCGTCAATTGCTCGTCAATCATCTTTTGCAGGTACTCAAAAGGGCGTTCTCCAACAACTTGCTGGCCATTGATATAGAAGGTCGGCGTGTTATAGAGATCAATTGACTCTGCAAGCTGTATATCTCCTTCAATCTCTTTGGCATGGGCACCGCTGTCGAGGGATTCGGTGAATTTTTTCATATCAAGTCCCAACTCCTCGGCATAGGCAATCAGGCTGACCTGGTCTAATTTGGGTGAGCGGGTGAGTCAAAATATCGTGCATCTCCCAGTATTTTCCCTGATCCCTTGCTGCGAGCGAGGCCTCGGCGGCAATCTTGGAAAAATCGCGATATTTGTAGGGATAATTTTTGATCACCAGCCGGATTTTGTCAGGATAGGTCTGCAGAAGCTGTTTGACGGTCGGACCGGCCGCCACACAGTGTGGTCACTGGAAATCGATGAATTCGATTATGGTGATCGGTGCATCGGCCGGCCCCATGGTCGGAGAGTTGCCAATCGGAACTTCGGTTCTTTTCTCTTCAGCCTGGGCGATTCCACCCAGGATCAAGATGATCATACAGATAAGTATTTTTCTTATCATAGTAGTACCTCAACGTCTGTTTTTACCGAAAAATAGAGGCTCGAAAGATACTTTCCCCACTTTTTGGGATGAGACAGAAGAGGGGATACCGCGGTATCCCCTCTTCTCCACATCATATGTTGATGTCAGTACACTGGGAACTTTACATCTTACCGGCCGCCTTCATCCATTTAGGATATTTTTTCTTGGCGGTTTCCAGGGGCAGGGTGCCGCTCACCATGAGCTGGAATGTCCCCGGATTTGCAAATGTTCCTAAGTAGATATGTACTGGTACGGCGAAAACAAAGACAATGAACGCTATATTGTGGACAAGCTGCGAAATGAGCAGCAGCGTGGCGTTCTCTTTCATCAGCCAGATGCCGAAGCCGGACAGCGCGATGGCGATCCCCGCCCCTACAACAGCGAGATAATAGAGCTTCTGGCCCGGATTATATTTGCCCATCGGCGGCACGGTTACTTTGTGCGACAGGTAGCCGCCCGCCACCTTGAACCATTGCACATCGTCGGCGTCGTAATGCAGGGCATCGACCAGATAATGACGCATTGAATACAAAAGAGACACGCAAAAAACCACGCCACCCCAGTTATGCACTGTTTTCATGGTGTTGTATCCACCGAAAAGAGAACTGATGAGGTCGATATGGAACAAAAAAGCGTATCCTGTGATCATCAGCAGAATACAGCTACCGGCCAGTATCCAGTGGTTCAGAATTTCGTCGACACTTGATTTTCTTACCATCTCTGCCATCTTACACCTCCTCTTCCTTGTCTTTGTGGGGGCCTATGGCCAGATAGTGGAACGCGGCCGCAGCGACCACGCCGCCCAGACCAAACAATGAAAGCGGCTTCAAATAGGTATGCCAGAAGACCACGCTGCTTGGAATAGTTGGGTTTTGTTTCATGTCATAGAGTTTGGGCTCGTCTTTGAAGGCATAGACGGAGCCCAGGCCATCCAGGTCTTTCTCGCCATAGATGGTACCAAAACCTTCTGTTTTGGCAACACTGATCAGTTCATCCCGATCGCCGAATTTCAACGCCCCGGTGGGGCAGGTCTTAACACAGGCCGGTTGCATTCCGGCGCCGATCCGATCGTAGCAGAGATGGCATTTGGTCACTTTGCCATCTGCGTTATAGCGGGGAACATCGAACGGGCAGGCGGTCACGCAGAGCTTGCAGCCTATGCACTTGTCCTGATCAAAGGCGACTGCGCCTTCATCCGTCCTGTATAATGCCCCGGAGGGACAAATGGTCATACACCCGGCGTCGGCGCAGTGCATGCATCGTCGGCTGAGAAAGAGCCAGCGTACGAGCTTGTCCTCTGCCGGCACATCATTGTACTCAATGATGTTATAGGCAGCACTTTCAAGGTCCGGAGGGTTCTGGTACGTGCCGTGGTTCTCGGTCTTGATACCGGGCAGCTGGTTCCAGGACTTGCAGGCCACCTGACATGCCCTGCAGCCGATGCAAGCCTCCGGAGTAACCAGGATCGCTTTGCGGTTATTGGTAGTATCGTTTGCCATATTTCACCCCCCTATGCCTTTTGGACGTTGACCATGAAGGCCTTCGACTCGGGTATCATTGTGTTTGCGTCGCCCACGTTCGGCGTCAGCAGGTTGGCACTGTCATACCCGCTGCCGTCTTCAGGAAACTGCCAGCCAAAATGCCAGGGAAGACCAACCTGGTGGACCGTCGTATCGGATATTTTAAATGGTTTGAACCGTTCGGAAACCACCGCAACTGCTTTTACCTGGCCGCGGGCGGAAGAGACAACGACCGTCTCTCCGTTGGTGAGCTTCAGATCTTTAGCCAGTTCCACGCTCATCTCTACGAAATTCTGCGGCTGCATTTCCAGCAGCCATGAGCAGTGCCGGGTCATGCAGCCGGTCTGCCAATGCTCCGTCACCCGGTAGGTCGTCCCGACAAAGGGAAAGCGCATGTCGCAGGAGGCAAAAACATCCATCTTGTCGCCAAAGATCTTGATGGTCGGATTGATCCGCTGGCCGGACATCGAGTTTTTCTCCACCGGACATTCCAGCGCCTCGTAATGCTCCGGGAACGGTCCTTCGGCAAGACCCGGGCCAAACATCGAGGCGACGCCGTCCGGTTTCATGATGAAGGGAAGGTTGCCGGATGTGCCCATCGGCGGGGCACCGCCGTCGGGAACATCACCTACCCAGACACCTGGTTTGCCGGTTTTCCCAAGTTTCGTTGCGTCCCATTTGAGGACTGGTCGCTGCGGATCCCACGGCTGGCCCTGCAGGTCAACCGAGGCACGGTTATAAATGATCCTTCTATTTACCGGCCAAGCCCACGACCATTCGGAGTAAAGGCCCAGTCCGGTTGGATCCTCCTTGCCGCGTCGGGCCATCATGTTGACGGGCTTGCCGTCTTTTGTCACATAGGAGTTGCAGTAGAGCCAGTTGCCGCTCGAAGTAGAGCCGTCGGCCTGCAGGAAGGCAAAGCTTCCCACCAGGTCGCCTTTCTTGCCGATGAGTTTCGGTGGATTAACCTTGGTGTCATAAACATCTTCGAGGTAGTAGCCGTTGATCTCTTTAGCGACGGCATGGGTATCAATATGCTTGACCTTTACCCGCTGCATCACGCTCCCCGTACTCCCAGCTCAGGTTGACGATAGGATCGGGATAGGCGCCGCCTTCTTTTTCGTAGAGTTCCTTTACCTTAAAATACAGTTCGTTGATGATCTCGGCATCGGGCTGTGATCCGCCCTGAGGGTCGATAGCCTTGTAGCGCCACTGTCCCCACCGCCCGGAATTGGTGATACTTCCTTCTTTTTCCATCGAGGAGCAGCATGGCAGCATAAAGACCTCGGTCTGGATGTCCTTGGGATTCATGCCGGGACCGCGCCAGAAAGAGGCTGTCTCGTTGTCAAAGAGGTTGACATTCACCAGCCACTTCAGTTTGGTCATCGCTTCGCGGGTCTTGTTGGAGTTGGCTCCGGAGCATGCCGGGTTCTGTCCCCAGGCGAAGAAGCCATCAAAGCCTCCCTTGTACATCTTATCAAAGATCATCAGCCATGAGGCATTCATGCCCACATCGAGTTTTGGCAGCCAGGAGTAGCCGAAATCATTCTCTTTGGTTGCCGCGGTGCCGTAAACAGCTTTCAGATAGCTGGCGATATATTTACTGCGGTTTGACCACCAGTTGACGCTGCCCGGTATCGTGGTTTTCGGGGTGTATTTTTCGTTGTACGCTGCGAGATCGACCAGGGCTGCATTCGGCACCGGGTTGTAACCGGGCAGGATATGGAACAGGATGCCGTAGTCGGTAGAGCCCTGGACATTGGACTCGCCGCGCAGGGCGTTGATGCCGCCGCCGGCCATACCCATATTGCCCAGCAGCATCTGGATGATGGTCATGGCCCGGATATTCTGGGTGCCGACGGTGTGCTGGGTCCAGCCCATGGCGTAGCACTCGGTTCCGACCCGGTCAGGTGTGCCGGTGGAGCCGTAGAGTTTGTAAACTTCGAGCAGTACATCAATCGGGGTACCGGTAATGTTGACTACTTTCTCCGGGGTGTAGCGGGCATACTGCTTTTTCAGGAGCTGAAACACGCAATTCGGGTCTTGCAGACTTGGGTCTTTTAAGGGGATGCCGTTCTCGTCCTTTTGAAAGGCCCAGCTTGCTTTGTCATACTTTTTGCTCTCCACGCTGTAGCCGGAGAAAAGTCCGTCGAGATCTGCCGGTCCTTTGAAGTCAGGGTTGACCAGAAACGAGGCGTTGCTGTAGTCGACAAGGTAATCCTTGAAGTAGAGTTTGTTTTCCAGAATGTAGTTGATCATACCGCCGAGGAAGGCAATATCGGTTCCCGAGCGGAGAGGAGCATAAAGGTCCGCTTTTGCCGCGGTTTGGGAAAAGCGCGGGTCAACACAGATCAGTTTGGCGCCCTTTGCCCGGGCCCGCATGATCCATTTCATTGAAATAGGATGATTTGACGCCGGGTTGCCGCCCATTGCCAATATGACATCAGAGTTTTTCAGGTCAATCCAGTGGTTGGTCATTGCACCGCGTCCAAACGACTCTGCCAGAGCCGCAACAGTAGCGCTGTGTCAGATGCGCGCCTGGTGTTCAACGTACACCAGGCCCCAGGACCGGACAAGTTTTTGCAGCAGATAGCACTCCTCGTTGTCAAGGGCGGCGCTGCCCACGTGGGCGATGCTGTCCGTTCGGTTGACGACAAATTCCTTTTCAACCTCAATCTCCGTGCCGTCGGCCTGCATCTCTTTAACCTTGGCCTTGGAGACTGTTTTGAAGCTCTTGTCCCGAGAGTCTTTGACCAGCCGGGCAATCCTGTCCAGCGCCCAGTCCCATTCAACCTCCTTCCATGCCGTTGCACCGGGTTCGCGGTACAGCGGTTTGCCGACCCGCTTATCGTTATTGGCGAGTTGCATTACGGAAGCACCCTTGGAGCAGAGAGTTCCCTCACTGATCGGATGATCAGGATCGCCTTCGGTGTTGATGATTTTACCGTTCTCCGCATAGACGATTATTCCGCACCCTACAGAGCAGTATGGGCAAATTGTTGTCGTCTGCTTGGCATTTTTAATCCGCAATTCCTGGGCATAGGCCTTTGCCGGATCAAGGTTCACACCAAGTGATGCGATCAGAGCAGTGCCGCCTGATAGCTTTAAAAAATCCCGCCTTGATACTCCCATTTAAGACTCCTTTCTTGTTGATCACAAGTGAGGTGAAAAGTGTGCAGCCCGATGAAAAAGAAACCGGGCCGTATCCCATATGTAGCCCCGCGCCTGTCTGTCCTGTCCCTGTTTTGCATGAGAGAGTCAAATCAGGCGCAAATTTCATGCAAGTAAGATATGATTATTGTTCGTGACCAGAAAATTTGACGAATTATCACTGATTGATGATGGAGCGAGTTCCCATGCACTCAGCTTTCACTAAAACATAGAAAAATGCTATAGAAAAAATGATCATCAGGGGGAATTTTGGGGCTTGATGTTTTTTTTATGAAAATTAGTAAGATATGTATAGGGAATTAAGTTGAAAGCCATAGGGAAATGACGTTCATGTTGGTAAGGAAAGATACGGTGTTGGGTGTAGGTTAAACGCCTACATGGAGCTTGGGGAATTACCTTGTGTCCGTCCAGAGACGAGAATTTTTTTTAAAATCGAGGCGCTCGATGAATTTAACCACAGGCATATAACTAATATTCCGAGGATAAAATTTTGAGAGCAACGAAGAGTTAGGAAAAAAAGGCCGTTTCTGGACAGATACTACCTTGCTTTATTCTACGGAGACAGGTCCGTCTCTGCCGACACATCGACATCGACATCGACCGCATTCCTGTTGCTGAATTTGCTGAACAGCCCTCTTTCCCATCCTGAAACGAGGTTTCGAAATGTCTCGTTTCAGGATGAGAAATAATAAGAGCACAGGCTGCGTTGACGTCTCAAGTTTATATGGTCAATATGTTGTTAAACCTGGATTCATTTTGCTACATGGATTAATTTGTTTTTCATCAAGATGACCACTTCCAGCCAGTTATCTTATTGTGATCACTATGAGAGAATATCAAAAACCTGAGATGGTTTTATACAATGCCTGTCTTGCTACTGGTGATATCAACAGACCTGTTCTGCCAGCGGCGGATGCCCTGGCCATCAACCAGGGACATATCAGTGCTCTTGGCAGCAGCATTGATATGCTTCGTCTGGCAGGAATTGCAACAGAAAAAATCGATCTTGGCGGTCGCCTGGTCGTTCCCGGATTTATCGACAGCCATATCCATTTTTACGAATGGGCTCTTGCCCGCCGGGAACTGCAGTTAGACGATCTCAGCAGCCTCGAGGATCTGCTCGCTCGCCTTGAAACAACCGCTCAGAACCTCTCGCCCGGCCAGTGGATTCTTGGCCAGGGTTGGAACGAAACCGAGTGGAGCAGACCCGCAGCAGCCCAGCCGCCAGTATCTTGACAAGGTGGCTCCGGACCATCCGGTACTGCTGTGGCGCTGTGATCTCCACCTGGCGGTGGCCAATTCAGCGGCTTGCGTTTAGCCGGCATAGACCGTACCACTCCGGACCCGCCTGCCGGGAGGATCGAAAGGGATGGTGCGGGAGAGCCCACCGGCATTCTTCGGGAGTTGGCCATCAATCTGGTACGTCAGGCTATTGCCGCACCGGAGAGCAGGCCTGGTGACCGATGCTTTCACAGATGCGTATCGGTGCCCTCCACCGAATGGGAATCACCGGTATTCAGAAGATACGCGCCTCATGGCTGATGCTGATGGCGCCAGATCTTTTCAGGGTTTTCAGAAACTTGAACAGGACGGGTTGCTCGATCTTCGCTGCTGGATGAGTTTTCCCGGACACAGGCTTGATGAAATTATCGATCTTGGCCTTTGCTCCGGGTTTGGCAGTGACAGGTTGCGGATCGGCCATGTTAAGTTTTTTGCCGATGGCGGGATGGGAGCGCGCACCGCCTGGATGATTGATCCCTATGTTGATGCCGATTGCGGCATGCCGCTGATGGACATGCAGCAGCTGGCCAAAGAAATCGACAAAGCAGAGCGAGCCGGCCTCGCGGTAATGGTTCATGCTGTCGGCGATCGTGCCAACCGGGAACTGGTCAATATTTTCGAAAAACTTGAGCTAAAGAGCGATAGAACCTCGCCACGGCTATCTTTTCGTCATCGGATTGAGCATGTGCAGATGATTCGTCCAGAGGACCTGAGGCGACTCGGCTCGCTCAACCTGGCACTTTGCGTCACCCCGGCTAATATGATTCTTGATATGAATCTGATCGACAGCGCTGTCGCGGAAAAAGGAATGTGGACCTATGCCTTTCGGCAGTTGCTGGATACGGGAGTACCGGTTGTGTTTAGCTCCGACTGTCCGGTATGCAGTCCTGACCCACTGCCGGCCATTCATGCCGCGGTGACCCGGCAGCGTTTTGACGGCACGCCAGAGGATGGCTGGTATCCTGAATCCAGGATCAACGTAACAGAGGCTCTCAACGCCTATACTGAAACCCCGGCGGGAGTCTATAATTGTGCCGATATGGGTAGTATTGGTCCTGGAAAGAGAGCCGATCTGGCAGTGCTCAGCAAAATATTCTCACCGGCGGACCCTTCTGCAATTCCCGAGACAAAAGTGGACATGACTCTTTTTGACGGTCGGATTGTCCACCGACTTTTCTAGGACTACCTCCCAGGTGGTAAAGTACTTAACTAGTGTCTGTCCATAGATGAGATAATTTTTTCTAAATAGAGGCGCTCGATGAATTTAACCACAGGCATATAGTTAATATTCCGAGGATTAAATTTTGAGAGCAACGAAGAGTTAGGACAAATTAGCCATTTATGGACAGACACTAACTGAAAAGCAGGTTATATTGGAGGTTATCAATGAAAAAACGTATCAACTCTGTGCTGGTTCTCGGGCTTGGCAAGGTTGGTTATCTGGTGGCCGTCTTACTGCATGAAACAGGATTCAGGGTAACGGGCGCTGACATGCAGCCTGTTGCAACCTTTCCGTTTCCCGTAAAGAAACTTGATGTAAAGAGCATTGCCGACCTAACGGCAGCGATCAAAAAACATGGGGCGATAATTTCCTGCCTGCCCTACCGTTTCAATGTCGCTGTTGCAGAAGCTGCCGCCCAATGCGGGGTGCACTACTTTGATCTGACTGAGGATATCGGCACCACAAAAGCAATCATCGAACTGAGTAAAATCTCAACTGGTGTTATGGCTCCGCAATGTGGCCTTGCCCCCGGATTCATCGCGATTGTCGGGGCTTCTCTTGCCCGTAAATTCGACAAAATAAGATCAATTAAACTGCGTGTCGGTGCTTTGCCGCGGCACCCGACAGGTTTGTTGGGCTACGCCTTCAACTGGTCTCCGGAGGGGGTGGTCAATGAGTATCTCAATGACTGTGAAGTCATTGAAGATGGTATCCGCAAATGGGTTTCGCCCTTGGAATGGCAGGAAAAGATCGTCATTAATGGTCTGCAGCTCGAAGCTTTTACCACCTCTGGAGGACTTGGTACGATGTGTGAGACCTATCATGGTCTGGTCGAGAACCTCGATTATAAATCTATCCGCTATCAGGGTCATGCCGCCCTGATGAATTTTTTCCTGCATGAACTGCTGATGCGTGAAGACAGGGCAATGCCGGCAGGATCCTGGTCAACGCCAAGCCGCCGGTGAGCGAGGATGTGGTCTATATCCATGCCTCGGTGGAGGGTTGGCTGGCCGGCAGTCTCAATCGTGAAGAATTTGTCAGAGAGTATTATCCAATTGAGATTGCAGGACAAAAGAGGAGGACGATTGCCTGGACGACCGCCGCTTCGATTTGTGCGGTGGTTGAGATGGTTGCCGGCGGTGCTCTGCCTGACAGAGGTTTTCTCAAGCAGGAGGAAATTTCTCTGGAGAATTTTCTGGCCACCCATAACGGGCGTTTGTATGGCGGTCAACCCCATGGCGGAAAGATAACCTGATCCTGCCGGGAGGCTGTCAATCAGCAGGAAAAGCTGTTTTGGGATTTTCCGGTGATCAACCAGATACTGCAGATAGGTGTTGTCCGTCCCGCAGCAGCCGCCAAGAATCTTGATGCCAAACCGCTCATTGAGCCGCAGCATATTTTCACCCCAGTGCTGCAGGTCATCCTGATGCAGGACTGCGGCGCCATCCAGCTCGGTATGATCCAGTGACGAGCTGTTAGCCTGGATGCCGATAAGGCGCTTAAACAGTTCCGCTCGGCTGCCTTTCCGCACAGATAAAGGTTGGATAGACACAGTTGACCATATAGCCAAGCGGCGCGGCAGCGAGGCTGTCGTCGATGGCTGTGATGGCGTCTGGAAGAGGAGTGTTGTCCAGAACCCGGGCCTTGCGGTCGATGACAAAGCTGATAATTGCCGGAATGCCGGAGGCGGAAAGTGCGCGGGCCATTCCCAATCCTTCGGAGACGGCCGGAATAGTCTGGGCGACAATGCAGTCCACTCCAGCCAGGGCAAGCTGCTCTATCTGCCACTGGTGAAAATCGTAGGCTGCCTCCTGGCTGAGAGCCTGTTCAGGTCTGTAGCAGTCGTTTTTTGGCCCGATGAGGCCGCCTATGAAAATTTTAGAGTCTGGGGTCTGACAACGCTCCTGGAGACTGCGCATGAAACTGACAGCATCATGGAGCAGCGATTTGTCAAATCCAGCCTCGGCAATGCGCACCTTGTCGATTCTCCAGGTAGGGGCACAAAGAAGTATCGGCAGAGCCGCCTGGGCTGCAATGTCTATATATTGCTGATAGATTGCTGATAATTTTTCCCGTCCCGGCGCGTGGTAAATCAGCGGGGTGTTAAAGAGTGTCGGGTGGAGCTCTATATTGCCTGCGCGGCGAAGCCTTTCAGAGATGGCACACTCGGTAAGGATCAGGGGGGAATCAGTAATGGTGGATGACAGGTTCATGATGGCAAATTTACTCCAAAGCGCCATCCGGCACAAGAGAGAATAGGCGTGACTCGCTCCGTTACACTGATTAAGATAAGATTCAAAACAGTGTGCAGATCGCACACCCCACCCACTTGACTGGCAGGTAGGCATGACCGTTTACAACTCCAATCCGATCAGTGAATTCTTCACGGCAGCCGGAAAGCCTTTCAGTTATAATCTTCGGCGAAATATCTATATCTGGTTCGGAATCCTCTGGGGTCTTCCCGTCCCGATAGTCACCATCCTTATACAAGCCCATTTTATAAGGGCTTGCAGGTATTGAAGGTCCGTTTCTGGCAACTTTTTCTTCCCCGCTGCAGTGGTTTTTCTTAGCTCATCCGCTGTTGTTCGGTCTGATATTTGGTATTCTTGGCACAATCAGGCATGATAAAGATGCACAAGTCAAAAATATGCTCAGAAAACTTCACGAGTTGTCAACCATCGACTACCTTGACCGGTTTGAGCAACCGCCGCTATTTCGCCCATATCTTTCACGACGAATGTGCCCGAAGTCTTAGGCAGAATGAGACGATGACCATACTTTTTCTTGATATCGATCATTTTAAGAAGGTTAACGATATGCACGGCCATCATTTCGGTGATCTCGCCCTGCAGGCGATCAGCAATTGTCTTAAAAAACAGTGTCGTCCTTATGATACTATCGTTCGCTGGGGCGGTGAAGAGTTTGTCCTCCTGCTGCGGGCAACTGACGAAAAAGCTGCTCTTCATTTTGCCGAGCGAATCAGGTATGCTGTGCAAAGTGGTTTTGATCCGCCCCTGCCTTTTCCTTTGAGAATCTCAATAGGACTTGCACAGTATCGGGAAAATGATACCCTCGAACGGCTGATCGATCGGGCCGACAAGGCGCTCTACCATGCCAAGCAGACCGGCAGGAACAAAGTTGTTGCCTGGAGCGCGCTGGCCATGGAAGAATAACATTTGTGGTAACTCTGGATGCTACTTATCCATCAATTTTTTCTTGTGGAATTTTTTCTATGAAACTCAATGATCCTTTTGGTCGTCTGGAACTTCGGCATCAGACCGGTTATGAGGCGATGCGGGACACTCTGCGCAGCAGTGGCATCGAGACTCCGGAAGCAGCACGGGAGGTCATCAAACAGTCTAAAAAACGAGCAATCAAGTATATAGGAGTGGGAATGGCGGTGCTCTTGCCGATGATGCTGCTGTTGCCAAAACTGATGCCGGTGACCGCCAGTCTCGCGCTTTTTCTGGTGGCCTGGGTTGTCAATTCCGCTGTCAATGGTCAGCGTTATATCCAGCGCTATATTAATGAAGATCTTAACTGAGGTGGTTGTTTAGTGAACTTCAGCACCTCGATATGAAGCTTTTTACTTACCCATCTCCTGTGTAAGGTTTTTGCGAGATTGTCATCCTGGATGCATCTTAAAACATTCCGATTAATTATCATTTATGAAAATTTTTCAATCATGGCTATTTTCTCTATTTCTAAACAATAATCAAGTGTTCTCCCAGGATCTTCTTTCTTCTGCTGTTTCTTGTTTGGGTTCAGGTATCCCAGCTGCAGGCCGCAACATATCCAATGCCGCCGGCAGATGTTGACCTTATTGGTGAAACAGTAACTGTTAAGGCCCGGGCGGAAGATACCCTGCTCGATATTGCCCGGGAGCTACGATCTTGGGCAGGACGAAATCCTGCTATGCCAATCCAAAGGTTGACCGCTGGCTGCCTGGAGAGGGGACGGAAGTCGTTATGCCCGGCCGGTTTATTCTTCCCCGTGCCGAGCGTAAGGGCGTTGTGCTTAATCTCCCCGAGATGCGGCTCTATTATTTTTACCGAAATGGTCTGGAAAAAGAGCCCATGGTGGTAACCTATCCGGTGAGTGTTGGCCGCATGGACTGGAATACGCCTTTAGGCACAGCCAGGATTGAAAGAAAAGACCGGGACCCATCCTGGTATCCGCCCGAATCAATAAAATTAGAGGCCATCGCTAAGGGGGAGCCCCTGCCTGATGTCGTCCCGCCGGTCCTGACAACCCTCTTGGCCGTTATGCCCTGCGTTTGAGTATTCCGGGTTATCTGATTCACAGCACCAACAAGCCCTTTGGCGTGGGGATGCGGGTGACCCATGGGTGTGTGCGGATGTATCCCGAGGATATCGAGGAGTTTTTCCCAATTGTACCGGTTCATACAGATGGTTCAGATTGTGAACCAGCCGATCAAGCTTGGCTGGCAGGGTAAAACCCTTTTTCTGGAGGTTCATCCACCGCTGGAGGAAGATCAGGAAAAGAGCCAGAATCTGCAATGCATTGCCTATGAAATGATCTTGAATGAAATTGAAAACAAGGATGCAATACTGGATATAAAAACAATAAAACAGGCACTTCAGGAAAAAAGCGGCATGCCGGTTCCCATCACAATTTTTGTTTCAGATGGTTTTGAGTTTTGAACAGGGTTTACTGAAAGAATCAATGGAAAGTGGGAGGAGGGTAGAGCCGCGCTGGAGAACAGCGGGGCTCTAACAAAAAATCCGGGTAATTATTTATACATCGCCTTTTTAAACATACGATCGATTTTACTTTCGGTGGCTGCTGATGTTGCCTTGGCATCCTGAGCAATAGTTTTGGCGTCTTGAGCGGTACCGTTTGCTTCGTTAGCCGACTTCAGGGCCGCCTCGGCGGTCGCGTTAGCCTGCTGGGCAAGGGCTTTCACTGCTTCCAAATCACTGTTTGAGGCACAGCCTGCAAGGACCAATGATAAGAACAGAGCAAGCAGTTTTACGGCGTGTTTCATGGCACATCCTCCTTGTTTGGGTTTGATGGGGTGTTTTGGCGTTTTTTCAACAATGTTTTACCTGACAATAATTTATACCTGCACAAGATAATACCTGCAGATGGAACGGGCTATTTTTTTTTGTTGAGGATGAAAAATAGATCTCAGCGTATTTCAACCGGGGTCCCGACCTTTATCCAGGCCGTGAGGCTGTCAATCTGATCATTGGTCAGGGCAACACAGCCACTGGTCCAGTTGTACTGTTCATGAATATTGGTGTCACCCTTGCCGATGCCGTGTATTCCCAAATTGCCGCCAAGAACAGTATTCTGGGGAGGAAGACGGCCCGACGGCAAATGCCTGAAGGATTCTGTCCCAGGTCTTCTGGTCCAGAAAACCATCTTGAAAGGCCCGTTCCGCGTATTCTTTGTTTGGGTAGCGGAAACCGAAAAATCGATGGAAGGAAGTCTTCTCCGTTATCCAGGCAATGGTAAAATGGCCCAGGGGAGTCTTGTGGTCGCCTCTCTTCTTATCGGTAGTCGCACCATAACGACCAATGGCAATATCTGTGAAGGTGAGTGTTTCCTGGCCACCTTGTATGACCTTTAAAGTAAGCTCTTTGGTGTCTATGAGAATCCGGACAGTATCCTGTCCGCTACCTGCCGGTGGGGATATCAGGAACACTATGGCCATTACAAAAACGCAGGTGGGCAGAAAAGAAAACGTTGAACGGTTCATGATATTGTGAGGAAGAAAACCGGATTTTAAAAATTTACTGCTTCTTCAGCATACAGTAGACCGTTGTCATCTGCGGCGGGAAGCTGGTTCGCCTCGGTGCGAGACGAGACGGAAATATGAGCGTGTCCGGAACGTCTCTACAGAAACTGCTTCCGGGGGCATGTGTTTCTATCTTGACGGATTAGAGATCCTTTTGCAACAACATTCGTTCGGCATGAATAATGTCCATTTTATTTTGTTGTGCATCTATTGACTTACGTCTTATTGGGCTTAAATTTACCGAAATATTTTGCGTAATTAAATTGATAGAAAATGGCAAGAGTGTAGTCAGGGTAAGCAGGTAAGCAGGTAAAAGAGGGCTGAAGAGGGTTGGCGGTCGTTTTCCGGCAAGGTAGCTGCTCTCGTACATTGTTGCCCAGGTGTTGGGCGGTATTTGCGCTGGTGGTGTCGCTAACAATAATACTCAGGCAATAAAAATTACAACAACGGTGAGACATAATGCCCTCACAAGTGTCAGAAAAAGCATCACAAATTTCACCTTCGTCTCGGTCATCTTTTGAAGATCTTGGGAGTTCGCTCCACTTTAAAATCAATGACCACCATGATCTTGAAGCGGTGCTTGATCTGGACGAAGCTCTCTGGGTTGCGCCATTGCTTGGACCGGATGTGACCGCCATCGATAAATATTCATTTCGAAAATTACAGGATATTTTTAAACCTTTTGTCGAATGGACAGACAAAAAGCCGGAGGTGCGTGTTGATACAATAGATATTGAAAGTATAGAGAGATATGTAAATGATGCTTCATACCGGAAAAGTCTCGAGGCTTTCATTGATGAAAGCCATCGGACAGCCTTTGTCCTTGATAATATCCGCGAGCTGGAACGTCTATTGCTCTATCAGGCCTATATGTTGCCTCTGGTAAACAGCTTTGTCAGTTGCCCCATGTTGTATGACATGCAGCGGCGGGCAATGTTTGAAGAAGGAACGCTGGTCATGGATGGCCGACATTTTGCTCTGGCAGTGAAAGTTGAGGATAGGGAGCGTCATATTGATATCAGCAAGGGCAGCAATATTTTTGTTCTCTATTGTCAACTTTTCACCTCCGACGGAATAATCGCCTGTGAAGTCGCAGTGCCGGTCACTTCAGGAAATCGGGGACATCTTCGTCTGAATAAATGGGGGATATTTAATGATGTTGACAACAGTGAGCTGCATGCGAAGGTTGTCGATATAGTTGAAAACCCGATCAGTGTTACCGAGGCTATGGTTGATCCATTTATTCGTATCAGTCGGGCCTTTTTTTCACGTCTTGAAGAGTTTTCCTCAAAAGCCGAAGAGCGGTTGTTTCGTAAACAGGAGAAGGCCAAAGACAATAAAAAAAAGGATGTATCCTCCGGCGGATTGCTCGCAGGGGGAGGGGTGGCTGTGGCCGCACTTGGTTCTTCGTTTGCCTTTGTAACCAAAACCCTGGCTGGACTAAGTGTTAAGACGATCATCCTTGCTCTTTTGGTGCTCTCGGTCCTGGTAGCCGTGCCAGCTGGAATTTCAGCCTATTACAGGCTTTCCCGCAGGGATTTAAGCACTATTCTGGAGGGGTCTGGCTGGGGTATGAATACCAGAATGAAACTAACCAGAAAGCAGGCACATTGGTTCACCTATCGACCTGACCCCAGGTCAGGAAAAACAGTGGGGCAGGTGTAAGCTCCATCAACTGTTGATATGTTCTACTGCAGCAACGTATCTTTGGATACCTTTCCTGAGATGAACCGGCAAGTCGGAAAAAACCAGGCCTATACGCGTCTCTGTTGAGTTTGTTTTGAAATTAGAAACTGGGCATCTGGCGGGAGTGTTTTTGCAGGCATGACTGCACGCCGGTTTTCCCGGTACTATCGCCAGGGAGATGATGTAATGGTTCCTATCGAAAAGATTCATAACGGTTAAGGCCATATTTTTTGATTCGGTAGCCGATCTGCCGTTCGGTCAACCCCAACTCCCGTGCAGCCCGCACCTGCACCCAGCCGTTGCGCCGGAGAGCTGCTTCAATCTCTGTTCGTTCAATATCCTGAAGTGATTTCCGGGTAGATGTCGGCTGGGAGTTGGCCTTCTTGTCGGCAATCTCTTTTCTTTTCTCCAGGTTTATTCGTTCCATCGAAAACAAGTTAGGCGGCAGATCGTTCAGGCTTAGCCGGTCTCCTTCGGCCAGGATGACCATACGTTCAACAAGGTTCTGCATTTCTCTGACATTTCCCGGCCAGGAGTAGTCAATGAGAAAGTCGAGCAGCTCTGAGGTTATTTTTACCTTTCTGCCGTTTCGCTCATTGCTCTGTCCCAGAAAATGGCTGAATAGCAGGGGGATGTCATCTTTTCTGTCCCTGAGAGGCGGAAGGACAATGGGGACGACGTTAAGCCGGTAATATAAATCGGCGCGGAAGTCTCCGTCGGCTACGGCCTGCTCCAGGCTGACATTGGTTGCTGCGACTATCCGGACGTCGACTGTGAAGGTCTTGGTGCCGCCGATTCTTTCAAACTGCTTTTCCTGGAGTACCCGGAGCATCTTCGCCTGGAGTGACAGAGGCATTTCACCTATCTCGTCGAGGAATATAGTCCCCTGGTCAGCCAGTTCAAATCTCCCCGGTCTTGAAGCATGGGCCCCGGTGAAGGCGCCCCGCTCATGGCCGAACAGCTCACTTTCCAGCAGGGTTTCCGGCAATGCGGCGCAGTTTACTTTTATAAACGGGCTGCTCTTGCGGCTGCCGCCTTCATGGATTGCTTTGGCAACCAGTTCTTTGCCGGTCCCTGACTCGCCAAGTAAAAGGGCGGTCACTGTGCTGCTGGAGATCTTATCGATCATGCTGAACACCTCCTGCATTGGTTTGGAATTGCCAATGATGAAGTGTCCCCTGTGGACGTCGTGGAGTCTGGCTTTCAGTGATGCGTTCTCCTCGATGAGTTTCGCTTCTTTTTTCTCTATTTCGCGGTGCAGGGTGACAAACTGGGCGATCAGTGTTGCCAGAACGGTGAGAAATCGAATGTCCTCTTCGAAGTGAGATGTCATCGGCAAACAGCCTGTCGACGGTTAAAACTCCCTCTGGATTTCCCTTGATCATGACCGGGACGCCGAGAAAAGAGATCTTGCTTTTCCTGAACTTGGACCGTGCTCCGGTTCTGTTCAGAAAAAGAGGTTCGCTGTTGATGTCCGGTACTATAAAAGGTGAGCATGTTTGGAATATCTGGCCGCACACGCCCTCGTCGGGGCTATATACGCCGCGCATTTTTTCAACTTCTGACAGGCCGGACGATGCTTTGATAAGGAGTTTGTGTTTGGTCTTGTCAAAAAATAACAGAGTGGACCGTTCCATTTTCATGGTGTCGTTAAGGACACCAAGAATATTCGATAACGTTTTGTCCAGATTAACCGCCGTCCCAATAAGCTCAGTGATCCTGTACAGAGCCAAAAGTTCAATCCCTTGGGTTTGGGTATTTTCAGCTGACGAATCAAGCTTGATTGAATCCATTTCTTTTACTCCTTATGGCTGAATTTTCTTCACCCATATTGTCGTTCTTTTGTTCGGGGTTTATGCAGATACCGGTACAAGCGACAGAACTCCGATTGATTCCGCCGTTGCCGTTCTTTACCGAAGATAGAGTAGCAAGCATTGTTCCATGTTTCTACGACTTTGATATTACTTGGTTTTGTATTTTCTTGTTGTTGGTTTTGGCATCTGTGGTGCAGGGTTTCTCTTTTTTGGGACGACACATTTGTTGATGTTACAGGTCGTTTATTACATATAATGTGATAAAAATTTTTAACTTTTTCGATACCTTCCAAAATTCACATTATGTTACATTATTGTATTTTTCCTACCAAAAAGATTGTCGCCTCCACTTTGTCTGTCGGGCAGTAAAACATTATTTTGAATATCTTAAAATAATGTTTTTATTATGTAAAATTGAGAAATTTAAGAATGGCACACCCTTTGCTCAAGGAGTAGCAACAGAAACAACAACACTGCGAGGACTGCTTGATCTCGGATTTCATTTTCACAAGTCAATACGCAGGCAAATAAAAGAAATAAACAATCACAACAACCCATAAGGAGAGAGTGATGAGAAAGGTGGCAATTTACGGTAAAGGTGGAATTGGTAAATCAACAACTACCCAGAATACTGTTGCAGGGCTTGCGGAGTTGGGGCGAAAGGTAATGGTCGTCGGATGTGACCCAAAAGCAGATTCCACACGTCTGCTGCTTGGTGGGTCTGGCCCAGAAATCGGTGCTCGACACCCTGCGGGAAGAAGGCGAGGACGTCGAACTCGATGATATCAGAAAACCAGCTTATGGCGGAACCTGGGCAGTTGAATCAGGCGGACCGGAGCCAGGTGTCGGCTGTGCCGGTCGAGGTATCATTACCTCAATCAATATGCTTGAGTCTCTTGGTGCCTACGAGGAAAGTGAAGGACTGGATTATGCCTTCTACGATGTTCTGGGGGATGTTGTCTGCGGTGGTTTTGCCATGCCGATCAGAGATGGAAAAGCTGAAGAGATATACATCGTTGTGTCCGGTGAGATGATGGCCATGTACGCGGCTAACAATATATGTAAAGGCATCATGAAGTATGCTCAGTCAGGCGGGGTTCGGTTAGGTGGTCTTATCTGTAATTCAAGAAACGTTGACAACGAAAAGGAAATGATTGAGGAGCTGGCCAAAAAAATCGGTACCCAGATGATCTATTTTGTCCCCCGTGACAACGATGTGCAGCGTGCAGAAATCAACAGAAAGACGGTTATTGAGTGGAATCCGGAGGTCCCCCAGGCAGACGCCTATCGCGGTCTGGCTAAAGCTATTGATGATAACAAAATGTTTGTTATCCCAAAACCACTGGAAATCGAAGAGCTCGAACAGCTGTTGCTCGATTTTGGTCTATTAGAATCAGTTTAAAACAAAAAAGGTATACGGAGGAAAACGACAATGATGATCATGATCAGAGCTATTGTTCGACCAGAAAAAGCTGACGATGTACTTGCCGCACTTATGGATGCCGGGTTTCCGGCGGTGACAAAGTACTCGGTCAGCGGCCGCGGAAAACAGCGGGGCATAAAAATCGGTGATGTCACCTATGATGAGATTCCTAAAACCATGCTGATGAGCGTGGTCAAGGCTGAAGACAAGGATTTTGTGATCAATACCATTATGGATGCGGCGCGTTCCGGGATCAAAGGAGCTTTTGGAGACGGTAAAATTTTTGTCGCCGAGGTTCAGGATGTGTACACCATCAGTTCAGGAGTAAAAGAGGATGCCGAAGCGGCAGAGGTGGCAGCATGAAAGAGGTAATCGCCGTTGTCCGAATGAACATGATGAATAAAACGAAGGCGGCACTCACCGCTGCAGGTATAAATGCCTTTTTCGCCCACGAAGCACAGGGCCGAGGAGTTGGGTTTGTTAATCGCAAACTTTTAGAAGGTGTCCAGGAGGGATACGAAGAAGCCGCAGCCCTGCTCGGCGAGAAAGGAAATCTGTATCCAAAACGAATGGTTACTGTTGTTGTTGAAGACAATCTGGTAGACGATGTCGTCGAAGCAATTATTACCACCAACCAGACCGGGAAGGCAGGAGATGGAAAGATTTTTGTTATGCCGGTGGCCGACAGTGTTCGGGTTCGAACAGGCGAAAAGGGTACGAAATCAATAGGATAGTTTCCAAGGAGATATATCATGGGAAAAGCACAGAAACTGGTGCAGTGGGACCCCCACAACATTAAGGAAAAACTGCTGGAAAAATATCCTCCAAAAGTTGCCCGTAAGCGCGCCAAGCAAATAATGATCAACGAAGCGCAGGAGAACTGTACTCCGGAAATCGTCGCCAACGTCAGGACCATTCCAGGTATTATCACCATGCGCGGCTGTACCTACGCCGGTTGCAAGGGTGTTATCATGGGGCCGACAAGCGATATAGTCAACCTGGTTCATGGCCCGATAGGCTGCAGCTTTTATGCCTGGCTGACCCGGCGTAATCAGACCGACGGTATTAATGATACAGACGCCAATTACATCTCCTATTGTATGTCGACAGATATGCAGGATTCCGACATTATTTTCGGTGGAGAGAAGAAACTGGCGGCGGCTATCCAGGAAGCGTATGATATTTTTCACCCAAAAGCGATTGCTGTTTTTGCCACCTGTCCGGTCGGGCTGATCGGTGATGATATCCACCAGGTCGCAAAGACAATGAAAGAGAAATTCGGCGACTGCAATGTCTTTGCCTTTAGTTGTGAGGGATACAAAGGGGTCTCGCAGTCTGCCGGACACCATATCGCCAACAACCAGGTCTTCACTCATGTGGTAGGCAAAAGTGAGACGGAGAAAACAGAAAAGTTCAAAATCAATCTGCTGGGTGAGTACAATATCGGCGGCGACGGTTTTGAGATTGACCGTATCCTTAATAAGTGCGGAATTACGAATATTTCAACGTTTTCCGGTAACGCAACCTACGATAAGTTTGCCTCCGCTAACCAGGCCGATCTGAGTGCGGTCATGTGTCATCGTTCGATCAACTACGTGGCCGACATGCTTGAGACCAAATACGGTATTCCCTGGATCAAGGTTAATTTTATCGGTGCAGAGGCAACGGCCAAGTCCCTGAGAAAGATCGCCCAATACTTTGGCGATAAGGAGCTTGTCGAAAGGGTGGAGGCAGTCATTGCCGAAGAAATGCCGGCTGTCGAGACTGCACTTGAAAAAGTTTATCCGAGAACCAAGGGAAAAACGGCTATGCTTTTTGTCGGCGGTTCCCGTGCCCATCATTACCAGGAACTGTTTAATGAAATGGGAATGAAGACCCTTTCAGCAGGCTATGAATTTGGCCACCGTGATGACTATGAGGGACGGCATGTTATTCCTACTCTGAAAGTCGATGCCGACAGCAGGAATATTGAAGAAATCCATGTTGAGGCCGATCCTGAACTCTACAAGCCGAGAAAAACGCCGGAAGAAATTGCGGCTCTAGAAAAAGGAGGTCTTGAGTTCAAGGAATACGAAGGACTTAATCCGGAGATGGAAGAAAACAGCCTGGTCATTGATGATCTTAACCAGTATGAGGCCGAGAAACTGGTCGAGTTGATGAAACCGGATCTGTTCTGCGCCGGAATTAAAGAAAAATTTTCCATCCAGAAACTGGGTGTACCGATGAAGCAGTTGCATAGCTACGATTCAGGCGGACCATATGCCGGCTTTAAAGGTGCCGTCAATTTCTATCATGAGATTGACCGACTGGTTAACAGTAAGATCTGGAGCTATATGAAAGCCCCATGGCAGGAAAAACCGGAGCTTTCCGCAACCTATGTTTGGGAATAAAAATTTCAGGAAGGTAAGACAATGTTACTGAGACATACACCAAAAGAAATAACAGAGCGAAAGGCTCTGATGATAAACCCGGCGAAGACATGCCAGCCAATCGGTGCCATGTATGCCGCTTTGGGGATAAGAGGATGTCTGCCCCACAGTCACGGTTCCCAGGGTTGCTGTGCCTATCATCAGGTCAACTCTGACCAGGCACTATAAGGAACCCATATCTGCAGCCACCAGTTCTTTTACCGAAGGGGCGTCGGTCTTTGGCGGGCAGGCTAATCTGGTCCAGGCCATTGATAATATCTTTACAGTCTATGAGCCGGAGGTTATCGCCGTTCACACCACCTGCCTGTCTGAAACCATTGGTGACGATTTGCCGCAGATTTTCGACAAGGCAAAAAAAGACGGCAAGGTCCCGACTGGCAAGACCGTCCTTGGTGCTCCAACCCCAAGCTATGTCGGCTCCCATGTCACCGGTTTTTCCAATATGGTCAAGGCCATGGCTGCCCTGGCGGAACCTTCGACGAAAAAGAATGGCAAGATCAACCTCATTCCGGGCTGGGTTGAGCCATGCGATATGGAGGAAATTAAACGGCTCGCCGTTATGGTAGGGGCAAAAATTAACATTTTCCCTGACACTTCCGGGGTACTTAACGGCCCTCTGACGGGTGAATACAAGATGTTTCCCGACGGCGGAACCCCGGTTGATGAGATCAAGAACAGCGGCAGCAGCATCGGAACCCTGGCCTTGGGCGAGTGGTGTTCGGCGGATGCGGCGCGACTTCTCGACACCAAATGCAAGGTTCCCTGTTCGATTCTTGATATGCCTTTCGGCCTGCAGGCGACCGATCGCTTTATCGATGTGCTGAGGACCATTGCCGGCACCTCGGTACCCGATGAAATAGCCACTGAGCGGGGTATCCTTGTTGATATGATTTCCGATATGCATCAGTACCTCTATGGCAAGAAGGTTGCCCTGGTGGGAGATCCCGGATCAGCTGATCGCGATGACCGAATTTCTGGTGTCCATTGATATGTGTCCTGTCCATATTATTACCGGAACCCCAGGCAAAAAATTCGAAAAACGAATCAAAGAGATCACCAAGGACATGGGCTGTGAGGTCAATGTTAAGGCTAAAGGTGATATGTTTCTCCTGCATCAGTGGATAAAGAATGAGCCGGTTGATCTGATCATTGGCAACACCTACTGCAAGTACATCGCCCGGGATGAGGACCTGCCCTTTGTTCGCTGGGGCTTCCCGATTCTTGATCGTCAGGGACATCAGCATTTCCCTACGGTAGGCTATAAAGGGGGCTTGCGCCTGCTTGAGCAAATCCTCGGGGTCCTGCTTGACCGAAAAGATCGTGATGATCCTGAAGAAAAGTTCGAACTGGTCCTTTAGTGACTTAGAAATAAATCTCCTGTGCTTTTTACAAGAGGTTTATTTAGTTAAGGAACTTATCCCCGTACAGCACGGGGACTAAAAAGAGCACCCCTCAAGGGGGTTCTAAAAAGAGTCCCGCAATGTTGTGGGGCGGGGGTAGTCTTTTCCAGCAGCAGGGGGTGCACCTTGCTCTCTGCTGGCTTTTTGTTAATGCTTCCTGGTGGAAAAAATGAGTGTGATGTCCATTGTCGATCATAACGAGTGCTGTTGTTCTTCTACGACGAACACAGAGGATTCCGTCGTCTATCTGCCGGTTGCGCCGCATGTTGTCGCCCGTACCCGATTTTCCCCGCCGACCTCTACCCAGAGGCAGTGTCTTGTGGTCCCTGAAGCACTGGAGTGGCTAGAGCAGATAATGCACACAAGAAGCAAGACGTGTTGCCATGGTGGCGATTTCCGGACCGGGTGACCCGCTTGCAACTCCAGATATCACCCTGCAGGTCATTGCCGAAGTCCATAAGCGATATCCGGATGTTCAGATTGGCCTCAATACCCTTGGCATTGGCAGCGATCGGCTGGCAAGTGATCTGGCCAAGGCCGGAGCTGATTATGTGGCGATGGAAGTGAACGGGGTTCGCAGTGAAATACTGGAAAAGCTCTATGCCTGGATACGGCCGGGACAGAAGACTTTAAAAATCTCTGAAGCGACTAAAATTCTTATCAAAGAGCAGCAAAACGGGGTGCCGGCTCTGAAATTCCACAACCTGAAGGTCGGGGTTTATACCACTTTGTACCCTGGTTACAACACGGACCATGTTGCCAGAATCAGCAGTGAAATGATGGAGCTTGGTGCCGACACTATTTCTCTTGTTCCGTATATTCCAGAAATGGATGCGGAGGTGGATCTTGAGGAACCTTCTCCGGCAGTTATTGCCAGTGCAGATTGAAAAGGCCGGACAATACCTCACGGTCACTGAGCCAATCCTTCTGCAGTCAATGGACGATAGTTGTGGCTTACCTGCAGCGAAACTCAGCCTCGTTGCCAAAGCCTACGAAGGAACGGCCTAATGTAGCTGTAGCCAGTTCGAACGGGATCGAAGTTGATCTGCATCTGGGACAGGCGATAAAATTCATTATTTACGGGCCAAGAGGAGATGGTCTCGCCTGCCTGCTCGAGGTGAGGGATGCGCCCGAACCCGGTCAGGGTGGTGCAAGATGGGCAGAACTCGCCAAAGTACTCCCCGACTGCTTCGTTTTGCTTGCAGCCAGTGCTGGAGAAACACCGCGCCGGGCACTGGCTGAGGCTGGCATAAAAGTTCTTATAACTGAAGAAAACATCGAAGGTACCGTCGATGTGCTTTACGGCGGTGGCAAGAAAAAGAAAAAGAAAAAGAAATAGAAGATCAACAGTGACAAGTTCGTAAAAACCTCAATTTTCGATGGGTAAGTAAAAAGATTCATGTTGGAGGCGTAAGATTTTTCTATTGTTTCTGGATACATACAGTACGTCGTAATGATAGAATAATTGCACCCCAAGGGAAGTTCCTTTGGGCGTAACAACGAACAAGATGAATTGTTTTTACGACGCCATCAATATAGAATAATAATAAAAGTTAAAAGGAGTGTGATATGGCTTTGCCTGAACGGCAGGTTCTTCTCTGCCAGAGTTTTCGATCAAAAGGTGACCCTAAGGGGATCTGCCACAAGCAGACCGACGGTTTTCTCCAGTATATAGAAGAGGAAATACTTGATCGCGGTCTGGATATGCAGATTGTTGCGACAGGTTGTCTGAAACAGTGTGAGTCCGGCCCGATTATGGTTATCCAGCCAGACAATTTGTGGTTTAAGGGTATCGACAGTGAGGAGGCGATTGATGCCGTCCTGGACGGTCTTGAAGATGGGGAGCCGCCGGTTGACTACCTTATCAAATAAGCCGGCACCGCCAAACTTCTGACCAGCCAAATCCACCGATGATCCGACCCGCAAAACGACAGGATATTGATTCTATGTTAGCCTTCTTCGGCAACTTTTCGGTATTGAGGAGGATTTTGTTTTTGATGCTTTGCGGCAAAAAAAAGGATTGGAACTTTTACTGGATTCATCAAGCTCCATCATCATGGTTGCCGAACAAAACGATGCAGTCGTTGGTATGGGAACAGCTCAGCTGGTCATTTCTACCTCGGAAGGAGGGGCGTCTTTACTTGTTGAAGACGTGGTGGTTACGCCGTCCTGGCAAAATCGCGGTATTGGTTCAAAATTACTGCAGGCACTTGGCGATTGGGGAGCCATTAGGGGAGCGAGACGTCAGCAGCTTCTGGCCGATCAGGCGAATTCTCCCGCCCTCAGGTTTTATCACCAAGTCGGATGGCAGCGAACGCAACTCATCTGCCTGCGAAAATTTCACCGTGAAAAGGAAGGGTATGAATATTATTCAGATAGACAACTGGCGTGACTATCGCCGGGACGGAGAACAATTTCTTCATACCGCGACAGCAGCGCACAGCAAAAAGAAGAAGGCCTTCTCAACGGATACTCTCTATAATGTAACCTGCATGGCCATTGAGAAACTTATCATGGCCTTTCTGATGAAAAATGGCGACCTTGCCGACAATCACACCATGGCTGATCTCCTCAGGGCTTTGCAGCTCCATCTTGGTGACATCCCGGAGCTTGAGGAAAAGCTCATGTATCTGGACACTTTTCAGGAAATATGTTCCCTGGAAAACTTCACCATTCAAATTCCGACCCAGGAGGATGTCGTTAAAATGTTGGCCATCGGTGAGGATGTGCGGGTAATACTTCACCCCTATCTCTACGAAGCAGGAAACAAACTATTACCCAATAACAGACAAGTTCGTAAAAACCTTAATTTTAGATGGATAAGTAAAAAGCTTCATATTGGAGGCGTGCAATTTTTTTGTTATTTCGGCGTACATAGGGTACGTCGTAATGATATAAAAATTGTACCAACTGAACAAGATGAAGGGTTTTTACGACGCCATCAATAATTGCAAAGGAAAAGCTAATGGAAAAAGAAACCCTGGAAAAGATCTTTGAGTACGCTTCCATGCCGGTACATGGGACCCTCTCAGGGTGTTTTAGGACTTTGTAAGAGCTGCGGGGGTTAGCTGCTCAAACCGCTATGCTGTTACGCGATGGCGGGGGGCTCTGCTATGGGCGAATAATATGAAAAAGTAAGCACTTTTTATAGTTTCTTTCAATTGAGCTCTTTTCGCTAAGCTCGCAGGTTGGTTTCATAGGTTGAATCGAGCTCAAAAACTCTCTGCGCATCTTTGAAAAGTTCGAGGACTTCTGCTGCTTCTATTGGTTTGTAAAGTGTTTAGTTAATTCGGGTTGGAGTTATTTCAGCACTGCTAGAATTTTGCTGTGCTCACACCAGTGATAATGGATCGGTTTTTTTTTCCGAATCGTGTCGAAAATATGCTGCACACATGCTTCGCAAAGCTGTTGCGGTCGATTCAACACAAGTGCCGGGTTTTTTCGTTCTTTACCATCCACAGGTTTTCTCCTTCATTTTTTATACCTCATGCTGTCAATAGTCAGGGCCACAACGCGCAGTCCCCCGGCCGACAATTCCTCTGTTTCTATCGATTCAATATCTCCGCCGGCGGTCAGCTTGCTATCAGTTGGTTCGGTGTGATCGTAAGGCCGGCACAGGCCTGCACGACCATGCGGTCTAACTTAAGTCGAGTAACTGCGGCAAGCTTTCCCGGCTCATTTTTTAGCGGGTAAGAATGCGTCGGCAGGAATAGCAAGCTCGTTGGTATTCGTTGCTATTCTGGGGCGACTATCCAGGCTGGAATGGCCAGGGATAGCAGGAATAGCAGGAATAGCAGGGCCAGCAGCTAACATCCGCCTTTTTATCGAGGATAAACCTATATAAAGCGCCATTCTGTAAAACGCGGCTGCTATTCTTGCTATTCTTGCTATTCTGGGGCGACTATCCAGGCTGGAATGGCCAGGAATAGCAGGAATAGCAGGAATAGCGGGCCAGCAGCTAACATCCGCCTTTTTATCGAGGATAAACCTATATAAAGCGCCATTCTGTAAAACGCGGCTGCTATTCTTGCTATTCTTGCTATTCTGGGTGCGTGAACGACCGTTAATAGGTTAGTAATAGCGGCGAATAGCAACGAATAGCAACGAATAGCAAACTCACCGCTCCACTTTCCATGCGTCGCGCCTGATTTTGTCGTCCAACACCATACCGCCCTCAATCTTGATCCAATGACCATGCTTATCCAGTATTTCGGCGATGCGTTTTGCGTCTGCCGACGTGCGCACGCCATTCGGGCCGTGTTTATACATGAGCACAGGGTAAACATAGTCGTATTGCATAGCCCACTCGCGCGTTTTCTCTGCGAGAGTAAGGTCGGGATCAACAGCCCCCGAATCTTGAATGCGCAGATACTCCTCCATGTAATACTTGGATAAGGTGATAGCCGCATCCAGCTCGATCAATTCAATCTGATCTGCGTTAGCGTCTAGGATTAAAGTGAGTACGCCTGCAATTCTGGCGGATTGCTCGGCGGCTTTATTAGCCGTCCCACGTATCGATTCAAACCGCTCGCTCGGGCCTGCGTCGCGATCTACGCTATTGTGGTAACCGATCCATTCGTTTTTTGCTTTTGGGGATAGTTTTAATTGTCGAGGTTTTAGCTCGTTCTGCGTGTTCTCGCGCAGCGGTAACCTCGCGGTCATCAGGGCACTTATGTATTCCGCATATTTAATATACTGCGGCGTTTCAAACGGATTTTCAGATACGTACGGGCGATCCCCCACGGTTGACGTGGGCCAGCACAGCAGAAACCTGGACATCAACCCTTGCCCGGTAGTAATGCGGTTAGACAGCAGGATTTCCGCCACGACGCTCGCCATCATCAGATGCGCGGATAGCCGCCGTCCGTAGAGTTTGGATGCGCCGTCGCCGCTTCGAACCCGGTCAGCGCAGCCGTCGTCCCATAGTTTTGATAGGCCGGAAGCGGTTTTTAGTATGTTGTCGGCGTTCATCGCGTGGCCGCCTACGAGTTGCCCGCCCTCCGAGGTAAACAGGCCTATGCTCGGTTGCCCATCCATCAAAAGACGATAAATACCTTCAAGGGTTGGGTCGCTCACGCGCAGTATCGGCTGTAAGGGTTTTAGATCCAGTTCGCCTAGTTCAAAAAGGTCGTCTTTTCGTTGCTGTAAATTACTGCTCTTTTTTTTTCAATATTTCGGCTCGGGAATACTCCCAGGCCTGCTTGGCGCTCTCCCACTGGATAATTTCCTCGGCGTGAGCATCGACTAACTGTTTCTCGCGTTGCTTGTGAGGCTCGAGCGCGATATGTCCACGGCGGTTTTTGCTCGCCGGACTCGCCGACCGTGCAGAAAAAAAGCGACAGTGGCCGCGAACGACCATCGATCAACACATTGGCATGGGCCTGAGCGGCCAATGCGGCGGCGGCTAGTACGCTCTGCGCACACAACGCATCCGGCGCCTGGACAATGCGACGTATCAATCGAGTGATGTCTCCCAACAGACCGCCCAACGCGTCAATTGGGTAAGCCGATGGCGGCGGGGGTTCGCGGCGCAGAGGGATAGGCCCTTCAAATGCGGTAGCAACCTGCAATTCGATCTCCGGCACCACAGCCGAATCGATACAACGCTTCACGGCGTCCATGCCGTAAAGGCATCGCATGTCGTTGATATCCGTTCCCTTGTCTCCGGGGTCAAAAACAGGCTTAACCAAAGGAGAGGTGGACTCCCTAGCGGCTTGCTCGGCCTTAGCCTCACCATTGCCCCGATCGGCGAAGACGGTGATGCTCGATCCCCAATACACGTCAGCGACGACGGCCGACAGGTTGTTGCAGCTACCCACCGCGATGGAGAGATTGCCGGTCGCCTCATAGGCCGTTAGGGCGGTTGCGATGCCCTCGCAGATGTTGATCTTTGTCTCGAGGTCGGCATGTTCTTCCGCCGGCAGATCGGCGGTGGACCAATAAGCGCCAGCCGTTTTCGAGCCCCGCAAGAAAGACTTAAAACCGTTCTCGCCAATAAATTGAGTGCAGTTCGGCCCATACCGGGCGACCAGTATTCTCCCTGTGAGCGGCCGACCGCCGGCTGGGGGCTGTACCCAATAAGCTTGTATAAGGTCGGCAAGGGGATCTCGCGCAGCGTCGCGGTGGGCTGGACCTGCTTGCGCTCAAGGTAGGGGTGGGGGTTGTCCGCCGGTATCTCCTGGCTCAGCTCCCAGATGGTGTCGTGCAGGCTGTGCGGGGGTTGCCGTTTGCCGTTGGTCGGCGATAGTCCGGTTTTTATTGGTTTTTGGTGTGCGTTATGTGTAGTATTGTTACTAAGCATGTGTGTCTCCTCTGAGTGTGCTTAGGGTATGTTTCCTCTGTGTGTGCTTAGGGTATGTTTCCTCTGTGTGTGCTTGGGTGATATGCATGTATGTTTCCTCTGATTGGGGTGACAGCACGTTGATTTGCCGGGTAAGCGGATCGACAGCAATACCGGAGCGGGGCGCCCCCATGCGCCCCGCTCTTACATCAAGCCTGTGTTACCTTCTTATATACCCGCTTTTTCTCCGGCTTCTCGCCGGGCGCAACCTCCTTAAGCCACCGCATAAACAGGTCGGGGTCTACCAGTATCCTCCGGTAGCCGTACCGACTGATCGCTCCATACTCCAATAAGCTGGCGTTGTGCGCCGTGATCAGGCTTCTGACGGCGAGCGGGCAGCGCTCCGTTTCCGAAAACTGTCTTATGGTCATCAATTTTTGTGGCACTTCCACGGTTTTGACTCCAAGTGTGATAAGTTGCTTGATTAGTTGCTTGCATTACAACAGGTTGCATGCACGTCAGCAACGCTATCAGTGTGTTTCGGGGGGAAATAGGTTATGAGTCATGTCGTTGAGGGCATCGGCGGCTTGATGTGGCTCGATATGGCTATAACGCGCCGTGGTGGCGGGGGCACTGTGGCCCAAAATACGGCCGATCACTTGCAGCGATATGCCATTTTGCGCCATGTAACTGGCGCATGAATGACGCAGATCGTGAAACCTGAGATTTTCGACGCCTGCGTCCCTAACGGCCTGCCGCCACAGATTAATAAATGAGTGCAGTGATAGGCCGACCGCCGTATCGGCGGATTGCGGATTAGTCGCGCGCTTGGCGCGCAATAACTGCAGCGCCAGACCCCTGAGCGGCACACTCCGCACCCGGTTATTTTTAGTTTTGAGAAAGGTGACGGACTCGTTTTTGAGGTCCACGTTGGACCACTTGAGTGTGATCAGCTCGCCTCGGCGGGCGCCGGTCGAGAACGCCAGGACCGTGAGCAGGTATAAGCGTTCATCGCGTTCACGCACTGCTGACAGCAAGCGTTGCCGCTCGTCTGCGCTGAGGTACCGGGTGCGGCCCGGAGGCTCCTTGAGCAGCGCGCGCATACGTGTAAACGGGCTGTAGGACACCCACTGCCAATCCCGCACCATCGTGGTGTACAGGGAGCTCAATGCCGCCATATACCGATTAATGGTGGCGGGAGCGAGTCGTTTGCCGGTCGCGGGACCGGGGCCGGACTGCAACTGCTCGCGCACGCGGGCAATATCGGCGGATTGAATGGTCTCCAGGTCGCGCTGGGCGCCGAACTGGTCCATCCAATAGTGCAGCATGCGCCGCCGGTTAGGCCGGTCCTTAGCGCATAGGCCCTCCAACACCGCCTCGTACCGCTCCAAGGCCTCGGCGAAGCTGTGGCCGCTATTGACAGACCTCAGCTCGGCGGCCTGGATCCATCGCACGGCATCGGCATGCGTCGTGAAAGTCTTCGATTTCTGTACGCCGGCGCGGCGCACCATCGCCTGATAACGCAGGCCTCCGTGGTGCGTGACTCGCTTCCTGATGTGGCCCATGTTTACCCTGCCTTGCGCGCATTGGCGCGCGTTATTGTGCGTTATTGTATCCTCGTCAAACAAGGTGCTGACAATAGAGTGACACCCTATCTTCAATAGCCTATTAATATAGGCACCATACACCACAATTACCAAATTGTATATCCGCTAACCCCTATCGGGACTTCATCCCTATAAAAAAAGCCCCCGAAGGGGCTTGTGATTTATGACTTTCTCCAATTAAACTTTTTAACTGTTGCTGTCGGTAATTGACTGGCTACCTTCTCTTCCAACCTTTTATCGGCAACAAAAAATAGACCTTCCGATTCGTAATCGTCTACGATGATAAGCTCATCGGCGTGCTCTAACCCATAAGCTTTACCCGCTTCAAAGGCGTTTTCGATCAATTGGATAAGACTGGCCTCGTAGTCAAGTTGATCATCATAGGTAGGGTGTTGCAGCTGCTCGAATACACCAAGATTACGAGTTCGGATAAGCAGGCGGTTTTCATGCAGTTGTTGTGCAATGACTGCGCGCCGTTTCCAGAACTTAATGTCCATGCCGTGCTCCTTGCATGTTGTCATCCAAAAAACTGTGGAGTGCAATTCACTCCACAGTTTCCGCCGTCTCTTCCGGCTCCAGCTCGACGGCCTTCGCCTTATCGTATGTTTCCAATGCGCCATCGACAAACCCCTCAAGCCAGCCGTCATCATGCACGGCTTTCATGTCATACCCGAACAACTCCTCGACAAAGTCATCGATGTCACGTTGGCTAATAACCCCCGGCTCATCGTCATTGGTAAGCGCCACGTACAGGTGTTCGAGCTCTATGCAGTAGTTACGGTCGCACTCATCATACAAGCGGGCGAGTCTCTTTAAATCGATAGACGACGCCGTATCCAACGCCCACTCCCGCCCGGCGTCCTCTCCGCTCTTCTTGCTTGCCTCGTAACATTCTTTCGCTGATTGTTTCAGCCGCTTTGCGGCCAGTTTTATACGGTCTTCGCTCATAGGATTACTCACCCTTAGTTGATTGGCTTCTATCCCATCGATGGCGCGGTCGATCGCCGCCGCGCAGATCGAGGACCAGTTGACGTCATCGGCAAACGGATCCATACGGGACTTAAGCTGGTCGTTAATGTAGATGTTAATTCTGGGCATATCCTTATCAATATGATTAAGGGATGTGTATATTATTTTATACTATGCGCTCACGTCAAGAGAATGATGTTACATATACACACCAAGGCTCAAACAGAGCATAAATAACAGGATAGAGGGGGGGGGTGGCGCTTTAGCAAGGGGGTCGAGCCTATAAAACAAGGCTTTTTTTTTCAAAAACCCGGCAAAAACGCCCCCCCTCCGGGCCGCTGGACGCTAGAAAAATTCGGCGCGCTTCCGACTCGATGAGCAAACCGTGAGAAAGGACCCAAACCGATCAAAAAACCCCGGCCTTATGCCAGATTGGCACGGGGCTGCCTATGCTTCTTTCCTCTATCCAAAAAAAAGCCCCTGTGAAGGGGCTTGTTTAACTTGGGTGTTTCAGGTCAGGCGGGGATGCAAAAGCTTTCTGGGTGCCGAACGTTCACGTCGCAATCGAGAAAGCATCGCAACACCAATACCGCCGCTTGCCGCTTTCGTCGCGACGTCGACATTAATATCAACCGTTCCCCAAAATCCAATCAACAGACTCGACCAATCGCCGAAAAAAAGTCCATTCGTTCCAGCATTTGAGGAACTGATTACGGGGTAGCCGTTCGCTTTGCCCTCCTCGATAATGAATCGACCGCTTCCCGTATCGACGCTCGTGATCTTGCGGCACCAACAACGGTCGGATGCATCACATAAGCTAATGATCCCTGCAGGGCATTGTCCGCGTCGATGGCCGATTCAAACCCTACTATTTCACCCCAAGTCCGGCGCGCCGGCCGAGGCGACCGATTGCGTTTTAACGTTCGTGGTCGCAATAATGCCGAGCGGCACATTAGATAATCCATCCCCAGTTAATGCCGCGATATCCAGGGCCGTGGCCGCTCCCATCGTTAGATCATTTCGCACCAACATGTTCCACTGCTGGGACTGCTTTGCTTCAACAATCTCCGGGTGAGCGGCACAGAGCCGCTAACGGTTTTTGGCGATAAGTGAAATCGTTTTCGTCGTGGGTTCGGTGTCGGCGGAGTCGGCATCTTCGGCAAGCCATCCGAAAGCAGAGGCCGTGGCGAAACCGGGAATTGATACGTCGCCGAGAAGGCCGGGCAAAATCGTGGCGCCCGCCAGCAGGCAGGCCGATCTGGGCCGCAAGGCGTCTATAAACTGATCGGCCAGGTGTTCGGTCGGCACGAGGTGCACATTTTCCGTGGTGTCCATCGGCCGCTCTCTGTCCCCAGGACCCACCTTTTAAAACATCGCACGGGATGTAAATTCCTCGAGGCGGTTTTTGTAATTGATCCTCAACGGCCCTAGAGGCTTCCAACTCGAATTGAGCGTACCGCCAATCCTTCGATATCATCGCCTGGCAGGCCCGTATGATGGAAAATTTCTCGACTTCGCGCCGGCTCAGTCCAATATCGTGAGGCGGGCGTTTGATCGAAGGGCAGCGGTGTTGCGCGAGCCGATTAGCGGCGTCACTGCTCTTTGAAAATCGAGCAAAGGCATGTTTTCGGCAATCGCACGGCCCGCCAAATCAGAAATAGCGCGGTTTGCGGGATACATCGCCGCGACAGCGTGAATGTTCTTCACTCGTTCCCTTTCTTCATACTGGCCCTGGCGATGTGCTTTCTCAAGTTTCTGGTCTACGATTTCCATCACGTTACTCCGAGTGTATTGCTGAGATTGGAATGTTTGTTGAGGGATAAAACTGCGCCCGATACCTACGCTTGAGTCGGCGGGCACGGCAGCCAATGAAGCCTCTATCGGCTGCCACTTTGTCACGGTGAAAAGCGATTCGCCGGTGGAGGTTTCACCGCTGCGTTCCATTGCCAAAACGCGATAACCAATGGACATGCCGCACAGAATACTGTCTTTAACCAAACTCCAAAGCTCGTCGGCTTTCGGCGTGTGCCCAAAGCGTAGGGAGGCTTTCAGCTTTGTTCCTGAAATACGTATACGCTCGGCAATGCCAACCACGGTCAAAGGATCATGGCTGAACAGCAGGGGCAGGCCCTCGACGGCTTTTGACAAGTCGATGGCGTCGGCACGGTGACTTAATATTTCATGGCCGAAAAACCTCGGCACAGGCTCTTCGGATGACAGGCTGGCCTCAACCCGGCGTGCTGAGTCGTCAGCACGTTTAGTGTCGAGAGCCAGTGTTCGGAATTGAATTTCATCGGTCATTGGCAGTTGCCTTGGTGAACTGCCAGCCGCAAAAAAAAACGCCAGGCAGCAGTTGAACGATAAAGGCGCGGGTACTGCGCGCTATCATGTCAAAAGCTCCCGGCGTTTGCGCTCTCAAAGAAAAATCAGAAAAGATGTTAAGATTCAAGTGAACGACGGCAAGGTGTATGAAAGTGCCGTGCTGTTTCTTGGTGATGGTTTTGTTCGTATAACCGAGCAGCAGGAGAAGGAGGCCATCAACACCTATTACAGCTGGGATAAAATTGGTTCAATACGGACTTTCGGTAAAACAGAGTAAGAGGCCGAAAGATCTTTCTCATCTTTGCAAGGAGAATATTGTGGCGAGTGATAATCGGGTTCCGTACAGACCTCTTGGAATCTTGAAAATGGTTATAGAGCACCTTGGCTTTCAGGTGACCCATTGCTACGAAGACCTGGTCTTTATAGAACACAATGCCTTTCTGTTACGTATGGAAGAACAGGGTGAAGAGGTCAGCCTGTTCTTCAATTCCGAATCAGATGTCGATAAACGAGTTGAAATTGCTGAACTTTTTAAAACAGAAGGTCAGGCGCACCAACTTGTCATTTCCAGTCCGGGTACATATCAAATGACTCCCAATGAAGCCGACGGTACAATTCATCTCGAATTTCAAGAGTGATGCTGTTGCAGCGGCCGGTTATCCTGTAGATATTTCTTTGTTGCTGGTTGTCTGCCAGCATGCCGGTTGCTGTGAATATCCGTGGCAATGCGGGGGAAAATAAAAGTCAGTCTCTTGTCACCCTAAAGAAAAAATCTTGATACATAGATGCTTTTCATGCTAATGACCAACGGTAAGAGCAATATAATTCACGCTCACAACGCATCTTCCTTTTCGGCAACTGAGTTATGCATAAAATACCGTTTCGTCATCACCGCTATCAAACAGAAAAGCCAACAGGCCCGGTGCTGTTTCCCTCTGTTGTTTTTTATTTTCGCTTATGCTGCATTGTTTTGCGAGCCAGCAGACTCGCCAAAAATAATCGTTATGATGGCTCAAACTGGGTGGATAGCAGTTATGAGGTTTTGCAGCAACTGGAGAAAGTCGGGGTGCGTGTGGAGATCTCGGGGATTGAAAATATTGTTGGGGTCAATGGGCCGGTGGTGATTATTGGCAATCATATGAGTATGATGGAAACTCTTCTCCTTCCGGCAATGGTCCAGCCGATCAAGCCTGTAACCTTTGTTGTGAAAGAAGCGCTTCTTTCCTATCCGGTCTTTAAATATGTCATGCGCTCCCGCAAGCCGATCGCCGTAACGCGGACGAATCCCAGGCAGGACTTGAAAACTGTCTTAAGCGAAGGGCTCGACAGACTGAACAAGGATGTTTCCATTATAGTTTTTCCCCAGACGACCAGGTCGCACGACTTTGATGCCAGGCAGATGAGCTCCATTGGCGTAAAGCTTGCCAAAAAAGCCGAGGTTCCCATTGTCCCTCTGGCTTTGAAAACAGATTGTTGGCAAAATGGGAAAAAAATTAAAGATTTTGGCAAGCTTGATGTCAGCAAAACAGCTCATTTCGCCTTTGGAGCGCCATTGACAGTTGAGGGAAAAGGCGACGTGGAGCATGCGACGATCAATGCCTTTATCTCGGAAAAGCTGGGGAATGGCAAAATCAAAAATGACAGTTTCGTAAAAAGTAGATCGCATGGCTATGGTCCTTGGGTACTTTTTACGAGCCATCAAATATTGCAGTGAGTTTATTGTATAGTATGGAGCAGGGAATCTCAGGTGGCTGGTGACCGGTTCAGAGGTTTGCTGGAAATTGGCTGGAATGCATCCGGCGTCATCTTGGTTTAGCTTTTGGTAAATCCTCATCCAGGTCGAGTTCTTCCTCGTCTTCATCTTCGTCGTCCAGGACATTGTCATCATCTGTCTCAACTTCATCTTCGTCGTCCAGGTCATCGTCTTCATCTGTCTCGTCATCAGAATCAACCTCATCTTCAGACTCGTCGACCGCATCCTCCTCGCTGTTTTTCAGACGGACAGCTTTGGGGATTTTTGACTCAGGAAGAACCAGTTCAGTAATTTTCGCAATTTCTTCTTTGAGGTCAGGGTCAAGTCGACAGATTTCACAACTTGCCGCATGTTCTTCAATGAAAGATATCATGCGGGCCGGAGCCATGGTTTCATCACGAACGTGAAGATACCATGACTTAATCATTTTAATGAGTCTTTCGCACTGCATATTTATAGTTTGAGATATTTACCTGATTAATCTCTTGAAATTCTTTTTATGTCTTTATTGTAAATAATTTCAAGAAGATGCTTATCCCGATTGTCGGGGTTATTGTTAATGAAAAGAATCAGAGCTGCAAGCTCCTTTATGCTTGCACCATTAAAGAGAATATTATAATAAATAGTTGTTTTCAAGGTCAACACTTATTAGTATACTCTCTCACTTTTTGTCGCACTTGAGGAAGTGGATAGGGCACTGGTGGCTCTCCCGGACTTCAAATCCGGTGTAGCGGGTTAATAGCCCGTTAGGTGGGTTCGATTCCCATGCACTTCCGCCATAAGATACATTTAAGGCACTCTATGTCTTTAACATAGGGTGCTTTTTTTGTTTCTGCCTCAGTGCACCCATAGTTGAGCCGAGAGTTGGTACACAAATTAGTACACATTGTGTATAAACATCAAGGACAAAATGCTATACCGTACCTTTGTCACATCAAACAGACGTATTATCTCCCGGATAAGCATAGGCCAAGACATAAAGTTTGGGCCCGGAAACAATGAGTTCAAGTACTCCCTGGGGCGCAATTTGTTTTGTTCCTGGCTTACTCTCTTAGGGAGGAGATCCAGGAAAGCGTTTTGGAACCACGGTCGATTCTACCGGCACTGTTATATTTATTTGTGCGAGCAGGCAGGGACATGGCGCAGTGCATCCCCCTATTCTTGGGATTTACATTGATACTGTTTTGAGTTAAAAATGAACCTGTTGCACCAGCTGCTTCTTCTCGGGGTAAAATGGCCGGAGATCGTGTTCAAAAAAATTCACTATGGGGGAGGAATTGGAATTTCGTGTCGACATTCTCAGCTGTCTTCGCTATGCGTAGAACCAATCTGATTTTTAATCTATAAGGGTACATCGCGGTTGTAAGAGATGATTTTTCCCTTGTGATGCATCAAACGATTTCGAGCTGTAATTGTCATTTATTCGCATTATCCCGCTCCTTTTGATGGGTCAAACCCTATGAGAAATAGAAATACTATCACTATAGTCGTCGGAGCTCTGCTGTTGCTCGTGTTTCTTGGGGGGAGCAAGGTTTTGGCCAGTCCGCTTGACCAGGCAAAGCAAACTGCCGCTGCACCCACAACGCAGGATAGCCCCGCCGTACCGGAGCTCACAGATATTATTCCCCTGTCCGCAGCGTTGACTGGTTCTTTAGCAAATCTTAAAAATAAACTTAATCAGGTCGAAGACTATCATGCGGTTGAAAAGACTTATGCCGCGATTGCGGCCGATGTCGAGAAGTATGCCAACAGGTATAACCAACTGAAGGAGATAGACAGTTACAATATCGCCCAACTTTATGCACTCAGACAGGCGGTTGCCGACAAAAAATACCTCTTGGAGAATGTCAGTAAACCTCTGAAAGATCAAATCAAGCGGATCGACAGTTGGAAAACCCATTGGCTGACAGAAAAAAAACGCTGGGATTCCTGGCAATCATCTCTCCTACAGGAACAAGCGCCAGAACAACTTAAACTGGCTTTTAAAAAGGCCCATGAAACAATCGATACTGGTCTTAACCTTGTAATGCAGCATCTTGAGGCCTTGCTGGTGCTGCAGGCGAAAAGCGGTGAGGTTGCGGGAAAGATTAAGTATTTGATGCTGATCTGCTCGACGAGATTGCAAATGTGCGCCAGGAACATCTATTTACCAAGGCTTCTCCCTTGTTCTCTTTCGCTTATCTGGCTCAGTTTACCAGTGCGTTATGGGCTGCGGTAATAAATGATTTGCGACTCTTTCCATGGTCGGGTTTTCGTTTTTTCTGGAACATGGATGGATAGCGCTGCTTGAGCTCTGTTTTGTACTGGTCATACTTGGTGTCATCCATCGGAACAAAGAGGCATTGAGCGAATCAGAACAATGGAAGTTTCTTGCAGAACGACCTGTTTCCAGTGCGCTCTTTATAAATATATTGACAGTCGCGTTATTCGTTGCCTATACACCATATTCAGATGCTTTGAGGTTGACCAATGTAATCGTCGGCGGCATCGCCAGTATGAGAGTTCTGGGACTGGTGCTTGTCAGGGCCTGGAGGAAGCAGGCGGTCTATTGGTTGATGGGTGTTTATATAGTCTCGGAAATATTGGTGTCGATTGGTCTGCCGAATCCTCTTGCCAGGCTCTATATTTTTCTCGTCTCGCTCATGGCAATTTATTTGCTCATGCGCTGGATTAAGCAGAGTGTCGATGGTCAACGAAGCTGCTTTTCATATCTGGTTACTTGCGGATCGCCCAGGCATTTTTCGCCGTCATTATCATTACCGAATTATGGGGCAATGATGGCATATCTGCCTATCTCTTTAAATCGACGATCAGGTCTCTGGCGAGCGTGATTCCCTATATGTTTTTCATGTATATGATTTATGGAGGGCTGTATTGGGTGTTTCACTCGTCCCCGATCTGGCAGGTGAAACTGCTGCGCAGCGATGCGGATTCTTTGGTGCAGAAAACAGGTCTTTTTTTGTTGTTGCCATAATCTATCTCCTCTTGCTGCCTACGATTCTTGTCGCGTGGAATGTGTATGATAACGTGCTGGATGCTACCAAGAGCATAAATTCGTTTGGATTTTCCATCGGCAGTGTGCAGATCAGTCTGGGCACGATCGTTATTCCGGCAACGATTTTCTACTGTGCATTTCTTACTTCAAGAATACTGCCCAAAGTGCTTTTGGATGAAGCGGTCACTGGTCGCAAAATAGCCAGAGGGGTGCAGCGGTCAATTATTCAATTGATCCGATATTGCATTATATTTGTCGGGTTTTTATTGGCACTTTCCTCACTTGGTTTTGAATTCAGCCAGTTAACCATCATTTTAGTGCCTTTGGTGTTGGCATCGGTTTTGGTCTGCAGGGCATTGTCAATAATTTTTTCTGTGGCCTTATTCTGCTCTTTCGAACGCCCACTGACCGAGGGTGATACCATTGAAATTGGTACGCAAGAGGGCGCACATCAGAAAGATCGGTTTAAGGTCGACAATTGTCACGACCCTTGATCAGGCGGATTTGATTATTCCCAATGCCGATCTGATCAATAACCAGGTCACCAACTGGACCCTGACTAATCGTGAAGTACGATTGTGTGTGCCCGTTGGTGTGGCGTATGGTTCAAACATTGCCCTGGTGGTGGAGACCCTCCTCGGCTGTGCTAAAGAACAGGAAGAAGTATTGAAATCACCTGCACCCCAGGTGTTGTTTTTAGCGCTGGGGGATAGTTCGCTCAATTTCGAACTGCGTGTCTGGATTCAGGATGTTGACAGAAGGCGGCAGGTGACCAGCGCGTTGTATCTTGCCATTGAAAGTAAATTCAGGGAATTAAAGTATCGTTTTTCCATTCCCGCAAAGGGATATACATTTTCCCGATTACGATGGATCAGCCAGTTTGCCGGTTCGTATGAATACAGCGGCAGTCAGGGATAATTCGTTTTCTGGAAACTGTAATTTGCCCGCTTGCTGATGCGGATAATTTTGGGATTCAAAACTAGTCAAATACGTGATGTCCGCCCCCTTAAAAGCAGGAGAGTTTATAGTGAAGAATCAAGCAATGGCATGGGCGGCAATTTTATTAAGCACACAACTGCTGTCCTGTGCATCACAAAGTACCATTGACGCAGGAAAGGCAAATGTGGCAAAACCGGTAACCTGTGCTACTGCTGAAGCTGATATCAGGGCCCTGGAAAATGAAAAGGTCCATGCCGCCCAGCAATTGGCGGCCGGTGTTTCGGCAATAGTACCGATCAGGCTCGTTGTAAACCTCGCAGAAGGCACAGAAGGGTCGCAATGAAGGTGGCAATTGGTGATTACAACACGATGCTCGATGACCGGATTATTGAAATTAAGATGGAGTGCGGGATGTTGTAGGGCTCCCGTGAGCAAGATATGAAGAACAGGAGAGGAGTTGGTTGATGAATCAAGGACCACATATTGGCTCTTATTTAGTGGTCCTGCATGTACTCGTTCAGGTTGCACTGATTGTCAGGGTGCTGTTGCGGCCCCATCGGGAGCCGGCGTCGCGGATCGCCTGGGTGGTGGTCATCCTGGCTGTTCCGGTACTGGGGATCATAACGTATCTGCTTTTGGGTGAAACGAACATTGGCCGGCGCCGCGTTGAGCGGATGCATGCTGTTCTCGAACAGCTGCCGGATGTGGCTTCTGCGCCAGGCTGGAACGCGCCAGAGCTTCAGGCCGATGTGCCGCCGCATTATAATCACCTGTTTCAGACCGGTAAGTCGGTTAACGGCTTTGATGCAGTCGGCGGCAATCAGGCTCAATTAATGGCGGATTCTAATGCAGCCATAGCGGCCATTGTAGCCGATATCGATGCCGCCAGAGATCATGTTCATCTGCTGTTCTATATCTGGCTGCCGGACAATAACGGCTGCAAGGTGGTCGAGGCGCTGAAGAGAGCAGCCGGCCGGGGGGTGAACTGTCGGGCAATGGCGGATGGCCTCGGTTCCCGTATCATGATCGACTCGGAGCACTGGCAGGCTATGCAGGAAGCCGGTGTTCATCTGGCCATTGCTTTGCCCATTAAGAATCCGGTGTTGCGGTCCATAAGAGGCCGTATTGACCTGCGCAATCATCGTAAAATTGTTGTCATAGACAATCGCGTCACCTATTGCGGCAGCCAGAACTGTGCTGATCCGGAATTTCGGGTCAAGGCAAAGTATGCCCCCTGGGTAGACGCCATGACCCGCTTTGAGGGCCCAATCGCCCGCCAGAACCAATGTCTTTTCGTCAGCGACTGGATGGCCGAAACCGGAGAAAATATCAATGATCTCCTTACCGAGCCTTTTAAAGCAACAGGGGCAGGGCTTACTGCCCTGGTGATTGGTACCGGGCCAACCGTTCGTTATTCCGCCATGCCGGAGATGTTCGAGGCATTGATCTACACCGCCCGCCGTAAATTGGTCATCTCCACGCCTTACTATGTTCCCGATCAGCCCATGCAGGCTGCTCTCTGCGCATGCGCCCGACGCGGGGTTGATACGACCATCATTTTCCCCATGCGCAACGATTCGTGGATTGTCGGTGCGGCAAGCCGGAGTTATTATGATGAGCTGCTTTTATCCGGCGTACGTATCTTTGAATATATGGGTGGGTTGCTGCATACCAAATCGTTGACTCTTGATGGGGAAATAAGCCTGATCGGTTCGGCAAATATGGATCGCCGAAGTTTCGAGCTTAACTATGAGAACAATATTCTGTTGTATGACAGGTCCCTCACTGAAGATATAGTCCAGCGGCAGAAAGAATATATTGCCTCATCCAGGCTGGTGACTGTCGAGATGGTGGAGGCCTGGACCTGGTATCAACGGTTATGGAATAACGCTGTTGCTATGCTGGGGCCGGTGCTGTAAACAAATTGGTCACAAATAACTAAGATGGTGTCGTAAAAACTCTCCATCTTGTTCGTGTTACGCCCAAAGGAAGTGCCCTTGGGGTACAATTTTTCGTATCATTATGACGTACCCTATGTACGCCGAAATAATATAAAAATTGCACGCCTCCAAGATGAAGCTTTTTACTTATCCATCGAAAATTGAGGTTTTTACGAGTTCTTCATAAATGCGCTGTAGATTGACATGAATTCAGACGTCCGGCAATTGGCCCTTCTTAAGACCAAAGGTCCATTTCCTTTTATCACCAGAAGGATCTACCGGCATCTTGACGGCACTCTCCAGGTATGGTCGTCACGCCGTCAAAGGAAGGGAATTGGTGCTGGCCGCCTGTCGGCAGACTCTGTTTTTTGGGCTGCGGTATGGCGCAGTCTGTGGATGGTGCACAAAATAAACTGGTGGATCGGCAGTCTTTTTGCCTTTGGGTCGGCTCTTTTTGTACTGGGCAGTGTGTTCAGTCTTTGGCCTGGTTTCGCCCAGATATGGCAACTGAGCACCGAAGATGTCAATATTATATACTTTCTTGGTTCCATCCCGTTCACAACAGCGGCGTATCTCCAGTTGCACCAGACTGTTCAGTCGGAAGGGACGGCAATACACCAGAGGGATAAAAAATCAAATCACGATGGATTGGCTGGTATCTGCGTTCTGTCGGGTGGTTGAGCGCTGCGCCGCAGTTTCTGGGCACCCTGTTGTTCAATGTCAGTACCTACGATGCGCTATTGCCACACCTTGACCGGCTGCAGCAGGATCAGATAATCTGGGCACCTGATTTTGCCGGGTCGGTATTGTTTTTGATTGCCGGAATCAGCGGTTGACACGGCGGAATAATAAAGGATCTGGTGCAAAGGCATGGCCGAGATGATATCTTTTCCTGCTCGGGTTCATACCCATAGACTGGAGTGACATACTTTGAGGCTGCAAAGAATGAGCGTATCTCATTTGTCAGCATGTCCATATTGTGACTATCTGTTGGAAAGTATTGAGATTCCTGAGGGACAGTTTCACGTTGTCCCCGCTGTGGAACTGTTATTGATAAGTGTGTAGCGCAATTCACTGCAGAAATCATTTGCTCTCAGTTTTGCTGGTCTGATTTTTTTATCCCTGCTGTTTTCATGCCGATCATGACATTTTCCGTAGCAGGTCATGCAGAGCACAGGAAATGTCATCGATGCTATATCGGGGCTTTTTGACAATGATATTTTTTCGTTAGTTTCATGGTGCTGCTGGTCAGTCTGGTGTTTCCTTTCGTCAAACTCGGCCTTCTGTTTATCACCTCTTTTTCGTTACTCTCACGGCAAGTCTCAAGACCAATTGTTTTCTTCTTTCGAATGTATAAACGTCTGTCGGAATGGGGTATGGTGGAAGTCTATATGCTTGGCATCCTGGTGAGCGTCATCAAGATGCACCAATTGCAAGAATTGACTATGATACCGGTTTCTTCTGTTTTTCGGCCCTTGTCGTCCTCACTGTCTGGTCTTCTGCCGTGGTCGATGAAAAATTATTCTGGAATATGCTTGACGATGGATGCTGAAGATTCCCCTGTAAAGATGACTGGGGATATAAAAGGTTCGGAGTACTTTGCTGCAGAGGGAAAAACGGCCAGAGAGGCAGGTCTGGTCAGGTGCCTGGACTGCGGTAAACTCAGCGCAGTGGTTGCGGTACATGATGACGAAGTCCAGCGCTGTCCCCGATGCCGGGCGATACTGCACCTGAGAAAAACAAGAAGCATCAGTAAAACCTGGGCACTGGTCCTGACCGCCGGATTTTTTTATCTGCCGGCCAATATGTTTCCGATGATGCGGGTCGATTTTATGGGGAGTCCTGATGGTTCGACTATTCTTGATGGTATTATTTATTTCTTTAATAGCGGAGAGTTTCTGATTGGATGCAATAATCCTGACTGCAAGTGTGCTGGTGCCGCTTTTTAAAATCGTCGGGATTATCCTTATCCTCATCAGCATTCAATGCAACTGGCATGGCTGGCTGCGACATAAGACCGCTATGTTTCGGTTTATTGAATTTATCGGCAGATGGTCTTTTCTTGATGTGTTTGTCGTTGCTCTGCTGGGGGCGATGGTTCGTTTCGGCGCTTTGACGACAATTACAGCCGATTCTGCTGCGCCATTTTTCACTGCTGTCGTTGTCTCAACAATGTTTGCGGCACTGGCTTTTGATCCGAGAATTTTATGGGATGCTGGTCCCTTGCCAAAGTAACTGAGGAGAGTGAACTATGCCGTCTGGGCCAATCATTGAAAAGAAACGCGGTATTTCACCAGTCTGGATTCTGCCGCTTGTCGCAATCTGTGTTGGCGGTTGGCTTTTGTACAAGAATTATAAAGATGCCGGCATTGATATAACTATTCATGTAGAATCTGCGGCGGAGCTTACCGCCGGCAAGACCCCTGTTGTTTTTAAAGGAACCCAGGTGGGGCTGGTTAAAAAGATCGAGATCAGCGCAGATCTGCAGGGAGTAGATCTGAGTGTTGAAATGGATAAGGCTACGGAGCCATATCTGGTAGAAGATGTGAAGTTCTGGATTGAGACGGCGGAGATTGAGGCGGGCAAAATTACCGGGCTGGAAACACTTATAAAAGGCGGCTATATCGGCATGCAATTAGGTGAATCGAAAAAACCGGCACGCTCATTTGTCGCTTTGTCGAATATGCCGCCTGTCCCTCTGAGTGCACCGGGGCTTCATTTTACTTTGAAGTCTGATGCGCTCTATTCACTCCAGGTAGGTTCAGGAATTTATTACAGGAATATAACAATTGGTTCGGTGCAGAGCTATACATTGCAAAAAGACGATTCGGTTTTGATAGATGTGTTTATTCAGCCGGAATATGCTCTGCTCGTTAAAAAAGAGAGCCGTTTCTGGAATGCGAGCGGTATTACAGTTTCAGGAGGAATAGCCAATTTAAAAGTTCATATCCCATCTCTTGCCGCTATTGTCAAAGGCGGAATTATGATGGAAAACCCATCCGCAGTTGAACACAATCCTCCTCTTGTAAATGGCCAGGTTGTTACCTTTATATAAGGATTTTGAGGCAGCCCAATACGGCATTCCTCTCAGTCTGGATCTCCCTACCGGCGAAGGGATTATCGAAGGGTCGACAAAGGTGATGTATAAGGGGATGGTGCTTGGTCATGTTCGGCAGATTGCGATTAAACAATAGTGACGATCACACGGTAACAGCTTCCGTTTTACTCGATCCCCGGGCCAAATCAATTCTTAACTCCGGTACCAGATTCTATCTGATAAAACCTGAATTCTCAATTACCGGAGTCAGTCACCTGGAAACACTTGTGAACGGGGCCTATCTGACTTTTTCGCCGGGGAAAGGAGAACCACAGGACCACTTCATCGTGCAAAATGGAGACCTTTTAAGTGATTTTGCCAGAACGCATAGTGACGGGTTGGTTATTCATTTCAAGGCAGCCGATCTTGGCTCGATTGCAATCGGCTCGCCGATTCTCTATAAAAAGGTAAAGGTAGGAGAAGTAACCGGTTTTCGCCTGAGAGAAAAAGAAGATGATGTCCTTATCAGTGGTACTGTTATAAAACGATACGCCCATCTCGTGAAAAAAACATCACGGTTTTATAATGCGAGCGGTATCGATGCAACAGCAAGTCTTGCCGCTGGTTTAAAAATAGAGACGGGAACCCTCGCAACACTTGTTGCCGGCGGAGTGAGTTTTTATTCTCCGGAAAAAGGAGGCGATGCAAAGGCCGGCACTCTCTTTACTCTGTATGAGGATTTTAATGCTGCGGCCAATAGCGACAGAGTGAAGATTGTCGTTCATTGCCGGGAATCAGATGGTTTGAGGGTGGGGACCAAGATCAGGTATCACGGTATTGCCATTGGCGAGGTTGCGGCGTTGCGCTATGAGGAAAAGTTGACGATGGTCAGACTCGAGGCGATGCTTGATCCTGATGTCTCCACTATGCTCACGGTCAATACCAAATTCTCGCTTGTCCGTCCAGAATTCAGCCTTTCTGGAGCGCAAGACCTGAAAACCCTTATTGAAGGGCCATATTTAAATATGGTGCCGGGCAGGGGGGCGGCTAAAAGAGAATTTACCGTTGTGCCTGAATACCAGGCTGAAGAAAAGGATATCAAAGGCCTTGATGTTATCCTCGAAGCGGATGAACTCTATTCCTTAAAGACCGGGGATCCAATTTACTATCGCCGGGTGAAGGTGGGTGAGATTCGTGATTTTCAACTTGCGCCGACATTTGAAAAAGTCTATCTGAATGTAATTATATATGAACAATTTAAACTGCTGATCTGTGAGAACACCAGGTTTTGGAATGTGAGCGGCATACAACTGTCCGGAGGAATTTTTTCGGGACTGAACCTTTCCATTGAGTCTCTTGAGTCTTTGGTGGCCGGTGGGATTGCCCTGGCAACGCCTGATGAAGAAGAAATGGGGGCATTTGTCAAATCCGGACATCATTTTAAGCTCTATGGTGAAGCCGAAGAATCCTGGCGCAAATGGCAGCCCAAAATTGAGCGAACTGCTCCGAAAATGTGAATTCTGATTACCGTAATAGCTATTTATGTTAGCGCAGCATTGGTTATTTTCACTTCAGACGGCTGGAGGAAATTCTCTTATCCTTGAGATCTTCAAAGGAAAAAGGTGAGAAAACCTCATATCAACAGAACGAAAACAGCACAAAAATTTGATAATTCCGGAGGAGGAATACCATTGCGTAATTATGGTTTTTTGAGTAGATATGGCATAATTGGTTAGGTTTTTTCACTTTAGGAGTGTTGCCCGGTAGCATGCACCTGGAGTACAGAAAATCGCCCAGTGTAAACTTAAATATAACCAGCGCAGGAGTTATTTTATGAAGAAGAGAATTTTTCTGATCAGAACTATCTTTTGCCTACTGCTCTGCAGCAGCTGGGCAAATGCTAGTACCCAAAGTTACCCGGAAGCTGGTATCTATGCTTACCCGTTTGCCGATCGCTATGTTGCGACGATTCTCGGTACTCCGCCGGAATTTCAGGAGGGACTGCCTAAAGACATTCCCACTACGATTGAAACGATCAAAATGTTTCCGGAGCGGCAGGTTCCCGGGGTACTATGGATGCTGGATGAATTGTATTATTCGTACCAGCGGCAGGATGGACCTGCGCCCCTTATCTTCGTGGTGGCCGGGACCGGAGCCAGTTTCAGGAGCGAGAAGATGCTTAACATGCAGAGGGCCTTCTATCATGCGGGTTTTAACGTGATCTCGCTGTCATCACCGACCCATCCGAATTTTATTGCTGCGGCGTCCGCCAGCAGCGTTCCGGGGAATTTACAGGAAGATGCAAAAGACCTCTATAATGTTATGCAAGCGGTGTGGCAGAAACATAAGGATGAGATGACCGTGACGGAATTTTTCCTTACCGGCTACAGCCTTGGTGCTACCCAGTCGGCGTATATCGCCAATCTCGATGAGCGGGAGAAGGTTTTTAATTTCAGCAAGGTGTTGATGATCAATCCGGCGGTGAGTCTTTATAACTCTGTGGTGATCCTCGATGATATGCTGGAAAATAATATCCCTGGCGGGATGGATAATTTTGACGAGTTCTATCAGAGAATGATCAGAGCCTTTGGTGATGCCTATAAACATGGAAAACATGTCGAGTTCAACGATAACTTCCTCTACGAGGTATACAAGTACCGAAAACCGAAAGATGATGAGCCCTTGGAGGCACTTATCGGTATCAGCTTCCGGATATCATCTGAAAACATGGCCTTCACCAGTGATGTGATGACCAAGGCCGGTTATGTTGTCCCCAAAGGTCTCGAGCTTGGCCGCTTTGACGATAATGTCCCCATATATAAAAGTACTCTCAAGGCTGAGATTCACCGATTATTTCCGAGGCATTTTCATGCCCCATTTTCAGGCGTTGGATCCAAGTCTAACTGAAGCTGAGATGATAAAACAGCTGAGTCTGTATCCTCTCGAGGAGTACCTGCGCAACTCACCAAAAATTGGTTTAATTGGCAATGAAAACGATATCATCCTGCTTCCCGGCGAGATCGATTATCTGCGAGACGTTTTCGGTAGTCGGGCGAGTGTTTTCCCGAGCGGTGGTCACTGCGGAAACATGGCATACCCGGACAACGTTAAAGCCATGGTCGGATTTTTCCAGACCACTCAACAGAATTAAGGGAGGAGATGATGATATCGAAAAACAAGACCAGACGTCTGGCTTTTTGTACCCTGGCTTTACTGGCAGCACTGTTTGCAACTGGCTGCGCCCAGCAGCAAACAGACACCAATCTCCAGCCGCCGCTGCACACAGCAGAAAATACCCTCGATAAGGGGGTGACGTATGCAGTGGATGTCTATGATCCGCTGGAAAGCATGAACAGGCGGATTTACATGTTCAACTACTATTTCGACAAGTTTATCTTCCTGCCGGTGGTGAACACCTACGAATTCATCACTCCGGATTATGTCGAGGACCGGGTGTCTGATTTCGTTGATAACGTATTTGAATTCAATAACTTTACTAATAATGTGTTGCAGCTCAAGTTCGATGAGGCGGCCATAACCCTGGGCCGTTTCGTGTTCAATACGACGTTTGGCGTCGCCGGCCTCTGGGACGTGGCGACATATTTAGGAATGGAGCGTCAGCCTGAGGATTTCGGTCAGACCCTTGGCCACTACGGTGTTGGTCATGGACCGTATATTGTGCTGCCGGTTCTTGGTCCGTCCAACCTGCGTGACACGACAGGGGTGGTCACCGATGCCGTGGCATTCAGTTACGCTGGTCCACCGGCCTGGGTTGATGATGATGACATAACTCTGGCCTTCAATATTGTTGCCGCCATCGATAAACGGCATCGGCAATCATTTCGTTACTACCGGTCCGGTTCGCCCTTCGAGTACGAACTGGTCCGCATGCTGTACACTGCGAAGCGGGAGATAGAGATTGACAAATAAAGATAAAAGAAACGGACGAGAAGGGTAAGTAAACCGCAATCGACTTAAGGTGTTTTTGATGGACGGGCCACTGAATTTTAAATTCAGTGGCCCGTTTTGCGTTTTTCGTAATTCCAGCCCGGATTGAGAAATTCGGGCTAGCTGTTTTTGAGGAGCGGGTGGTTCATTTCCTGCCGTTGGGCAACATAGGCTTCCGCCACCTTCCTGGCAATATTTCGGATGCGGCCAATATATCTCGTACGCTCATTGACACTGATTGCTTTGCGGGCATCAAGGAGATTGAAGGTATGCGAACATTTCAGGCAATAGTCATAGGCCGGGAGAATCAGTTTTTTGTCGACAAGTTTATGGGCTTCTTCTTCATACGTGTCAAAAAATATAAGGAGCTTCTCGACATTTGCTTCTTCAAAATTAAAGGTCGAAAACTCAACTTCCGCTTGATGGAAGATTTCCCCATAACTAACCGTATCATTCCAGGCTATATCATAGACACTTTCAACCCCCTGGAGGTACATGGCAATCCGTTCCAAACCGTAGGTGATTTCCACGGTTGTCGGGTGGAGATCAATGGATCCGGCCTGTTGGAAATAGGTAAACTGCGTGATTTCCATGCCGTCCAGCCAAACCTCCCAGCCAAGTCCTGAAGCGCCGAGGGTAGGGGATTCCCAGTCATCTTCAACAAAACGGATATCGTGGTCAAGAAGATTGAGACCGAATCGTTCCAGGCTGTGGAAATAGAGCTCCTGCACATTTAGCGGAGAGGGTTTTATCACCACCTGATACTGGTAATAGTGCTGCAGTCGGTTTGGATTGTCACCATATCGACCATCTGTCGGCCGTCTGGACGGCTGTGGATAGGCACATTTCCATGGTTCAGGCCCGAGGGCACGGAGTAATGTGGCGGGGTGAAATGTGCCGGCACCGACCTCCATATCATAAGGTTGCTGAATGACACAGCCCTGTTCCGCCCAATATGTACTTAATTCAAAAATGATGTTTTGAAAATTCATCAAATTTCCCCATGTGTTGCAATGATGATTGAGAAATGGTCGTAATCGTTTAATCAGGTAAACAGACTTGTCTCCTGGAAAATGTCCCCGTAGTATATAATTGCAAACTTGACTTTTGTCTATGGGGTCATCATTATATCTCCACAATAACCACTGAATATTGATGGACTCGCAAAAAATCTGATCTACTTCGTTGTAGTTTTTTTGAAGCTACATGGCATACTCCATGTATAGTCGAGAAACTTCAAAAAACACTACGCCTCGTATATCAAATTGCTATATTTTTTGGGTACTTTTTCCTGAGCCATCCGAATTTAGAAAACACTTTTTACGGTCTTCAATCAATGCAAACTCTCGACGCACTCCAGCAGACGTCAGATATTTCCAGGCTTTTAAAAGATGTTACATCCATAGCCATTGTCGGTCTGTCCCCTAAAGAAAATCGACCGAGCAACATGGTGGGACGGTATCTGAAGGATGTTGGATATACCATTTATCCAGTCAATCCCGGCCAGAGTGAAATTCTGGGGGAGACCTGCTATGCAGATCTTCACGCCATTCCTTTTCCGATAGATATCGTCGATATTTTCCGAAAATCTGAAGATGTGCTGCCGATTGTCGAGCAACTCATCGAATTGAAACCGTTGCCTCGTGCTGTATGGATGCAGCAGGGAATAGTCAATGAAGCCGCAGCTGAACTCGCTCGCAGCAAAGGAATTTTTGTGGTTATGGATCGGTGCATAAAGGTCGATCATCATAATCTCCTCAGCAGATAATTGTCTGACATGGTCTGACCAACCTCTCCTCTTTCTTCCCGTTTTTTCATGGAACCAAAGACACTGAGCATTCGTGGTGCGCGAATGCACAATTTGAAAAACATCGATGTCGATTTGCCCAGAAATTCCCTGGTGCTGTTCACTGGTCTGTCCGGCTCCGGCAAATCAACGCTGGCTTTTGACACCCTTTATGCAGAAGGTCAGCGCAGGTACGTCGAGTCGCTGTCGACCTATGCCCGGCAATTTCTTGGCCAGATGGATAAACCGGATGTCGATTCTCTGGAAGGACTTTCTCCGGCTGTTTCCATTGAACAAAAAACGACGAGCAAAAATCCCCGTTCAACGGTAGGAACGGTAACGGAGATATACGACCACCTCCGGCTCTTGTTTGCCCGTTGCGGTCATCCCCACTGTCATCAATGTGGCCAGCCGATAGAGGCTCAATCGATCGAGGATATGGTCAATGCGCTGATGCTGCTGCCTGAAGGGAAGAAAATTGTTCTTCTCGCACCGCTTGTGACAGAAAGAAAAGGCCGTCATGAACAGCTCCTGGCCAGAATCCGTAAAGAGGGGTTTGTTCGCATCCGGATTAATGGCGATATCCTGCACGCGGACGACGTGTTGGCTCTTGATAAAAATAAAAAACATTCCATTGAGGTAGTTGTTGACAGACTGGTCATTAAAGAATCGATCAGGAGACGTTTGGCTGACTCGGTCAGCACCGCAGTTAAGCTGACGGATGGTTTCCTCCTGGTACTTTTTCCTGAAGATGATTCGGAACGACTGTTCAGTGAACTGGCAGCCTGTCATGCCTGCGGTATTTCGATGCCGCAGATATCCACCCAGCTGTTTTCATTTAACAATCCGCAAGGGGCATGTGAAGAGTGCGGCGGACTCGGGGTCAAACAGTTTTTTGACTCGTCTCTGGTGGTACCCGATATCCAGAAATCGATCAGTGATGGGGCGATTGCCCCCTGGGGATGGCGCAATGAGGAGTCGTATACCGGTCATATGCTGGACTCAGTTGCAAAACATTATGGTGTCTCACTCAAAACACCTTTTGGCAAGTTGCCTGAAAAGGTGCGAAAAGTGTTTCTTTACGGGTCCGGTAAGGAGGAAATTCAATTCCATTATCGCAACGGCCGACGAACCATGTCTTCGGTGAAACAATTTGAAGGAGTTATCCCGCAACTTGATCGTCGGTTTCACGAGACTCAGTCGGCAATGATTCGTGACGAACTGACGAAATATATGAATGAGCAGCGATGTCCCCGCTGCTTGGGGGCACGGCTCAAACCTGAGGCGCTGGCGGTTCGGGTTGGAAAATGGTCCATATATGAGCTCACTTGCCTGCCCATTGAACAAATACTTGCCCATCTGCCGCTTCTGCCTTTCACTGACAGAGAAAAAAAAATTGGAGAATCGATCCTCAAGGAAATCATCGATCGTCTCTCTTTTCTGCGGGATGTGGGACTGGGCTATCTCTCTCTGGAAAGACGTGCCGGTACCCTGTCGGGTGGTGAGGCGCAGCGCATTCGTCTTGCCTCGCAGATTGGTTCACGTCTGGCCGGTGTTTTGTATATTCTGGATGAACCAAGTATTGGGCTGCATCAGCGCGATAACCAGAAACTCATCAATACCCTGCTTGAACTGCGGGATCTTGGCAACAGTGTTATCGTTGTTGAACATGATACCGATACTATTCTGGCAGCGGATCACGTGCTGGATATGGGGCCAGGTGCCGGAATTCATGGTGGGCATATTGTCTACAGCGGTGATGTTGAAGGCTTGCTGAAAAATAATGATTCGGCCACCGGGGCATATCTCTCCGGTCGCAGTCAGATTAAAACGCCTGAAAAACGACGAAAGTTACATCACGGGGTAAAACATTGTCTCCAGTTAAAAAATTGCAGCATCAACAATCTAAAAAATATTTCCGCCTCTTTTCCATTGCAGGGAATGACCTGTGTGACAGGGGTTTCCGGCTCAGGGAAAAGTTCTCTGGTAATCGAAACGCTCTTTGACCTTGCAAAGGCAGGGTTGAGTAAAAAAGTTGCAAAGATAAGCCAGGATCGTACCATATTGACCGGCCTGAATCTCATCGATAAAATTATCGACATTGACCAGAGTCCCATCGGTCGAACCCCCCGCTCAAATCCGGCGACATATACAGGGGTATTCACCCCGATACGGGAGCTATTTGCCCGCCTGCCTGAGTCAAGGTCCCGAGGCTATAAACCGGGCAGGTTCAGTTTTAATATCAAGGGTGGCAGGTGCGAAGCATGTGAAGGGGGAGGGGTCAATAAGATCGCCATGCACTTTCTTCCGGATATCTATGTTCAGTGTGATACGTGTAAGGGCAGGCGGTACAACAGTGAAACTCTGGAAATAAAATACCGGGATAAAACCATTCATGATGTCCTGGCCATGACTGTGGAGGAAGGGCTTGATTTTTTTCAAAATGTTCCCTCCATTAAGCAGAAACTGCAGACCCTGTATGATGTTGGTTTGACCTATATTTCACTGGGACAGTCCTCGGTTACGCTGTCCGGCGGGGAGGCTCAACGAGTCAAACTGGCCAAAGAATTGTCCGGCAGAAGCAGCGGGAAAACGTTGTATATCCTCGATGAACCGACTACTGGTTTACATCCGGCGGACATACAGCATCTCCTTAATGTCCTGAATATTCTCGTTGATCAGGGGAATACCGTTATTGTCATCGAACACAATCTCGATGTGGTTAAGACTGCCGACTGGATAATAGATGTGGGGCCTGAAGGCGGCGACGGGGGAGGTGAAATTGTTGCCATCGGATCACCAGAAGATTTAATCAAGATTAAAAAATCCTACACAGGCCATTATCTTCAGCAGGTTTTATAATAATTTCTGAAAAACCGGCTCAGAGGACTTGCCTCAATGTGCTAAGTACGGTCTAATAGCTTGCAGAACAAATACCCATTATGTAAAAGTTAAACAATAGTGGAAACTCCAGCATTTATACCAGCAATAGCAGATCAGCACCATTTAAACTATATTTGAGGAAAATCATGGTAGAAAACACGGGAAATGACAATGCAGAAAAGCCGCAATTCAGAATGCAGAAGATGTATATCAAAGATCTGTCATTTGAAAATCCAAATGCGCCGCAGGTTTTTACTGACCGCCAGAAAACTGATCCTGCAGTAGAGGTAAATCTCCAACTCAATAATAAACAATTAGACGACGATCACTGGGAAATTGCCCTGCAGATCACCGCCAAAGTATCCTCAAAAGAAGACAGTAAGGTGTTGTTTATCCTGGAAATAGAGCATGCTGCAGTTTTTATGCTGAAAAATATTCCCAATGAACATATGCCTATGCTTCTTGGGGTGGATTGTCCGACCCTGCTTTTCCCGTTTACCAGACAAGTAGTCAGCCAGGTTTCAATAGACGGTGGTTTTGTTCCGTTTCTCATGGAACCTGTTAATTTTATGGCTCTTTTTCAGAACGCTAAGAAGAAAAAAGAAGATGAAAAAAATTAATAATAACTAATCTGTGACATGTTCCTAAAAACCTCAAATCAGAGATTTTTACGACACCATCACTCTATAAAAAAGAAACAAAAAAAGGGGGTACCAGTATTTCAACCGGTACCCCTTCTCTTTTTTTTACAATAAATAGTTAGTTCGCGTATTTTTACAGGCCGTATTTAACAAAGTTATCGACGAGGGTTATCACCCCCTGTTCAATAGCGGTATTGGATAAAGTATTATACTGAAGACCGCCATATTTTGATTCAGGAGCAACTGCAACCTTGGCTCTATTTGTCCAGACGACATCCCCATTTGCTGGATCCTGCACCCACACACGTATCTCGACTGTTGCCTCAGGGTCGCTTGTGCCACTGCCCTTAAACTCAAGTATCCGTCCTCTGAGGACATAATTAGCTTTAAAGTGTTTGGCGATTTTGGCGACATTTTGTTTGCTCAAGCCATGTGTCCCTGGAGAATCATCACTTCCCATCTGATCCTGATATATTTTGAGCTGGGCCTTCATCTCTGGGGACCATTCATTTTTTTGTTCCATCGCGAGTGAACTTGTATTTGCAATATCGATGAGATCTTCTTTGCTGAGATAGGCTATAACGTCTTCCTGGATCGGTAGAGCAAACCCTTGAGTAACGAGATTATCGGTCAGGGATTCAGTGATGAACATGTTTCTTCGTTGGGCAGACTCAAGATTTCCTTCAGAGTAATCCGCAAGAGGAAGAATAACGATACCTTTCCCACTTCCCGGCGCATTGTAGACCGGGTTTTCAATGACGTTAAGTTTTTCCTCGACAATCTGTCCGCGTCCGCCGCATCCGGCCAAAAACAATGCTAAAATTCCGATGACGAGATATTTCAGCCTCTCCATATTGTTCTCCCTACTGAAAATAATAGATTCATGATTGAAAAAATTAGATGATTCAAATTAAATGATTCGCGGTCTTAAAAGAATTATCAATTCACGTTTTTTACAATTTTTTCTTCATAACCGAAGAGGTACTTGAAGAAAGGAATATTGCTCGTTCCAGGTACGAAGGTTCCTGCATCACTGTCAACACTGGAGATTAATCCACCAATGACCAGCATCTCCCCGTCTTTGACTTTGACGGTTGTACTCATTTCCCGAACATTGATTATCGGCAGTCCTATTTCCCCCAGACCTATTTGTTTATATTCAATGGGTTCAATCCAATTCCGAGGTGACGGGAACCAGATTGAGAACGATTTCATTATCATCAAGAATATTTGCCGTTAAGGCCAAGCCAACTCCGGAGAGTGCCCTCGCGGTTTCGGCGGTATAGGTTACCGTGCCGGTATCATCGTTGGTATCGGATGTGATCTCGTCGATATAGGTAACGTTTCGACCAACGGTCATCATTGCCGGCTGGCCATTCATAACACTTAATTTAGGATTCGAGAGGATATTGGTCTGGCCTTGTTCCTCAACGACATTTAAAAAAGAATCAAAAGTGAAAGCTGCCAGGGAGATAGCCCCGGTAGAAGTTTCGGGTAAGGCCATCGGTAATGATGGTGGCACTCTGGGGTATCGAGTTGGTCTCATAGGTGGTTGTCTTGTTATAGTTTGTTCCGCCAGAATAGACAGCAGCGGCAGAGAGGTTTTTAAGAATGAGGTTCCAGTTCAGGCCTATGGAGGAGCTGTCGTTGAGCTGTACTTCCAGAATTTTTGCTTCAATAGACACCTGTTTGTATAATTCCCTTTTCAGAGCTTTGAAGTATACTTCGAGCTTATCAAGGAGTGGACGAGGGCAGGTTACGGTTATTAAACCGACAGGTTTATCGATAAAATATGAGTTGCCCCCGGCAGATCGTCTTGTTGTCGCAGTGGCTGTCGGCTCTTGTTCCCTTCCTGGCCAATATCTGTTGGGGCAATTGGGTTGGCAGTTTCAACTAGTCTCTGTGGTCCATATGTTGAGTATCGCGTTGAGATTATTCTCAATACTGTTCCAGGTGTTAAATTCAATTCCCCCAAGTTTGCCATCCTTGTGCTGGTTAACTTCCGTCCCTTCTGTTTCTAATCTAATTTCACCGGCAACATTGGTAGTGTTTTCGCCACTGCTGCCACCTAAAACATCGCCACCGGTTTTAGTGCTATAGGTCTGTTTGATAAATGGCATGGAGATATGAAACTGCCTGGTCTCTTTATATTTGACAACAATAGTCGACCCTTGCATTTCATGATAATAATCGACCTGTCTCAGCATGTTGTCGATGGCATCATAATAATCGTCATTAGCACTGATGTTGACATCGACGAGCACATTCCTGTCGACATCGCTTGCCCAGGAGACATTCAGACCTTTGAGAGCGGCCAGGCGTTTAAGGATATCCCAAAGCGGCTGCGGACCACGAGTGGAGGTGATGCGTGCTCCAACCTTGACTTTGCTCTCTTCTTCTATTGCTATGTCTTCTGTCTCATCCCTGTCGACAACATATGATGGCGTCTGGTATTGAACGGGCAGGGTCAACGGTGCGGGGGCAGCCGCAACAGCCTTTGCCTGGACCTGTTCAGCAGGTTGAACCGCTTCCTGCTTCAGGCTGGCATCCTGATCTTTTGGTTTGGTGTCAGTGATGCATGAGCTGAGGAGCAGGGTGAGTAGCAAGAGGCTACTGGAGAGAAAACAATATTTTACGCACTTCATAAAAACCTCTTGGACTGAAAATTTTGAGAGAGGATCAGATTCCATTTTCATATTATTTGCGACCTGCTACAGCCAGGCGACCTTCAATGTATTGGCCCAGATCGGAAGGAAGCGAAAAGCCGGATGCGTAAATTGCCCGATACTCCTGAGTGGCATCCTGGGACCTGCCAAGTTTATCAAGAATTCTGGCCTTAGCGAGCATGGTGTCAAAAGTTTCTCCATAATAGGAGTGGTACTTATTTATAAGTTTAAGAGCAGCATCGTTCTGACCGTTGTTTTCACTGAAGGTTGCAAAGCTCATCAGAGCTTCTTTCATTGGCGGAGAACTGCTGATGCTTTGGGTAAAGAACTCTTTGGCTTCGGCAATCCTCTGCATGTTGGCAGAACCTATTGCAGCGTAAAGTGCGGCATTAGCATTTTGCGGATCGAGTTTTAGGCTTTCCGTTGCGTAATAAACAGCTTTTGCGTTCATGCCAAGGTTGACGAGGTACAGGGTTGCCAGCCTGTTGGAGATTTTAGGGTTGTCAGGCCAGAGTTCGAAAGCTTCCATGTACAGCTGGGCAGCCTCTTCAAACGAGCCTCTTTTCTCAAGAATCTGCGCTTTTCCCATGATCTCTTTGGCCAGCATGACTTCTTCTGACTGGCTGGCAGATTTTTCAATAACCAGAGCTTCCTGCTCAATGATCTCAATATCTGCTTCAAAGTCAAGATTGTCTTCGGCACGGGTTGGCCAGACGAACTCTTTGTTGCTGGGGTAAACGACTATGGTATTGAAACGTTCTTCCTTTTTCAAATCCATCAGGTTGAGAATGATGTCCAGTGCGAAGTCCCATGGAACATTGGTCAGGGCAAGAGTAAGCAGCCCCTGTACCTGTTCGTCAACGATGATATTGAGATCCGGGTTGATCTGCCTGAAGAGGCGGAAAACATTATGAATATCAATTTTGTAAAAATCTACACTGATCAGTTGTTTTTTATAGCCGGATAAAGAGAAATCTCCTTCTAAAGCAGATGCTTTGGAGGTAATTTTTCCTTCAGCTATTTTATTCGGAGTCTTGATTTAATAATTGCTCAGAAGATCCGATGAGCTGATCCAGAGTTTTATCGGTGTTTTGGGCGGTCGCCGTCTGTTTTGCGGAAGGTGCAGAAGCCGGAAGCAATTGACCACTCTCGTCAATGACAATGTTCAAACCGTCAGAAGAAGGAGCAACCGTGTATTTAAACAGTTTCTGACTGGCTGAATCAAAGACGATGCGAACGCCAGTCCCTCTCGGGGCAACGCGGATCTTGTCAACGGAGGTGCCAATTTGCTTTTCAGAAATCAGCTGGTTAACGGCCACATCTTCTATATCTATATACATTCTTGGCGGACTGTTTGCTCCGGCCCCGATAGTATCGACAGTATAGTTTTCGATAGGTCCGCCGGAACTGATGGTAATGGTCGTTGTATTTGGGGTGCTGAATACTTTGAAATCACCTAACGTCCTTTTCCCGGATAGCTCTGCCGCAGTCGCCGTCTTTTTGGCCGCAGTTGCCGGAAACAATTTTGACAACCAGATTATTGCCAAGTTTTTCAACTGCGTAATCATGACTGTCGGACAAAGAGAACTCAAAGCGCATCCGTGGCGGAGGTTGATCTTTGATATCAAAGATGGTGAGGGTGGCGAACTTATTGTCTGGAAGCTGGGCCTTTTCCATCAGGTTGTTGCTGCTGTAAAAGGCTCCTGCGATATCAACGAGTACCTTAAATGGAGCAAATCGTTCGGTTACATTATAGACTGGCGGTGATGTTCCAGAAATAGTGTAAGTGATCGCATTATCTGATAGTGCAACTGCAATATCGGCTATTTCGTAAGAAACATCAGTTTCAGACCTCGCTTTTTCCGTCTGAAATGCGAACAAGATGCAAAATGCGATGAAAACAGCCGGTTTTATTTTATCTAGCCATTTAAGCATTTTCTATTCTTCTCCCTCTTTCTTAAGTGTCATCACAACCTTCGTGATGATTTCCTTGCCTGCACGGGTTACGGCAGTCTCTTCAATTATAACGGTGTTGGAGGCTATATCTTTAACCACACCCCTTCTACCAATTTTAGTGCCTTCCTGGAGGATATATCCCTTGCCGGTAAAATCCTCCACCATGGCTACATCTTCGCTGTTTTGCTTTAATAATGCTACGAGGTTCAGCTGACCAGGCTCAAAAAGCTGCATTCCTGTTAGAGGGCCGGTGCTGTCCACAATTTCGTTTAAATCAACAGTTGATGATGCTGCTTTTTCTGTGATAAACGGGACAAAAGGGTCAGGTCTGTTTTCGAGTATGTATTCAAACTGTGCGTTAAAAACAGCAGCCGGATTCTGAGCTTGTTCCAGAGTGTCTTTTTCTGCAGAGTAGGCGATGCTTTCTGAGTAAACCAGACTGCTTGCACACAAAAATGTACAAAGTACGCATGATTTGAAAACGCTCGATAGAAAAGTTGATTTTGGAGAATCAATTAAACACATCATGGATTTCACTTTTTGGGTGGTTTAGGAAGCTCAACGTTTGTGAAACGGTACGTAACCAGTCGACAATCTGAGTTAAGCAGCATTTCTCCACCTTCCTTTTTTGGGGAACTCATTTTTACGTTGGATACAGATACTATTCGTTCAAGTTTACTGACCTGATCAAAGAAGAAACCCATGTTGTGGTAAGGTCCTCTGACATTTATGGTTACAGGAATCTCGGCATAGAAATCTTTTGGAATATCGGCAAGCGGTTTGAACGTTAAAAAATCGAGCCCGGCGTTGCGGCCTAATGCCGATATGTCTTTGAGAAGTTTTGGGATTTCTTTTTCTCTGGGCAGAAGTGCCGAAGCTTCTAAAAACAGATTCTCCGCTTCCGCCATTTCCTTTTCAAATTTGGCGAGGTTAGCTGTTTTTATTTTTACCTCTTTAATCTGTTGGGCAAGGGTTGTTTTCTGTTTACTGAGATTTTGTATTTTTTCGGCTTTTTGCTGAAAATAAGTAAAGTAAAAAATTACCAAAGGCAGAACAATAATCCCAAGCGTAATGGCCAGCTTGATTTTTGGTGCAAGCGGTATGTATTTCTCATCTATAAAGGTTGTAAACGCAGCGTTGTTCATTTTCAAACACTCATATGTGGAAGTATTTTCGAACGTTATTTAACATCTGTAGTCTCAGGAGCCGGTTTTTCTGGTTGGGCAACAACACAGTTCAGTTCAAAGCTTTTCAGATTTCTTCCTGATACCACTTTCAGTGAAGAGTTAGTCAGGGTAACATCCTGGACAATGCGCGATTCTTTAAGATTGTCCATAAACTGAGCAATGGTCTGGTTGTCAAGTGCCACACCGGATAACCTCAAAGATGAGTCCTGCTGATGGAGGGAGTCGAGCCACATCCGCTGGTTATCAACTCGATTAGCAACTTCATCAAGAGTTCGAACTGTCAGGGACGAATCTGTTTTCAACTTCTTGATAATGTCAGTTTTTCTAACAAGTTCTTCTTTGTCTTTTTTTAGCTGTTCAATTTTCTTTAGAGTTGGCGTGAAAGAGTCTTTTTCCTTTTGCAGCGCTGCGATGTCAGCCTGATAGTCGGAAATTTTTTGTGCCTGAAGAGCCCCAGTTATCCCCAAAGCAGCTAGAACCAGCAAAAACAAGAAAAACATGCCAAAGAGCTGTTTTTTTGCTTTGGCTCGTTTTTTAAGTTGCCGAACTGGTAGCAGGTTAATTTTAAGCATACTGAACCCTTGATAATTTAAATAATTATATAATAGAGGGGCGGAGAGCTATCCCGGTTGCGATAGCCATCTCTGGGCCAATATTTTTGAGATAATCAGGATCGATTTTCTTACTGTTTGAAGACATATTCAAAAACGGGTTGAAAATTTCCACTGTGAGCCCGGTCTCCTGGGCAAGAAAATCCATCAGGCCGGAAACCTTTGCGCCACCGCCACTGACAATCAATTTTTTCAGTGGAAAGTCAGGATGATTGGAGTGGTAAAGGTCTATGGCTTTTTTGATTTCAAGAATCCACTGGGTGCAGGTCGTTGAGAAAATTTCTTCAATTTCATCCCGTTTATCTTCATCCTGAGCGGATCCTAATTTCAGTGCTTCAGCCTCTTCAAATTCGATGTCGAATACATTTTGAATCTGTTCTGTCAGCTGTCTGCTCCCGACAATTATATCCCGGGCCACAACAGATATTCCTCTCGATATAATATTGATGCTCATTTTCGAGGCACCGATATCTACTAGAGCTACATCTTCGTTTTTCTGATAATTGTATTCGTAGGTGTTTTCCAGTGCGAATCCGTCGACATCAACAATAACCGGGACCAGACTGAGGCTGCGGAGCATTTCGAGGTAGTCATCGACAATTTCTTTTTTGGCGGCAACCAGCATAACGTCAGTTCTGTCGGTATCTTTCGCGGCCGTTTTTAGATCTTGAAAATCCAGATAAACATCTTCGATGTCAAAAGGAATATACTGCTCGGCTTCGGCCATGATGTGTTCTTCCAGCTGAGCATCTTCCATAATGGCCAGGTTTACCTTCTTGACGATTACCGAGTAGCCCGAAATAGAGAATCCGACCTTCTTGTTCTTGATTTTCAGATTTTGAAAGAGCTCGGATATAGCTTTGCTGACGATCTCAGGATCATTGAGGGTTCCATCCTCCACTGCGCCCTCTGGCAGGACTGTGCTGCCAAGCGTCACTATTGCGTAGCCGGCTGAGGTTCGTTTAAGCTGACAAACCTTGATGGCATGAGATCCTATGTCAAGGCCAACAACCAGTTCATTTTTAGATAAAAACGGCAAATTCATGGCAGACAAAGTGGAAGAGATTAATCAAAATTAAAAAAATATGAACAAAGCTTGCAATAAAAATACTTATTTTTTCGTGTACATATGGACATTAGGTCACAGAAAAAAAAAATTGTCAAGAAAAAGAGCAATTGTTATTTGGTGCAGAACATAATTTTCGGAACATGCGAAAAAGGCTGTTTTGTCCGGGGAATGAGTGTGTTACACAAGATATGGAATTGTTGTCGAGCAATTGCTCATGATATAGTAGGGACACGGTAACAAGTCGATTTCTTTAGACCATTTTTTTTGTTCGCTGGAAAATCGAACTCACTTGTAATTAGTTTGTATTTCAAGTAGTTTTGCGGGGAAATTTAAGTAAGTTAATGCATATAATAAATGAGGTTTATTTTAATGATAATTGGCAAAAAAAAATCTGTTTTCAGAGAATATTTCGAGGCGATTTGTATCGCAGTCCTTTTGGCACTTTTTATCCGAACCTTTGTGGTCCAGGCGTTTAAGATTCCATCAGGATCGATGTTGCCGACTCTTCTGATCGGTGACCATTTACTTGTCAATAAATTTATTTATGGGATAAAGCTGCCCTTTACCGGTAAGACTCTGGTGCCAATCAAGACACCTGAACAGGGCGATGTCGTCGTTTTTCGTTTTCCAAAGGACAGATCCATCGACTATATCAAAAGAGTTATTGGAACGCCGGGCGATACTGTTGAGATCAAAGACAAGAAGGTTTATGTCAACGGGAAGCCTATGGATGACCCCCACGCGTATGTCAGTTCACCCAATGTCTTGAATGCCAAGGCCAGCCCGAGGGATAATTTCGGTCCGGTGCTGGTCCCGGATGATCGTATTTTTGTCATGGGGGACAACCGGGACAATAGTTACGACAGTCGGTTTTGGGGGTTTGTCGATCAGCGTGATGTTCTGGGGGAAGCATTTATTCTTTACTGGTCCTGGGATATTGATAAACCACTTTTTTCCATTGACCGAATCAAATCAATCAGGCTGGACAGGCTCGCCAACCTCATCAATTGAATCTATTTTTGATGGCGTCGTAAAAATTCTTCATCTTCTTCGTTGTTGAGAATTCCACGATCATTACGACGTACCCTAGTACGCCGAAATAATAGTAAAATTCACACGCCTCGAATATGAAGCTTTTTACTTAACCATCTTCTGTTTGAGGTTTTTACGAGATTGTCATCTTTGACAAGTTCGTAAAAACCTTATTTTTTGCAGGCTGGAAACCCCTAAAAAGTAGAATTTGTTATGAGGGCAGGGTGAACAAGCAGCAGGGATTATTTGATTTTTTCCTGCAGGGAGAAAGGGAGCGGCTGGATGATATCTATTCCCTGTGGACTGATCTTGGCCTGATATACGAGGATTTTAACACCCTCCGAAGTGGCCTTCCTCAGGGTTTCACTATAGGTCAAATCTATGTGTGAAGCCGGGGCGAATCTGTCTGCATCGGTTCTCTGAACAAGAAAAAAAATACAGGCTTTCAGACCTTCTCCCTTAAGTCGGATAAGTTCATGGAGATGTTTTGTGCCCCTTGCCGTCACCGCATCGGGAAACATTGCACAGCGATCCGCTGCCAGGGAGCAGTTCTTTACCTCAATATAGGTTGACGAGTTCTCCTCTATCACCTGCAGATCAAGCCGGGTGTGGTCGGATGTTTTGACTTCGGTTTTTATCTTGATGATCTCTTGAAATTCTGCAATTAACCCCTTCTCTAGCGCTTCTACCACCAATTTGTTGGTCCGTGCCGTGTTCACCCCTACCCAGGTTGCATTATCCTCCACCATCTCCAAGGTAAACGGGTATTTTCTTTTGGGATTGTCCGATCTGGAGAGACAGACCCGACTGCCCGGAGTTGAGCAGGAGAGCATAGTACCGGTATTCGGACAATGAACAGTTGTGACTTGACCATCTAGAAGGCGTACGTCGGCGAGAAAACGCTTGTATCTTTTTATCAGGGTGGCTTGCACCAGAGGTGAAGTAAATCGCATGAGAAATTAGCTAGGTTAACACATCTTAAGGTTGCGTATCAGCAGAGTTAGTGCTACATAAAATGTAATGAGTGTTTCGTTGTGAGCAGCAAAAAATTGTTTCTCCTTAATACCAGCGGAGGTGTGAGAAGAGACGTTACAATGGTTCCATTCTACTAAGATAGAGGAGGCATAGCTATGAAATTAGGTATCAATGGCTTGGGCAGAATTGGAAAACTCTCAATCTGGCACCATGTTTCACGGAAGCATTTTTCAGGAATTGTCGCCAATATAGGACGTGATGTGGGGCGCGGACTGGAGGATCTCGCAGCGATGCTGGAAAGAGATTCGACCTATGGCCGACTGGGAACCTATCTGCATGGCCATAAATGTCCCCGGGTGATTGAAGAGTTAAATGAAGAAAAAGGAACTATGGTGATCAATGGCGTGCCGGTTACTATTTTGCGTGCCTCCAGAAATCCTGGTAATATTGCCTGGCAAGATCAGGGAGTTCGGCTGGTTGTGGATACCACCGGTGTTTTTACCGATCCGACAGCAGATGCTGATGCGGCAAGTGGTGCTCTCAGAGGACACATGCAGGCCGGAGCTGAAAAAGTTATTCTTTCTGCGCCATTTAAAATAAAGTCAAAAGGTCTGGATATGCCGAAAGATGCCATAACCACGGTAATGGGCATCAATGAGGAAATGTATGATTCCAGCCAACATTCTCTCATCTCTGCAGCCTCCTGTACAACGACCTGCCTCTCCTACATGATCAAGCCACTCATGGAAAAAGTGGGCGCTGACAAGATCCTCAGTGCTTCGATGGTAACTGTCCATGCGGCAACTGGAAGTCAGCAGGTGTTGGACAGGTTGCCCAAGGCCGGAGCTGTTGACTTGAGAAAAAATCGCTCCATTTTGAATAATATTATCCTGACAACCACCGGGGCAGCCAAGGCCCTTTCGCTGGTGATTCCGGAGATGGCCTCTATCGGCTTTATGGCAGAATCGGTACGTATTCCAACTTCCTCCGGCTCACTGATTATTTTGGTGCTTAATTTGCAAGATGATTTCGAGAGCCCGATAAAGCGCAATGATATTAATACGATCTACAGAGAATATTCGACCCATAACAAGTACTTGCTTTTTTCTGAAAATCAAAACGTTTCGTCTGATATCCTCGGTTCGCCTGCGGCAGCTGCAGTGATCGAAGGGACCGAGACCCATACCCGGACCGCCAATATTCAGGTCAATCTTGCCAAGGTTAAGGCCGAAAGCCTGGCAGCCGGTGCAGATCCAATTCTTAACGTCCCGGTTACTCAGGCCGTTGTCTATGGCTGGTATGATAACGAGTTGGGAAGTTATACCAATATGCTTGGGGATCTTACGGTGCAGGTCAGCGAAGGTATGTTTTAGAGATCATTTCATAAAGAAATGTATCCCCAAGCAAAAGGGCATTGAAAAGGTTCCGATCTTTTGCGGGATGAGGGAAAATTGTTTACAATACGGCCTATGGTAGTTGCTGACCTTAACGAGGTTGCGGCAATTGAAAAAGAAAATCCATCACCATGGTCGATAAGGTCACTAGCCCTGGAGTTGGAGATAATACAGGCAATTCAGGTTGTGGCGGTGCCGGAGACACCATCTGCGCAAATTCTCGGCTGGTGTGCCTGCCGAGTGATACATCCGGAAGGGGAGTTGTTAAAAATCGCGGTAAGAAAAAAGAACAGAGAATGCGGAGTAGGGCATTTCCTGCTTGAGCATCTATACCGGGAATTGATAACGCGAAAAGTCACCAGCCTGTTTCTGGAGGTACGATCCAGCAACCGCAACGCCCTGAAATTTTATGAAAAGCATGGTTTTCTACCCGTTGCAACGCAGGCCGGGTTACTATACCGACCCACCTGATGCGGCGATGATTCTTAATAAGAAACTGCCACTAACTCCTTGTAATGCAAGTGTATTGTAGAGGTGTGAGATGAAATCTATCCAGAATCTTCACTTTTAATATTCAGGAGACATAAATGGGAAAACGAAAAGCGTTACTGGCTGGTAATTGGAAAATGCATACAACCGTGGTCGATGGATGTCGGCTGGCAGTTGATGTGGCCAAAGCCTGCAGCGATCTGTCGGACAGAGATGTCTTGCTCGCACCGCCCTTTACTATACTGAGTGAGGTCTCTCATATTCTGGAAGACAGCCCGATTTTAGTCGGCTGCCAAAACGTCTGCTGGGAGGAAAAAGGAGCATTTACCGGTGAAATTTCTCCGGTGATGGTTAAAGACGCCGGTGGGGTGGCCGCGATTGTCGGCCACTCGGAGCGGCGACAGATTTTCGGCGAGACGGACCAAATGATCAATAAACGACTCAAAGGAGGCCTTGCCTTTGACCTGTTGATGATCCTCTGTGTCGGCGAAACTTTGGAGGAAAGAGAAGCTGAGCGCACCTTTTCGGTCCTTGAAGAGCAAGTCAGACAGGGGCTGGCTGGTGTGGCTGCCGCCGATATGACCAGAGTGGTCATTGCCTATGAGCCGGTTTGGGCTATAGGTACCGGAAAAACTGCAAGCAAGGAACAGGCCCAGGAAGCCCATGCCTTTATCAGGGGAGTTGTAGAACAAATATTTGAGAAAAACATTGCCGAGCAGACACGAATATTGTATGGTGGCTCGGTTAAACCAACCAACGTTGATGAACTTATGGCACAATCGGATATCGATGGAGCGTTGGTTGGCGGCGCTGCTCTTGATGCTGAATCGTTTGCGCGCATAGTTAATTTTCAATAATCTTTGACTCTGTTATTGCATGGATACTCTACTTACAATTGTACACGTTGTTGTCTGCCTCTTTCTGGTTGGCATAGTCTTGCTCCAGCATGGTAAAGGTGCGGATATCGGTGCTACATTTGGTGGGTCCAGCCAGTCGCTCTTTGGTACGGAAGGCCCATTGCCGCTGTTAAACAAAATAACAACCGCAGCAGCAATCATTTTTATGTTGACTTCCGTCACGTTAGCGTATATTTCATCTCAGTCGAGTACTACTTCTGTCATGAGTGAGGTTGGGGTGAGCCAGCCGGCACCACAGGTTGAGGTCGCCAAGCCGCTTGCTAAAGAAGATATGGTGATGGAAAAACCTGCAGAAGAAGGTAACGCTGCCGAGAAAGAGTCAGCGACCACGGCGGTGAAACCCGCAGAGGAAGAAAAGCCAAAAGAATAGAACGATAGAATCGTGTGCCGGAGTGGTGGAATTGGTAGACGCGCACGCTTGAGGGGCGTGTGGGGAGACCCGTGTCGGTTCGACTCCGACCTTCGGCACCATGTTTTTATATAAAGACTATCAATAATGTCTTTTAAACCCGCAACTTGAAAGAGTTTGCGGGTTTTTTTTGTCAAAAGAAGTCTATCTCGATCCACTGACAACTACCCCCGACAGGGGTACTATTTGTCTAAATGTACCCCGCTCCCCTTTAGAAGTACCCCTGTGGTACGATCCTGACAACATTCTCGTCCCCGCCAATGATTTGTCCGATATTTCCGGACTGAATCCTGTTTTAAGGGAAAATATAAGCCGATGTTGTAGTTTTGAAAACATCTCTGCAAGAGGTTTGAGCGATCACCTGCTCCATGATGCTTGACAAGCGCCGGGCCACGGGTCTTGAGCACGTCGATCCAAAGCCGCGGCCTGGAAGTACTTCACATTTAACGCCGACATCTCTCCCGATGACCGGAAAAAGCAGTCGCTTTTAAAGATAGCTCTTTCTTCTGCCAGTCTCATGCTCCATTACCCCTTGTTCTTGATCCTTTGTTTAGGCAGATTTTTATCAAGATGCGTCAGCTGTGGTATGCATTTTGCTGCCCTTTTTAGAAAAGCAGAAACAGACAATGGCACGTAGGGTTGAAAATAATTTAGCGTCCAGTCTGCATTTTGAGCTATTTGCATGACAAGATATTATTGCTTTTCTCTACCTGCTGGAAAAACCAGTTTTGTCATCAACAAAAAAGAAAAGAGTTCACAATGGTATTGTTACCGTATTTGCAAACATATAATGCGTCGGCAAAGAAAAGAGTACCAGATGAATTGTCTGCAGCTTTTGCACATGCAAAAAATAGGGGAGCCGGAAAAGTCGAATCAGGCCTGCAGGATCTGTATTTTCGAATAGTCAATCCCGACCAATATCATCAGACCAAACAAAGAATTGATGCGTTGTTAAAGAAACAGGGGATGAGTGTCGGAGAAATCATTGCAGCCATGGGCGGAATACTCATGGAGGAAGATATCTGTGTTCTGGACATTCATGGCCGGATTAAAGGAACATACAGTACCTACCTGAAATTGTTCAAGTATGACATGGACATGTCTCTTGTTCATGACCTGATAGCAGTTCGGATTATCGTCGACGATATCAATACCTGCTATCAGGTCCTCAGGGCGATCCACAGAAGGTATGTCCCCTTGAGTGGCCGGATAAAGGACTATATCGTCACCCCCAAACTCAACGGATACCAGTCTCTGCATTCGACAGTAAATGGTGGTAAAACAGGGATGTTCGAGGTGCAGATCAGGACCGGCGAGATGCATGCCCAGGCCGAGATCGGCAGTGCAGCGCACTGGGCCTACGATCTGGCAAAGAGCAGCCAGCGGATTATGAATTCACCACCTGAGTGTGGCGTAAAAATTGCTATGCAGGGCAAAAGGTAAAGAATCCCATATTGCCATATCAGCACTTGAGTAGTGATAAAACGGGCTCGATGCTGGTGCCGTCGTAGTTTTTTTTTCCGAACAGGCAAGGTTTCAGAAGAGGACTCAGAAATTGGAAGGTCCTTTTTACTTCGATGAGGAGACGGAAAAAGCCCATGTTAAGAACTGGCTGACCGTTCGTCTCTCCTCTTACAATTTGATAGTGCAATTGCAGTGCCAGCTTAAGCAGTCCTGACATGGAGACCACTCAGACTGTCTCTTCTCTGGCAACGTCACCGAAAAGAATGAAAAAGTGCACGCGTTGGCGGTCTTGGCATGAGATTTGAAATGCAACAAGTATCGCAGCTGTCTCCTTCAGCAAATGGCTGTGTCAAAGAAACAGTTTCATACCACTACCTAAAGACAAACGAGGTGAAATCATGTTTAAAACTACTATGTTGTTTGCAGCATTCGGGCTTGTGTTGTGCTTCCAGTCAACAGCGTTGTCTGCCGACCATACCGCTAGAGCGGTTTTGAAAGGCACGGATGGACAAACCGTCGGCACGGTCATGTTTGCTCCAGTTGACCAAGGAGTCAAGGTAACGGCCGAGATAACAGGCCTCGCTAAAGGAACACATGCCTTTCATATCCACGGCACTGGTGTATGCGAAGCACCTTCATTCAAATCGGCCGGCGGACACTACAATCCCGGCAACAAAAAGCACGGATTCCTAAGCGGTATGGGGCCGCACGCGGGCGATATGCCGAACATTACAGTCAGTGAGACAACTGCCTATGAATGGATCACTGATCTGGTAAGCCTTGATGCCACTGCTGACAATACCCTCTTCCCAGAATCGGGTGCGGCCATAGTCATCCATGAGAATCCAGACGATTACATCACCGATCCAGCTGGTAAAGGCGGTTCACGCATCGCCTGCGGCGTTATCGAGAAGAGCGGGATGTAGCCAAAGCCATAGCGTCTATTTTCATGTGCACTGGTCGACCAGAGTCCTGCCTGACAACACTGTCCGGTCAAACAGGATTACTGTTTAGCCATATGGTCGTGAGCGTACTTCGGCTGTCGTAACAGATGACAATGTTCGCCAGCCGAAAATGTTTTTAAGCACTGCTTTTTAAGCACTGAACTTGTATAATCATTCATTTGATTTTACCAGGGGTGAGGAGTCTGATTCTGGATGGAATTATCCTTTCATTTTACAAAACAGGTTACTATCGTTTTCTCCTTACTTTCAGACTATACCGAAAAAATCCGACAATATAAAAAGACAATGCAAGATAAACAGTGAAATAAATAAGAAAGAGAACAAACAACCATGTTTCGGAGAGGCCATAGAAAGGCCTCAGCAGGGTACAACTTCCAAGCAGCAGACTTATCGCAAGGATCACCCAGACAACGACGTTTCTCGTCATACCATACCTCAGGAAGATATGGTGCAGATGGTACTTGTCGGGCTTAAAAGGGCTTTGCCTGCGAAGGATCCGTTTAAACATGACAATGATGGCATCAGTTATTGGTACCGCCAGGATGAGGAGGGCACTTGCAGGACTCATGGAAGCACCTTCTCCCTGCGTCAAAGCCAATGCCATAAAAGAAAGAGAGAATCCGAGACAGAGACTCCCTGCATCCCCCATAAACAGAACGGATGGGTACCAGTTAAACCTGAGGAAACCAAGAACTGCGCCAGCAAGTGCAAGATTCAACAACATCAGAGTGTGATTTTCGCCTAAAGCTGCATGGATCCCAAAAAAGAAAAAGGCGATAAAAGAGACCCCCCCAGCCAGGCCATCAATTCCGTCAATGAAGTTTATAGCGTTGATCACCCCCACAACCGAGAAAATCGTAACCAGCCAGACAGTAACATCTCCACCAGGAACTCTCAGTATGCCGATACCCAACAGGTCGCCAAAGCTGAAAAGAGCAATCTTGCTGAAATAAATCAGCACGCCGGTTGCAAGGATCTGGGCCATGAATTTCTGTTGATGCCCGATCTCTTTAAAATCATCCAGGAAACCAACAAGCAACAGAATGGCCAGGCCGAGGAAATAACCCCGCAAACCGCTTATCGGAATAAATGCAAGACTGGTAAAGGCAACAGCAATGACCATGCCGATACCGCCCACCAACGGTCGCGGACGCGTATGAACCTTCCTTTTGTTGGTTTGATCCATCAAGCCGATGCGAATGGCAATGTTGGCAATTTTCGGTAAAACGAACAATACCGAAAAAAACGAAACAAGAAAGACAAGGACCATGCGCAGTTCAAACGTAATCATTGCAGACTCAACTTGAGGCAGAAGTGATCTTAGAGAATATGCCTGTTTAATATCACAAATGGCTTGAGAATGATAAAGGTATTTATTGCTCTTTGTGACAAAAAAAATCATGTGTACGGACGGGGAAGGACATTTTTTATTACTGCCTTATTTGGAGGTTGTTGGTTTGTGGTTAAATTTCAGTTTATAAAACACTACGAAGGCAGTATGGAGAGGCACTGGGTCAAAGTTGAATGGGGATTGTAAAACAAAACGAAAATGGGTGCTCCAGAAGCAAATAAATTCTTCTTATCATTTTGTTTAACAGATCAACCAGTCAATTATCCTTTCAGCCGTATGGCCATCCCATTTTTCAGGAATTCCCCCTTCGCCATTGCCCATCAAGCACCATTTGCGCAGCTGAAAGAATCTTTTCCGGATCATTGCCAACAATGGTATTGGTACCAACATCACAGGTTATTGGCCGTTCAGTATTATGGCGCATGGTAATGCATGGCACTCCAAGCACAGTTGTCTCCTCTTGAATGCCGCCACTATCTGTCAGGACCATTTTTGCGTACATATTCAGATGGAGAAACTCCAGGTAACCAAGTGGCTCTGTAAGCCAAATACCTTCAACCTGTTCTCCATCGTTAAAATAATGCATCAGGCCAAACTGCTCCGCCATTTTCCTGGTACGAGGATGAATGGGGAAGACAATAGGTAAAGATTTACATATTGTTGCTCAATGCTTGCAGGATTCCTTCCAAAGTGGCTTTATCATCAACATTAGAGGGCCGATGCATGGTCAACATAGCATATTCACCTTGCTTCAAACCAAGCCTTTGCAAGGACATCGAGACTGGAAGCCATCTGCTTATGCTTCAGCAGGGTGTCGATCATCACATTGCCGACAAAAATTATCTTTTCATCAGCAATCCCTTCTTGCTGCAAGATTTTCATTGGCATAATGATCAGTGGTAAAGAGATAATCACACAAGACATCAGTACAAAGCCGATTAATTTCTTCCGGCATCCCCATATCACGCGAACGCAACCCAGCCTCTACATGCGCCACCTTAATTCCCAGTTTTTTAGCAGTAATCGTACAAGCCATGGTGGAATTGACATCGCCCACCACAATCACCAGATCCGGCTTTTCGACAAGACAAACCTTTTCAAAGGCCACCATGATCTTCGCGGTTTGTTCAGCATGGCTCCCTGACCCCACTTCAAGATCCATGTCCGGCTTTGGCATGCCCAGATCATTAAAAAAGGACTTGCTCATTTTCTCGTCGTAATGTTGTCCGGTATGTACAAGAAGATGCTCTATCTGGTCAGGATAACGATTCATCGCCTCAATGATCGGTGCCATTTTCATAAAGTTGGGCCGTGCACCTACAATATTAATTATCTTCATTTTTTCATAACTCCTTGAAGTGCATTCAGCATTTTCCTTGCCAATACTGCTCTATCATACTTCACCGCACCAAGCAGGCAACTTTTCTGCAAAGAACGATATTTTTCGGGATTGTTTTTCAATTCCAACAGTTTTTCAATTAAATCATCGCTATTCTCAGGCTCAAATAAAACACCTGCACTCTC
>CAWDYJ010000026.1:0-217500 GCA_963806525.1 uncultured delta proteobacterium
AAGGAAATCCACCATGCCTGAGATTACCCGATTCGGACCCGGAAAAGCCTCGAATAACACCGGTGGCGATGGCGTCACCTGGTTCGACATCGACATTGCCGATGACGCCGATCGCCAATGGCTGATGGCGTGGCAGGAGATCAGCGAGCAGACGAGAACGGAGTTGTTGGAGCCGGTGCGTTTCAGCCATTATAAACAAGTGCCAGACGGCACGTTGCTGAGCATCAGAACGCTGCGTCCCGGTCCAACGGAAGATCTCACCGATCTCGCCGACTTGAAGCTGCTGATCGGCCCGATCAAGGCAATCACGGTGCGATCCGGGACGGTCGCCGTTGTGGACGAGTTGCGACAGAACCTGTCGTCGGACAGGTCGCTGGTGACAGCAATGGACTTGCTGGGGTTTATGGTGTCGGGTATGACCAACCGGATGGAACCGGTCATCTCCGATCTGACCCAAGACATCGATGACGTCGAGGATGCACTGCTCGACGGCGGTTCAGTACCACACCCGCAGACGCTGAGCGAGTTTCGGCGCCGAATCTTTCGCACCAGACGGCAAGTGAATTCCATCCAGCAGGTGCTTGCTCCGATGACGACCGATCCCGCCCTGGCCCTGGATGCCGACGATCGTGAAACGCTGGTCAGGGCGTCACTGCACGTCACCCGCCATTTAGAAGGGCTGGAGGAATACCGCATGCGGGTGCAGATGCTGGAGGATCAGGTCGAGGCGCAACGCTCGGAGACCATGACCCGTTCCAGCCTCAATCTGACCATCGTTGCGACTGTGTTCTTGCCGCTGACCTTCATTACCGGTCTGCTAGGGATGAACGTCGCTGGAATCCCCGACCAACATAATCCGTATGGTTTCTGGCTGGTGACCGGTTTGTCCGTCGTCATTTCCCTGCTGGCTTGGCTTTTACTGCGTCGTCAGGTTTACGATCGCTATCTGGATAAGGCAAGTACCGATATGAAGAAACCTGGGCGACTGCCGGAGACTTCTCTATCAGATGGCGCAGGCTTGACCTCCGCCTTCAAGGAGTCTAGACGGGAGCATGACAAGCGATGCGACCCTCCGCCCGATACCGAAGGTGGGCATCAAGACAAATCAGATGGAATAAAAGTGGACAGACATCGACCTTGTTCTTGGAGCAAGATTGCTTGGGTCCATGTCTTTGCACTGCTACTTGCGCTTGTGCTGTTCGCTTTTCATGTATTCGTGATCTTCGATGCATCTGGCGAGATGGTTCGTCACAAGGCATGGCTGCTGGCACATCTGGGACCGGAAAATTTCGGCAAGCTCATCCTCCTTGGTTGCTTTTTGTTACTTACCTTGGCGCACCTGGCGGAGGCCGCGGCATGGGGCCTGTTCTTGCGCTGGACGCGGCTGATACCAAGCCTTACGGAAGGCATCTATTTCACCGCCGCGACGATCACGACTCTTGGTTACGGCGACATCCTGCTGAAGTATCCTTGGCGACATCTCGGGACATTGATTGCCATAACGGGGGTGCTGATGTTCGGCTGTTCAACGGCGTTCCTGTTCGTGATCTTGCAGGACGTCTGGGGGCATCACTTTTATTAGGGTTCCGTGGGGAGTAGTAAGATCGTTCCCACTCTTAACAATTTGATGTTATGATGCAATATAAGGAGTTCTCTGTGTATAATTTCTACTCGAAATTTAATTATTCCACTGTTTTTCGGTGGTGGCTTGCCCTTGTCGTGATTTGCTGCGCCGCGACTTTTATTCACGCCCAGGAAACGACAGAAAGCACATCGGACGGGGATGATATGTTCGCAGGGACGCAGCAGGCTGCCAGCGGTACGCCCACAATCAAACCCATCCGAACGGACAGCCCGCGTGCCACGCTCACATCTTTTCTTCGACTCAGAGACGAGTTAGAAGAGACCCTGCAAACCTATAGGGCGAACAAATCTCGTAAACTTTTCAGAAAAATGCAGGTGATTAGAACCCAGTTCGATGCGCTGCTTGACCTGTCCTCTGTTCCGCTATCGTCTCACCGTTCGATCGGAATCGACACAACTGCATATTTGCTCGACATCCTTGGGCGTATCGAATTGCCTAACCTTGAAAATGTTCCTGACGAAGAGGCCTTCGACGATGCTGTGTCACCCGCGAAATGGCGAATCCCCGACACCCCGATCTGGATCGTCCAGGCCAGTAAGGGAGAGCGTGAGGGGGAGTTTCTATTTGGCGAGAACACGGTTATGGCGGCACCGCGTTTCTACGAAGGTATTAAAGATCTGCCTCTACAAACGTCTCTGCCTATCATGAGCTGGCATCGCGCTATTCGCCAGTTTACCGGACCGATGATCCCGGCGATAGTGCTCAGAAGCATTCCGCAGAGTCTGCACGACTTCTGGCTGGAGACACCAAGGTGGAAAGTCATTACGGTGGTCCTTATTAGTGGTCTCGCAGCACTCCTGCTGTTGGTCTTTCACCGTGCGGTCAACCGCCGCGAAATTGAAAATCGGGTCGGCTTCCTGCTGCGTCGTGCCCTGACGCCAATTGTGATCCTCGTGGTGGTCTGGAGCCTAAGAAATTTCATTAACCACCAAATCGCTGTTTTTGGTTCATTCTCGATCTTAGTTGCTGATATAGTAACCATTTTGATAAATGGTGGCGCAGTCTGGCTTTTATGGCTGGTCATACTCGCCATTTTCGAGCGCATCGTCCAGGTAAAGGATATCCCGGACGAGAGCTTCGACGCGCATCTCTGGCGCATTGGAGGCCGTACCATCGGAACCTTGGCCAGCGTGGTGATCATCGGCAATGCCGCACAGAATCTGGGGCTGCCTCTCTATAGCGTTGTGGCTGGACTTGGTATTGGTGGTTTAGCAGTCGCCCTTGCGATTCGTCCGACTCTTGAAAACCTCATCGGCGGCATCATGCTCTATCTCGACCAGCCCGTGCGGATCGGCGATTTCTGCTCGTTCGGCGACAAAACCGGCACCGTCGAAAGCATCGGGGTGCGCACGTCCAAGATCCGGGCGATCGATCGAACTTTGATTTCGATTCCCAACTCTGCTCTCGCCGATATGCAACTGATCAACTGGGCGAAATGCGATCGGATGCTGATCACCACGACCATCGGTCTACGCTATGAGACCGAAAATGATCAATTGCGCTATGTGCTGGCGAAGTTTCGCGAGATGTGCCATGCCCATCCTAAGATCGACTCCGAAACGGTGCGCGTGCGCTTCGCAGATTTTGGTCAATCTTCCCTCGATATTGTCGTTCGGATATATGCACTGACCCGAGATTTCAACGAATACTACGCCATACGCGAAGACGTCCTGCTGCGAATGAGCGACATAGTTAAAAAATCGGGAAGCGGCTTTGCCTTTCCTTCACAGACCCTCTACATGGGACGCGACGACGGGCTTGACCTTGAGCGTGGCAAGACGGCTGCGAAAGAAGTTGAATCCTGGCGCAGAGCCGGCAAGTTGCCGTTTCCAAGACTTTCTCCCGACAGAATTGAGCAGCTCGGAGGCACTCTCGACTATCCGCCGCGGGGCTCTGTCGAGGCCGGCAATATTGAGTCGCAGGTGTGGGAGACGTCCGAAGGGCTTTCCGCCGAGCCAGTCACCGAAGATGAGAACACTCCTGAAGTGCCATCGCAAAAACGTGAAGACGTTTCATAGGGTTAAATGTGATGATACGTAAGTCACATCATTACCTTGGCCATTACCGAAAAATTGCCGCTTTGCTGCTGAGTCTTCCTTTCTGCCATATAAGGCTGTCCTGGTTTCGCAGGAATGTATCAGAAAAGTCTTGGCGGTTGATATAGTTGAGTCTTTCTAGAAAAAGAAATCCCAGGTGGGTGTGGTTAATCTTGCCACACCGAAGGTGTTGTTTTCCAATCAAGACCTAAATTGAAGGTTACTATGTACATCAGAGCGACAAGACCTCAGAAAACCTAACAATAAAAAAGCAAATTGAGAGTGAAGCTTATCCATGAATCTCTTTACGTTAGTCGTGGGAAGGAATACCTGAGCTTAGTCATGTATCTCTCTTGTCCCGAAGAGGCCAAATGCCTAGCATGCTTTTACTTGCCGCCCGTCGGAGATGCTTTCGAAGAATCAACCGAGAGAATTGCTCCATTTCTGACCATTGTCGGCGTTGATACTACTTTCATCTCTGTTATGCGCAATCGGTTTTATTAATGATATTTTTACAGGCAATACCGATGGACAGCCCGTTTACCCACTGTGAAATCTTCAGCGGTGTTGATAGTTGTCCCTTTTACATACCAAGGCCTATAAGTAGCCAGGTAGTGAAGCGTATAGCCAATCACTTTGACTGATGGGTGATCTGCTAAGCTATGCTCGGCATCAGACAGGGCTATTGTCTTTAAGTCGTCGATTAGATCTGCAGGATTAATTTTCAATCTGCAGGCATTACTTATTGAAAGAATCCTTTCGATTAAAATTTCGAAAAAATTTGGTTTGTTGATGTCTGGTGGAGGATTCAGATACAGGCCGTGGCGCTTACCCCGATTCACCTCCACGAGAGATGCAGAGAAAAGATTCTCACCTATCCACTGCCTTAACAAGGTCGGTTCATACCTTTCCCGCAGATCGGCACACGATTGCAGCAAAGATTGGGGCGAATCGCTTGATACAGCCTCTAGGACTTCAAAAATCGAGTCATCATCGCGGGTCGCTCCAACCAAGATGGCTTTGCCTGGTTGACCTCCGAGCACTGGCCATGCAATACCGCCAATGATACATGAATATTCACGCCCGTCTTGATGGCGGTAATAAACAGGCTTCTTAGACGGCTTGCCATAAACCCTGGCGAAATAATCGTTTACCTTCGATTGAGTGTCTTTTATCTCTTCGATTAATCTTTTCATTTCTGATGACCTCATAAATTTGGGAATAGCAATTTCGGTTGAAAAAAGGTGAGACATAATGCGTCTGCACGATCCGGTGATCTCTTGAGTATTTCACGCATGGTAGGCTTACGGGAGACCTCGACCTTGCCAGAGTCAACGGAATAAGTTGGGATAGCCAACTCCTCAAGAAGCATCTCGTCGGGAGGCAACGAAGCGCCGGCATCGGTCCTTAACCATTCCCGACAGGCCCACCAAAGCTGTGAGCGTAAATTCCTAAATGCGCCGAGCTCTGTGCTCTCTGTTGGAGAAGAAGCAACCTTTACCGCATTGGCCCTGCACCCAAGAGTTCTCATATGTGGATGCGAGCGGTTAATTCCAAACAAACTTGATGTCAAATTAACGAAATGGCTCTCAGACAATTACAGCTGGCAGCATTTAAGATGTATGGACTGTTTCCGCTAACCATAATCTTGAAAATGTTTATATTTTTTTTGGCAATCCACACTTTCCCGGTTTGGAAGTCAACCAAGTTAATATCAGAAGCGGAGAACAAGTTATGCGCCTGAGAGCTCTGATGATTGCAGTCGGCTTAACCTTCTTTTTGGTAACTCCAGGCTGGACACTAAACGATTCAGACCTGCCTGTTGCAGTAACCGCTAAACGTGAATTGGTTGTGACGGCGACCCCCCTTGCAACTGAGGCGGGTGAACTTATTCTCAAAATCGGTGGAACCGCTGCGGATGCCATGATTGCAGTACAAACAGTCCTAGGATTGGTCGAACCTCAATCCAGTGGACTCGGCGGTGGTGCCTTCGTCGTTTACTATGATGCCAAAACAGGTCAAACTACCACCATTGACGCACGAGAGAAAGCACCAGCAGCGGCTACTGAAGATCGTTTTGTTAGTGCTGCTGGTTTTTCCAGCGCATGGCAAAGTGGCCTTTCAGTTGGTGTGCCGGGTACACCGAGAATGATGGAATACATGCACAAACGATTTGGTCGGTTACCCTGGCAACAACTATTTGGACCAGCAAAAACGCTGGCACAGGGAGGATTCGAATTGACCGAACGGACAAGTTCGCAGGTCGCAGGCTTACTAGACAGAAATAGTTCATGTGATGATGCGGAACGACTATATTTCAGAGATCCTGCAGCATTTGGATATTTTGTCAACGCAGATGGTTGCACAGCCAAACCTGCTGGTACCTTGATGCGAAACAAGGCTTACGCCAATACGCTCAAAGCAATTGCAAAAAATGGTGCTGACGCTTTTTACTACGGTCCAATCGCAGAAGACATAGCTAAAGCGGTACAAGGAGACCCCAACATACGGGGAGATATGACCACAAAAGACCTGGCAAACTATCAAGTTGTGGAACGCGCTCCAGTCTGTTTTGATTACAAGGGACACAATGTATGCGGAATGGGGCCCCCATCTTCTGGGGCTATAGCAGTCGGACAAATTCTTGGCATTCTGGAAAACTTCGATCTCTCTGGATTAGAAATACTTGATGTGGAAACAGTTCATCTATTTACTCAGGCTGGCCGACTCGCCTTCGCTGATCGAGGTAAATACGTTGCGGACACTGATTTTATATCAGTTCCAGCAGAAGGCATGTTAGACAAAGCATATCTGAAGGACCGTGCATCATTGATTAAGAAAATGGATATGGGAACTGCCGCCCATGGCACCCCCGTTGGAGTTTTTGATCCATACGCACCCGACCCCAGTGTCAAAATGAGTGGGACCAGTCACGTCTCCATCGTTGACCGCTACGGTAATGCCCTTTCCATGACCTCTAGCATTGAAAGCTCCTTTGGCAACGGTGTCATGGTGCGCGGCTTTCTGCTCAACAACGAATTGACAGACTTCTCTTTTGCTTCCGTGGATGCAGGTGGAGTACCGATTGCGAATCGCGTTCAAGCAAACAAACGGCCACGGAGTTCCATGTCACCGACTATCGTATTTGACAATGACGGCAATGTGGAGTTGGTGACAGGATCGCCAGGTGGATCTCGTATTATCGGCTACACAGCTCAGTCGATTATGAATGTAATCGACTTCGGTCTAGATCCCCAGGAGGCGATAAATGTGCCACATTACATGAACCGCAATGGACGCACGGATCTTGAGACACCTGTCCCCGGAATTACATTGGTTTACGACGCCGAGGCGTTAGCGGATGCATTGAAGACCCGTGGTCACACTGTGGGCATCATCACACAGGACAGCGGATTATCATTTATCCAGGTAAAAAAAGACAATAAATGGAAGAAACACAGCAAAAAACATAGCAGTACTATCCTCATCGGTGGTGCCGATCAAAGGCGAGATGGCACGGTAGGCGGTAACTAGGAGAGTGGTACCAACTTGGAAATTTTTTCCTGTAAAGTTCATAGAATGGAATATCGCCTCCATGCCGGTTCTTAGTGAATCAATATCTTTTTAAATTGAGCTCCTTCAACATGGTGCGGGAATTAGTCAAATCTTTAGCAAACACCAGGCCATCCCTATTCTGAAGCTTCCTGCGCAGCCTTGAAAGCGGCGTAGGGGCTGGCGACAGAGGTGCCTGCATAGGACAGATCGTTAAAGTTGGCCAAGGCCGGTTCGTAGTGCTCAACGAAATCCCCATAGTTGGAATCTTTCCACCTGCTTCCGTCAGGATTCAATCCCCCCACTGCAATGACCGAATTATATCCAGCCGGATAAACAGGCGTGCCGGTTGGTTCGTTTCCGGCGGCGGCATAGAGCGTCATACCGTTTTGGGTGGCAAAATTCATGGCAGTTTCCAAAAAATGGCTGTTAACCTCCGATCCCCAACTCATGCTGATAATTTTCACGCCCGAGTTGGCGGCATATTCGAGGGCTCGCATAATAGTGTCGGAGCTGGTCATGCCGTTTTTATCTAAGGTGCGAATGGACAGTACCGGAACTCCGCTCTCGGCAGCTTTCGCGCCAAGGGGCGTAATGGCACCGGCCGCAATAAGGGTGGTCAAGGTGCCGTGGCCTGTGGGGTCGCTGATTTCCGCAGTGGGATCAAGCGCATCATAGGTGCCTCGAATGAAGGAATAGTTTGCGTAGGCTGGATCGAGACCCGAATCAAACACAGCAATAGCGGTCTCACCGGGGAACAGGTTGAGGTTGATCCTCTCACCGGTTCCAGTCAATGGAAGGATATTGCTTATTATCCTTGGAAACGCCAGGTTTGGTTCGGTGGCCGTAACGCCGCCGTGTGCCTGTGCAATGCGTACAGCCTCTTCAACCGACATATCATCATTGAGTTTAATGCGATATAAACCGGGCGGGTCGATCACTTCGATCACGGTTCCATTGAGCCTGCTAAGCAGTGCCTTCAAGTCTTCGAGGGAGGATTCCTGGCTAAAGCCAACCATGATTTCTCCACGGATGTATCTTACCCCATTCTCACCTTCGACCACATCGAGCAGTTTTCCCTGCGAGGACAAGCGACGGGCGACAGACGGCTTACCGTCAGAAAAAATTCGTATGGAAGAGATTTTGAAAAAGTCACCGAGAGGGCTTTTCTCTAATTTCCATTCAAGCATATAGCTGTGCGGGCTCGCCAGCTGGGCGATGAGCCGGTCGACCTTTGCATTTTTCCAGTCACCGGAAATACGGTGTAGCGTAAGCGAGGGATCAATCAACACTTCCACCCCACGCTGCTCGAAGAGCTGCAGAACCTTTGCAAGAGGCACATCTTCAGCCTTGAGCCAGGCATGTTCGCCTTCGATCCGCAGCGATGCCGCCGAAAGTACCAGAGGCAAAAGCAGGACTCCAATGATTGCCACTGCACTTCGTCTCACTATCATTGCGATGCACCATTTTCGTTTCGATAGAATTGTTTGGAAAATTTTCATAGGGAGAAAATAAGTTACACCATCAGAAAAACAATGTTTGCTTTCCAGATGTTGACTCTCCCCGACACGGCCATCATTTTGAGGGAGCGTGTATGTCGGAGAAAACAACCCTTTTCCAGGAGAATCAAAAAAAATCAATAACCTCAATGCTCCATTTTGAGCCGTTATTTCGGAAATATTACTGGTTTTTCGGATATGTCTGGATGCTCCATATCGATGGCTATACTTGGTGTGAGATTTGCCAAGAAGTTGTTATGAAAAGATTCCGGGGACAGTTTACTTATCTCCTAAGTTTAAATTGTCTGCTCGAAGGTCTCATCTTTTTCAATTGCCCAATAGTTGACAAGTTCTCAAAAACCTCAAGTTTCGATGGATAAGTAAAAAGCTTCATATTGGAGGTAACTTACAGTAGCAGGGGAAAGGTCTATTAAATCTCAAAATGGCATAGATTTGAATTAACACCCCAAACACACCTCCATCTTCTTTGACACTGATCGGGGTGCAACCTTCCATTTCACAATCCAAAACCTCAACACCCGCTTGATTTATGAAGTGAACGACATACAATTTTCGTGGAATCATTCCAAGCATTTTATCGAAAAACGATAACGAGGTTCAGCATGAAAGAATATCTCTGTATAATAATCTTGTCGCTAATCATTGTGGTTGGCATTGAACTGTCCCCCTCCCGAGCGGCAGATCGCACCCCCATTATCCTGGGAACTGCAACGCCTGGTGGGGGATTCGAACTTTATGGCAGCGTACTCGCCGAGGTTGTCAACGCAACCGATACCACACTTAACATTCTGGCTCGAAACACCCGTGGCAGTCGCCAGAATATACCTTTGCTGGAGCAAGGAACACTGGATATAGGTTTGGTTGCAAGCCTTCCTGCCCGCGAAGCTTTTGAGGGGCTAGAGCGCGATACGCCCTCTTCACTCAAAATAATTACTGCCACCTACCCTACCTTTGGCGCATTCGCCGTCAAAGGTGATAGCCAAGCGAAGACTTTTTCCGACCTCGTTGGTAAAAAAGTTGCCTGGGGCACCAAGTCTTCAGGTCTGACTCTGCTTGCTCAGTATGTCACTGATGCCTTGGGTCTGGACAGAGACAAAGACTTTGAAGCAGTCTATTTGGAACGCGCCGGGCAAGGCGCAAGCAAAGTTCTCAACGGCGATGTTGCAGCGCAATGGGGAGGTGGAGTCGGTTGGCCCAATTTCACCAAGATCATGGAGGCTGGAGGTCGACTTGTTGGGCTGAGCAATGATCAGATTATCGCAGTCAATGCCAAGTTTCCCTTTTTGAAACCTCTGACAGTTCCGGCAGAATCATATCCAGGCCAGGCGGAACCCCTGCAAACCATCGGCTCTTTCAGCTTCTTACTGGCACGTGCCGATCTCCCCGATGAATTGGCGTATCGGTTAGCCAAAGCGATCCATAAAGGACAACCAAAGCTGGCTGACCGTCTGGTTCAGGGGCGGGACACATTACCACAGAATACATTGCAGGCAGCCGGTGATTTGGACCGCATTCACCCGGGCGTTCGACGCTATCTCAAAGAGATAGGTTTATAGTATATGTCGATACCGGATGGCGTCGTAAAAACCCTTCACCATGTTCGTTGTTACCAGCTCTCTGCATATACCAAAACTACCTGAAATCTTCGATGAATTGAGGCAAAAAAGTCTCCATCCCAGCATGGGGAGCTGGCTGAGCAGGGATGAGGCCGGGGGTATAGCCCCGGTCGCTAAACGGTTCCAGTAAACGGGCATTGCGGCTAATGATGTGCACCGGAACGGACCAGGGTTCTCCTGCGCCGGTCAATTGGAGATTTGGTTGGTGATCTCCCATGATGATGATCAGACTGTCGATACTGACATACTTTGCAAAGTAGTCCCCGAGCATGGTGAATTCATAGTCCAGAGAGCGAAGATAGGCCTCTCCCGCATTTTTAAGATTAGGCCAGTGAATTGGGTAATAGATCAGCTGATGGTCATTATAGATACTGCCGTCGCCGATAGCGTCCCAATCAGCAATGAATGGCGGTTGAATACTGAAGGCCGCGTGACTGCTGATCAACACATAGCGAATAAAGAGCGGTTGCTGGCGCTTCATGAATTCGCGGCGACGAACCCAGTCGAGCACAAACTGGTCCGACATAGGGGCCCACCCGAAAGTTGGACCCTGGTAGTTGAAATGCCTTGCGTAATAAGACTGTTCATAGCCGAAAGCGGACCCTTCCGGATAAGCAAAGCGGGTGCCAGGCATCACAGAAACGGTACGATAACCACTTTAGCAAAATATGAGGCCAGAGGTGGCAGAGCGGAGTGCAGCAATGCTTTATACTCAAGATTGTTTTCCACCCTCACCCCAAACTCCAGGGTGCCATGGGCCAGCCAGGATAGCCGCCATAAGTTGGCGAGACCAGATAGGAGGAGACTGCGGTAAATCCATGCTGCTCAAGGATCTTGGCAAAATTGGTCATGGTGGTCTTCATCGCCTGTCGGTATTGAGGCCGGCTGAAGACGATATGACCATAGGACTCAACCATGAAGACCAGGACATCTGCACCTTGCAGACCGTTGAGGGGAAGGGGGCTTGTGCCCCTGTCCCGGGCAGTTTTTTCCATGCGATAGGCAATGGCCCGCTGTTGGTTGATTTGCTGCCGGATGAGGAGTGTCTCCTCGTCAAGCCGGGCAATGACCGGCGGCTTCAGCGTTGCCATCCCCTGATAAGGCCTGTGCTAAAAAGCAGGCCGGACAGGACCAGGAATAAGCCCCTAACCGGCTTGACTAAAAACTTCTTGCCGCTAAATGCCAGGCGTACCAGCTCGAAACAATGAACCCCAGCACAACCACCATCACTTGCTGACATCAGTAAAAAATCTCTATGACGGGAGGATGTTTTCAGCAGGTCATAGAGCCCGAAGAGGTAACCGGAATCGATGTAGAGATTGAAAGGTCGGTTAAGATACATGGGCACGACCGGTATCGCCGATGCGAAAAGGCGAAGAACCAGAAAAAACACCCATAAAATCAGGGTGGTCCAAAGGAGGAGACGTTTGCCGCAACAGGCGGCGATGGCGAGAAGGATGAGCAACAGCCAGACATCAAGCGACGGCTGCAACAGCTGCCAGGAAGAACAAAGTCGGCCGGATAGTTGAAGTTAAGCAGTACACTGAGGAAGAGAAAGGCTGCTGAGGAGCTTGAACAGTGATGAGAAGAGAAAATACCCTGGTTTCATGGCGGGGTAGGAAGGCGGCGAGCCAGGAGGTCGAGGTGGCGGGCCAGAAGAGACAATTCACCGGTCTCGACTTGCCGATGTCGAAGACTTGCCCAGGCGGCGAGGCTAGACGGCGGGCTGGTACTTTTTGGCAAGCTCCCGCTCCACTGTATCAATAATGGCATGCAGGAAAAACGTCTCATCCGTTCGATAACCATAATTCCGGGGATGGATGATCCAGTCCGAACTCCCGGCAGCCAGGAGTTCCAGGCCTGGACCCTGCAAAAATGCCAGCAGTCTTCGACCTGTGTGGCTTGCCCCGGTCAGCCGCGCCTCCATGGAAGCATGATAGCGGCTGATAATTTCTTCCTCACCTTCATATTCGGGCAGAAAAACGGTTTCACCATCGAAGTTGCAGGTGAAATAGGCCAGGCCGTTATCGGTGAGACGTGACAAGAGTCGGGGCAGCACGGCGGGAAAATCGACCAGATCAAGCACTGCATGAGCGATAATGAGATGAAACGGACCCAGTGAATCGGATCTGTCCGCCAGCTCTTCGGCACTGGCAGGTTCAAGCGTAAGCGATATTTCAGCTCTTGACGTGCTCAGCCGACCATCATAATCACCCGCCCACGACCAGCATGGCCATGCTTTTTCGCCCACTGCGAAAGGTATTGCCGTGCCGCCCCGAGTTGGCGCGGATCCATGTCGGTTGCCAGATAGGTAGAGGGCCCTGTCAGCAAATCCCTGATCAATCGAGTCGCTCGAGCATGGTACCGATGCCGGCTCCAAGCTCGAGAATATGCACGGCTCACTGTCTGTGAGCCTGCGGCAGGGTCTGGCTGCAGTGTCTCCCAGACATGATGATTAAGGGCCCGGTCATCAATGCTTTTCTTGGCGGCAAGATAACGGGGATCAAAGCTCTTTCCGGTGTCATCCGTTATCGCTTGGTGATTCCCGCTGTTTACGTAATTATCTTGTTGCATCGAACTCTTCTTGTCTTGAGGTCTTAAGATTTCGAGACGGCCTGTAATTTCTCTTCGATCCTGCAATCCCTTCATTTCCCGGAGAAATGTATCAATGGCTGCTATGCTGTCCTGCCACCTTGGCCGGCTGATATAGGTCGCACAGGCGGCAAGGGCCATTTGCTGCAGTTGCTCTCGATCCTGGTGCAGTTTGATGAGCAGCGGCCCAAGTCCTGCAAGGTCGCCGGACGCCAGCAGAAAGCCGTTCGTTCCATGGCTGATGGTCTCGCGCTGCTGCCCCATTGTGACAACCGATGGCCGGTAGGCCAAAGGCCATCGCCTCGAGAATGGCAATGCCGAATCCCTCATAGGCGTATGGCATACAGAAAAGATGGCTGGTGCTCAGGATTTCAACCAGTTCGTCATCCTGGAGAGGACCCAGAAACCGAACCGAATCTGACAGGTCGAGTTGCTGGATGAGTTGTCTGCGCCTGGCTGTATAGGCAGGATCGAAGTCAAGTCCGCCCGCTATCGACAGGCGCCAGATATTCCGGTCGACCCTGGCCAGAGCCTGAAGCAGTGGCAGCAAACCTTTTCTGGGGATCACAATGCCCAGAAAGAGTAATTCCAGAGGGCCGGGACGATGGGCTCGTTTGGCAATGACTTCAGCAGAAAGAGGGCTTCCAAAACGGTCTCCGGCTGGATAGGCGATAACCTGGGGCTGGTTGTGGTCAACCAGGGATGCCACTGTCCTGCCGGGTGGTTTCCGAGTTGTGGATAAAACCGTCGACCGTGGCAAGAAAGCTCCGTTCAGCTACCGCCAGAAACCAATTTTGCCAGCGAGGGCGTGGTTCGTCGCAGAGGACATGATGGACGAGGGCCACCAGCAGCGGGCGACGGCATGCCTGCGAAGCCTTTTGTTTACCAGAAAAAGCGACGGATGACAGAGTTCGTCCTGTATAAGAATATCGAATTCTCCTGCCAGCAGGCGGCGCAGGAGCCCTGGCGAGAAACCATAGCAAAGCCGCCTGAGATAGGAGCCGGAGGGTAAACTGATCACTTCCACCTCATGGCCGAGTTCGGCTCAAGACCCTGGGCCACAATCCGGTCATAGAGGTAGCCGCCGGTGAGAGTGTCCAGGCTGCCGTAGATGATAAAGCCGATGCGCATCAGAGGGTGGTGCGGTAAGAGGTCCAGGCGATGTCATCCTCCCAGATGGTGACGGTAAGGGCCTCCAGCTGAAAAGACTCGAGCCGCTTTGTAAAAATCTCATGGATGACAGTGGCGAATCGTTCGATGCTGGGGTTGATGCCTGTGAAGGCGGCAAGTGTATTGAGATGCCTGGCCCTGGAAATCAGCTGTGACCTCATCCAGATGATGCTCCACCTCGACAATATCAACCAGAAAGCCATGCCGGTCCAATTCTTTTTTCTCCAGGACCAGTTCGAGCTGGTAGTTGATGGGTGTGCTCGATGTTCTCGTCACCCCAGTCGCCGCCGATAAGGTGATGGCGGGCGCTGAATTTACGCCGCTACTCCGAGATTGTACATGATTTTCTCTCCTTGCTTGATCTCACATTTTTTCTGTAGTTTGTGGTCGAAGATGACCTGGATCGTCTCTTCCGGACTGCGGTCAATGAGAGCATAGGCTAAAGACGCATCGGCCAGGGCAAAACGATGGGTGATGCAGTCGGACGGGTGAACCAGACGCAACATCTCCCAGGCCAGATCCAGTCGCCGCTTGGTATTCCACCTGCCGGTAAGCTGCAGGGGCAAGGCTGCTCACCTGGGAGCTTATAAGTGAAACACGGCCGCGATGGAAGAAAGAGCCCAGGTCCAGTTCTTTCTTTTTAGCGCCATACCATGAGCCGATCACTACCCGTCCGCTAAAACGTGTAAGGGCAAGAGCTGTATTTAGCGCTGCCGGGTTGCCCGACAGTTCGTACACCAGATCCGCCTCGCCACCCTGGCCGGGAACTCCTCCCAACCGGGTGATGCATGCTGGATCCTCCGGATCAACGCATTCGCCTGCGCCAAGACGCGATCGATGCCTCGCGCCGCAGTGGGTGCGACGTCAACGGTTGCAAGAGAGGCGAGGGGAAAGCGGGAGAGCAGAGCTGTGGTGAGCAGACCGATGATGCCCTGGCCGATGACAACAACCTTTTCGCCGATGAGCGGACTGCCGTCCAGCAAAAGATTGACAGCAGTTTCCATGCTGGGCAGAAACAGGGCCGTTTCATCATCCAGATCATCAGGAATGGGATGGAGGGTTTCAGGCTTCGCAGCAGAAAAGATCCTGATGGGGTTGAAAGGCGAACACCCGGCGCCCAAGCCAATCGGCTGATACAGCCGCCCCCGTTGCGATCACACGGCCGACCGCACAGTAGCCGTAAGAAAGAGGATAAGCAAAAGCTCCTGCCAGGGCATCAATGGTTGCGTCTACTGAGACTCCCTGTGGCCATTGGCCCCGATAAACCAGCATTTCCGTCCCTGGACTGATGGCAGAAAAGTGCGTTTGCACCAGCACCTGATCAGCAGCGGGTTGCGGTGCCGGTCCAATCTCATGACTACCTGCCCCGGCTCGGAAAATTCCAGGCGATGCTGCTTCATCATGGTTCCAGTCCATGCCATTGCGGCCGACCCCAGAGGATGATGTCCTGGCCGCAGGATTGGTAAGACACCGGGTTAAGATGCAAAGAGGAACCATTGGGCAACAAAGACCCATTCAATATCGGCAGGCCTCCCACCAGGCGGGGGGCGATGGTGATGATCATCTGGTCCACCAGGCGCGCCTCAATGAAACTGGTTATGACCTGGCTGCCGCCTTCCACCATGATACTTTTGATGCCTCTGTCGCCGAGCTTGTTGCAGCAGATCATGGCAGATCCACCCTGTCAAGCGGGTCACGGCGGCAGCGGACAAGCTCTGCTCCCCGCTTTTCACATCGTATCGATTCTCTTCTGGTCGCTCTTGTCAGTACAGGCCAGCCAGCAGCGGTGGTCGGCGTGGTCAAGGAGCCTGGCCTGCAAGGGGATACGCAGCTTGCTGTCAAGAACAATGGGTTGGGGACTTTTTCCCGGAACAAGTCGTACAGTCAGCTGGGGGTCATCGACCAGTACCGTGTTGATACCAATGACAATGGCATCGCAGGCGGCGCGAATACGGTGTGTTAAAACCATCGATTGATGGCCGCTCAATTGCAGCTGTTTTCTATTCCGGGTGGCGATGCTGCCATCCACGCTCTGAGCGTAGGAGACAATAACCAGCGGACGGTGATGACGGTCCAGACATTCTCTGGAGAGAAGTGGTAAGCGGTCAAACCATTCTTTCTGAGTGGCTCTCATCCATAGGGATCCTTTGTCAGCTGAGCAAAAAAAGATCTGATCGTTGTGCCGCGAACTCATGACAGTTTGACATACTCCGTGTATGCCTGGTTTCTTAAAGATTCCTGTTGTTCGCAGAATAGGTCGTTGTTCGCAATCATTTTGTTATTACAGGAATAATCTTCATCATGTCTTCATGGTTCCACGTTGATGATACCGGCCTTCCCCTGACAAGTCAAATACTTCATCGTAAGCCCCAAACCGGCGAGACTAAAGAGAAGATCACGAAACCGAATGATCAGGCAAAGACTTAAGCCAAGTCCACTCCCCAGTCCCAGAGTGGCGGTAAGCCAGGGTAGGGCTGTTTCCAGGACACCAATACCTGCAGGCAGGGGGGTAAAAAAGGCCAGGCGTGCGACCACAACCACTGCGGTCAATTGCGGGAATGACAGAGGGAAACCAAGAAAAAAAGACATCAGCCAGAATTCGGCGAAGATCGCCAACCAGTGACCAAGAGAAAATAGGTTGGCCAAGAGGAAATGGCCACGATGCTGTCGGAAGAGGGATTCCGCCATAGTCTCTCCCTGGACAATGATGTCTGTCCATGATCCGGTTGTGCTGAAGAAAGCGGGAAAAGACCTCCTGCAAAACCAAATAAGCAGAAGCAGGGGGCGGGAGAAAGGTCTTCTGCCGGTGAAGAGAGCGAACAAAACCCAGGTAAGTACCGCCAGTATGGCAATGACAAAGAACAGTCCCTGGCTCCCTTTAAAGGGGGTGCTTTCGCCAAAGGTTAAGGTCATCAGGCAGAGGGTCAGGACAACAAAGCTTGCCAGAAGCTCCAGCAATCGGTCAACAGCCACCGAAGTCGTAGCGGATGAGAGAGATGTCCCTTGTCGATTATGCAGGAGATAAATTGATAGAGGTTCTCCCCCAAAATGCGGGCCGGGGGTAAGGTAATTGATGGCGTTTGCGGCAATGCGGTAAACGCAGATGGGCAGCAGGCCGACCGGCTCTCCCAGAGACCTTAAGAGGAGCCACCATCGGGCGGTCATCAAGGGCAGCATGAGCAGATTGATGACAATAAGCATTGAGATGGCAAAGGGACTGAGTCCTGTTCAGAAGATCCCATGCCTTGGTCCAGGCGACTCCCTGCAGGGCATGCCAGGCCAAGAACTAAACCAACAATCCGAGCAGCCAGCGCCAATTCTTCTTTATAGCCCATTGCAGAGTGGAAGATGCGGTAGCCGCCGCAGATGATTTGCGAGGCATGGGCGGTGTGGGTATCGTCATAGACCCTCCCAAGATGCCTTTGCGCTCTTTTGGTTGCGACGATAGAGAATCGTTTCTTCCGGCCCCCAGAGGGACATGGTGCCGGTGCCGGTTAATATCAGGGCTGCAGCAGCACTGAAGAGAGTCATTGACAGGACAGTTACCCCGAAGGGCGATTGATTGTTGCTAAGGAGCAGAACGAGAAAAAGACCTGCACTGCGACCCATGAAACCAATAGTTGCCAGCAGGCAGCAGAGGCTATGGGCCAGTTGCCAGGAAAGGTGTGTCTGAAAAACACCATAACCGGTGAGGGTTATGATCCCGCCTGTAAAAATAATCAGGCGAAGTGTCAAAGGCAGGGGCTTTTGTGCCAGGGATCGCAGCCAAAGGTCCAGCCACGATTGCTGGTCGGCATCTGTTTTTATTTTGCAGGACACCACCAGCCAATCTCGCATAAAACCGATCAGCAGTGGGATCATAAAAATAAATGCGGCAAGATAGGTGAACACTGGTTTAAAGATCGGCAGGAGCACTATCGCCACCAGGCCCATCTGGCAGCCGGCGATGATCCGCGCATAGGGACGTGATTGCAAAGCGACAACGGGTAAAGTCCGCCTCTTCCGCAGCCAGACGCCGAAAACAAAGGGATAGTAGGCCAGACCAACAAGCAGATAGATGAATCGGCAACCGACCGAGAGTTACCGCCAGCAGTGAGGCCACCAGCAGTCCTGCGGCATCGGTTACGATATCGAGTTGTTTGCCCAGTTCCGTCTCGCGTCCCTGTCGCCTGGCGACATACCCGTCAAGCAGATCAAGCATGGAAATCCCGAGGTAGATGATCCCCGTAGCCCAGCCCAGCATATCCTGATTGAGAGACCTATACTCCGATTGGAGTGTCAATGGCAGGAAGCCTGCCAGCGCAATGATGGCAGCTGCGCGCAGCAGGGTGATCCAGTTGGCAGCCCCCAGGGTGGCAAAGAGGTGGTCTTTCCTGATACGGCTTATGGTTGGATGGCAAATGATGCGACAGCTGCCTTTGAAGGTGGACTCCTGCGGCCAGCCCCGGCAGAAGGCCCAGGAGGGTAAACGGCTCTTCGTAAAAGATGGATGGCAGAGAATATGGTCCACAACCATGGTGAGAAAAGAAGAAGAGCAGCCCACCTTGATTGATGCAGTAACCGCCATGGCACCTTCCCTGGTCTCTCATGCCTGGGCAGTTTTTTTTCCACTTTTGCTGGTTACGTTCGACAGGTTTTTCATTGCAGGAGACCTGCCTGCAAAGCCATGAGCGTTGTCCGCTCGAGCCCGGCTTTTGTCAGCAGGTAGTTCTTCAATGGTGCCGTAGTTGTTTTTAAGGTGATCAAACATGGCAATAAGTGGTTCAATTGGTGCCTGCAGATAGGGCGCTGCCTTTTTAGGTCCTATACCTATAGCTGCGAATTTGGCATAGATAGGTTGCAGCCTTTCTGCGTTGTAGACGTTTGAGAGATCGTGATCCTCTATAATAGCTCGCCTCCGGCACGCCAAGGGCCTTAAGCAGCAGGGCTGCACAGATTCCAGTGCGATCCTTGCCTCCGGTGCAGTGGAAGACCAGGGGCAGGTTATGATGAGAGGTGGCAAGGTTGAGCACTTTGCCCCATACCGGTCCGAAATCGTCCAGGTAGCGTTGGTAGAGTTTGATGAAAAAATCCATGGACAGCCAGGCGTCATCTCCAGCCTTCAGGCGATCCATGACTGTGGCCGGGTCAAAATCATTTAGCCTGGACGGGCAGTGACTGCAGGCGAATAGAGCTGTCAGGCGGCAGAAGGTCGGGGGAGTTCTGCTGCTCGCGGACTGTTCTTAAATCGCAGACTATCTTGAATCGCAGACGCTGCAGAAGATGTTGATCATTTTCGGTAAGGCGTGAGAGGTGATCGGAGCGAAAGACAAGCCCTCTCTTTACCCGGCGAAATGCAGTTGTCGGGTAACAGCCAAGGTCGCGGAAATTTGTTGCCCCTGTAAGCGGCAATCTGCGATCTTCAGGAAAAGGATCAGTATTCTCATTCATTTGCAAAGCAATGCAAAACACCTGCCGGAATGGGACGTTGTCGATATAGTTTAGGAATCATGAGTGTATTTTACCAACCGTATTATTTTTTCCGCAACGCCTCGATCGTTACCAGAATATCGACGTCCTTGCCGACTGCACCCATCTGGTAATATTTTCCATCCCCAACGTTATATGCCAGTCGGTCAAGGGTCAAACGACCATTAAAGCCTGCCACTTCCAAGTCAGGTGCTAAAGGATTTTCTCTCATTCCCTCAAAAGCTAGAGGCAGAACCAGCTCTTTAGAAACATCTTTTATGGTCAATATACCCCTGACCTGATACATGTTTTCCTCTATCTTGGTAATACTATTGCTGGTAAATGTCATCAGTGGATACTTGGATGCATCAAAGAAATCGGCTGACCGTAAATGCCTGTCACGCTTGCCTATACCGGTGTCCACACTTTTTACTTTGATCTCAAAAAAAATTTTACTGTCTTGAAGGTTGTCGGGATCAAAACTTAGAGTTCCCTTATAATCGGTGAAGCGGCCTTGAACTTTAGCATAGATATGATCGACGCTGAAATAGAGGTTTGTATGCTCTTTATCAATCTCCCAAGGGCGAACCTCAGCGTGCAGAGAGCATATTATTAATCCGACGTTTAACACGACAATGAGGAAAATAAGCAATTTCTTGTCCATATGTGCCTCCAATAGTTAAACAACAAACCCCGGTTGGATATATTCAATGTCTCGATGTTTATCAGGGTAAGGCTCCCATGCTCCAGTCAAATAATAAAAGTTCTTTGAAGAAAGGCAAGATCTACGGTATTAAAACCAGGTAAGTGCAAACAATTTCGTTCGTTGTGATTATTAGGGTGATTAATGTAGATGAAAGTTGTGCTGTGGAAATTAAGTCTAACTGTATGTTTTTTCAGGTAATATTTTTTTTCAACAGACTACCTGAAGCGAACAGTCAAAATACAACCACAATCCGATACGCACTGAATATCCTGCTGGTGGTGCATTTCGGGTAATGCCGCCTAAAAGCGAGAAAATGTCGCAGGGGGTGCTAATAACACATCAATGGATATTTTATGACCATTGACACCAAAGATTAATGGTGGTACAGGCTAGAGAGAAATATTGAAACATTGCGTTTCTGTCTAATTTTCCGTTACGTTACACAGCAACTTTTCCCAAACGAATCCTGGAACAATAATAATCCAAACGCTCCACAAATAAGAATGTGTACTGTATTTTGTTCCTTTCGTCTTTTCCAATCACCCTGTCATTTTTAAAACCACAGTGAACTGCTTTCCCGCCCGAGATAAAGAGCTCAGAACGTCAAAGATGAATGACAAAATCGGTTGTCTTTCCACACCTGCCGGCAACGAGCGTCAATGCCTGTTAACTCTTTGCTTCGGCTATCTGAATATTCTCGGCCCATTTTTCCCAGCATGGAGAAAAACTGAGGGCTTTATGCCCGGAAAAAGATTTTTGATCCGGGAAACGTTCCGACAGGCAAGAGGGGATTCTATTGGAAAGACTGTGCTTATTATTTGCCTGCTTGCAATTTTCTGTATTACAAACGAGGGCTTTTGCCAGGAAAATACACTTTCACCAAAGACAGCTACAACAGCAACTAAAGATACCGTAAATACAGAAGAAGTTGACTCAGGAATATGGCAAAAGATTTGGGGAGAAAAAACAGGAAATGCCGTCCTTATGGGAATGTGGAGTATTCACCTGAAAGGTTCCGGTGAATACTTTGGAAGTGGAGAGAGCAACGAACAAAATAAGTTAATAAGCATGATATATAATGGCATAGGCGCAGGAACTTTCCTTAACAGCCACGATGACCGATCCTGGTTTATTGCTCTTGGGAGAAACGTTTATTCTCGGGAACTTGCTGAGAACACCCGTCTTGATATTGGCTATAGAATAGGCCCGCTTTATGGTTATGGCGACACTCTGCCCAATCTTGGTGAAGTTAGTGTATTTGCCGCCGGAACTGTTGGCTTTTCATGGTATAAGTTCGGGTTTGATATAATGATCATTCCGATCGGCGTTGTTACCGGAGGTTTTAGAATTGATTTTTAATTACCTGTCGGTTTTACGCGCAAACCAAGGGAAGAAACTATTGGTTCTTGCCCGGTATGCTTCAAATTCCGGATTTCCCTGATACTTCGCCTCGAGCATGGGAATTCCCGAAACTTTGAGGAGAAGAAAAGCGATGGTCAGAGGGCTGACCAATCCGTATAGGCCATATGGTCCAGCCAACCCAATAAAGAAAATGCCCCACCAGAGGGTTGCCTCGCCAAAATAGTTGGGATGGCGGCTGTAACGCCACAGCCCCTGCATGATGATTTTCCCTTTATTCTTGGATCCTTTTTTGAAAACGGTCATTTGCCAGTCGCTGATCGCCTCAAATAAAAAACCAAGGGAAAAGAGCAGGACACCAACAAGATCAGTCCACACCAAGGCGCTCCCCGGCGCCCCGATGGTCAGCAGAACCGGAGTTGCAACCACAAGAATAACAGCGCCCTGGAGCATATAGATCTGCAGAAAGCTGCGCCATATTATGCTGTCGCCCCACTCCTTACGAAATTTTCGGTAGCGAAAATCCTCACCACGTCCACTATGCCTCAGTCCGATATGCAGGGCCAGACGCACCCCCCAGAGAGTGAGGAGGCCAAGGAGCAGCACAGGACGGAAATGGAGGTGCAAAGCACCACTTAAGCACCAGGCTCCCCAGCAGGCAATAAGAAAGGCTGGGCCATAGGCTATATCCACCAGACTATTGTCCCGGGCCTTGAGGCCGATTAAAAACATACAGCACATAAACCAGGCAAGCAGCGCAGTGGCGGTAAAGAAGACAGTGAGCATAGCAAGATTCTCCTTTTAGTTACCTGAGCCATGAGCCTATCAGATAAGAACCACCACCGACCAGAGTACAAAGCAGAGTTCCCCAGGCTATATCGACTATGACGACTGCAATCGGCCAGTTGCGCAATGTTGCCAGATTGGTGAGATCATATGTGGCATAGGTAAAAAAACCGAAAAGCGCGCCAAGCAGACAGGCCCTGGCAAGTGACTCAGCGTCAAGCCCCGGGCGGACAGCAAAAAACAGAATTCCGACAATATAGATGAAATAGAACAGAAAGGCCGCCAGCCAGTTTACTTCAGGACTAAGCAGATGATGCAGTTGCGTCTTGTAAAAATTTCTCGCTGCATAACCCAGCCAGATCATGTCAATGAAAAAAAACACTGGTATGGTGAACAGATAGAGCTTCACCCAGAAGATAATGCTCATAGCAACTTCTCCCTTTTGTGCAGTAGCAGGTTGTTGCGAACAATGACCTGCTTTTCGACCTTCTGTGATATTTCTTCCAGCATATCAAAACTATACAACTGATTTTATTTGATAGTTTGCTCTACACACCAATCAACGGGAGTTCCTTGTTGAGGGTAAAGTAGACAAGAAACAATGGTTGCTCACTCCTATCAGTATTTTTTCGTCGCTTAATTTTTTTGATTAATTCTGGATTGTTTTCTTCTCGAGCCTTTTTTAAAAAAAGCCTTATACCCTTGTAGCCACTACCTTCTTCAACGAAAAGGTAGGTTGCCGAGGGATTGGACTGAAGATTATGGTAAGTAAGACGCTCTCGCATGATAAATGCCAATGCTCCCTCTTCGAGAAAATGTGGCTTCGAATATACCGCAGCATCTACTTTTCCGTTACTGTCAGCTGTAGCTAAGACACCGAACCCTTTAGTGCTTTCAAAGTATTCTTGTAATTTTTCCATAATCTGATCCTATTCTGATTTATTTTTCCTCTACCATAATCAATGCATCCGTCCAAGACAGCGAAAACAGCGAAAATTGATCCACTTCCTCATTATCTGAAACGATAGGACAACCAGAACATTTTTCAATAGAAGTAAAAATAATGTTTATTAGTAGTTAAGGCTATCAATCAGGATTGACAGAACTTAATGACAACAGATAAAGACTATCTCAGGCGCCGGTAATAAAATTTGATGGCGTCGTAAAAAGCTTCATCTTGTTCCTTGTCACGCCCAGAGGAAGTGCCCTTGGGGTGCAATTTTTCTACATTACGAGACACCGTATGTACTCAGATATAATAGAAAAATCGCACACATCCAATGTGAAGATTTTCATTTATCCATCGAAATTTGAGGTTTTTACAAGTACATCAAATTTTACGATTCGTTCTTTTATTTGGCGCTCTTCTGGAGCAGGATGTCTGGCCAGCATGGATTGCACAATAAAGAGGGCTGCCTTGATGTTTCCGAATTCAGTCTGATCTAATTAATTTCAGGGTTAAAAAGCTTTCACTGCTATGCTTGTGAAATACAAACAAAGAGCTTATAAATGGCTAACAGAGACAGCTCTGCTTGATGGAGTGTTTCAAGCTACAACTGTAAGTTGATAACGGAGAGGATACCGTGAAACGTTTTAAGAACTTACTGTATATTGTCGACCCAGGCATCGCTAACGACGACATTATTGCTAATAAAGTCATAACATTAGCGAGGCTGAACAATGCCTCGGTAACAGTTGTTAGTATCCTGGAAGATGGTTTGTTTGAACAGCTTAACCGTTCTGTGTTGCAAAACGGAAAGGAACTGACGAATATATTAATAGAACAGTTAACTGCGGATATTCACAGGTTTATATCTAATGATAACTGGAGCGGCATCAAAGTCTCCGGCAAAGTACTTCAGGGGAAAGGCTTCATTTCTATTATTCAGAAGGTGCTCAGAGATAAGCATGACCTGATCTTTAAGCGAGGCTCACCTAGAAGAGGCATGGATCAACTCTCAATGCGACTTATTCGTAAATGTCCCTGTCCCATCTGGGCAGTTAAAGGGAAAGAGTCTCGAGAACTCACGCGTATTCTTGGTGCGGTTGATGTTGCAACCGACAACCAAGAGACAAAATTGTTGAACAGAAAGATAATCGAGTTGTCTTATTCCCTTGCACAAAGAGAGGGAGGAAGAGGTGCATTACCTGCATGCCTGGCATCTGCAGGCAGAAGCTATGCTCAGAGGTCCGCGATTTAAATTTACCGACAGCAAGATAGAACAGATGAAAATGCAGCTTGAACAGGAAAGCAAGGAGAATCTCTCCAGTCTTCTTGAATCTTTGCATATTGAACGCCGATCCAGCAATATGCATGTTTTGGAGGGAAAAACTGATGGCTATGAATCGCCCATAACGATCTGAAAACCAGCCCCAATAATTGACTTTTGCCGTTAAGAGATATTGCCACGACATCATGGGATCAGGAAATACAGATTTTCTATTAATGGTTAATTCAAGCTAGGCACAATGCACCTCAGCTTCTCAATACATAGTTCAAAATTGATTATCTACAGCTGACCACTCACAGAAGTTTTTAGTAACCCGGGTCTTCGGCATGTGATTTTGCCTCAATCTACTACAGCTATACATAATGAAGAAGATACACAAATCAGATGATCCAGTTCTCTGGATATTGAAAAATATAATCCACTACAGTTTGAAAATCCTCGCAAGCCTGATGATACTGGTTATTGTTTTCGGTGTTGTGGATGTTGGCTGGACCTTGTATCAGCGTCTCCTCGCTCCACCGCGTTTTATACTCACTATGGGTGACGTTCTTGCCACTTTTGGCGCATTTATGGTCGTCCTCATTGCCATTGAAATCTTTCAAAATATCATACTTTACCTGCGTGACGATGTAATTCATGTCAAGATCGTCCTCGCCACCGCACTCATGGCGGTCGCCCGAAAAGTAATTATTTTAGATTACGATGCCCTTGACTCAATGTATGTATTCGCCACAGGTCTGGTGTTGATAGCAACGGCTATTGCTTACTATTTCGTGCATAAAATACCGGAAGATAAACAAAACGACAGCTAATTTATCGACTGTTTCAGGTGCATTCAATGCTCCAATCAAAGCATAATCAATTTAATCGATAAACTATATAAGATCCTATGAGCCTGTCGGCTTATAGGCATTTTTTCTTAGATCGAGACGTTTTTGAGAATTAAGCAGCCATATAGTTAATATTGCGAGCATTAATTTTTTCAAACAACGAAGATATGGGGAAAAAGGGCATAATCCGACAGGCTCCTATGGTCACCATTTGATGTTGGCCCACACAGCAAATATTGGGTCTGAAATGCGTGTTTTTGCTATATGCTTGTCTGTTAAAGGTCTTGGCAGTCCGAGAATGGACTCTGTGTGCACATTTTCAAATTTTCCGGTCTTCAGGTAGTAATCCAAAATGAGTCCGAGCCGCTCAAAACGATGCAAATCAGCCCAAGGTTCAATTTCTTTACCGGGAAACCATCTGTCAGAAAATGTCGTAATGAAAATTCCGCCAGGTACGGTGACCCTGGCAATTTCGGCCAAAACCTCCAGAGGGTTTATGAGATATTCGATTGATGCAGTACAGATCACTGCATCAAATGTATTATCTGCAAAAGGCAATATCGGATCTCGGTTCAGGTCGTGTATTACACTGTTCTAGCTAATTGTGGGTTAGCCCTCAGTTCATCCCCATTGAGACCGAGCCCTGTGACCTGACAATTCTCATAGAGAATTTGGCAGATGGGAGGTCCAGCTGCTCATCAAATCGAGGATTTTATTGCCCGGGAAAAGTAACCTGGAGTAGATTGATTTGACCTGGTTAATTGCGGTGTCGTCGAGATGTTTGACCATTCTTGGAGTTTGGTAAAATCTGGAATCGTCATCATCATTTTCTCTATGGAAAGGGTAAGGGCGTATAGCAGTCTTTTGCCGCCCATTGATAGGGAATTTGCATACCCGGTCCATTTCCTGTTAACACTGATGCTATATCGTTACACCCCCCACCCCGCTCTTTGGCTGGTTGCCATTTTTCAATTAATCGCGCCTCCAGAGTCAGAGGATAACGAGAGAGCGGGTGATTGGTATCCGCAACATACAAGTTCCTTGTGTCTGTCAACCACTCTGAAAGGTAGTGGTGTTTTGCGGAAAACAGTGCAATGCTCTCCATGCCCACCCCTGAGGATAAAATTTTCCAATTTGAGGGATCACAGTTTCTTGCATTGTTATTTTTAAACTGATTATTCGTAAACGTTTTTATCCGCTGCTGATCAAAAGGATGCACCAATACTCCAGACTCATAATCTTCTTTGTAACTTCGCCAGGTTGGAGAAGTCCCAAGTGTTTACCGAGGTTTTCTGGAAAAATATCACGCCAGAAATGAACTTTATCAACAAAATGTCTGTCTCGGTGAATAGCATAAGAACTTTCCCATTGAAGCGAAAATTCTATTGATGCCAGGTATGTTCTTTCCATTGATTATCCTTATTTGTTTATAATTAATTATTGATGGCGTCGTAAAAAGTACCCAAAGGGCAGAGAAATCTTTATCTTGTTGGTTGTCACAATTTTTCTATCATTACGACGTACCGTATGTAATCAGAAATAATAGAAAAATTGAACGCTTCCAATATGAAGATTGTTTACTTATCCATCGAAATTTGATGTTTTTACGAGTTTATCAATTGTTGTTCAAACATTACATACAAAGTTTAAGAATGACGGCAGCCTTACTCAATGAACATATAAGTGTAGTATAATCGTAGCAAATACTATTATTAACCTACATACACATCTTGCCTTAACATTTCACAGCTACCTTCTGACGGTTGGAGGTTTGACAATTCGTAAACAGAGAACGTAACCCAAAGTGCCGGCAGTTTTTTTATCTTTGCTTCTCCCTCTTGACCTACTAAAATGCCTCTGTGTCCGTTTCCCTTCTATCCTCATTTCCCTCAAATCCAACAAGGAGTTCAGAATGTTAAATTTCAGTTTGACTTCAGCACAGCAGGATCTCCGTCAGAAAGCCCGTACCTTTGCTCTGAAAGAAATTCTGCCCGTAGCCTGGTACTATGACGAACAGGATAAACTCCCCATGGAAGTAATGCGCAAAGCCTTCGATGCCGGGATGATAGGCAGTGATATTCCAAAAGAATTTGGTGGGCAGGGTTTGGGCCTGCTGGATTCAGCATTGATTACCGAAGAAATAGCCGCTGCCTGCCCGGGGCTGGCAACATCTATTTTCGACAGTTCGCTTGGCATGGAGCCGATCCTGCTCTCTTCTAATACCGAAGCAAAAAACAAGTATCTCCCGGCAATCGCCAAGGACTTCAAACTGGCTGCCTTTGCCACATCTGAACCGACAATGGGCTCGGACGTGGCGGGTATTCGCTGCAGGGCCAAAGCCGATGGAGAAGACTATATCCTCAACGGCACCAAATACTGGATTACCAACGGAGGAGTTGCTGACTATGTCTCAGTTTTTGCCACGATTGACCCCAAAAGCCGACCACGAGGGGATCTGTGCCTTTCTGGTAGAAACCAAATGGCCTGGAGTCACAATCGGACGCGCCATCCCCAAAATGGGCCAGCGATGCTCTAATACCGTGGGCATCAATTTCAAAAATGTCCGCGTTGCCAAAGAAAATATTCTGGCACTTCCCGGCAAAGGTTTTGTCCTGGCGATGAAAACCTTTGCCCGAACCCGGCCGATCATCGGCAGCTTTGGGGTGGGAGCAGCAAGAGCGGCACTGGAATATGCCCTTGACTATGCAAAAAAACGCCGCGCGTTCGGCATGGACCTCAGCGCCTTCCAGGCCATTCAGTTCAAGCTCGCGGAAATGTATCAGAAGGTAGAGACATCCCGCCTGCTGACCTGGAAAGCTGCCTGGGATTCAGATCAGCAGCAGGACGGAAGGGTCAGCGCCTCAATCAGTAAACTCTATGCCACGGAAACGGCACTCGAGGTGGTCAATGAGGCTTTGCAGATTTTAGGCGGATATGGATACACCAAAATGTTTCCCATTGAAAAACTCCTGCGTGATGTTCGTCTGCTTCGCATCTATGAGGGCACCAGTGAAATCCAGCGGCTGATACTCGCTGACTATTTGTTGAAAGAATATCAGCCAGCCCTTCCTGCTCTTGAAGACCTGCCACTCCATCGCCTGCATGATCCACGTAACGAAAAGACATCAGCATCCGCTGGTAAAGCGTGGCGGTGCAGGATCTGCGGCCACATCCATTACGACGAAACTGCTCCGGCAGAATGCCCGTACTGCTTCTTTCCTGATACCGCCTTTAAAGAGATTCACTAACCTGGTTCTTATGCACAGAAGATGCCTTTCATTCTTAATCGCGGTGTTTGCAAAAATCAGCCGCAGGCATAGATTTGATATCGAAGTCTCCCCAGGCCGTTTATCTTCGGGAGAGCTCTTCTCTCAACAACCGACATCCAGGAACATCAGATGATTCTTTCGATAAAAAATAATGCATACTTTCTAATGAGTGTATAGTTTTAGGCTATTCAGTCGACAGAATAGATACGTATTACAGGAGGATTTATACAATGGTATCGGAACCTACAGAGAGAAACGCTCTCCTGCAAAAAGCAAAGATACTTTTTGCTTCAGGAAACATAGAGAAAAGTATAGAAATTTTTTCAGCTGCGGAGAAAAATGGATTTGGCTCAGTTGATCTGTGGTTGAGCAGAGGTGCTGCACAAATGGCTTTAGGCAATTACCTTGCAGCAAAAGAAGATTTTAGCCAGGTACTCAAAGAAGATACGAGAAACGAAAGAGCCTACTATTATCGTGGTATCGCGCTGGTCGCTCTGGGCAAATACGAAGAAGGCATAGACGATCTCACCTCATCCCTCATGCAGAACAACAACAGAGGAATAGCTCATCTGGTTCGAGGTCTGGCCTATTCCGAATTAGGCCAGGAGTCTGATGCAGCTCTCGATATGAACAGCGCATCAGCTTTTTCCGATGCGGAAATATCCAGCTTCAAGAAGCTCTTTGGAGATTTTACCGGCTCATTTCAAAACACCAAAGCAATGTTGGCAAAAGAAAATGCTCCGTGGAACAACCTTCTCAGTCAGGATTCTGCAAACAAACTGCTTAATCTTCTTCAGTGATATTTGCCCAGGCAGTGCCATGCAAAGAGAAAGGTTATCAAATTTTACAAATATGATAAACATTGGATGTGCTTGATATTCTGGTTACTACGACTTAGCTCACCAATGCACCTTGCGGAGGGAACGACTGACATGGATTATGAGCATAATCAGGACCTTGAAAACCGGTTATCCAGTAAACTTTTAGACACCTTGATCAAGGCAGGTCTTATTCTGGCACTCGTCATGACCTGTTACTCAATCTTTTCTCCGTTTTTGAATCTGATGCTGTGGGCGCTGATCCTGGCTGTCACCCTCTACCCACTTCATCAACGACTTGCCAACACGGTCAAGGGTCGCCAGGGACTCGCCTCAACCCTCATTGTCCTTGCCGGAGTGCTCCTTATAGTATTCCCCAGTACGCTCCTTTTGAATTCACTGACAGATTCAATATCCAACCTCATCCACGGGGTTCAAAATAATACTCTGCATGTCCCGCTCCCTCCCGACACGATAGCTCAATGGCCTCTTGTTGGAAAAGATATCCACCGTTTCTGGCAGCAGGCGGCAACTGATCTTCCGGGCCTCATCCAGAACATGCAGCCCAAGATCGGTCACCTGACCAAAAAGGCACTCTCCATGGTCGCCTCGATGGGGACTGATATTCTCAAGTTCCTCTTCTCCTTTGTCATCGCCGGCATCATCATGTCGTTTGGCAGGTCCGGGGCACAGAGCACTCTGAATATTTCCCGCCGTATCGTCGGCAAGTCGAGAGCCAGCGAGTTCACCACTCTCTGCACTGCTACCATCCGTGCCGTTGCTCAGGGTGTTATCGGCGTCGCTTTAATCCAGGCAATCTTGGTCGGACTGGTGCTCTATTTTTCCTCCATTCCCGGTGCCGGCATTCTTGCCGTCATTACCCTTATTCTTGGCATTGCCCAGATTCCTGCAGCCCTTATTACCCTGCCCGCCATTATCTACATCTGGATCGGCGGCGACTACAGCACCGGGTCGGCAATCCTTTTCACGGTCCTATTGGCGGTTGCCGGCATGGCCGACAATGTTCTGAAGCCATTGCTGCTCGGGCGCGGAGTTGACGCTCCCATGCCGGTGATTCTGCTCGGCGCCCTGGGGGGAATGGTGGCCAGTGGTATTCTTGGGATGTTTATCGGTGCGACAATGCTGGCGCTGGGCTATCAGATTTTCATGGGCTGGGTGAACGGGCCTGTTCACTTAGAACAACAGCTGGACTCTCAGCAAGAAGCGTAACAGAAAAGACTTTTGGTCATTACGGAACACCTATGCAAACGGATGCTGCACAGATCCACCAGTTTCTTGACTGACCTTACCCCCCGCAACGCTTGACCCGCCAACCACGCTTGGACAGCTCTTCAAAGAGCACATCACGGTGATCGCCCTGAATTTCAATAGTACTCTCCTTGACAGTGCCGCCGGAGCCACATCTTTTTTTCAGCTCTTTTGCCAGGGCCGACAAACCGGATGGATCGAGAGGAACCCCGGCAATTGTCGTCACCCCCTTTCCTTTGCGACCCTTTGTCTCCCGTCCTAGTCTGACAATTCCGTCTCCTGCCGGACGTTTTATTTCCTTTGCTGCAGCCACATGATTTTACAGGTTTATTGCAGTCTGGACAGATTCTTCCATGTTCTGTGCTATAAACTCTCGGGGTTAATTCTTTTTCAATATCGTCCTCGATTACCTTTTTTTTACTCGGTAAGCATTTGATCTGACAGGATTTCAACCTCAGGGGCCGCATCGTTTAGTGCCCCTTCAAGGAAAGTCTGAGCCGCCATATCGTTTTGCCTCTGGCTTAAAGCACGGAGAGCTATCTTACGAATTTCAGGATCAGGCTCATCCTGAAGCACTTGTCCGAGAATCTGAGTGGATTCTTCACTCTGTACCAGACTAACCCCAGTAACTGCCAGTTTACGTACTTCTTTATCCGCATCGCGGGTGTATTCAGCCATAGCCATAACAGAAGCAGAATCACCAATCGCGACGAGATTTTTGATGGTTTGCCGCTCTACTCGGCTCTTCTGCATTCTGATCGTTTACTTCCTGAGCCGAGAAAACACTTTCCTGCTGTATATCTTCGGTCATTTCCAGGGAATTTTCACTGGTATCTACCGCGCTGTCAGGTGCATTTGGCGCAGGTGCCAGCGACGCTGCGGGGGCGATATTCGCCTTTGTAGACATGGGACTTCGACTGAGCACCCATATCTCAGTAATCTGCTTGGTGTCATTTTGCTCCGAAGTATCTGCCACCGGTCGAGTGGCAACCGATAAAGATTGATTGGCAGTTAAGAGCCGAAGGGTTTTAGTCAAAGGCAGATCGGTAAAAGACAGAGTAATCAGTTCAGTCAGATCGCCATGATAATGTGTTTTAAACCCAAATTCCTGTTTGATTCGCTCGAGAACATCAATAAGCGGAGCATTAACAAGTTCGGCAGAAATCAAACCATCGTGAAAAGTGAGCTCTGAATACTGGCGGCAGCGGGGCTGCTTTGGCCTGCCCAATACCTGCATGCGCAGCAGCGAACAAGAAAAGCAGAACGATCAATAATGATCGCAGCCAACCGATTGATGAAACCTGCAAAAAAGAATGAGTCATGATTGCCTGCCATACTGTTTTGTTGTACCGTTGGGACGAGTTTACAACGACAGGGTAGTTTCCCTGCAATGGTTTCTATGACATCTCAGAATAATCCCGAAAGTACCACAACAACAGGAAAACATCTGTTTAAAATTCTCGATGCGTCTTACTATGATGTAATGAGTGATGCAATAACGGTCAACAATTGATATGCCTGTTTTTCCCACAAAGACAGTAACGATCTTAAAATAATAACAAAAATAGAGCGTCCCAGATATAAGTCAACGAGAGATTTGTCTACATAAAAATAATTGTATGACTCTGTCCGGTATTAACAACGCTATAGTGTAAATTATCAAAATAGCAAGAAATGACCTCGAGTTTACATGGTTACAATTTATCAAGATTATAGCGATGAGCCAAAGGATATCTTCCTGCCCTTACCCGAGGAGCTTGCCTGTCAATTTTATGCCCTTGAAATGGACAATTTTACGGCGGATATCGACTTTTATCGAATCGCTGCTGCCAAAACAGGGTATCATCCTGGAAATGGGCTGCGGCACTGGCCGTATTACTAACAGCATGGCAGGCCGAGATGGATCGAGCCGTTTTGTAATCGGCATTGATATATCCATGCCCCATGTTACGGCTGGCCAAGACAACGACATCTAATCGCAACGTTCTCCCCACTATCTTTGCATGGATATGGTCACACCGGCATTTTCGATCAGATTTGATGCAATTCTCATTGCCTATAATACGCTTAATCTGCTTGGTTCCGAGGAGAAAATCCTCGCATGTCTGCAGGGTTGTAAAAATTCTCTTCGGCCTCAAGGGAAATTACTGGTCCAGCTCTTTATTCCCACAGAAGATTTTATCCAACAAAAAAAGACTTTTCAGTTTCAGATGTTTGACCGCCCTGGAGGCGGAAAAATCATCAAAGAAATACTGCAGGCAATATGAACCACAATCCCAATCAGTCCACATAGAAGAACGATTCCGGGTGCGTCCCATGCAGAAGCACCTTGCCAAAGAAGATTGGCAACAAAAGTTACACCATTGCCGGATTTTCCGCCGACCAATGGCTTTCCCTTTTCAATAAAGCCGGTTTTACCCCAACAAATATCTATGGTGACTATTCCGGTAATCGTTTTCACCGATCGACATCTTCGATTCTACTTGCGGTCCTGACATTGTAATACTATAAAAAAAAGCTTACGTTCTTGACCTAAATCAAAGATGCAGAAGCACTTGTTGTGTATTCTCTGCACAACATCGGTTAAGAGGGCTTCGTCTTTGTTCCTCAATTGACTGTATCGTTCAACAAATCACTACTCAGCAAAAGTATTCGATCAACGAATACATAAACTTGTCTCAGGAGGATAATATGTTTTGTAATCAATGTGAGCAGACTGCCAAGGGAACCGGTTGTACCAAAATTGGTGTCTGTGGAAAACCAGGTGATGTTGCAGCACTCCAGGATCTTCTCACCTATGCAGTTCAGGGCTTATCACTGGTCGCCGTAGCGGGAAGAAAAGTTGGTCTTAAGGACAATGCAATAGACCGCTTCACCCTTGAGGCGATTTTTTCCTGTCTCACCAATGTCGATTTTGATCCGGCTCGCTTCCAGAACTTGATCAATAAGACCGTTGAATTACGCGATGCACTTAAAGTGAAAGTAATCGCCGCCGGCGGTACCGTCGACTTTGCCGCGCCTGCTGCATCATTTTCCCCTGCATCGACACTTGAAGGTCTCGTTGCCCAGGGGCAAGAGCTCGATTTCATAAATAAACTCGACGAAAACGAAGACCTCCGTTCCCTGAAGCAGATTACCGTTTATGGCATTCGCGGTCTTGCTGCCTATGCGGATCATGCAGCTATTCTAGGTCAGGAAGACGATTCGATTTATACTTACATCCACGAAACCATGGCCGAGTTCACCAATAGTGGCCAGGGTCTTGAGCAATTGGTTGGTTTGGCGCTTAAGTGCGGCGAAGTCAATCTCAAAGCAATGGAGCTGCTTGATGCTGGAAATACCGGCACCTACGGTCATCCAACTCCCACCGAGGTACCTCTTGGCGCCAAAGCCGGGAAAGCAATCTTGATAACCGGCCATGACCTGAGAGATCTGGAATTATTACTGAAGCAGACTGAAGGTAAAGGCATTAATATCTATACCCATGGTGAAATGCTGCCCTGCCATGGCTATCCTGAATTGAAAAAATACAGCCATTTCTATGGCCATTTTGGCACTGCCTGGCAGAATCAGGCCAAAGAATTTCCGGAATTTCCGGGTGCCATTCTGTTTCACCACCAACTGCATCCAGAAACCTGCCGACAGCTATAAAGATAATGTCTTTACCACTGGACTGGTTGGCTGGCCCGGTCTGGTACACATTGGCAAAGACAAGGATTTCACTCCGGTAATCAATCGTGCCCTTGCCCTTCCAGGATTTCCTGCAGACACCGACAAAGGCAGTGTTCTGGTAGGCTTTGGACGCAATACCGTTCTTGGTGTCGCCGACAAGGTGATCGAAGCAGTAAAAAGCAAGGCTATCCGTCATTTCTTTCTGGTCGGCGGTTGTGATGGTGCCAAACCCGGACGTAACTACTACACTGAATTCGTAGAAAAAGTTCCCGAAGACTGCATGATTCTCACCCTTGCTTGCGGTAAATTCCGTTTCTTTGACAAGAAACTTGGTGATATCGGTGGCATCCCCCGCCTTCTGGATGTTGGCCAATGCAACGATGCGTACTCGGCAATCCAGATTGCAGTCGCACTTGCCGGAGCTTTTGAATGTGGTGTCAATGATCTGCCGCTTTCGATGATCCTCTCCTGGTATGAGCAGAAGGCTGTCGTTATCCTTTTGACACTTTTCAGCCTGGGTATTAAAGATATTCGCCTCGGACCCTCCCTGCCGGCCTTTATTTCACCAAACGTCCTCAACGTTCTGGTTGAAAACTTTGACTGTAAGCCTATTGCAGCAACACCTGAAGAAGACCTGCAGACCATACTCGGCTAAATTTCTCAACATTACTTGAAGACAAGGCGTGGTATCGATTACGATATCACGCCTTTTTTTGTTTATGTCTACAGCCTTCTTCTCTGTTCTTTCTTCTGCAACAAGAGAGCGCTCTGAATAATATTTCCAAGTATTTGGCATAACTTGACCCAAATCAAAGAATTCTGCTGTTTCTGTGCTAATATAGAGACATAAACACTGCGATTGACCATATATCATGAAAGACAAAAATCGAAATGATTCGTGCAAGATCATAAGTTCGATACAGTATCATAAATCACCTGAACGAGAGGATAACAATATGAAAGAAGTAAGAAATATTATTCAAATTGACGAAGAATTGTGTGATGGTTGCGGACAATGTGTACCCGATTGCGCCGAAGGTTCCCTGAAAATGATTGACGGCAAAGCCAGACTGGTTGCCGACAAACTCTGCGACGGCCTGGGAGCCTGCCTTGGTTCCTGTCCCACCGGAGCGTTGAAGGTCATCAAGCGGGAAGCTGATGAGTTTGATGAAGAAGCGGTTGAAGCCTACCTGGAAGAAGAAAAGAAGAAAGCTGCCACCCAAAAACCGACAACAATGGATTGCGGATGCGCCTCAACACATATCCAGTCGTTTAAACCAGCCCCACCTGTTGCCGGTTCTTCCTGTCAGTCTGCCAATATGCCCACTCAGACTCCCACGGCCAAAGCCGGCAGTTCGGCACTCTACCCACTGGCCGGTGCAGATTCGTCTCATTCCAGCCCATGCTCCATTTTTGCAAAATGCCGATTTGCTGGTCGCGGCAGACTGTACGGCAGTGGCCGTGCGGAATTTTCAGGAAAAATATATGGAAGGCAAAACAGTGATGATGGGTTGTCCCAAATTTGATGATGCTGAGAGCTATGTCCAGAGATTTGCGGAAATTATCAGCACCTGCAACCTGAAAAGTCTGACAGTTTTGATAATGGAGGTTCCCTGCTGTTCAGCAATGAATGTCATCATTCAGAAAGCAATCGAAAAAGCAGGAAAATCAGTTCCGGTTGAGCAGATAACCATCTCCACCAGAGGTGAAGAACTGGCGAGAAAAACATGGTAATCAGATACCGGCTCGGCGCTCTTTGTCCCAAACTATACCGGACAGAGAGCGCTAATCTCTCCAGATGAAGGTGAATTCCAGCGGGCGATTCAGAGATTCGGATGCCCAACGGTTCCAGCAACTGAAAGAGCGGTCGACCAAAATAAAAAAGTTCCTCACTCACTTTCAAGCTGGAAATCCCCAATAACCCTTGTCCGAAATCGCAGATCACTGCGTACCCGTTTTTCCAGCTCATTTTTGAATTTATCCGACAATCGACCGAAATTGTCCTGAATAAAACCGCAAGTCATCACAGGGGCAAAGGTCGCTCATGTTCCAATATTGACCGGAATCAACGGGTCGTCTTTCTCGAGGATATCAAGGCGGCTTAAGGTATCCTTCTCCACAAGACTCAAGAATCTCTGCAGGTATCCCAGCACTTGAGAACCCGGCAGGCATGCGGTCTGTCGTCATAGACAGTACAACCCGAATTTTCATCATAATAGCAGCAATCCCATCGCCGCCCCGTACCAACTATTTTCACTAATTCGACAGAAACCGGCTGAATCCTTCCGGCTAAAGGATTATTGACCAACTCCCCTTTCCTGATTGTTATCAGGCTGCTTATCGGTATTTTGCCACTTCTAATCAACTCCAGATCCTGAACATGTAAAGCAGGCCCGCCTTTTTTACAGCAGTTGCCACATTTTCTGCACGCCATCTGCTTATTTGTCATCTAATTATCCGGAATGTACTGATGTGCAATTATCTGCTCGATTGATGCGAGCAGGGATCTCTTTAATCGCCTGATTAAGGCTCTAAAAGACAAAGCCTTTAGATCTGAGAAGTTTATGTACCTTCACCGGTTTCTGGCTATTTATCCGCATGAATATTTTTGTCACTTCACCTTTTTCAACCAGCCGAATCAGACTGGTCAGCAGAATTCCGTTTTGTTCAAGCAGGACAACAAGTTCACTCAATATATTATCACGATCGTCATCCTCAACTCCAATCAGGATCGAACCCTCTTCAGCGACCCCGAACAATTTCCGATAGGCTGCAGTGAGATCGAGGATGGAAAAGATGCCAAGGACGACGTTGTCCTCACTGACGATGGGAATCCCGCCAACTTTATCTCTGTCGAATATTATCAGCGCATCGTCAAGGGTCGCATCAGGGCTCAGAGTGGAACAGGAAGTGGTCATCATATCGGCAACAGTAGATTTTTCTACCTGTTCAAAAGCCAGAATTTTTTCTCCCCTCGATGTAACAGATGATGGGTAAGCAGAACGTAAATCTCGATCGGAGACAATGCCAACAAGCCTGTTGTCTCCATCAACGACCGGCAAGTGACGGATTTGATACTCATTTAAAATCCGTCGTGCCTCCGGGAGAAAAATACCCGAGGAGATGGTAATTGGATCGGGAGTCATATATTCTGAAATGTACATATTGCCACCATTATTTATCGGGGTTAGGGTTATCATTGTAGCTTCCCTTGGTGACTTTGTTACACAGCAAAACCCTAAGAAACTTAGATAGTATAGCATAGTAAATCATAAAAAATGGCCCAGACATTTATTTTTTCCAATACGGTATCAAAACAGAGACCATTATGCCCGATAAATCAGGACAACCTCAGTCTCTGGTTGTCAAAAGAAGATACAGAGAATAACTATGTTAAGAACGTAAAATATTCTTTCGCATGTACCAGAATCATGCATATAACCCTCTATAAATCTATACTTTGCCCACGTTGCCATTTTGCCAGAAAATATCTACTCGAAATAACTGCGGATGATCCTGAAATAGAAGTGAAAGAGGTGGATATCATGACTGCTCCACGGCAAAGCTGGAACGCTGGAATCAGGCTGATTCCAGCACTGAGAATCAACGACCACATTTTGAGTGCAATGTTTATGAGCAAAACCACTATCGCTGATTTCATTGCCAGCCACAAACACTGATTTTAGCCACCCTCCACTCTCCTTCAACACAGAACAATACTTTGAAGAAATTTCTAGCAAACTCCCTTGGTCGTCTGGATCTTATCGCCTGGGTATTGGTCTTTATTTTTTTCATCGGCAGCTCGCTGCTCTTTGACGGCAATATCCTTCTGGCCACAGTTGGTGCAGCAGGAATCATCGTTGAAATGCTCTGCATTGGCCTGGCCATCGAGATAATTATGGAATGTCTCAAAAACAACAAAGCGTATCGGCACATTAACAGGATTTATCACCAACGGCCCCGAAGCTGTTTGTCTGCTGGTCGGTTTGCTTGTAGGGGATATAATATTTGCCGCCTCCACCCCATTGGGATCGAACTTCATGAACCCTCATCCTCCTCTTGGCTGCGGCAGTTATCTGCCGGCAAGTAACAAAAACATTTACCACAAACAGGATATATACTGCCGTTGCAATTACATGCACCGCCATCTTTGCCGGTCTAGTTTCTTCTTGCTGGATCCCTCCCAATACATGTCTATTGGTTGCTTGCCTGTATCCCGATAACACTGATTCTCTTTTTTATCCGCCCCAAGAGAAGCAGCTACTGGGACATATGGAAGAGTATTCGTTCAGACCTGATTTCTGGCTCATACCAGCGATAATCGGCTTAACGGTATCCGGCTATTGCCTTGATCCGGTTGTCTCCTTTGCTGCAATTCATTCCCATGCGCCCAAAGGAGTTATCGGTTTTGTCGTTCTTGCCACCTTGACAAGTTGGCCGGAATTTAAATCGTGTCTGGCTACTGCTCAGCAGAGGGAAACCACTGGCGGCCATACTCAATATAACTGTGTCAAACATCACTAATATCTGGCTTGCTGCAGTAGGTATAGCCACCTATATTTTATGTCAATTAACCAATTATTGACAGCTATAGCGGCAGCATCATGCAGTCTTCTGTATATGAGCATATTTTTCAAGCCGGTTCAAACTGCTCAAAACGGCCTTTATTGAAGCGATGATAATATCTGTGTCAACTCCCGTCCCCCAACTGACAGAACCATTCGGCGCCTGAATTTCAATATACGCGGCAGCTTTTGCACTTGACCCGCCATTCAAAGCATGTTCGTGATAGCTGGTGAGTGTAAAATCTCCGGTTATTGTCTGCTTCAATGCCGAACAAAAGGCATCCAGAGGTCCATTGCCGGATGCCGAAATCTTCGTTTCCTTGCCATTGAACAAGCAGCGTTGCCTCAACATCCGCCTGTGATCTTTTTTCTCCTTTATTAATATGTCTCTTAACCACATTGAAGGTGTCGAGTTCATATGGCTTATCCAAAGAGAGATACTCATTTTCAAAAGTTGTGAAAATTTCACTGTGCAGCAGTTCTCTTCCCTCTCGGTCCGTTACAGCCTGAATGATCTTGCCGACTTCCGGCTGCATTGCTTTGGGTAGTTTAAAACCAAAATCTTTTTCCAGCACATAGGCTACGCCACCTTTTCCGGACTGGCTGTTAATACGGATGATTGATTCGTAGGTGCGTCCGACATCGGACGGATCGATCGGAAGATATGGCACTGCCCATAGTCCCGGAGTCCGTCTCTTCATATTCATGCATTCCTTTGTTGATCGCATCCTGATGCGAACCGGAAAATGCCGTATAAACAAGTTCACCGGCATAAGGATGACGCGGATGAACCGGCAAGGCGACAGACCCGCTCATAGGTGTCAATCAGGCTATTGATATCATTAATTTCAAGCTCAGGATCAACTCCCTGGGTAAACATATTCAGAGCGAGGGTCACAAGATCGACATTCCCTGTCCGTTCACCGTTGCCGAACAATGTTCCTTCGACCCGTTCCCCACCGGCCATTAAGCGCCAACTCGGTGGCGGCAACAGCGCATCCACGGTCATTATGGGCATGAATACTTATTATGGCAGAGTCCCTGTCTGCCATGTTGCTGCAGAACCATTCTATCTGATCTGCGTATATATTCGGAGTTGAAAGCTCAACCGTGGCCGGAAGATTAATAATCACCTTATTTTCAGGGGTCGGCTGGAGAACATCCATTACCGCTTCACATATTTCAAGGGCAAAGCTCAACTCGGTGCCGGTAAAACTTTCCGGCGAATATTCATACCTGAAGACGGTTTCCGGATATTTCTTTTCCTCCTCTTTCAGCAGAGTGGCACCGTGAACAGCCAGCTCGACGATCTCTTTTCGGCTCATTTTGAAAACTGTTCTCCGCTGCAAGGTCGACGTGGAATTATACAGATGGACCATTGCCTCTTTTGCACCCTTGACCGATGCAAAAGTTTTTCGGATCAGAGGCTCTCTTGCCTGGGTCAAAACCTGAATCAACACCCCTTCCGGAATAAGATTTTTTTCAATGAGCTGCCGGGTAAAATCAAACTCCACTTGGGATGCAGAGGGAAAACCAACTTCAATCTCCTTAAATCCAATTTGCGTCAAGAGCGAAAACATTTCCAGTTTTTTTTCAAGACTCATCGGCTGAATCAGCGCCTGGTTGCCATCTCGAAGATCAACACTGCACCAGATAGGCGCCTTTTCTATTTTCTTATTCTGGCCATGTCCGGTTTGGTAAATCGATCGGCGGATATGGACGGTATTTTTTTACTAACTCAGGCTTCATATTTTCTCCTCGACAATTTGACTCCGATAATTGCAAAAAAAAAGGCCACGGTTTTTCAACCGTGGCCTTTTTTGGTGTATTTAGTTTTTAAACCAAACTACAACTCCTCCACCTTGGCCACGGAATAAGGCAATAGATAACCTAGAAGTAGGTTGTGTAGAGAGAGGAGTGTGTTTAAAAAGTTCATGCTGTCAAATTTCATATTAATATTAATGTATTGATACTTGGACAATAGACTACACATCTTCGTCCCGAGTTGTCAAGATGGTTTTCTTTCATCAGCAAAAGACCTGTCTTTTTTTACGTCTTAGCCTTTATTGCTTGGCCGCTAATCATGCATCTGATGTTATTCTTCTTAATTAGAAAAATAGTCCATCTCTCCAAACAGGTTAACTTTCTATAAATGAGTTTATATATTTGTCCATTCCTTATCCATAGTACCCTTTGTCGGTTGACAGATCCTGAGTTGACAGATATATTTTCGTTTCGTTTAAAATTCATTGGTTTTTCAAGATGTTCTTCAATACCAATGAAAGTTTCTCAATTATTATAAGGGAATACATTGATGGGGAAAATTACCGGATCCCAGGCAGTCGTAAGGTGTCTTCAGGAAGAAGGCGTGAAAATAATTTTTGGTTATCCCGGGGGGGCAGTAATCGACCTCTACGACGCCTTGATGGATGCCGATATTGAAAATGTCCTGGTCCGCCATGAACAGGGTGCAGTTCACGCTGCTGATGGATTAGCCAGGGTGACAGGTCAGGTCGGCGTGGCACTGCTCACCTCCGGCCCGGGTGCAACCAATGGGGTAACCGGAATAGCTACTGCGTATATGGATTCCATTCCACTTGTTGTTTTAACCGGCCAGGTGCCCCGTCCACTTATCGGCAACGATGCATTTCAGGAAGTTGATATTGTTGGTATCACCAGACCATGCACAAAACACAATTATTTGGTGAGTAAACTGGAAGATTTAGTTCCAACCATACGAGAAGCCTTTCATATTGCCCGAACAGGTCGGCCCGGCCCGGTGCTTGTCGATCTGCCCAAGGATATCCTGGGCAGCCAGCTGACTTATCCGGAAAAAACGGATATCAAAATGTTGAGCTACCAGCCAACATATAAGCCACATCCGGTCCAGATCGAAAAAGCCTGCAAAAAAATCATCAAAGCCAAAAAACCGGTGCTCTATGTCGGTGGCGGGGTCATTTTATCCGATGCCTCCAAGGAACTGACCGAACTGGCAATAAAGCTCAATATCCCGGTAACCATGACCCTGATGGGTCTTGGTGCTTTCCCGGGAACACATGAACTGTCCATGGGTATGCTTGGAATGCACGGCACATATACCGCAAACATGGCCGTTGCGGAATGTGATCTTTTGATTGCAGTCGGTGCCCGATTTGATGACAGAGTGACCGGCAAACTTGCAGGAATTTGCCTCCCATGCTGAAATCATTCATATCGACATTGACCCCACCTCAATCAGCAAAAATGTAAAAGTTCATATTCCTATAGTGGCCAATTGCAAAAACGCTCTTGCCGCCATAAATGAGTGGTTTAATACTAAAGCAAATATTAGCCTTGAGGAAGAGGCCGAAAGACATACTCCGTGGTTTAATCTGATCCGTGAATGGACTGCCAAACATCCTCTGTCATACAAAGAAAACAGTGACATCATTAAGCCCCAGTACGTCATTGAAACCCTCCATAAACTTACCGGCGGTAAGGCAATTATAACTACGGAGGTTGGCCAGAATCAGATGTGGGCTGCCCAGTTTTATAAATTTGATTACCCCCGACATTTTGTCACCTCCGGTGGACTGGGCACCATGGGTTTTGGCCTCCCTGCCGCAATTGGCGCGCAAATGGCCTTTCCGGACAAAACAGTCATCGACATTGCCGGCGACGGCTCTATCCAGATGAATATTCAGGAATTGGCCACTGCCAAACAGTATAAATGTCCGGTCAAAGTAGCAATTTTGAACAATGGTTATCTTGGTATGGTAAGGCAGTGGCAGGAATTGTTCTACGATAAGCGATACGCTTCCACTACCATGGATGTAACCCCTGACTTTGTCGATCTTGCCAGGGCTTACGGTGCAGTCGGCCTCAGAGCTACCACAAAAAACGAGGTGGAACCGGTTATTAAAGAGGCATTAGCAACCGACAATATCGTTATAATGGATTTTAAGATTGAAAAAGAAGAAGGCGTGTACCCGATGGTACCTGCCGGAAAAGCAAACACGGAAATGCTGTTTAGTTTAGCATATCCCTGCCTCAAAGGGTGCAGGAAGAGTATCCGGCGAAGAGTATCACACAGGTACAGAATTTATTGACATTTACAGTTGATTATTGTTGTAACTTCGAATTCATCACACCCAGGATCATGCAGATGAAACATACAATTTCTGTACTTCTTCAAAACAAACCAGGAGTACTCTCCCGGGTGACCGGTCTTTTCAGTGGCCGCGGTTTTAACATTGAAAGTCTGTGCGTGGCTGAAACACTCGATCCAGGTGTTTCCTCTCTCACCGTCGTCTCAAGAGGTGATGAATCTGTTGTTGAGCAAATAACCAAACAACTCCATAAATTGATAGATGTCATTAAAGTCACCGATATAACCGACAAGGAATATGTCGAAAGAGAAATGGTGCTGATTCGGATGAAGGCCGAAGCACATACCCGAGCCGAAGTCTTGCGTGTCATTGACATCTTCCGGGGAAAAGTGGTTGATGTGAGTGCCAAGAGCTATGCGGTGGAAATCACCGGTTCGGCATCAAAAATCCAGGCAGTCATTGATATCCTCCGCCCCATAGGCATCAAAGAAATTGTTCGAACCGGCATCATCGCCATGTCCCGGGCCAATAAGACCAAATAGTCTCCCCTCAAATAAAGGTTATACATTTCTATGCTTACTCCACAAGTACCGGTAGCCAAAGAAGGATATCCTTTCATCGGCTTTGCTGCCTTTTGCACTATTATTCTTGCTCTTCTTGGTCTGCCTGTTGCTACGCTGATTTCATTTATTGCAACCACTTTTATACTGTGTTTCTTTCGAGATCCCGAAAGATTTGATCCGGCAAGACCAGACGCCCTCGTCTCTCCGGCCGACGGGAAAGTTATTCATGTTGAAAAAATTTCGGAGAATCCTTTTACAGAAGGAGAAGCCCAAAAGATCTCAATTTTCATGAATGTTTTCAATGTCCATGTCAATAGAATTCCCTGCAATGGAAAAGTCGAAAAGATAGTCTACAAACCTGGTAAATTTTATTCCGCAGACAGCGCACAAGGGCGGCTTGGAAAACGAATATTGTGCAGCAGTTATCTCAACTCCACATGGCAAGACCTTGGCATTTGTGCAGATTGCCGGGCTGATTGCCAGAAGAATTGTCTGTTGGCTGGAACCCGGCGATGAAGTAACCCGAGGCAGAAGGTTCGGACTCATTCGTTTTGGCTCAAGAGTAGACCTCTACCTGCCGCTTGAATCCGAGATCATCATCAAAGAGGGCGACAAAGTACGTGCCGGTGAAACCGTTCTTGGCTATCTTCCAATGATCATTCTGCTGCACATTTCATCAAAGTTGTTACACTATCCTTCAATCAATTTGATTTTTTCAATAACAATCTTAACCACATCGCTTACCTTTGAGAATTATTGGTGGAACGGCAAAAGGCCGTAAATTATTCACTCCTCCCCTGCACGAAAAATGCATCCGCCCCACTTCTGACAGGGCACGAGAGGCTCTGTTCAATATACTCGGCACACGAGTCGTGCAACGCGACTGTTCTCGATCTTTTTGCCGGTACAGGTGCATTAGGGCTTGAAGCTTTTAGCCGCAATGCCCGATTTGTTGTATTTATAGACAACAACAGACTTGCCTTGCAACTCATCAAAAAGAATATTCTCCTCTGTCTCACTGGTTATTCAGGAGATTGCTGAGATGCGAGTCATTCAGCATGACTTAACCAGAGATCTTCCCCTGCAACAAGCTGCCGGAGGAAACACGTTCAGGATTCGATCTTATTTTTGCAGATCCGCCATATGCCCAAAACATATCCTTTTCTGTACTTGAATTTGTAAACAATAGTAGCCTTTTAACTCAGAATGGCCTACTAATAGTGGAGGAGAGGCATAATGTGCAGTTACCAGCTTCCCTGTCAACACTTGAACATATTGACAGACGCATTTATGGTGAAACAGCTTTTTGTTTTTATAGATCCTCTCGTACTGCATGATATTGTTTTATAAAAATCCGATGTTCTGGCACTCCCCTCATTAATTTAACAAAGAGAGTATAATGACTGGCGAAGAAAACGACAATCCATCCATCGCGATATATCCAGGAACATTTGACCCCATCACCATGGGACATGTCGATATAATTGACAGAGCACTCAATCTTTTTGATAAGGTTATTGTGGCAGTTGCCGTAAACTCTGCAAAGGATCCGGTTTTTACCCTGAAAGAACGAATCCAGATGATTGAAGAATCTTTTGATGGAAGACAACGCATACAGGTTCAGGCCGTTTCAGGGCTTCTGGTTGACTATGCTTATCGGCAGAATGCCAAGGCTATTGTTCGAGGAATTCGGGCGGTGTCAGATTTTGATTATGAGTTTCAGTTGGCACTTATGAACCGAAAACTCAAGAGGGAAGTCGAATCCGTATTTCTCATGCCCGGTTTTCGCTGGATTTACATCAGTTCATCAATTATTAAAGATGCTGCAAGAAACGGTGGCGACGTCAGTGATCTTGTACCACCTCACGTAAATCAGAATGTTAATAGACAAGTTCTCAGTATCCAAACCATGAAAAAGAGGTGGTCGCGACAACAAAAGAGCTCTTCAAGAAGATCATTTTTGACCTTTCTGGGCACCTTGGCGTTTCTGTATCCTGTCTTACAATTTGCCGGCTTTAAAATTCCTAAAAAACCAACATATGTACAGATAAACAAGCCTGTAACTGCCGCCGGTTTTTTGATCACTACGGAATTTATACTTTTTGACCGAGACGATAAATGCTGGGCGCTTTCCCGCACATGTACCCACCTTGGCTGTAAACTCAATTATCATGAAGAAAGTGACATTCTGGAATGTCCCTGCCATCAGAGTCGTTTTAACGTCGAAACGGGCAAAGTAATTAATGGCCCGGCCCAAAGATCCCTCACCTTCTTACCGGTCGAAAAAAGACAAGACGATCCGCTCTATGTTGTTACTACCTGAGTATCTGCAACGATCCTCCAGTATCTTCTGCAGGCAGTTTTCTGCCTTAAAAGATATTAAATGGGGTGCATGGGGATTGATAGCATTCTATATTTCTCTTTTATCAGGAATCATAGTCGGTTTACAGTATGATTATCTCAATCCATTTTATTCGACAACAGCTCTTGATCTGCTCGCACCCTATGGTCGATTCTTCAGATCGTTGCATTTCTATTCCAGCCAGTTTTTCTTTTTCCTGTGCTGTTTTCACTTAATCGCAATTTACCCAAAAACGTCCAGCTACAGCAAATGGGAGTGGATACGATTAATCGGCACCCTGCCACTGATCCTTGCGTTGCTTTTTACCGGCTACATTCTTAGAGGAGACAATACCGGATCTTCAGCCGGAATAATCGCTGAAAACATTATCCAGACGATACCTCTTTTGGGAAAACCTCTAAATGATCTCTTCTTTTCCATAAGCGACAATGGATTGAAGAAAGTGTATATTCACCATGTTATTGCCCTGGATCTTCTGCTGCTGATATTCGCCTGGAACCATTTACGCATATACCGAATCAAGGTTCGAGAACACCTGCCTCTTATCGTCTTGATCTTGATGTTTTCAGTGTTTATCTCTGCACCTTTTGAACCAGACCGTCTCGGAATCAGTTATATTTCAGGACCGTGGTTTTTTCTTGGCCTTCAGGAACTGCTGCGATATCTTCCGCCACTGGTTGCCGGAGTTGGTATACCGATATTCTTCCTGCTTATATTATTTTCCGTTCACCCGGCTAATAGCCAATGCCGCCTTCTTGTTGTTTTTCTCAGTTTTCTGCTGGGTTGTTATGCCATATTAACTGTTATGGCCTGGATTCGTTAATCCCCGTGAAAACAACAAAGGGTTATCTCAATGAAAACGAGATAACCCTTTAAATACATACGAAAAAACTTAGACAATCATGGAGTATCAGACATTACTTCTCGGTCATTGTTTCACCATCTGCTGCACAAGGAGCCCCTCCTGCCACTCCAGCACTTTGCCGGTTTCAGTAAGTAACATCTCCTGATTTTTGTGTGACATATTGTCGTCCAATTCGGTCAGTGTATTGCAGATAGATTTCAGCAAGATATACGCATCACCATTTACATCATGACGATTCTTATCGATGTGCCGAATAAGAGGAGACAGCAGCTGTAAAAAGGTTTTTTCCAGCGGTCTGTCGGACAGTTCCTCATAGAGTTTGTCAATCTCTGCCCATACGTCCCCAATAACTTTCATCCTCGAATCCAGGACCAAGGGCTTCGACACTGGTTCGTAAAGATTGATATAGTGCAGCAACCGAGTCAATGTCAGGTGTGAGAGTAAATTCTTCTGCTAAACTCATCGCCACTTTTATCTTCAGGAGACAGGGTCGAAAAAACGATATCATCTTCTTCAACCAGTTCAAAGATGACCTCCTCTTCAGTACCTTCGACTGCCGGAGGAACAACCTCATCTTCGGCACTTATGATATTTTCAGAAGGCTCATCCGGCTCTGAATAAAGCAATTTATCCTCAGCCAACTCCTCCACACCCTCTTCAAAACCAAAAAAGGAATCCAGGTGTTCGTCTATTTCTGCAACATCTTCTGGCACAGGAGCAGAATCACCATCTGCAACAAAACCCTCCTCATCCAAATCATCCTCTTCCGACTGTGAAACAAAGGCGATGGTTTCACCCGCATCCTCAACCGTCACTGTCGGTTTCGGACCTGCATCTTCTGCCGAATCAGTGGAAATTCCTTTTTCATCGGCAGCCTCAGCTTCTGATTGTGTCTCCACAGTTACGTGCGATTCGATTTCCTCATCGAAGAACCCGCCGAGAGTCCCGGATATTTCAGCCTCAATATTTTCTTCCATGGAAGATTCAAATATTTCAGCATTGTAGATACTTGTTTCCTCATTGTCAGCGAGGGCTGGGGCGAGTTCTCCACCCATCATAGGCAGCGCTTCTTCATCGGAATCATCATCAGCTTCAGTTTCAACTTCGACCCCCTGAAGAACGATGTCTTTATCCAGTTTACTGAAATCAAGACTCGACTTCTCCTCATCCTCCTCGACAAAACTCAAACTCTCTTTTTTCAAAGGAAGAATGTTCTTCCTCCTGCAACGCCGGTGCAGGTTCTGTGTCATCTGAGTCATCGACGGCAAAACTCAATGCAGGGGCAGGTCCATCACTTTCTGCTAAAGCCAGTTCCTCTTCATCCTCATCATCAATTTCAACATCCACTCCCTGAATCGCAGTTTCACTCAAGTCACCAACTGTCGAACCAGGTTGATCAGTATGGCTTCCCTCCTCGAAAGCCTCGAAGTCACTTCCTGTAAAAAAGTTGTCAATATGATCATCAATAAAATCGTCGGAATTCTCCGCACCAAGGGCCAGCGCCTCTTCCTCTGCCTGAAAACCTTTGACTTCTTCTTCAGGGATATCAGCAAAAGCAGGAGCTACAGAATCAGAATCGGCTGGCCCCCCATCTTCATCTCGTTTCCTCTTCGTCGCGTTTGATCGCTTCCGGCTCAATTGTCGCCCCCAGCATGAGCTTAAAGGAGTTAAATTGCTCAACAGCCGGAAAGAGAATCGCCTTCTCCTCTTCCAGTGTCATTGGTGAGACAACAATTTTTTCGAGGCTTTCATAAAACAGATGCAAAATTTTAAACGCATCTGCATGGGCATTGCTTTTTTTCAGTTTTATGTAAGCACACAGTGTACCAATACCCTGCAAAAGGATAAGTTTCGGCCTGCTGTCAGCAAATTTTTTCTCAAGCCGTACAACTTCCTTGCGTAAATCATTAAGATCCTGATCGGTTATCTCCCAATCAATGCCAAGTACGATGGCCTTAAGTTTCAGCAGAGGATTTTCTGCAACAATATTTCTTTGTTTGTTTCTGGGGTGTCGGCTGTAACAATTTTGACTTCTTCCACAGCCTTAGGTCTCTCTCCGATATGCCGTTTAAGGCTTTCAAATCTTTTAACATCTTCAAGCAAGATTTCTCTTTTTTCCTCTTCGGAAAGATCTGACTGACGAGACAATTTTTTCAAGATTATGATACAGAGTAAGAAGCAGTTTAATAGCACTGGGATGGGAGTCTGCCTTCTTCTGGTAGATATATTTGCTTATTTTTTCCAGAGCCTGAACATAGACCAGATTTATTTTTTCACCAGCCCAGATATCCCGAAGATCAACCAGTTCCTCATTGAATTGCATGAGGATCTCATCTGTGATCTCCCAATCTATCGACAGGATCAGGCTTTTCAACCGACTTATCGGCGATTCTTCATCGTTGGCAAATTCAAAAAGATCAACCGAACCAGTGTAATATGAATCATCATAGTCATCAGTTCCAACAGTTAAATCATCGTCATATTGGTTTTCGGTATACTGTTTCACCACAGCTATCTCTCTAGAGTAATTTTTTCTGTATTGAAATCACCGATGAAGATATAATTTTCTTCAGTGTCGCGGCGACATTATACCCGGTAATTGCACTTGCCTCAAAATAGGGTACTTTCAATCTGACTGTTGAGATCTTTCTGCAATACTGAGGTCGGTAAAATTGGGATGCCGTGCTCTTTAAGATCAACTTTGTTATACTGCATTACTAAAGGTATCCTGAATATACTCTCCTTGTATGATTGGAGATTTTCATGCAATTGGTTCAAAGACCGAATATTTTTTTCCCGTTGCTTCTCCATCGCATCGGCGACAAAGACAATCCCATCCACACCTCTTAAAACGAGCTTTCGAGTTGCATTGTATTTAACCTGTCCCGGGACAGTATAGAGCTGGATTTTGATATCGTAGCCCTTGATTTTTCCCATATCAAAAGGAAGAAAATCAAAAAATAAGGTTCTGTCGCCATGGGTCTTGAGACTGACCATTTCGGAGACAATCTGTTTTCGGTACGTGCGATTGATATATTCAAGATTAGTAGTTTTCCCGCACCGTCCCGGTCCGTAGTACACTATCTTAACCTGAACAACTTTGTCTTTTAAGTTGATAAAACTCAACGTTCTACTCCCTATCGATTTTCCATTCAGAAAGATCAAGTCATTGATTGACTGCCCCAGGAATGTGGGTAACGGACCTGCCTGGACTTGCTATTTCCCCCAGATATTCCTTATTTTTTCAATAACATCGACAACATTTAATCTAAGAAAACCCAGTGATATATCTCTGCCGAACATGGAAATAAGAAGCAACTCATCATCAATTTTACTGAAATGTATATTCGAATCCTTGCCTTTATGAAAGAGCAGCGAAAATTCCTGTTCACCAACAAGTTTGGCCATGGCATCAACCGTTGCAAAATTACCAGCCGCCAATGCTGCAAAGGAATAGACGTCATATTTGCTTTGCGCCGTTATCTTTTGCAGTAATAATATTTCCAGCCATGTCTATTATTATGACACAATCAACACCGAGTTTTATCAGCTTATCTGACAAAATTCCATCTATCTGCTCGAGTTGCTCTTGACTGACGATCCCATAATTCATGCCACAAACCTCATCGTAAATGTTGGTCGCTGGTATCAGCTTTTTTGAAAGGCTAATAAAAAAATAAGCAATTAAAACTTGGTAAACTATATCAAATATTAATTTGATATAACAGGGTAACGAAGCGTAAATGTCAACGTGTCATAATTTCCACGCTCTTTCTGGTGAACCTCTATATAAGATGGCTGAAGATGGTTGCTTTCCACGCAACACGCAAAAAATACACAACAAAATATTGCTCTTAAAACTATACGATAGTTTTTTACCTATATGAAGGTATATTTTATTTAAAAATTTATTGCAAATTGATCCTGCTGAAAGCGCGGAAAAGTTATTTTTTATTTTTGCTCCCTCTTTTTCGACCATTAAACCTCAATGAAGGATTCTGAATTGCAGCTTCCTGCCATTTTTGCTAAAGAGGATGAGGGAGGACGAATGTGAAATCAAAAGAAAAGACATTGCCAGCGCTATCACACCCATTGAAGTTCATTGATACCCACTGTCATCTGGACATGACTGCATACAGTGATGATCTGGAAAAAGTGCTCGATCGTGCATTTACCAACCACATCAAAAAAATTGTCACCATTGGTATTGATCTGGCCAGTTCCAGAGATGCTATTGCCATTGCTCAAAAATATCAGCAGCGTATCCGCCACCATCGGCATTCACCCGCATGACGTCGACAATCTGGAAAAAGACGACTACCTTGAACTTGGAACAACTCTACAGTCATCACGCAAAACACATCGTCGGTTTTGGTGAGATTGGTTTGGATTATGTAAAACAATATTCTTCACCCTCCAAACAGCGGGAACATTTTAAGAAACAGCTGGACCTGGCCCATGCACTGAAGCTGCCGGTAGTGGTCCATAACAGAGATGCCAACGACGACACCATAAAACTCCTTCGTGAGGCGAAGCCACTCGATTACGGCGGCATTATGCACTGTTTTTCGGGCGATCTCGCTTTTGCTCAAAAAGTTTTGGATCTTGGCATGCTCATTTCCATTCCCGGGATTGTGACCTTCAAAAATGCCGCTATGCTGCATGCGGTGGTTCGAGAAATCCCTCTCTCGTCAATGGTTTTGGAGACGGATGGGCCTTTTCTGGCCCCACATCCATTCCGCGGCAAACGAAATGAACCATCATATTTGCTTTTTACAGCACAGAAAATCGCCGAGCTTCGAGATATTGACATGGAGCAGGTCTGTCGCCAGACGACCACAGCTAACGCTGAAAATCTTTTCAAATTCAACGAAGTGTAACTTTGCTCATGATTGCAGAGAACATACAAGAGAATAAATGAACAAATTGCCAACGCGGCAATAAAGGTCAACAGGCGCCGAGAAGATATAAAGCTGGTCGCGGTCTCCAAACGTTTTCCAGCTGATCGAAAATAATTGAGGCATATGCCGCAGGCCAAATAATTTTCGGGGAAAATTATATCCAGGAGATGCAGACCAAAAAAGAACAGGCCCCCGCCTCCGCCATTTTCCATTTTATTGGCCATCTGCAAAGCAACAAAGCCAAAATAGCCGCTGCAACGTGTGATATGATTGAGACGGTAGATAGATTGAAACTGGGCACAGCCTTAAACAATCATCTGCAGGTTTTAAACAAGACTATGGATGTGCTTATCCAGGTAAACATCGGCAACGATGTTAAAAAAGCGGGTGTGAAGAGCAGTGAAACTGAAGAATTGCTCATTCAGTTGAATGAGCTGCCGAGAATTAGAGTATGCGGTCTCATGACCATGCCCCCATTCGTTGATAACCCGGAGCTGTCACGACCATATTTTCACAAACTGCGACTTGTTGTCAGAAAAACTTATCCAGGAAAGGGCTGTTTCCAGCGGTTGAAAAACCGGAACTTTCGATGGGGATGTCAAGTGATTTTCACATCGCCATCGAAGAGGGTGCAACAATTGTAAGAGTAGGCACAGCAATATTTGGTGAACGCTGACAACCCGGCAGAGAATAAAGAAAAAGGGGACCTGCATAAACGCAGGCCCCCTTTTTCCTGACTTGCTCAAAACTACTTTCTTTTTGAAGCCCGTTTCGCAGCCTTCAATGGGTTGATTCTGACCTTAATTATATCAATTTCAGGTTTTGCATGGGTGGCAAAGTTGCAAAATCCCAACTTCCACTTCGCTGCTGGATACAAATAGCTTTTACAGTACTGTACTTCTTCTTCTTCAACAATACGTCCGCACCCTTCACACTTATCTATGATAGGCTGAAAACGACCATCACTATAATTTACTGTGGTCTGATTCTGCATATATTTATCCTCCAATCGGTCAATCACTTACTGGCACACCTATCACGTATACACCAGGAACAACAGTCGCGGTAAACCAACGACTGACATAGTCAAATATTCAGCAACTTTTTAGTATACCAAGATGCCCCACCGCAGACAAGCTTTTTTTATGCACTTCGTCGTCATTCATTTCTCCCAGGCGTCTTCCATTGTTCTCGCCTGATAAAAATAATTTGAATGAGCACATAAATGTGTCCGGCCTTGTAATATGGAAAATCCTGATATACAATCGATATTATTTACTGTTTGTGACAAAATACAGAACTGATGATTTTTAATTACGAGTTCCGCAAAATCGGAGAAAAACATGCCTGTTTATGTATGGAAAGGAAAAAACTCTTACGGTGAGAAAAGAAAGGGTGAAGTAGAGGCGGTTGACCTGACCAGCAGCAATCGCCCAGGTAAAAAGGCTAAGAATTTCCAACCCGGTTGTAAAGGAAAAGCCCAAGGACCTCTTAGAAAATATTGCATTTTTTAAACCCAAAGTTACAGGCAAAGACATTGTTGTTTTCACAAGACAACTGTCAACTATGATCAATGCCGGTTTACCATTGGTCCAGGGCATCGAAATATTGGAAAAACAACAAAGCAATGCAACTTTCAAAAGTGCACTCGGCGAGATCCGCCAGGACGTTGAGGCAGGGTCAACTCTTGCCGATTCAATGCGTAAAAAGCCAAAAGTATTTGACAATCTTTTCACCAATATGATTGAGGCTGGAGAAACGGGCGGTATTCTCGATACCATCCTTGGACGACTGGCCACTTTCATGGAAAAATCCATGGCCTTAAAAAAGAAAATCAAAGGTGCCATGACCTACCCGACAATCTGTCTGGCAATTTCCTTACTTATCCTTGTCATCATTTTGGTTTTTGTTGTTCCTGTTTTTGCGACAATGTTTGAAGATTTTGGATCATCTCTTCCGCTGCCCACTCAAATTGTTGTCGATCTCAGTGATTTTTTTAAAAATAATATTATTTATATATTAATCGCATTATTTGCTGTGGTGATGATTGTTAAAAAAATTTATGCCACAGAAAAAGGGAGATTAGCAATTGACAGAGGACTACTGCGAGCACCGGTTGTTGGTATTTTATTGCGAAAAGTTGCCGTTGCCAAATTTACCAGAACACTGAGCACCATGCTGCAAAGTGGCGTGCCCATTCTCGAAGCACTACAGGTCGTCGCGAAAACAGCCGGCAATAAAGTTAGTTGAAAATGCTGTATTCAGAGTCGGTGATTCCATTGCTGAAGGACGTCCGATTGCTGAACCACTGGAAGAAAGTGGAGTGTTTCCCAATATGGTTGTACAAATGATAAATGTCGGTGAAACAGTTGGAGCACTTGATACCATGCTGGAAAAAATTGCCGATTTTTATGATGAAGAAGTCGATCAGGCAGTAGAAAATCTCACCGCCATGATTGAACCTTTTATGATGGTATTTCTTGGCGGGATGATTGGCGGTCTTGTGGTCGCGATGTATCTGCCAATTTTCAAAATTGCCTCTGTTGTATAGTACCTTAACTAGTGACATGTTTCTTTCTTTTACAGAAAGTTTGACTTTTTGATTCAAAAGTTTATCATAAAGAAGGGTTTCACAACTAAAACAGACAATTATGGAGGACATATGACTCTTACCAAAGCGGACTTAGTGCAGCAAGTATACAAAAACCATGAAGGGTTAACAAAGGCCCAGGCAACGGAATCTGTAGAAGCATTTCTTCGTATTTCAAAAAATTCTCTCATCAACGGATCAGATCTTCTATTAAGCGGATTCGGAAAATTTAACGTAAAACACAAAAATTCACAGAAGGGGGCGTAATCCACAGACCGGAGATGAGTTGACCCTTGACGCACGTCGGGTTGTCACCTTTAAGCCTTCAGGGATACTCCGCGAAAAAATCAACGAAGCCTGACACACTTTTTCTGTACCCTGGAAAATACGTTTTTACTTTCTTCTATCAGGATTGCCGAAACACCTGAGAAAGTATCTCAAAGTGGTACGACTGCTTCGAGCGAGTATGAATTAATAATTCCGCTTGCTGGAGAGCACTCAAGTTTGCATACAACCTCCTGCATGATGTTCGTCTCTTCATACCCTGGATGTGAAAAATCGCACCCAGGGTATTTTTTTATTAACACCAGGTCTCCAAGATTGCCTACCTCAAATTCTCTCTTTAGTGCGTGAACCATGTACCTTTCCCACCAGTCAATACCCTTGATTCAATCAATTTTACCCATGAATGGAATCTTCATCCATGGGAATTTAGAGATATTCCCACAGAGTTGCAGGAAATCCTTGTTCAAAATGGTGTTATCCATCCACCTCTGGTTATTGCCGATTCGCAAAAACTTTTGCAATAGTTTCAGGAGTACGGAGAATCGAATTCATCAGGAAATTTATTGGTCCTTCGCAAATCGATTGTATGGTCATAGAGAAAGATGCACCTCCCAGTTTCATCTTAAATCTCATCTTAACCGATCAAGACCACGCTGCTCATTTATCTCTTGCAGAAAAAGCCCGATTTGTCGAAATAGCCTCTCGATTTTTAAAAATGGAAGATATTGTGACCACTTTCCAGGAAAGACTCAGCTGCAAAAGGGCGATCGAGTATATCTAATTTACTGAATATACTGCAACAGGATGAGCAAATCATCAGAGAGATCCATGCCGGGTCGCATACAGGATCGAATGGTTTTGGAAATTCTTTCCCTCCCGGAAGAAACCGACAGACTGGCATTAGTACAATTATTTAAAAATCTCGGCATGGGAGATGGCAAACAGAAAAGGTTTTTCAATCTCATCCGTGATATTGCTTTGCGAGAAGGATCATCAATCTCCGCATATTTACAAAAAAAAGAAATTACAGCAATTCTCGACCACCAGGAAATGAATATTCCACAAAAGATACAACATCTTGGCAGCCTGCTTCAACATGAATTCACTCCCAGCATCTTCACTGGCCGAAGAGGTCTTTGCAAAAAAGGTCAAGAGTTTGCGGCTTCCGGCAAACTACTCAATTTCCCACTCACCTTCCTTCGAAAAAGACGAAATCACCCTGTCAATCACTTTTAGAAATTTTGCTGAATGTGAACAATATCTCAAAACAGCAACAATGATTGATTAAAAGACATACGTTATCAATAGCTCACCTGACCAGATATCAGGATATCATCGCCAAGACGTTTATGGCGAACATGCACCAGACGGGGTGCAGCCTTGCGATCCTGCACCGAATCCCTCAACCAGTGGAACACCCTGGTCTCCAGCAAAAAGCGGTGCATAAAAAAGATGCGCGTAGTCAAACAGCATTCTCACGCAGAAATGCTCCATGCAAACGTGCTCCCCCTTCAACAAGTACGGAACAGAATTTTCCTCGCCAAGTACTTTGAGGAGATGGCGCAAGATCCAGCCCTTTTTCAGTAGCGATCAACATGCAATCAACCGAATCCCAATTTTTTCAAATTCCACTTTTTTCCGCATTCTGGTGCATCGGCAGCACAGATGACCCAGGTAGGAGCTCTTTGAGTCAAGGTGATACACTTTGCAGTCGGTGAAGTTGACAGGTCAGTATCGAGAATAATTCTGATCGGATCTTTTGCCGTACCCCGTGACAGTCTCGTGGTAAGCGATGGGTTATCAATCTCCACCGTTTTTCTGCCAACCAGAATGGCATCAACTTTATTTCGCAGTTTATGCACTTCCCGTGCCGATTGCTCCCCTGTGATCCAGCCCGCATGCCCTTGCTGATAATTCAATCTCCCATCCAGACTTACACCAGCCTTCATGATAGTCCAGGGCATCCTTGGGTAATGTGTTTGATAAAAGGATAATTCAGGGCCTTGCATTCCTCTTCCAGAACCCCGCATACCACCTCAATACCATGACTTTTCAAGAAATCGATACCTCCCCCATTCACCAACAGGATTAGGATCAGTCATACCAACAACCACCCGCGACAAGCCCGATTCCAGTATGCGCGGCTGCAGGGAGGAGTTTTACCGGTATGGTTGCATGGTTCAAGAGTTACATAGATAGTTGCACCGGCAACAGACTTCTGAAACATTTCGCAAGGCATTTATTTCTGCATGAGGTGTGCCCGCTTTCTTATGATAACCTTTGCCAATGACCTGCCCATTTTTAACAATCACCGCACCAACACAAGGATTGGGAGAGGTACGTCCCATGCCTTTTCTGGCTTCTTTAAGCGCCAGACGCATAAACTGTTTATCCTGTTTTTCCTTCATCCAATCCTCTAGAGTCAAGAAGTGTTTTCAGTTCATCCATAAACTCATTAACATCTTTAAATTGCCTGATAAACTGAAGCAAACCGGACATAAGCGACTTCATCAAGAAGAGGTAAGCCTTCCATTACCCATTCCCCCACCACCTGGGAAGGGATTTCTTTTGCTCCATAATCCTGCAGTTTATGTTCAATCTCATCGGCGAATTCATCGATTTTATCTCGACTCACAGATCTTTTTTCACATGCTTTTTCAAGTCCGGCAATAAGCTTGTGTCGATCCCACCCTCTCTTCGCCCATCTTTTTTAACCAGCACCGGCAACATCACTTCGAGCCGTTCATAGGTCGTAAATCTTTGATCACAGGCCAAACATTCTCTCCTTCGCCTGGTGATCGTCGCATCCTTATTGAGACGTGAATCAATCACTCGATTGTCCAGATGTTCACAATACGGACATTTCATATGAACACCTCCCCATACAATAAGGACTGGATACAATTGTCGACAATTTCCATTAATCCGCTCCTGGATTTGGTCATTTAGACCTTTATTGACCTGATACAGCATGATCTAAAAAGTTGTCCCTCACAATCATTGCTTTTCTGCAAGCAGAATAACCGTATGGAAAAAATACCAAAAAAGAATAAAGCCGATTTTGCAGCTGCAAAATCGGCTTTATGAAGAATCAACAATGGGACCATTCCAGGCTATTCACTGAATTTAGCGATTCTCTTCTGATGGCGGCCCCCGGAAAATTCAGTTTCAAGCCAGGTCGTTACCATCTGCATGGCAATGTCTGTTTCAAGTACCCTTGCTCCAAGACAGAGGATATTGGCATTATTATGTTCTCTACTTAATTTCGCAGTCTGAATATCAAAACAGTTAGCCGCTCTGATGTGTCTGTACCTGTTTGCGGCAATAGACATGCCAATCCCGGTGCCACAAACCAGTATCCCCGTTGGCACTCTCCGCTCAGCATACTCGACACAGCCTTATCAGCAAAATCAGGATAATCTACAGAATCAGTTGAAGCACAACCAACATCAACGAACATCACGACCAGCTTGAAGAAGATTTTCCTTGATGATTTCTTTCAATTCAAATCCGCCATGATCGGCGGCGAGAACTATTTTCACTTTTCTCCTCCAGAAAAAGCTACGGTTCATACCTTTTCATTGCAACAGAAGCATTGGTTCCGCCAAAGCCAAAAGAATTGGAAAGAGCAGCTCGAATATTCATCTTTCTTGCAACATTAGGAACATAATCCAGATCACATTCCGGACTGGGATTTTCCAGGTTAATGGTCGGTGGGGCAATCTGATCGTGTAGAGCGAAAGCGCCGTAAAAACTGCCTCAATACCTCCTGCGGCACCAAGCATATGTCCTGTCATCGATTTAGTGGAACTGATTGCCAGCTTTTTGGCATGATCTTTAAACACGGTTTTTATGGCATGGGTTTCACACTTATCATTCAACGGAGTTGAGGTGCCATGGGCATTAATGTAATCAAAATCCTCAGGTGCTAACTCAGAATCTTCAAGGGCCATTTTCATTGCCCTCACACCGCCTTCACCATCTTCGGGAGGCGCTGCTATATGATAGGCATCACTACTCAGGCCATAACCACAAACCTCGGCATATATCCTTGCCCCACGGGCCACAGCATGATCATAATCTTCTAAAACAAGCATGCCAGCCCCTTCAGACATGACAAATCCATCACGATCTTTATCAAAGGGCCGGGAAGCCTTCTGTGGATCATCATTTCGCGCCGACAGAGCCTTCATTGCAGAAAAACCAGCCAACCCCAAGGCCACAGATAACCGCTTCTGCGCCACCGCCCACGACCATATCACACAGTACCATATTTGATGTGCCTATAGGCTTCACCGACAGAATGGGTTCCAGCAGCACAGGCAGTAGTTAAGAGTAAGATTTGGCCCTTTTGATTTGATGGCCATGGATATATGCCCGGAAGGCATATTGGGAATGACCATAGGTATAAAAAAGGGGGTAATTTTCTTAGGTCCCTTTTCAAGACGACACTATGGTATTTTTCGATGGTCGGTAAGCCACCCATACCGCAACCGGTAATAACACCAACTCTTTCGCAGTTTTCTTCAGTTACCTCAAAGCCACTATCCTGAACAGCCATCTGGGCAGCTGCAAGACCATATTGAACGAACAGATCCAAGATGTTTCGCCGCCTTTTTCTCAAAAAAATCCTCGGCCTGAAAATCTTTTACTTCCGCAGCAATTTTTACAGCGTAATCACTGGTATCAAATCGAGTTATCAGATCAATTCCACTGACCCCGGAACAAATATTCTGCCAACTCTTCTCAACACCGGTACCAAGAGGTGTAACTAAACCTACACCTGTAACCACTACCCTTCGCTTCACAATAATTACTCCTTTTAGTTATTGTTACTGTCGCACCGTGTAAACGGGGGGTATATAAAAATTGCTACTTCTAGCTAAAATGTCAAATACTATTTCAGCTTTTTAACGTAGTCAATAGCATCTTGAACAGTGGTGATACCCTCAGCATCTTCATCGGGAATTTCAATATCAAAGCCCTCTTCCATTGCCATGATCAATTCAACAAGGTCAAGAGAATCAGCCCCAAGATCATCAACAAAAGACGCATTTGCCACAACTTTTTCTTTCTCAACACTTAACTGCTCAACGATTATATCTATCATTTCCTGTTCGATTGCCATTATCATTCTCCCTTACTTGAAATTAGACATAGTTCTAAAAAACCATGTGCAATGATTTTACTTTACAAAAACAACATAATTATCCGTTCACCGGATTACATATACATACCACCATTTACATGGAGCGTTTGCCCGGTAATATAGCGACCATCCTCGGATGCAAGATAGGCTATAGCAGCAGCAACATCCTCAGTTCTTCCAAAAGTGCCAAGGGGAATTTCGCTCTTAATCTGCTCCTGAGTTTTCTCATCCAGCAAATCGGTCATTTCGGTTTCGATATAACCGGGGGCTACACTGTTAACCGTAATATTACGCGAAGCATACTCCCTGGCCATAGACTTGGTAAGTCCAATGAGTCCTGCTTTTGCCGCCGAGTAATTCACCTGCCCGGGATTGCCTGCAACCCCGGATACCGAAGAAATATTAACAATCCGGCCCCACTTTTTCTTCATCATCACCCTTGACGCAGCTTTAGCACATAAAAACGAACCCTTGAGATTGGTATTCATAACCTCATCCCAATCAGACTCTTTCATTCTGGCCATAAGACCATCTCTGGTGATCCCGGCATTATTTACCAGGATATCAACCGATCCGGCTTCAGCAATTATTTTTTTAAATGCATCCTGAACGGCACTACTCTCTGCTACATCAAAACCAATTATCTCAGCCTTGCCGCCTGCTTCCTGAATAAGTCTTTGAGTTTCTTCGGCTGCTGACGATCGACTGACATAGTTGATGTAGACCAAGGCTCCCATGGAAGCAAGACGAATACAGATGGCCCGTCCTATCCCACGGCTCCCACCCGTTACCACAGCAACTTTTCCATCCAGGCTCATGAGTTAACGACGCTCCTCTATTTTTCTAATCAATTTAGGAATAATTTCGAACAGGTCACCGACAATGCCAAAATCAGCAACATTAAAAATCGAAGCATGTTCATCCCTGTTGATGGCGACAATGGTTTCAGCAGACTGCATACCTGCAACATGCTGCACTGCCCCTGAGATACCGCAGGCAATATACAATTTAGGTGCCACAGTTTTACCGGTCTGGCCAACCTGATGCGGATAAGGAATCCAGCCGGCATCAACCACTGCTCTTGATGCAGAAACTTTTGCCCCCATTGTTTCAGCCAGTTCTCTTATCAGTTCAAAACCTTTCGCGTTTTCAAGTCCCCGGCCACCCGAAACTAGAATATCAGCCTCCTGAATATTGACACGCCCTGCCTCAGCCACCACAGATTCAAGCACTTGTACGCGACTCTGCAACTGCTGTTCTGTCGGAGTGACTTCAACAATATTGCCTTTACGGGAGCTATCAAATTCAAGCTCTTTCATAACTTTCGGACGAACCGTTGCCATCTGCGGTCTCGTCGATTCAGAGACTATGGTGGCCATGATATTGCCACCAAAGGCCGGACGAGTCTGCAAAAGCGCACCGTCCTCTTCGCGTATCTCCAATTTGGTGCAGTCGGCAGTAAGACCTGCATTTAATGCTGTCGCGACTCCAGGGATAAATGACCTGCCAATGGCAGTAGCCCCTGCCAAAACGATTTCCGGTTTATATTCCCGGATCAGCGCTGCCGTTACTTCACTATAACAATCATCCCTGAATTCCCGAAGGGCTTCATGATCGGCAAGGTACACGACATCTGCACCATGACCGATAAGCAATTGGGCGGTCTCTCCGGTTTCATGACCAAGCAGCAGAGCACTGAGCTGAACCCCACGCTTATCTGCAAGTTCCCGGCCAACTCCTAAAAGTTCAAGGGATACCGGTGCAAGTTCGCCCCGTCTGTACTCGCAAAAAACCATAACTCCTGTCCAGGCGGCTAAATCATCCTGAACCTGTTTGGCTTGCACATCAAGACTGAGTGCCTCAACCTCACAACTTTCAACGCATGCCCCGCACAGAGTACAGGTATCGCCGACAATTGCCAACCCATCTTCAACGGTGATAGCACCAAACGGACAGTTGTCTTCACAGATCCCACATCCAATACAAAGCTCTTTATTTACTTTCAACATAGTTTTAATACCCCGCTCTGTTACAGATATGGAATCAACTTTTCAACAAGCTGATCAAGCTGTTCGTCAAGTGTGCCGGTTAATACCGACCTTCCACCTCTGGCCTCCGGCGGAAATACATTGACAACCTTGGTAGGAGAACCGGGAAGACCAATGCAGGCTGGATCAGCGCCAATATCTTCTGCACTTAACTTGACGATTTCAGCCTTTTTGGCCTTCATTTTCCCTTTAAGTGAAGGGACTCGGGGTTCGTTGATATCCTTTACAACGGTGAGCAAGGCCGGATAGTTCACAGCAACCACATCATAGCCATCATCCATCATCCGTTCAACAATCAGCCCCTTGTCTGTTTCCTTCCCGCACCTTTTGTACACAGGTAAGATAGGGAATACCAAGGCGGGTGGCAAGTCCCGGACCAACCTGTGCGGTGTCGCCATCAATGGCTTGTTTACCGCATAAGATCAGATCAAAATTGCCAATTTTCTTCAGAGCGTGCTCAAGAGTATAGGATGTCGCCCAGGTATCTGCGCCGGCAAAAGACCTATCTGAGACAAGAACCGCTCTATCGGCTCCACAACTGATGGCCTGCCGAGCATTTCTTCCGCCTGCGGTGGTCCCATCGTCACGACAACGACCTCGCCTCCATGTTTTTCTTTAAGACGAACAGCCTCTTCCAGTGCATGTTGATCATACGGATTCATGATCGACTGCACACCTTCCCTGGCAAGCGTATTGGTAACAGGATCCAGACGAACATCCTTGGCATCCGGAACCTGTTTGACACATACAATAATTTTCATTCAACAACCTGTATTTATAACAATAGCACTCTCACCTACACGTATTATGTTCTGCTTAGCATAGCATTAGAGCAGATGGATTCAATCAAGAATATTCTTTATTCAGTTCCTGGCCGATTACATTGCGCTGGATCTGATTGGTTCCCTCGTAAATCTGCAATATTTTTGCATCTCTCATCATTTTTTCGACAGGATATTCACACATATATCCATAGCCACCCATAACCTGAACTGCATCGGTTGCGACCTTCATGGCCACATCAGTTGCATATGTTTTGCACATCGCGGATGCCTTCGACATATCTTTCGGATGTGCCTGGATATGTTTTGCAGCAGAGTAGACAAGGGCACGGGCCGACTCAATACCTATAGCCATATCAGCCAACATATGCTGAACTGCCTGGAAAGCGATAATCGGTTTGCCGAACTGTTGACGCTGTTTGGCATATTTTACAGCCTCATCAAGAGCTCCCTGTGCCAACCCGACGCCAAGAGCTGCGATTCCTGGCCTGGAAAGATCCAGTGTTTTCATGACAGTGATAAAGCCCGTTCCCGGACGTCCAATCATCCGATCTTTCGGAATGCGACAGTCTTTAAAAATCAGCTCAGTAGTAGAAGAGGCCCTGATTCCCATTTTCTTTTCTTTGGGTCCACAGGAAAAACCGGGATCTCCCTCTTCCACAACAAACAGCGATGCCCCGCGAGGTCCGCGGCTTCTGTCGGTAATCGCCACAACAGAATAAATCTGTGCCTCACCCCCATTGGTAATCCACTGTTTTGTGCCATTAAGCACCCATTCATCACCATCAAGCACAGCAGTAGTTTGAATACCAGAGGCATCTGAGCCGGCATTGGCCTCAGTCAGACCAAAGGCACCAAATTTTTTACCGGTTGCGACATCGGGCAGATATTTTTGTTTCATCTCTTCGGAGCCACCAATAATAATCGGGTAAACACCAAGAAAATTTGCCGCAAAGGCGGTTCCCACTCCAATACATCCACGCCCAAGTTGTTCTACCGTGAGCGCTATATCAAGACAGCCTCCGCCAAACCCACCATATGCTTCAGGAATCGGCACGCCAAAAAGATCAGCCTGAGCCATTTCGTTGAGAATCTGCCGGGGAAATTCATGCTTTTCATCAAGCTCAGCACGATTGGGTATTATTCGTTCATCAGTGATTTGCCTTGCGATATCGACAATCATCTGTTGTTCTTCAGATAAGAAATAATCCATACTCATATCTCCTGTTTACCACTTAATCAGGGTTGCTCCCCAGGTAAAACCACCACCAAAGGAACAGAACAAAATTGTATCGCCTTGCGCAATCAAGCCACTGTTATTTGCTTCATCAAGAGCGATTGGAATTGATGCAGCGGATGTATTACCATACTTGGAAACGTTTATAAATACTTTACTCTGTGGTATACTAAGCCTATCGATCAGTTTACTGAGAATTCGCATATTGGCCTGATGCGGGATAACGAGGTTCAGGGAATCTTTGCTGATTTTTTCTTTTTCAAGAAGACCGCACACCGCATCTTCCATGGCTCGAACTGCATGCTTAAAAACCTCCCGACCTTCCATCTGGATATAGGCGCCAGTGTTTCCCTCAACAAGAAGATCCGGATTTGCACTTTCGGGTGCATGCATACAGAGGAGTTTCCACAGACTTCCGTCAGAACGCATATTCGAACCGATTACCCCGCGATCACTGTCGGAATAACCAAAGACCGCCGCCCCGGCACCATCACCAAAAAGGATACAGGTGTTTCTGTCCTGCCAGTTAAGACGACTCGACAAGGTTTCCGCGCCAATAACCAGCACCTTCATGGAGTGATCGGCCTGGATATATTTATCGGCCAGATCCAGTCCATAAAGAAATCCGGAACAGGCCGCATTGAGATCGTAAGCGAAAGCATTTTTTGCGCCGAGTTCTGTCTGGACAAAGCAGGCACTTGAAGGCATAAGCATATGAGAACTTATCGTCCCGACAACAATCAGACCAAGTTCCTCGGCTGATACGCCCGCAGCCGCAAGGGCTTTTCGTGCAGCCTGTGTTGCAAGCTGATAGGTTTTTTCTCCTTTACCGCCTATTCGCCTGGCATTCAATGCCCGTTCTGCTTTGTATCCAATCAGCACTCGTATCGACAATCGATTCGAGCTCGACATTGGTGAGAACCCTTTCAGGTAAACATGAACCGGTCCCCAATACAACAGTTCCCATTACATCTCCAAATGTTCGACGTTATTGCTGTTGGCAAGACTTTCAAGAATATCCTTATTGATATTTCCCTTGGCCATTTTCGCAGCTTCCAGAATAGCGTTTTTTATCGCATGAGAGCTCGAACTTACCATGACAGATTATTCCTATTCCATCTATGCCAAGAAGCGGTGCTCCACCATATTCTGCGTAATCAACACGCTTTTTGAAGGATTTAAAGGCATGTCTTGCCAGCAAATAACCAATTTTTGCCCGAAACGATTTGACGATTTCGTCTCTCAGCATCTGCATGGCAGCCTCAGCAAGTCCCTCACTGACCTTGAGACATACATTGCCGACAAAGCCGTCACAGACAATAACATCCACATCACCCTGAAAGACATCGCGTCCTTCAACGTTGCCGATGAAATTCAGAGAACTCTTTTCCAGAAGAGGATATGTCTCTTTTATCAGACTATTACCCTTTCCGGTTTCTTCACCAATGGATAAGAGTCCCACCCGAGGATTTGTAACACCATTGATGCGGGAAAACGCCGAGGCCATTACTCCAAATTGGAAAAGATGCTGTGGGCGGCAATCGACATTTGCGCCTATATCCATCAGCACCACAGGTTTTTTGAAGGTCGGAAAAATTGATGCAATACCAGGGCGGGAAATTCCATCCAATCGACCAAGTTTGCGACTTGCTGCAGCCAGATGTCGCTCCCGAATTACCAGCACTTACAGCAGCATCAGCCTCTCCACGACGAACAAGGTCAAAGGCCACCATTATCGAGGCGTCTTTTTTCTTTCGAATTGCGTCAACAGGATGTTCATTCATATCAATCACTTGAGATGAATGAACTACCTTAATCATTTTCGCTGGTCTTGGAATCAGGAGCTAAGATATCGAGGTGTTTATTTAAAAGACTTTCGTCCCCTACCAGGCTTACACTTAGAGCCAGTCTGCCTGACGGCAAGCAGTGCCCCGGCAATCAATTCCTCTGAGCCATAGTCTCCACCCATGGCATCCAGGGCTATTTGCACACCACTCTCCTATTCTACTTCAGCATCAAGAGAGTAAACAGTTCTCCCTTTGTACTTGCCACAACTGCCGCATAAACGATGTGGTTCTTTGGGTTCTCCGCAATCTCCACACACTGAAAGCCCCGGTGCAGTCAGAAGCATCATGGGAACGTCTTTTCCGAGTACGGGAATGGGAGTGTCTTCTTTTGGGTAAGGCCATTTTATCCTCCAAATTAGGTATGTATCATACCATTTTATTAATTTTATCAACTGTTGATGAGTTTTTTAAGAACAGCGAAAGCTGAATTACTCTTATCCAAAGAACAACAACAAGCTTCACTATTCAAAACAACCCCACATCCGGCGCAGATACCTTTACATTCTTCACTACATAGAGTTCTCAAAGGGAAAGCCAGATATGCCTGTTCCCGCAAGATCTCATCAACATCAATTTCCGGTTCCTTGAGATAAAGAGTAATAACATCTTCATCACTACATTCAACATCCCGCTGTTCAATGGCCTGTTCTTTTCTGGTTGTAACCAGATACACAAACTCACAATACTAGATTTTCTTTTACCTGCTCTCCACACCTGTCACACAGCAACTGCACGCTGGCCATCCAATTCACCTTTAAGAAGCACAGTCTCGACTATCACGCCTTGAAACACTAATATCTTGCCGTGGCAGTGAGGAGAAACTCCTCATTTCCATGGGGGAACCAGCTAGCTGTCACTTATCGTATATCGAGCAACTTTCCCGGTGATTTCTTCAAAAAGAAGTTTCATAAAACAATAACACGGTCAAAATCAGCAACGAATCAAAAAATAAAAGAAAGGAAAAATAATCAATTTATCTCAGATTGGCTAGAAAAAAACACCACAGAAGAGAAAAATCAGTTTAACGTGAGGTTTAAAATCTAGAAATGCTATACTGTTGGCTACATCCAGATAACTGAACGACCCAACTTTACCCTGAATTAAAGAACATGGACAAGTCGCTCAGAATTTTTCTCCAAGACGCAACGAAACTCTATTCAGCAACCATTTGAGCAACTTTATTGCCAGAACCAGGTTCTTCTTCAACCAATATCTCAAATGATTCCTGGGACAGGGACAAGAAGTCCGAATCTTTCACCGCCGTAAGAGTGGCACCCACGTGTCCGGCCGACCAAGCAATCCTTTTTCACCAACAGGGGCTCCAGGGTCAAGGAGGGCAACCACCTGCGGTTCTTTCCCCAAAACCTGTTTTGTTTTGCACGGCGACCCGTCCAGCCTGAAGAAAATACAGACAGTCGGCGGGATCTCCTTTTTGAAATACCTGTGTTCCGGCTTCATAAGAAATCCTCTTCATGACCCAGCAGAGTCTCGGCCTCAGCTTTTTCAAGAAAGTTAAAACAACACTCCTGTAACTCAGCACTATACTCAACCATGGGCGGCTTACTGTGCCTCCTCAAGAAACGAACGATTCTTGTCTTCTATTACCTTAACAAGACCTTTATAATCTTCTGTACGCAGTATTGATTTAAATTGTTCCTGATAATTTCTCACCAGACTGACTCCTTCGATGTTAATATCATATACCATCCATCCGGAATCAGTTTTATTCATGATATAATGTACTGGAATTTTCACGTCATCGTTTTCTATAAGGGTCGTCACCTGAGCTCTGTCACCTTTGACTATTTCCCCAACAAACTCGATAGTCTGTCCCGAATAGCCCTCAAGTTTACCGATGTATACATTTTCCAGCAATTTCGTCATGAGCGCAGTAAAATGATCCTTTTCCTGGTCATCAATCTGCCGCCAGGTTTTGCCCAGAACACGTTTTGACATCTCTCTAAAATCAAACCCACGTTTAATAAGCGACATAATTTTGTCCCGTCGCTCGACAAGATGCTCTTTTCCCTTCAGACTTATTATCTCCCAAAACAGCAGTCAGGTCATTAAGACAGGTTTAAGAGTGGCAGTGGGACTTGGCTCTTCAGCCCAGACTGATCCAACGACAAGACCACAAAAAACGATGAACAATAACAATATTTTTTTCATTTTTTATCTCTAAAGTTCAGAAATTACAAATACCGTTACATTAATCACACTATGCTACAGAGGTCATAAATACATAAAGAGACGCCTGAAACGGACACCAACGAATCACCCTCACGACAGAATCCAGACCCACTATTTTGCACTGCCAAAGGCGAATTTACTGATAAGAGATTCAATATCAAGCGACGACTCGGTATCAACCATCATACCTCCGGGCTTAAAAAGTTCTTCGCGCCCGCCAAGACTCAACTGGATATACTTATCCCCGATTATTCCTTGTGACTTAACCGAAGCCATTGAATCGGTGGGTACTTTCAGGCTGTTATCAATTTGCAGGGACAAGACAGCATAGTCATCCTTTCCCAGTTCAATCGCCGTCACCTCACCTACCATCAACTCCGGCAACCTGCACGGATGCACCTTTTTTCACTCCGGAAACATTGTTGAATTCAGCCTTAAGAACATATGTTTTACTACTGGTTAAAAACGATACCTCGCCTAACTGCAAAGCAAGATAGACAAAGGCAGCAAAACCGATAATCATAAACAGTCCAACGACCATTTCTAAAGTATTATTTTTCATTATTCCACCAGGTGACTTTGATAGATGTCGCCCATCGTTGTTTGAACAAATTCCTGAATATATTCCTTTTCAGACCACTGAATTTCCTCAGGGCTGTCAAATACATCCATTTTTCCATTATTTAATATAATAACCTGATCAGCCAGATTAAATATTTTTGGTACGTCGTGGCTTACAATCACCGAAGTAAATCCGAATTCAGCCTGGGTCTTGGCAAAAAGATGATAAATTTCATTGACTCATGACAGGGTCGAGACCGGTGGTCGGTTCATCAAAAAGCATGATCGAAGGTTTGAGCTGCATGGCTCGGGCCAAACCCACCCTTTTTTTCATGCCGCCACTCAGCTGGGCCGGGTATTTTTCCTCATGTCCGGTAAGCTCAAATTGAGCAAGCGTCGCTGCAACCTGTTCCTGAATTTCCTCTTCCGTCTTTTGTGGTCCGCTCTCTGAGCGGCAAAGCAACATTTTCAAAAACAGTCAGCGAATCAAAAAGTGCCGACCCCTGAAACAATACACCAAACTGAGTGCGCAGCTGCTCAAGATCTGCTCCTCTACACCCGGTGACATCTTTACCATGGATAAAAATTTGTCCGGAATCAACCTGCATAAGCCCCAGAACAAGCTTCAAGGTAACGCTTTTCCCCTGCCCGCTCCCACCGACAATAACCGTCGTTTTCCCTGCCGGGATAGAAAAATCCACGCCATCGAGTACATACTGGACGCCGCCATCTCTTTTGGCAAAACTCTTCACTACATTTTTAAATTCAATGGCAGATGTCATTATAGAAGTACCGCAGTCAAAAGATAATCAAAAACAAGTACGGAGATAGAGGAAAAGACAACGGCCTGGGTGGTCACCCGGCTGACACTTTCCGCACCGAAACCCGCCCCACGAATTTCCCGGACAAAATATCCCCGTCCGGAACATATCCAAACAACCAGCAGAGCAAAAACAAAGGATTTAATTATTCCCAGCTGGATATCGTGATTGGTAACGCTCGTTGTCATGCCCTGAATATAGCTTCCGGGACTGACACCCATCATTCCCACACCGGCCATATAACCACCAGCAATACCAACCACATCAAAAATCGCGGTCAGAAGGGGCATGGCAATGAGCATGGCGAGAAATTTCGGGGTAATAAAATATCGAAACGGATCAATGGCCATACAGTCCAGAGCATCAATCTGTTCGGAAATTCGCATAATACCGATCTCGGCACACATGGCCGAACCAGCTCTTCCGGCAACCATCAAAGCGGTCAGCACTGGCCCGAGTTCCATAATAAGGGTAAGAGAAACGGCGGAGCCAAGCATCCCTTCAGCACCAAATTTATTCAGTGAATAGTACCCCTGCAGCCCCAGCACCATGCCGGTGGACAATGCAGTAAAAAAAATCACCACCAGAGAACCGGCACCGATAAAGTGGACCTGCCGCACAAGTTCTTTCAATCTGAACGGACGCCTGAAACATTCCCCGAAGGGACTTAAGAAGAAAAATCGCCATTCGTCCGAGATCTGTCAGAACATAAAGTCCGGTATTGCCGAGCTTGTGCAATTGGGTTACTTTTCATGAGAATTGTGTCCCTGATTGTCAGGGGCCTAAAATAATTTTTTTAGACTGTCAGTCGATTCAACACAACGTGTCAGGCCCTACGATATAATCTGACCAGGCAAGAAGTCAATATCTAGAAACGTCTCCATAATTAATCTGATCATTCGATTAACAATGATCCTCAATCTGCATAATTGCTCCTTACAGATGTCTCAGACTAGTCTGAATTTAATTTTTCCTGGGATCATACGTTTCCCGCAACGCTTCACCTATAAAAATCAACAGTATCAACATACCGACCAGCACAGCAAAGGCGGAAAAGGAAAGCCACCAGGCCTCAATATTCCCCTTTCCCTGGGCGAGCAATTCACCAAGACTAGGCGTGGATGGTGGCACCCCAAGACCCAAAAAATCCAGGCTCGTCAGAGCTAATATCGCTGCAGAAATCCTGAAAGGAAGAAAGGTGATAACCGGCGTTAAGCCATTGGGCAACAGATGTCGCCACATTATGGTCACATTTCCTACTCCCAGAGCTCTGGCGGCTTTGACATATTCAAGATTTCTTCCTCGTAAAAATTCTGCCCGGACATAATCCGATAAGCCCATCCAACTGAACAGTGAAAGCAAAAAAAGCAGAAGCAAGAAACTTGGTTTAAATATTGAGGCAAAAATTATCAAAAGATACAACTCCGGCATAGCACCCCATATTTCAATAAATCGCTGAAACAAAAGATCCGTGCGTCCACCGAAATACCCCTGGACCGCTCCTGCGACAACCCCGACCAGAGTCCCGATAAAGGTGAGTGCCAAACCAAAAAGGATGCTCAACCTGAAACCGTAGATAATTCTCGCCAGCACGTCCCTGCCCCTGTCGTCGGTGCCGAGAAAATTTTCGCATGGTCGGCGGCGAGGGAACCGGACCGACAATCTCCTGATTGATGGTAGTTGTAACTATTTTTATTGATGGGGAAACAGTACGAAATTCCCAGGTTCTTGCAATTTTTCGAGGATAAAGGGATCACGATAATCGGTTTCTGTCTCAAAATCGCCGCCAAAAGTAACCTCTGGGTAAGAAACGAAAATCGGAAAATAGAAATTTCCGTTATATTTTACCAGAAGGGGAGAGTCATTACTGATCACCTCAGCCACCAAACTCAGTCCAAAGAGGATAACAAAGAGAATAAGGCTGTAATAGCCCCGTTTGTTGCGTTTAAATCGATGCCAGGTTTTCATCCTGCGCCTTGATACTGCTAGCTTTCAGTTTAGCATGCAGGATTCGCGTCTACTCATCCAGTCCCTCAAAACTGATGCGGGGATCAACCACCACATAACTCAAATCAGACAGCAATCGAGAGATCAGCCCAATAAGAGTGAAAAAATAGAGGGTTCCGAGAACCACCGGATAGTCACGATTGAGAACGGACTCATAGGCGAGCAGCCCCATGCCGTTCAATGAAAAAATAGTTTCAATGAGCAGGCTGCCGGTAAAAAATGAAGCCACAAAATAACCGGGAAAACCGGTTATGATGGGAATAATACCGTTTCTGAAGACATGTTTATACAGCACCTGTTTCTCGGGAAGACCTTTGGCCCTTGCGGTAAGGACATATTGTTTTCGAATCTCTTCCAGAAATGAGTTTTTGGTGAGCATGGTCATAACCGCAAGACTGCTGACGGCAGTTGCCGTGATCGGTAAAACCATGTGCCAAAGATAATCAAGTATTTTCATGCCGAAACTCAGCTCATGCCAATTATCGGACACAAGCCCCCGAAGAGGAAAAATTGACCAGAAACTCCCGCCCCCAAAGAGAACAATCAACAGAACCCCCAACACAAAGCCAGGAATGGCATAACCAACAAGAATAACGGAAGAACTGATGACATCAAAGCGCGAACCATCTGCCACGGCCTTTTTTATTCCGAGCGGAATACAGACCCCATAAACAATCAAAAACCCCCAAAGACCAAGCGACATGGAAACAGGCATCCGGGAAACAACCAGCTCAGCGACACTTTGATGATAATAATAGGAAGTCCCAAAATCGAAGACGATATAATTTTTCATCATATTGACAAAGCGGGTCACAGGCGGCTGGTCGAATCCATAGAGTTTTTTCAGCCGATTAATTTTTTCTTCATCAAGACCGGAATCTCCTCGATACAGTGATGATGAGCTTGCTCTCACCTCCCCGCCACCGCCGCTGGAGTCCCTCAATCTCACCTATCATCTTCTCAACCGGGCCACCGGGTACAAACTGGGTGATAGCAAAGGTGACCACCATCACTCCGAACAGGGTCGGAATCATCAGAGGATTCTTTTGAGGATATATAAAACCATAGTTTTCTCACCGACAAGTATTGTATTCTGCAAATATTTCCTTCCAACAATACGAGAAATATTGCAAATAGACAGCATAAAAGAAGAATATTTCTTGTCTTTTATCCGCCCTTTATGTCTTTTTATGCAGAAGATCATTAATGAATCATGTCCATGTAACGTGCAATACTGATGCACACCCGCTCCAAAGTGTTTCAAGGTGAATACTAAAACAGCGGGTACATTCTTCATGAACATGCTTTTCTTAAAAAAAGCAACAAACAGCATTTCTAAGTTACCCATCGGCCAATCGTATGGAAAAAACTTACTACTTTTATTCAAAATGAAGCAGACCTGGACACGCTGGTACATCTGGCTCGAAAAACCGATGCTGTCGCTCTGGATACCGAATTTGTCTGGGAGCGTACCTATTACCCACAACTCGGCCTGATCCAGATAGCATTATCCGATGAAGATTGCTATCTCATCGACCCCATCGCTATAAAAAATCTACAACCACTCGGCAAACTCCTTTCCGACCGAGGAGTCATTAAAATTTTCCATGATGCACCTCAGGATCTGGCAATTCTGCAGCGGGCAACCGGAGCAACGCCGCAAAATATTTTCGATACACGATTGGCTGCAGGGTTTTCCAATCTTCCCGCCACTCTCTCTTTGGTCAATCTGGTGCAGGAACTGCTCGACATAACTCTTTCTAAAGAAGAGACTCGTACAAACTGGCTGCAACGACCACTCAGCGAAGAGCAAACACGATACGCCCTCGATGATGTCCGCTATCTCCGAGCAGTGAGAGTCGTTCTTCTTAACCGAATAATCGGCCCAAAAATAAAATCCTGGCTGCAGGAAGAACTCAACCTGCTCAACAATCCGGCGAGCTATTCCGGACCGCCAGACAATGAACGATTCCAAAAGATCAGAGGCAACAGCCACCTCGACAGACAGGGATTAGCCATTCTCAAGAATCTGACGACCTGGCGTGAGGGAGTGGCGAGAAAAGCTAGACCGACCCCGCGGACATGTGATCAAAGACACTATCCTCCTCGAAATCGCCAGACAAAAACCTGCAAACATGTCATCGATCTCAAAGAGAAAACCGGGTTATCCGAAAAAGCTACTGCAAAATATGGCAAAACCATAATCGCAATCATCGAAACCACTTTAGAACAGCAGGCGTCAACCTACCCTGATCTCCATCATTCCATACGACTCAGCAAAAATGACAAGACCGGTATGGAAAATCTCAACAAACTCATCACGTTAAAATGTGAATTACTAGGTATTGCCCCTAGTCTTATTGGCAACATTTCGGAACTAAAACGTCTTGTAAAAACAATTAATTCCACAAAACAGGATGAACCGGAGCAGTTGCGCCAAACAGATGGCTGGAGGAAGCATTTTCTGAGGATTTTTTCAGACAGAACAGAAAAAAGTGATTATCTACTATTTACTCGTCTGTTAAGATCACTCGTAACTTCAGTTCAGGTTGACAGTGAGAACTGATAGCAAGATCTAATCACGAAGTACAACACCTTTCAGGAGACAAAACATGCGAACGTTTCATACAAACAGCCTGCTGCATTGCTGCATATTTATGACCATCATCATTCTCTGCCTCTTTTCAGTAGCTGAAGCCGCCGAAAAAGTCGGCTATATCAGGATGGGAAAAGGATTCCCCTTACAATGGATTTTACAATGCCAAAGAAAGAGATTCCCTCAAAGGGAAAATTCTGCAATTCAAGGAAGTTACTCCCTCTCCCTGGAATGGATCCCGGAACAGCGTTCATCCTGGAGGAAGGTGACGAAAAAATTCTCGTACATCTTTGCCCTGTAGCCTTTAGAGCCGCCGAAGAGACCGGTATTCGCAAAGGAATCAAGACCAAGGTAAGAGGTTGCTGGGCGGTGATAGACGGGCAGGATGTATTTATGGCGGCAAAAGTCAAACAGGGTGACAGCTTTGAATTTAAGGTTCGTTTAACGAAAGACGGAAGACCTTTTTGGAGTATGAGTCCGGAAGAACTGGCAAAGGAATCAGCCGCCAATTGACACCATGATTGCAATACTGCTTCTTGGCGGGACTGACGTAATCAATCTCCCTTGCCGAGCAGAGGTGCCAGCAGTGAGATTAATCTGTTTGCAACCGGAGGCTTACAGGCTTCAGGGTTTTCACGACACAAAAACTCAAGATTTCTTTTGGCTACCGCATTGCCTCCATCAGCAGCTATGGTCCACCACCTAAAGGCCTGCCTGAGATCTTTTTCAACGCCCAGTCCCTTTAGCATAACTGTAGCCTAACTCTGCTTTGGGCGAGAACGAATCCATGCTGAGCTGATTTCATCCACCAGAAAAAGGCTTTCTGCTCATCACGCTCCACCCCCTCCCCTTTGGCCAACATTCTGCCAATATTATACTGGCCAAAAGGATCACCATTTTCTGCAGATTTCTGGTACCAGTAGGCAGCCTTTGTACTATTTTGCTCAATACCAATGCCCTTACTGTATCTCCAGGCCAACGTATTCTGGGCCAGAACATATTCCTGCTCAGCAGCCTTTTCATACCACTTACAGCTCTCCTGGTCCGATTGCTCCGCCCCCGAACCATTATCGTACATCATAGCCAGATTGTACTGAGCACTGGCGACTCCCGTCTCGGCAGTCTTTTTCATCCAATAGAATGATTTCTGTTCATCTTTGGCCACCCCTTCGCCGAGGAAATACATATTAGACACCTTGACTTGAGCGTTCTGATTGCCATTTCTGGCAGCTTGAAGAAACCACTGAAAAGCTATGATCTTGTCAGCTGGCACCCCTTCGCCCCGATAGTACATCCAGGCCAGATTACTCTGCGCCACATCATCACCTCGTTCGGCCAGTTTCTTCACCCAGAAATAGGCTTTATGCAGGTCCTTTGCTACTCCATCCCCCTAAAGCATACATCTCGGCGACCCGTTTTTGTGCTTCGACGGATCCCCTTATTTGCCGCTTCTAAAAACCAAGCGAAGGCTTCGGCTTTATTGACGGCGATCCCCTCACCTAGATACAGCGCCAGCCATAGCGATATTGTCCGGTGGCATGTCCTCTATCGGCAAGTTTTTTAAACCAGAAGACCGCTTTTTCCGGTGAACGTTCAACTCCATCTCCATCAGCATACTGGAAGGCGACAATTTCCTGAGCCTCAACATTGCCATTTCTGGCCGCCGCAAGAAACCAGTAATTGGCCTTTTGCAGGTCTTTTTCTCCGTCAGCACCTGTCTGCAGGCTTCGCCCAAGCTGTAATTGGGCCTCGACGCCTCCCTGTTCGGCTGCTGCCACCATTTCTGTCGGAACAGCTGTCTGTCCAGACGCAGGAAAAAGACTTAAAAACAGATATACCCAGAGCACAATTGCTGTTTTTTTATTCGTAATTCTCATTATTTTCATTCAAAACCCATGAGACATACCCGGCGACCGGACGTGACTCAAACCAATGTTAATTATAGTTGATGACGTCGTAAAAACTCTTCATCTTGTTCGTTGTTACGCCCGAAGGAAGTGCCCTTGGGTGCAATTTTTCTATCATTAGGACGCACTGTATGTACGCCGAAATGATAGAAAATTGCACGCCTCCAACATGAAGCTTTTTACTTATCCATCGAAATTTGAGGTTTTTACGAACTTGTCATAGTTGATGCCAGGAGATTGTAGGGTATATTTACTCAATTTCAATGTTTTTCTTTAAATAAATATTTCCTGCGGCTGGTATCCGAAAACAGAACATTTTGCTCTCAATTACGGTGTAGTTTGCAACAGTCCAAAAATTTTTATGGTTGATATTGAATTCTGATGATGCCTGTTTATCTCCGCAGGTTGCATTTATGCAGGCAAAGATGGGTAAATGAAGAAAAAAAACCTGCACCAACAATAAATTTTATTCGGGCTCCGCATTTAACCGGAACCGCTTCTTCTACGGCTGATCAGTCAGATGATCAGGAGAAAATTTTCAGCTCTAGGAGCCTGTCGGATTATAGGCATTTTTTCTTAGATCGAGACGTTTATGAAAATTAAGCACAGCCATATAGTTAATATTGCGAGCATTAATTTTCGTAAACAAGGAGAATAAAGGGAAAAAGAGCATAATCCGACAGGCTCTGAGACCTGCCCGATGACAGGTAATTTTTATATCAGGAAATCGAGACTTGCCGGAAAGAAGCAAGGATACGACAATGTACTATCCACCGGAAATAGCTGCATTGCCAGGAAAAGTTTATCTCATAGCAGAAAATGATGGAGAATAAGGTGTGCACCACTTCCCGCTAAGGAAAAATGACCGAGGCGAAAGACTGTTCCCCAACCCGAAAAAGCATCCCGCCTGGCTTTATTGCCCGCAACCAGTCACTCAACCTTTTTGGGCAACTGTTCCAGATACCACTCCATCGGATCGATCAATTCAAAACCGGCGCTCAGAAGCTTCTTTTTTACATTGATAACATTATTCGTCAGCAGATAAGGAAAAATTGCTCTTTTATCCTTATCCCAAAATCTGGCCACCAGAACACTGCCCAGAGAAATATTTTCTTCTGTTATAATATCGACAATTTTCTTCATCTGGCCCTGCTTGTTCTTTGACCAGAATGCACAACAGACTGCCCGGTTCATCGATATTCATGATATTGACAAATGCCGTCAACAGGTCCCGTGTCGACAAAATCCCTTTCAGATATCCCTCTTCATCAATTACCGGCAATGCGCCGACCTTTCGTTTCTGCATTACCAGCAAAGTATCCTGAAGAGTGTAATAGGCATAAATTGTCATCGGGTTCCGGGTCATGATATCGCCGATAGGATGATTGCCTATTTTTCCCAGAGTGATATCATAATCGGGCTTTTTCAAAAGGGTTGAAGGCATCGAATCGCGAATATCACGATCCGTCACAATGCCGAGAAGCTTTCCGGCTGTCGTCAATTATCGGCAAATGGCGGATGTTCTTTTCCGTCATTAAAGTTTTGGCCTCAAATATCGTCATTTCCGGACCGGCAGTGATGAGGTTTTTTGACATTCTATCGCCTACAAACATAATACCTCCAAGAATTCTTCTTTATCTCAGTAAATGAACTGTTTCCGACTGCATTTTCTATCTGTTTGCCGCCAGCATTTTGATATGATTTTCAACCAGAATCGGTAAAACATCGAGATTATATCCGCCCTCCAGCACCGACACAACCCGCCCACCGGTAAATCGATTCACCAGATTCATTATCACTTCGGAAACAAAATCATATCCATCGGTCGACAGGTTGGTGCCGGACATCAGGTCACTTTCATGGGCATCAAAACCTGCTGACAGGATGATGAATTCCGGTTCGAATTTTTTCATAGCAGGGACAAGATCCTGCATGATCAGGCGTCGATACTCCTCATCACCTCTCCCCGGCAGGACAGGAGAGTTAACGGTAAAGCCATCACCCTCACCGATACCAACCTCAAATTCTCTGCCCGTTCCCGGATAGGCAAAAGAGGGATGTTCGTGGATTGAATAGTACAAAACAGCTGGGATCCCGATCAAAAATATGTTGCGTGCCGTTGCCATGATGCACATCAAAATCTATAATGGCAACTCTTTTTATATTATATTCCTTCTGCACATACCTGGCCCCGATCGCCACGTTGTTGAAATAACAAAAGCCCATGGGCTTATCAACCTCCGCATGATGCCCGGGAGGACGGACTGCACAAAAGGCATTGTCTATTTCACCTTTCATCACCATATCGATGGCTTTAAGTACTCCACCGACAGCCAGAAAGGCAATATCATAAGTATCCCGGCAAATTGCGTTATCCGGATGTTCGAATTCGGTAAAACCGGAAATGCAGGCCTCATCAAAACGCATGATATAGTGAATATTATGGATCGCTTCTATCCATCTCTGATTGGCTTTGTCTGCCTTTATCAAGAGTGAGTTTTTCCAGCATTCCGGACTCTGAGAGCCTGCTTACAGATCGCCTTCAGCCGTTCCGGTGATTCAGGATGAAACCCTCCTGTATCGTGCAAAAGATATCTATCATCATACACAAAACCAGTTCTTTTCATAAAGTTTTCCTGTTTCTCAGTTAGTATCTCTTTATGCCTCTTCACCTCCAGACGAAAACGGTATCTCTGAAATGCGTAATTCAACACTCCTTCACGCTATGTACCAGCTTAATCCAGTCATTCTGTCTGCATCGTCAACCTGTCAGCATCCATTCTGACAATAACCCGTCCTGTCTGTCCACCTCCAAGAATCAACTCAATTTCTTCCTCCAGTCTCATCAAGGGAAACCTCACGGCAAAGATCGTTCAATTGAGTCGGTTTCCAGTCCGAGGCAAGATGCTGCCATACTTTACGTCGGATGTTCCATAGGACAGTTCTGGGAATCAATTCCGATGAGTGAAACTCCACGCAGAATAAAGGGAAAAACCGTCAACGGGAGATCCGGTGACGCAACATTGCCACAACAAGTAACAACTCCCCGCAAATCTGTGGATTTAATGGCAGCTGCTAAAATATCTCCACCAACGGTATCGATTACTCCGGCCCAGATACCTTTGAGCAACGGACGTTCATTGCCGGCGGTCGCCTCGGCTCTTGAAAGAATCTTTTCGGGCACCAAGACCAGTAAGGAATGGTTCCGCTTCTTTTTTTCCACTGACTGCCGTCACCGAATACCCAAGCCCTGCGAGAATGGCTACCGACAGACTGCCGACACCACCGGTTGCCCCGGTTACCAGGATATCTCCCTCTATCCGCCGGGACACTGTCAATCAGAGCCATAACCGACATACCGGCCGTGAAACCGGCAGTACCAAAAATCATACTTTCCCTGCAAATCAAGCCCCGACAGGCAAAGGAACCACCCAGGCGGCCGGCACCCTGATATACTGACCAAAACCACCGGAAGTGTTCATCCCGAGATCATAGCTGGTGACAATCACCTCATCACCAGGGCTGAAAAGCACTCACTCCGGCTTTCCTCAACTACCCCTGACGCATCTATACCGGGAGTATGGGGATATTTCTTTGTCACCCCGCGATTACCACTGGCCGACAAAGCATCTTTATAATTCAGAGAGGACCAGTTTACTTTTATCAAGACCTCACCTTCAGGCAACTGATCGATCGTTTTCTCGGTTATCATCCTGGAAAAACGCTTTTCCCCAATTTCTTCTACCACCATTGCCCGGTACGTTTTAGCAGTCATAATCGGCAACCTCTTGATAAGTTTTCAAAAATACAACTGACGTGCATTTTCCTTTTCGCTGTATTCCCAAAAAACTGACGTACAAAACGAAATATATTCGATGCATTTAAAAGACCGATTTGCCAACTATAGCCGAGGAGACTATTTGAGAATAGTAATTTTTTCTTAAAAAAGATGTACCCATGGCTACAATCCTCTAGAATACCAGCAATAATTTTCATGGTTATGTAATTTTTCGACATCATCAGAACAGTACATCTTCGAACACCAAATGCTTTTCTCTTGACAAACAAATTGTATATACATTAAATGATAGCGTAACATCGTTACTCTAAAACTAAAAAACACAGCTTAAATTATTTTTTACTAAAATAATATCAATATATTACAAAAAATAACATTTTCTTCACAAGACAAAAATCTATATAGATCAACAACCACGACAGTCAAAATATATTTTTTTATTTTATCTATTTTTTATAATATCTTACACCTAAAATACCAACAAGAACCATCTTCCGCAAGAGAACAACACAGTAACAATGTTAGATGAACTCAACCCAGAAGTACGGGAACGACTGGAAAAAGCGGTGATGGAAATCTTTTCCACCTCCGATTTCCATAAAGCCAGCATACGCGTCATTGCAGAAAAAGCAGGTGTAAGCTTTACAACTATTTATAAACATTATGGAAGCAAAGAACGACTTCTTTTCGCTTTTGTCAATATCTGGATGGGCTGAACTCACTGACCGGATAGCAGATCACCTCAACGGCATTGAAGACCTCAAGGAAAAACTCAGAAAAGTGTTCTGGCTGCATCTTGATTATTACGAACGAAATGAAGGACTTGGTCGCATTCTCTTCATGACCCTGCCCATGCAGACCTGGATGACAGACGAATCCTTTGACCAGAAAAAGAGAGTTAGCCTGATCATTGATGTACTCAAAAAAGGGCAGCAACAGGGCATAATCAACCCAAACGTCAGGGCCGGGTCCCTTCTCGATTTCATGCTGGGATTCATTCAGCGCACATTTTTCATGTGGATAATACGAGGCAAACAGGGAAGCCTTGTCGAAGAAGCAAACGATCTTTTTGAAATGGTCTGGCAAGGTATGGCAAACCCGGCCATAATCCGGTACATTAGCCCAACGGATAGCCCGGAAGATCAGGAAGAACAATAAAACAGCCACTGTCCAGGCCAGACAATCAAACAGGCCGGCGATAGAGAACAAACCTAAATCAAGGAGCACAGAACATGTCTTTGGACAAAAGAACACTCTTGCTGAAAAAAAAAGAAAAAATTGCCCAGGGGGGAGGAGAGGAGCGAGTCAAAAAACAACACGCCAGCGGCAAGATGACCGCAAGAGAACGACTCCTCCACCTTTTTGACGAAGGAACGTTTATAGAAATGGACGCTTTCGTTAAAAACAGGTGTACAAGATTTGGCATGGACAAGCTGGATTTTGAAGGAGAAGCTGTAGTCACCGGTTATGGGCATATCGAGGGCAGAGTTGTCTTCGCCTATTCGCAGGACTTCACCATATCAGGTGGGTCTCTGGGCGAGATGCACGCCAGAAAAATCGTCAAAGCCATGGATAGCGCTGCCAAAGTCGGTGCTCCTATCGTCGGTCTTAACGATTCCGGGGGGGCCAGAATCCAGGAAGCTGTCGATGCCCTGTCTGGCTTCGGCGATATATTTTTTAGAAATTCAATATATTCCGGAGTCATCCCCCAGATATCCGCCATCATGGGACCATGCGCCGGCGGTGCGGTGTATTCTCCGGCTCTGACCGATTTCATCTTTATGGTCGACAAGACCTCACAGATGTTCATCACCGGCCCACAGGTTATAAAAACGGTTACCGGGGAAATAGTAACCGCCGAGGAACTTGGCGGGGCAATGACCCACAACAGTGTCAGCGGCAATGCTCACTTTATTGCCGATAACGAGCTGGAATGTCTTGCTCAAATCAGAAAATTGATCCAGTTTCTGCCCTCAAACAGTATGGAAAAAAGCCCTATCCTGGCTCCTCCGGCAAGGACATCAACAGACAAATCCACGAACTTGATGACCTGATCCCGGACAACCCCAACAAACCCTACGATATACTCGATGTCATCCTTCCTCTTACCGATGACGGGGATTTCATGCAATCCCAAGCCTATTTCGCCACCAACCTTATAACCGGATTTGCCAGAATCAACGGCAAATCCGTCGGTGTCATCGCCAATCAGCCAAATGTCATGGCCGGTTGTCTCGATATGAACGCCGGCGACAAGGCAGCCAGATTTATCAGAACCTGCGACGCTTTCAATATCCCACTGCTGACCATCGTTGACGTCCCCGGATTTCTCCCCGGCACTGCCCAGGAATATGGCGGCATCATCCGGCACGGTGCAAAAATGCTCTTTGCTTACAGCGAGGCGACCGTGCCCAAGGTCACCCTGCTGACCCGCAAGGCATATGGTGGCGCCTACCTTGCCATGTGCTCCAAATCCCTCGGCGCAGACATGGCGTTTGCCTGGCCGTCAGCCGAAATTGCCGTAATGGGCTCTGAAGGTGCGGTAAATATCATTTTTAGAAACGATATTGCTAAAGCTGAAGACAAAGCGGCAACCAAGCAGAAGATACTTGATGAATACTCAGCCGAGTTCGCCACCCCATACAAGGCGGCGGAACGTGGTTTTGTTGACGATGTTATCGAGCCGCACACTTCCCGCCAGAGAATTATCGACGCCTTCAATATGCTCGAAGGCAAACGGGAAAAACGTCCTGCCAAAAAACATGGCAACATACCACTCTAACAGGAGAAGAAGAATATGACCGTTACGGAACTGCTGGCACGTTTTGCCAATCCCGACGTCATGCAGTCCTTGTCGATTTCGGACAAGCTTATGGCAGGACTCATCACCACCATACTTGGGATGGGCATTACTTTCACAGCGCTTATCATATTGCAGTTCATTATTTCCTGGATGGACAAAATTCTTAACAACTCCAGGAGCAAAACCAGCAGAGATGGCAGCAACTGCACCTATAAAAAAAGTACCGCCAGACAACAAAGCAGAGCCCTGCCAGGACGACAATGAACTTGTGGCGGTAATTGCCAGCGCCATTGCCATGAAAATGAAAACGTCGGTTGGCAACATAGTTATTAAAAACATTGAAAAAATTGAAGATCGTTCACCCGCCTGGAACCGGGCAGGAATTATCGAACAGATGAACAGCAGATTTTAAATAAACGGAGGTCGCATAGATGAAAATGTTCAGAGTAGTTGTAAACGGCAATGAATACAAGGTAGGAATCGAAGAGTTGGCTGAAGAAAGCACATCCCAGCCCAGTCAGACTAAAGCTGCCCCGGCCCCCCGGCCAACCCAGCCACAGCCGGCAGCAAAACCACAACAACAGCCGCCAACAGCCAAAGCTGAGCCAGCTGCCGCAGGAGGAACAATTGTTGCTCCGATGCCGGGAACCGTGCTGCAGGTTGCGGTAAACGTCGGAGACAATGTCGTTAAAGGCCAGACCCTTTTGATCCTTGAAGCAATGAAAATGGAAAACGAAATCATGGCCCCCGCCGACGGCGTGGTTCAGGAAGTCAATGTAACCCAGGGCGTATCGGTTAACGCCGGCGACATCCTGGTTGTCCTGTCATCTTAAAGGGAGACATCTGCCATGCTGGAAGCTCTTCTCGAATTCGCCAAAAGCACAGGATTTTACGGCCTGACTGTGGGGGCGATCATCATGCTCGGCATAGCCTGCCTGTTGCTTTATCTGGCCATTGTAAAAAAATTTGAACCACTGCTCCTTGTCCCCATCGCCTTTGGTGTGTTGCTGACCAACCTCCCTTTTGCCGAGATGATGGCGGAACCGGTGATGGAAATAAAGGAAAATGTCATCCATACTGTCCAACCGGGTGGCTTGCTCTATTATCTGTTCCAGGGTGATCATCTGGGTATATTCCCTCCCCTTATTTTTATGGGCGTAGGGGCAATGACTGACTTTGGACCACTCATCGCCAACCCAAAATCACTTCTGCTCGGTGCGGCTGCCCAGTTTGGTATTTTCATACCTTTATTGGAGCGATCGCCTCCGGGCTCTTTACCGCCAGGAAGCTGCTTCCATTGGAATAATTGGTGGAGCTGACGGACCGACTGCAATCTTTTCTGTCATCCAAACTCGCCCCGCATCTCCTTGGCCCTATTGCCATCGCCGCATACTCCTATATGGCCCTGGTACCAATAATTCAGCCACCGATCATGCGCTTGCTTACCACTCAAAAAGAAAGAGTGATCAGAATGACCCAGCTGCGGGAGGTGAGCAAAAGAGAAAAAATCATCTTTCCGATAGTGGTCACAATAGTGGTCTCACTGATGGTTCCTCCTGCCGCAACCCTTATCGGCATGCTGATGCTCGGCAACCTGTTCAGGGAATCCGGCGTCGTCGGCAGACTTGAAGATACCTCCAAAAACGCCCTCATCAACATCATCACTATTTTCCTGGGGGTGACTGTTGGGGCAACGGCTACAGCCGAGCAATTCTTAAAAATTGAGACCCTGGCCATTCTCGCCCTGGGGGTAACCGCATTTGCCATAGGCACTGCCTCAGGAGTCCTTCTCGCCAAACTCATGAACAAACTCATGAATATGAACATCAACCCGCTAATCGGTTCGGCTGGTGTTTCTGCAGTACCAATGGCTGCCAGGGTATCTCAGGTGGTCGGACAGAAAGAAGATCCGGGTAATTTCCTGCTCATGCACGCCATGGGACCGAACGTTGCCGGAGTTATAGGTTCTGCAGTTTCTGCAGGTGTGATGTTATCACTTTTCGGCAATTAAAATGACTTCAAACCTGAATTGACTTTTGAGGCGCACGGCCAGCCGGCAGCTGAGCGCCTCCACAGGTAACCCAGTCACCACCTGCTTCCTTGTTCCGCCTCAAGTCAAAATTTGAATCGGCATGAATACAGCTTTTTACTTGTAAAGTTTTCAGCAATACATTACAACATAAGTGTAACATTGTTATCCACATAAGAAACGATCATAAAATGTACAGTATTTTTTTTCACGACAATTCAGTTAATTAACTTTTTTCATCAAGCAATAACAATACTACATTAACAATGTCATGAAGGTTTAAACTACCGACAAAACGGGGATTTTTCCCAAAACAAGAACAAAGTTTTTCAACCACTAGCAAGCGGTCAACATGTCAGATGAATTGAACGGCGACATACACAAGCGACTCGAAAAAGCAGTTCTGGAAGTTTTTTCCAGCTCCGACTTTCATCGGGCATCCATTCGTGACATTGCCAATAAAGCTGGGGTCAGCTTTACCACCATCTACAAACACTATGGCAGTAAAGAACGGTTGGTTTTTGCTTTCGTCGACATATGGATGGGCAAATTGACGGATCGAATTGTCGATCACCTGCAGGGCATCGAGAATCTCAAAGAAAAACTTCGTAAAGTTTTCTGGTTGCAGCTCGACTACTACGAGCGCCATGAAGGTCTGGGCAGGATAGTTTTTATGACTTTACCAATGAAGACCTGGATGGCCGACGAAACTTTTGACCAGCCCAGAATGATGTCACTCATGATAGATGTCCTGAGACAGGGACAAAAAGAGGGTATCCTCAATCCTCACGTTCGAGCCGGCACCCTGCTCGATTTCCTGATGGGTTTTGTTCAGCGCAGTTTTTTTATGTGGATTCTTCGGGGAAAAACTGGATCTCTCTCCGAACAGGCAAACATCATGTTTGAGATGGTCTGGCAGGGGATGATGGCCAAATCCACAACAACTGACTCAGGGTTCTGGTCCTGAGAACAAATAGAGCCAGGTCGACAGCACTAAAGTGCTTCGATCTGGCAACACATTCTTACTTTTGGAGGAATGACTAATGGAAATATTAAAAATTGATCATTTGGGAATTGCCGTAAACAGTATTGATGATGGAAAAAACTTCTGGTCGGAAGATACTCGGTCTCAAGTTTGAAGGAGCGGAAACAGTTGATACACAAAAAGTTACAACCGCATTTTTCCCCGTTGGTGAAAGTGAAGTTGAGCTTCTCGAATCCACCTCACCGGATGGCCCGGTCGCCAAATTCATTGAAAAAAAAGGCACAGGATTTCAACATGTGGCATTTAGAGTTGCCAACATCGATGAGGCCTTGCAGGAATTGAAAGACAAAGGGAATACAGCTCATCGACCAGCAACCCAGAATCGGCGCAGGCGGTGCCAAAATTGCTTTCCTCCACCCGAAAGCAACTGGCGGCGTACTCGTTGAACTTTGCGAACGCGTCATAAACGTACTCATCCAAATGTTCATCACACTCAATCCCCTGCCGGGGTCATGACTTGATATATAAAAGGAGTAACTAATGTCAGAACAGCCAAAATTACAGAAAATGGGCAGAACTCGCCTCCAAGCAAATGAAGGGAAAATCCGTTGACACACTCGACTGGATGACCCCGGAAGGTATAAAAGTTAAAGCTCTCTATACCGCAGAAGATCTTGAAGGCATGGAAGCGGTCAACAGTCATGCCTGGCATACCACCCTACACACGTGGTCCGATGGCCACTATGTATGCCGGACGTCCCTGGACCATCCGCCAATATGCCGGTTTCTCCACCGCCAAAGAATCCAATGCTTTTTACCATAAGGCTCTCGCCGCCGGCCAGAAAGGCTTATCAGTAGCCTTTGATCTGGCGACGCACCGCGGCTACGATTCAGATCATCCCAGAGTCGCTGGTGATATCGGCAAAGCTGGTGTTGCCATTGATTCCGTCGAAGATATGAAGATTCTCTTTGACGGCATCCCACTTGATAAAATGTCTGTTTCCATGACCATGAACGGGGCGGTCATTCCGATTCTCGCTGGCTATATCGTTGCTGCAGAAGAACAGGGCGTCAGCCACGACCAACTTTCAGGCACCATCCAGAATGATATCCTCAAAGAATACCTGACCAGAAACACCTATATTTATCCTCCCGGTCCATCCATGCGGATCATCTCCGACATCATGGCCTTCTGTTCCAAGAATATGCCGAAGTACAACACTATCAGCATCAGCGGCTATCATATGATGGAAGCAGGTGCCAACAGTGTTCTGCAGACCGCCTTCACCCTTGCTGACGGCGTCGAGTATGTCAGGGCTGCCTTAAAGAGCGGTATGGACGTTGACACCTTTGCCCCGAGACTCTCTTTCTTTTTCGGCATTGGCATGAACTTTTTCATGGACATAGCCATGTTGCGGGCTGCCAGAATCCTCTGGCATCGACTGATGAGTGAGTTCAATCCGAAGAATCCAAAATCTTCAATGCTGCGCACCCATTGTCAAACTTCCGGCTGGAGCCTCACCGAGCAGGATCCCTACAATAACGTTATCCGTACAACTCTTGAAGCCATGTCTGCTGTTCTCGGCGGCACCCAGTCTCTGCACACCAATTCCTTTGATGAGGCAATCGGCCTCCCCACCGATTTCTCAGCCCGCATTGCCAGAAATACCCAGATCATTATCCAGGAAGAATCGCAGGTCTGTCACGTCGTTGATCCACTTGGCGGCTCCTATTACATTGAATCCCTTACCAACAGTATCATCGAAGAGGCGCAGAAAATAATTGATGAGATTACCGAATTGGGCGGCATGGCCAAGGCCATCGAAAGCGGTATGCCCAAAATGCGGATCGAAGAATCCGCCGCCCGTAAACAGGCCAGAATTGACCAGGGTCTTGACGTTATTGTTGGTGTGAACAAGTATAAGCTGGCGGATGAAAAAATCGATTTCGAGGTGCGAGAAGTACCGGCAACGGTTCGAGACGAACAGGTTGCCCGCATCAAAGAGATCAAAGCCAGCCGAGATCAGGCCGCGGTTGAAAAAGCACTTGCCGATCTCACCGCTGCTGCAAAAAATGGTGGCAACCTGCTGGAGGCAGCCCTGCCTGCCGTTCGGGCCAGAGCTACTGTTGGTGAGATTTCCGATGCAATGGAAGCAGTTTTCGGCCGTTTTGTTGCCACTACCCGATGCATTTCCGGGGCATATTCATCTGAATTCAAGGCAGATGATGACACTATCAGCGCCATCAAAGAACGAACCAACAAGTTTCCTTGAAAAACAAGGCAGACGTCCTCGATTGCTGGTCACCAAAATGGGTCAGGATGGACACGACCGTGGCTTCAAGGTAATCGCCAGCGCCTATGCCGATCTTGGTTTTGATGTGGACATCAGCCCGATGTTCCAGACCCCTGAAGAGGCTGCTAAAATGGCCATCGAAAACGATGTCCATGTGGTTGGGGCATCCAGTCTTGCTGCCGGTCATAAATCTCTCATTCCGTCCCTCATCGAGGAACTGAAGAAAATCGGCGGGGAGGATATTCTGGTTGTTGCCGGAGGCGTCATTCCTCCTGCTGACTACGATTTTCTCTTTAAAGCCGGAGTCAAAGCAGTTTTCGGACCAGGCACCCCGATCCCTGTTTCCGCCGACAAGACTCTTTCACTTCTTGAGGAAAAATATCTAGATCCGTAACGGTGTACAAATCACCGTTAGTACCACAACGGGTCCGGCGGTTTTCCCTCGCTTGATCGCTGGATCTGTTGTGTTTTTTCATTTCAGCTGGCATACTGCAGTCATTTATTCATCTTTTAACCAAATAATCTTTCCATGCTTAAAAAGTCCCCAGGAATATGTCGATGGTGTTCTCAGACAGGATCGTCTGATGCTCGCCAGAACCATCACCCTTATCGAAAGTACCTTGCCTGCCCACCAGGAATTGGCTCGAGACAATTGTCGACCAACTCCTCCCCTATACCGGAAAAGGATACCGAATTGGTATAACCGGTGTTCCCGGTGCAGGAAAAAGCACCTATATTGAAAGCTTTGGCAACATGCTCACCAAGATGGGTCACAGAGTTGCTGTTCTGGCCATTGACCCAAGCAGCAGCCGAAGCGGCGGTTCCATCCTTGGCGACAAAACCCGAATGGAGCAGCTGGCAGTCAACCAAAATGCTTTTATCCGCCCCTCTCCTTCAAGCGGAACACTTGGGGGAGTTGGCAGAAAAACCAGGGAAACCATGCTTGTCTGTGAAGCCGCCGGCTATGATGTTGTGATCATAGAAACTGTTGGCGTTGGTCAATCAGAGACCACTGTCGCCTCAATGGTTGATTTTTTCCTGGTGCTGATGATAGCAGGGGCTGGCGATGAACTGCAGGGAATAAAAAAAGGTGTTCTTGAGGTGGCCGATACCATTGTCATCAACAAGGCCGACGGTGACAATGTGATGCGGGCAGAAATCGCCCGAAAAGAATACGAAACCGCCCTGCACATGCTTATGCCGAGCAGTCCAAACTGGAGCCCACAGGTCCTTACCTGCAGCGCACTGGAACATACCGGCATAGACAAGATCTGGGAAACAATTCTGGACCATCGCAAGAAACTGACCGAAAGCGGGGAAATGGCCGAAAAGAGAAAACACCAGGCACTCGACTGGATGTCTTTTCTCCTTGATGACGGATTACGACAATGGTTTTACACCGACCCCAAGGTCAAAGCTGCACTGCCTGGATTACGAAACGATGTGGAAATGGAACGGACATCACCTACGGCTGCAGCGGATACCCTGCTCGACTTTTTAAAAGAGAACAGAATGATAATTAACGAGTCGAAAGGAAAACTTTGCTTTTAACAAGCAGTCTCTTATTTATACCAGCCCGAGTATTTCATATAATTATCTGCAATCCTGCCAATTTCACCAGAGATAAGTTCCTGACTAATGTCTTTTACTTTTTTAGCCGGAACTCCGGCATAAATCGTTCCTGACTCGACATGGGTTCCCTGCGGTGACAACCGCACCGGCAGCAATGATAGTATTACTCTCAACAACACAATTGTCCATAACAATGGCCCCCATACCTACCAGCACATTGTCATGGATGGTACAGCCATGGACAATGGCGTTATGGCCCACTGAAACATTGTTGCCGATATTTATCGGAAATTTCTGATAGGTACAATGGACGACGGCACCATCCTGAATGTTCACTTTATTGCCCATCCGAATATAATGCACATCTCCCCGAATAACCGCATTAAACCAGACTGAGCAATGATCCCCCATCACCACATCACCGACGATTACCGAGTTTTCAGCCAGAAAACAATTCTCGCCAAACTTCGGCGTATGCCCATTCAACTCTTTGATAATCATAACAACCTCACAGCTCGAAAATCGATTCTGATACAGAAAATGAATGCTATTGATATTTAATGGAAATGCGGAACTAAAGACGAGAGACGCGAAACTTCGCAAGGAGGAGCACATGCACGAAGTTTTCGCGCTATCGAAGAGATAAACGATGGCTAACTAATTACACAGAGTACAGCACCTTTCGCAACGGTGTCGCCGCTGGCAAATTTTATGCCTTGAACCGTTCCATCGCAGGGAGCAGTAAGGGCATTTTCCATTTTCATGCCTCTAAGAACAACAAGAGTATCACCTTTTTTGACGGCATCTCCTTCTTTTTTCTCATATTTAACGATCATGCCGGGCATCGGGGCAAGAAGCAAAGTTCCGTCTGCCGGGGCTGCAACCGGTTCAGCAGCGGCTGCCTGCTGGGCTGGTGCAGCTGACAGCTGGTTTGAGCCGGAGCCGGACTTAGCCGCAGCAGGGCTGAGCTACAGGAACAGCCTGAATATCTCCGGTCGGATCGACCTCCACATTGAAATATTCATTATCAACAAAGACGTTGAAGGTTCTGAGTGCCTGAGATTTCGGCGGAGTGTCACCTTTCGCTTCGATAAGCTTGCCGGCCTTGGCTTTCTTGATGATTTCATCCTTTTTCTTTACTTCTTCCAGGGTGATGGGCTTCACGCTTGCAGGTGGCTCAGATTTTCCGTATTTCCATTCCAGAAACTTCTTGCCGGTAACCGGAAACTGGGCATAGAGAATAAGATCATCCATATCAACAGCCAGATCACCAATTTCAGCTTTGGCTTTTTCAAGCTCGGGCTCAAGTACCTCTGCCGGCCGACAGGTAATCGGCTCTTCTCCGCGGGGATATCCTTTCAGGGCCTTTTTCTGCACCTCGGGATTAATCGGCACGGCGGTTTTGCCATAAAGTCCATAACAGAGATCCTTCACCTGTCCGGTGATCATCTTATACCGCTCATCCGGGGTATCATGCAGCACATTATTAACCGTCTGCACGCCAACAATCTGGCTGGTGGGGGTAACGAGAGGAATCTGACCCAGATCTTTACGAACCCTCGGCAATTCCTTATACACCTCATCAATCTTATCCAGCGCATCCATTTCCCGCAGCTGATTGACAAGATTCGACAGCATCCCGCCAGGAGTCTGGTGCAGCAGAACATTAATATCGATGATGGAGACTTTTGAATCATCGAGCAGATGTTTATATTTCGGCATCACCTCTTTTTCCAGAATCTCATTTATGACCGCCAGTTTTTTAATATCAAAACCGGTATCGCGATTTGTGCCGAGAAGCGCCATAACCAGTGGTTCTACTGCTGCATGGGAGGTTCTGTAGGCATACGGCGTCATACAGGTATCGATAATATCCACTCCGGCCTCGATCGCTTTCAGATGGGTCATCGGCGACATGCCTGAAGTGAAGTGACTATGCAGATGAATAGGTACCTTCACCGCTTTTTTCAAGGCCTTGATCAGCGGATAGGCATCATACGGTGCCATCAGACCGGCCATATCCTTCACACAGACAGAATCAGCCCCCATATCTTCCAGTGTTTTCGCCCTGTCGACATAGTAGTCGAGATTATAAACTTCACCACCCAGACGCGGTTCGGTAAGGGTATAACAGATGCAGCCCTGGAAATGCTTGCCGCTTTTCTTGATCTGTTTGACAACCGTCTCAAAATTCCGGTAATCATTGAGGGCATCAAATGTTCGGAAAACATCCATGCCGTTTTCCGCTGCCCGATCAACAAAGGCATAGGCCAGATCATCAGCATAGTTACGGTAACCAACAAGGTTTTGCGCCCGCAGCAGCATGGAAAACGGGGTCTTTTTAATATACCTTTTCAGGGTTCGCAGCCGCTCCCAGGGGTCTTCATTGAGAAACCTGTGCATGGTATCAAACGTTGCACCACCCCAGGTTTCAATGGCCCAGAAACCGACTTCGTCCATCAGTTCTGCCACCGGGATCATATCTTCCGTACGTCCACGGGTCGCAAAAAGGGACTGATGCCCATCACGAATGGACAGATCCATTATTTTCACAGGATTCTTAGCCTTCGGCCGGTCTGCGGAATAATTCAATGGGGTCATCTTTACTTGATCACTCATCCTATGTCTCCTATCACCTGATCTTTAAACTTTAAATTCTATTAAAAGCGGGTAAACGCTCTTAGTTGGATTAATCTCCGCATGGCCATCATTTCCTGACTGCCACTCTGCCCCCACGGACTGAACACTGCACCTTTTTCTGTCTTAAGGATGCCTGCTGTTCATATGCCATAGCCTCTTCCTGTTGCAGATAGAGACTTACAGCAGCCAGGGCAGCGGCCAATTTCTTTTTTTTATCTGCCATCAACTCACCCACTGATTATTATGTCTTAAGGTCATCTTTTTCAGCTCAAGAGCCTGTACCTTGGGTGGCATAAAAGATTTAAGCATTCCGCCTTACAGCCGCGCAATACATCCTTATGCGCTATACATTGCGTAGTCTGTTTCCTCACCAAGCAGTTTGATCTATTACGGTCTGAATTTCGTTACGCTTGGGATTATTGACCCAGCTATTCCAATCTTCCACAGAACGCCAGGTGCTGATCACCATGCACTCATCCTTTTTATCGATTCTGTTGAACGTCTCCCCAGAAATATACCCTGGTTGCTCCAGAGTAAGTGCCCGCAATTTTTTCAAAAGGATTGTCAATTGTGCCGATGTTATCTTCCTGAACCTTTCGTTTAATAAATATTTTTACTGCCATGTGAATCTCCTCGTTTATGTTCAAAAAGGACTGCAATCAGTTACAGTGGAATATTGCCATGTTTTTTCATAGGATTGGTATCACGCTTGTTCTTCACCAATTCAAGTGCCTTGACGATTCTCTCCCGGGTTCGGGCAGGTTCAATGATATCGTCTATATATCCTCGCTGGGCAGCAACATATGGATTAGCCACTGTATCCTGATACTCTTTTTCTTTTTCAGCAAGAAATGCAGCAGGATTTTCGGCTTTTTTCGCTCTGGCTACCGTACAATACACCAGCCGCGCCTTTTGCTCCCATCACCGCAATCTCAGCACTCGGCCAGGCATAATTTATATCTCCCCGCAGATGCTTGGACGACATGACACAATATGCCCCACCATATGCTTTTCTTGTGATAACAGTGACTTTTGGGACAGTCGCTTCAGCATATGCATAGAGAATTTTGGCACCATTTCTGATAACGCCGCCATACTCCTGGGCAGTTCCAGGTAAGAACCCGGGCACATCGACAAAGGTGACAACAGGAATGTTAAAACAGTCACAGAACCGAACAAACCGGGCACCCTTTACCGATGAATCGATATCCAGAACACCGGACAGATTTAACGGTTGATTGGCAACGATGCCGACACTCATCCCGTTATACCTGGCAAAACCAACAATCATATTAGGTGCAAAACTTTCCTTAATCTCAAAAAAATCACGATTATCAACTGTCTGCAGAATGACTTCCTTCATGTCATAGGCGGCATTTGGATTATCCGGCAGAATTGCAGTTGAGATCAATCGTCTGACGATTTATTGGATCGGTGCAGGGAACAGACAGGAGGATTCTCCATATTATTCTGCGGCAGGAAAGAGAGCAGTCTTTTTATATAATCAATGGCATCTTCACCCGATGTTGCAGCATAATCGGACACTCCGCTGGTGCTGGCGTGCATTGCAGCCCCACCCAATGCCTCTGTAGTAACATCTTCAAAGGTTACTGATTTGACAACCTTTGGTCCGGTGAGAAACATATACGACTGATTTTGCACCATGACGATAAAATCGGTCAGCGCAGGAGAATAAACCGCCCCACCGGCACAGGGTCCGAAAATAGCCGAAATTTGCGGTACAACTCCTGAAGCCATAACATTTCGCTGAAAAATTTCCGAGTATCCGGCCAAGACTTTCAATACCTTCCTGGATACGTGCTCCACCGGAATCGTTCAAGCCGATAACCGGAGCACCGTTTTTCATGCCAAGATCCATTACCTTGCAGATCTTTTCTGCACAATGTTTCGGACAGAGAACCGCCGAGTACCGTGAAATCCTGGGCATAAACATAAACAATCCGACCATCCACAGTACCATGCCCAGTAACTACACCGTCTCCGGGATAGGTCTGTTTCTCCATCCCGAAGTCTTTGCATCTGTGGGTCTTGAACATATCGAATTCTTCAAACGATCCTTTATCGAGCAGCAGGTCAATGCGTTCTCTGGCGGTCATAGCCCCTTTTGCATGCTGCTTGTCAATCCTTGCCTGACCACCACCCAGTCGGGCCTCAGCCCTAAGTTTCTTCAGGTGGTCGAGTTGGTCATTTGTATTCATAGTGTCTCCTTGAAACAAAATTCACAGTGCACTTTGCAGGTCACCATCATTTCGGCCACGTAATCAGGAAAAAACTTCCTTACATAATTTACCTAAAGTACCGAGATCTTCACATACATAGATACCGGCATTTTGCATGGCTTCGATCTTTGCGGTGGCAGTTCCCTGCCCTCCGCTTACAATTGCCCCGGCATGGCCCATGCGCCTGCCGGGAGGGGCAGTCAAACCGGCAATAAATCCAACCACCGGTTTTTTCATATTGGCCTTTATCCAGGCTGCCGCTTCTTCTTCGGCATTTCCGCCAATCTCACCACACATGACCACAGCCTTGGTATCGGGATCTTCATTGAAGGCCATCAGGCAATCGAGAAAGCCGGTACCATTTACAGGATCGCCACCAATGCCGACACAGGTTGTCTGGCCAAGGCCGACCTGGGTCAACTGATGCACCACCTCATAGGTGAGGGTTCCTGAGCGGGAGACAACACCAACAGGTCCGCCGGGTTTATGAATAGCACCTGGCATAATGCCTATCTTGCACTCACCAGGAGTAATGATTCCCGGACAATTGGGTCCGATCAGCCTGCTGGTTTTCTTCGTCGCCAGGTAATTCTTTATTTTCAGCATATCCATAACCGGAACACCTTCGGTTATGCAGACAATCAGCTCAACACCTGCATCAATCGCCTCAAGAATTGCGTCAGCGGCAAAAGGAGGAGGTACCAGGATCATGGAAGCATTGGCTCCGGTCTTATCCCTGGCCTCCTGAACCGTATTGAAAACAGGGACCGAATCCATTTTCTGGCCACCTTTTCCCGGCGTCACTCCTGCTACCACATTTGTGCCATAAGCGATACACTGCTGGGTATGAAACTGCCCTTCCTTGCCGGTAATACCCTGAACAAGGACACGTGTTTGGGAATTAATTAGAATGCTCATTTTTTTTCCTTTGCAAGTATATTTAACACATACACCTTTTTAGAGTCAGGTGATTTTCTCTCAACCAGCTGTCCATCACCAGCACATCAAAAATACTTTACTGAAATAACAGGTGCTTTGATGTCATATTTGTCATTTCTCCAGACCAGCCAGTCAACAATAAAAGAAATACAGTTTTCCTCAAGAAGAATTGAGTCAATTCTCACTCATCCTTCTCTTTATCTCTTTTCCTGCTCGTAGTGTAGTTTTATTACTGGAGTATTGCTGAACTGGTCTGCTCGGCGTAGTGACTTTTCAATCAGGCTACTAGTTCCGCAACTTTCTTGGCAGCATCTGCCAGATCGGTTGCATTTATCAATTTCAGACCTGATTCGCTGAGAATCCGCCGTCCTTCCTCAACGTTGGTGCCTTCCATCCTGACAACCACAGGCACAGACAAATTTATTTTCTTGGCAGCCTGAACCACACCCTGAGCCAAAATATCACAGCGAAGTATTCCACCAAAAATATTAATCAAAATACCTTTCACTTTTGAATCGCTGAGTATAATACGAAAACCATTCTCCACCATTTCAGCATTGGCACTCCCACCTACATCAAGAAAATTTGCCGGATCTGCACCAGCCTGCTTGATAATATCCATGGTTGCCATGGCAAGACCTGCTCCGTTCACCATGTTGCCGACATTGCCATCAAGATTGATATAGTTGAGGTTAAATTTGGCTGCCTCTGCTTCGGCTGGATCGTCCTCGTTGGGATCATGCATTGCAACGACATCCGGATGCCTGAATAAGGCATTGGAGTCTATGTCAACTTTGGCATCTAAGGCAATAACTGCATTATCTTCAGTAACGATCAAGGGATTGATTTCGACCATGGAGCAGTCGTAGTCGACAAAAAGATTATAAAGATTTTTCAAGATTGCGCCGAACTCTTTCATCAACGACTTTATCCAGTTCCAGCCCAAACATAACCTGCCGCAAATGATACCCCTGAATGCCGGTTACCGGATTTACCGGAACCTTGATGATCCGCTCAGGGGTTTTTTCAGCAACTTCCTCAATATCCATGCCGCCATCCTGGCTGGCCACGATGGTGATGGTCGCGGTACTGCGATCCGGAATAATAGAAAGATAGAGCTCTTTCTTTATCGCTACCCCTTTTTCCACCAGGATGGTTTTGACGACACGTCCTTCAGGACCGGTTTGCTTGGTAACCAGAGTCATCCCCAGAATCGCTTCTGCGGCAGCAGTTACCTCCTGACTGGTTTTGGCGATTTTTACTCCACCCCCTTTCCCCCGACCACCGGCATGGATCTGGGCTTTGACGGCGACTGGCAGATCCAAGATTAGCAGCAATCTCTTCAACACCCTTTACGGTGTTGCTGACACCGCCTTCAGGAGTTGGCACCTTGTACTTACGGAAAAGCTCTTTTGCCTGGTATTCATGGATCTTCATAAACACTCATCCTAGGAAATGGAGCAGGAGGTCTCTCCAGCCCCTTAAGATTTTTAAGAAAAAAGGCAGCTGCCGGGAAGGCAGCTGCCGGTTTACATGATTTCTTATTTCTTTACATACCCCATTTTGGTCAATGTCTCAGTGATCTCATCAAGAATGGCTGGATCATCGATGGTTGAAGGTACATTGTAATGCTTTGTTGTTGGCAATAGAACGCATGGTACCGCGTAAGATCTTACCGGATCTGGTTTTCGGCAAACGTGCAACCTGACAGGCATCACGGAAACAGGCAATCGGACCGATCGATTCACGAACCATCTTAACCAGCTCGTCTTTGATTTCATTACCATCGCGGGTAACCCCGGCTTTGACAACGAAGAAACCGACGGGCAGCTGACCTTTCATCTGATCATCGGCACCAAAAACCGCACATTCAGCAACATCCGGATGATTGGAGATGATCTCTTCCATTGCTCCGGTTGACAGACGATGTCCGGCAATATTGATAACATCATCCATACGTCCCATGACATAGACATAGCCGTCTTCATCAATATATCCGCCATCACTTGTCTCATAATACCCAGGAAACTTGGTCATATAGGATTTAACAAAACGATCATCATTGCGCCATAGAGTGGTCAATGTTCCTGGAGGCAGCGGCAGTTTACAAACGATGTTTCCCTCAGTTCCACGGGGCACTTCCTTACATTCGTCATCCACAACCTGAACATCATACCCAGGCAGTGCCTTGGTTGGAGAACCTTCTTTGACCGGCAGCTCTTCGATACCACGGCAATTACCAACAATTGCCCAGCCGGTTTCCGTCTGCCACCAGTGGTCAATAACCGGCACACCAATCATATCTTCCGCCCAGTGCAGGGTATCAGGATCAGTTCGCTCGCCGGCGAGATAGAGGCATTTAAAACAGGAAATATCATATTTCTTAATGAAATCTCCATTGGGATCTTCTTTTTTGATTGCCCGAAAAGCGGTCGGTGCAGTAAAGAGGGTCTTTACTTTGTGCTGTGAGATAACCCGCCAGAAAGCACCTGCATCCGGAGTTCCGACCGGTTTTCCTTCATAGAAAACAGTAGTCGAACCCTGCAACAGAGGAGCATAGACAATATATGAATGACCAACGACCCAGCCGACATCGGAAGCCGACCACCAAACCTCACCAGGATTAATATCGTAGAGGTTTTTCATGGTCCAGTAAAGAGCAACCGCATGCCCACCGTTATCTCTGCAAAACCCCTTTTGGCATACCGGTAGTGCCGGAGGTATAAAGAATATACAGTGGATCGGTTGCATCAACTTCAGTGCATCCTACCGGCTTGACTCTTTGCTCACCAACTCCATTCCAGTCGATATCCCGGCCTTCGATCATCGTAGACTTTGACGATATCGCGCTGGAACAGGACGACTTTTCCAACTTCGTGGGTAGACTGTTTGATCGCGCTGTCGACAAGCGGTTTATATTCAAGGGTTTTCTTGCCTTCAATCGCACCGGATGCAGTAATTAATCAGCTTTGGTTGGGCGTGATCAATTCTGATCTGCCAGCTCATGGGGAGCAAAACCACCGAAAACGACCGAATGCATTGCACCGATTCTGGCGCAGGCAAGCATGGCAACAGCGGCTTCAGGAATCATCGGCATATAAATGACGACCGTATCCCCTTTCCCCACACCAAGACTAGCCAGACCGCCGGCAAATGTTGCTACCTTGTCTTGCAGTTCTTTATAAGTGATCTTGGTAATAGTGTTCGTTACAGGACTGTCATATATGATTGCAGTTTGATCAGCTCGACCATTTTCCACATGACGATCAATCGCGTTGTAGCAGGTGTTCATCTTCCCGCCTGGAAACCACTTATAAAACGGGGCGATTAGAGCTCGTCCAACACCTTCTCTGGTTCTTTATACCACGTGATATCTTTTGCAGCTTCTGCCCAGAACTTCTCAGGATTATCCACACTCCGTTGAAACACCTCATCAAACTTACCCATAACTGCTCCTTTTGGTCTGAATTTTAGTCCATCCACCAGTCTCAATTGCATTTTATACTGCATAGCAGATCATAGTTCAAGCGATAAATCAAACATTGTTACACAACATTCACAGCCGACCTTAATGCATATATCAATTTATTACTATTATTTACAATATAGTTAACTCAATCAATACAACAATTTTAACAATTTCATTTTTTTTTCATCTATTAGAAATCAAAAAGGATATTGTTATTACTGTGTTTTCATCTTAATCATACTGTTATTATATATTTTTATCAAACATATTATTACACAATTGCACAACAAACAGAACATTGTTACACTAAAGTCTTCATTCTAAATTGACTTTATCGACATGTTCAATTTATTTTATCAAAAACATTAACACGCTTAGCCATTTACAACCAAATCTTCACACATTAAGAGATTGTTATATTGATGTTCTTAATTCTTAACACTGCTCCTTTCCTGTCTACATTACGCATACAGAAGAAAACTGAGTGAGCAAAATTCCATGAGACAGCATTATTTCATTGCGGAATATCGTTCTGCTATTATTCTTGAGCGGTTCAATTATAATTTCAGTTGAGATAGAAATGAAAAACCCATCAAAGCCATTTATACCAAATGTGGTTCCAGCAAAAATTTTCATGCCGGTTCTTCTCTCGATGTTTTTGTTCATAGGAACATTTTTCGGCTACATCTTGCCTAAAGTTGAAACCCACCTCATGGACCGAAAACGGGAAATGATTCACGCCCTCGAGCGAAGCAGCCATGAGTTCTATCCGTTATTATGCCGAGCTTGCCGAAAACAAATCCATCACAGTTCAAGGAAGCCAAACACAGGCCACAGCACATCTGCGCAGTCTCCGTTACGGTCCGGAAGGAAAAGACTATTTTTGGATCAATGACACCCACCCGACAATGATCATGCATCCCTATCGCCCTGACCTTGAAGGCAAGGATGTTACCGAAACAAAGGATCCAGCCGGAAAAAAACTTTTCCAGGCCTTTCTCGAAACGGTAAAAGAAACCGGGGGCGGATATGTCAGCTACCACTGGCAATGGCAGGATGAACCAACGAGGATATTCTCCAAGATCACCTATGTCCAGGAATACCGACCCTGGCACTGGATTGTGGGAACGGGTGTATATGTTGAAGATGTACGCGCCCAGATTGCCACAATCACTGAACGTATGACCTTTATTTTTCTCGCAATCCTTGCGGTAATTGCTGTCCTCTCAGTGTATATCGTCTGGCAGGGGGCGGCTGGAGAGAGCCCATCGCCGGGAAATGGAAGAATCTTTACGCAAAAGTGAAAATAAATATCGCTTACTGGCCGAGACCGCCCGGGAAATTATCCTGCTTTTCGACTCGAACCTCCATATCAGCTATGCCAATGCGGCATGGAAAAGAATAAGCGGCTACCTTCTTTCCGAAATGACGGATATGGTCATAACCGACATGATCCCCCAGGAGCAGCAGCAAGCATTTACGGCAAAAATATTGCCAGATCAAACAACGATCAGCCGGACGACTATCTGCTGGAAACAACTTTTATTCTTAAAAGATTCCACGCACAATCACCGTTGAGGCGACCTTTGCAAAACTGGAAACAGCAGATCAATTCTCAACTTTTTTGATGACCGCCAGAGACATCACCGAAAAGAAAAAAATCGAAGCCCAGACAAAAATGCAGCAGGAACAACTCGATGCAAACCGATAAAATGGTATCACTGGGGACACTGGTCTCCGGGGTGGCCCATGAGATCAATAATCCGATCTCTTCGGTAATGCTCAACATTCAGGTTTTCGATAAATTATGGCGGGCGGTACAGCCGATTCTCGACAGCCATTATGAATTGAATGGAAATCTTGAAGTTGGCACCATGGCCTACCCACAGTTACGAGAAAGAATGCCCCGCCTCCTCCTCTACTCCCAGGAAGGAGTCGAACGGGTAAAACGTATTGTCGGTGATCTGAAAGATTTTTCCGGCCATAAGCCTTCTGACCTCAGAGAGACGGTCAACCTCAACCAGGTAGCGGAAAAAGCAATCGGACTCATTTCCAGCCTCATCAAAAAGGCCACCAATAATTTTCAAATTGTTTATTCCGAAAATCTGCCTACCATACAGGGCAACAGCCAGAGATTAAGCCAGGTGATCATCAATTTGGTAGTTAATGCCTGCCAGGCACTCACCGACCCCAACCAGAGCATGTGTGTCACCACCGGCTATATTGAAGAATCAGAAGAAATTTTTCTGGAAGTCCGTGATTCGGGGCCAGGGATGACCCCGGAAGTTCTCGCCCGCATCAAGGATCCTTTTTTTACAACCAAACGCGACAGCAGCGGAACGGGACTGGGACTTTCCATCTCAGATACCATAATACGCAACCACGGCGGCTGGCTCGATTTCAGTTCTGAACCCCAGAAAGGAACAACCGCGACCATCCTGCTGCCACGATACAGCTCTGACGAAGTGATCGGGAGAATGATATGAGCAAGAGACCATACCCATCTGATCCGATTCTGGTGATCGATGACGAAGAGGCTATCCTTCTTTCAATTGACACGACCCTCCAACTCGCAGGAATGAACAATGTTCTTACCTGCAGTGACAGCAGACAGGCGATGGCCATAATCAAACAGCGGCCACCCAGTGTTGTTCTGCTGGATCTGAACATGCCTCATGTTGATGGAGAGGCATATCCTTGAGCAGATAACCAGCCTTAATCAACATATTCCGATCATTATCATTACCGGTCGCATTGATGCCGAAACTGCCGTTGAATGTATGAAATCCGGAGCCTTCGACTATATAGTCAAACCGGTTGACGAAAATCGTCTTATTGCTTCGGTTAAAAAGAGCCTGCAGTACGGTGAACTGCATCAGGAAAATCAGGCTTTAAAACAGCAGTTACGCGAGGGCAGTCTGAAAAACCCGGAGGCATTTTCCAACATCATCACCAATTCTCCTAAAATGCTGCACCTGTTCAACTACGTCGAATCCATTGCCAAGACCTCAGAGCCGGTACTTGATTCGGGGGGAAACCGGAACGGGCAAAGAATTGATTGCCAGGGCCATTCATCAGTTCAGCGGCAACACGGGAGAATTTGTCGCAATCAATGTCGCAGGCCTTGACGATAACGTCTTCTCTGACACCTTGTTCGGCCATGTCAAAGGGTGCATTCACCGGCGCCGACTCCGATCGTCTCGGACTTATCGAACGTGCCGCAAACGGCACCCTTTTTCTCGATGAAATTGGTGATTTGAGTCCGAGTCTCCCAGATCAAACTCCTTCGCCTTCTCCAGGAAAAAGAGTATATGCCGCTTGGCCAGGATACCAACAGAACGAGCAGTGCCCGTATCATCACCTCGACCCACGTCGACCTCTGGGAACTGCAGCAGAAAGAACTCTTTCGCCAGGACCTGCACTACCGGCTTCGAACCCACCGTATCATTTTGCCGCCGCTCAGGGAGCGAAAAGAAGATCTCGGTGTCCTCGTTGACCATTTCGTTCAATGCGCGGCTGAAACACTCAAAAAAAAGAAACCACGGATTCCCGAAGAACTGATGATTACTGCTGGAGACATACAATTTCCCAGGAAATATACGCGAACTCCAGGCCATGGTTTTCGATGCCATAGCCCAGAATGACAACGGAATCCTCTCTCTTAGGCGTTTTCCGTAATCACATCTCCAGAACCCAACAAGACGAAACAAAGCACCATACAAGTGAACCGAGCAAAGGTATTCCAATCACCTTTGCCGACCCACTCCCCACCATAAAACAAGCAACCCGCATGCTGGTAGAGGAAGCAATGCACCGATCAGGAAACAATCAATCCACAGCTGCATCTCTGCTTGGCATTTCCCAACAGGCCCTCAGCAAGAGATTAAAGAATCTGGAGTAACAGAACAGCCCTACAACTTTTATTGTGCTCACAACCAATGTTGTTCTCGCCACGAAGAGTTGCCAATAGCGGACTCACAACTGATACCGCCCCAGCTGCTACAACTTTTTTTGTACCCCTCCCCTGCCCGCATCAACACACTAACTGACTAATAATTATAAATATTTTAAAATATTATTCCCATTGGCATGATGTTTGCTTTATTACTAGTGTTGTACAAAAGGCAAGAGGTTTAACCACTATTCAACATTTTGCACGAAGGAGAAACAACATGGCAGCAGCACAAGCCCCGACGGGAAACCCAGCAGTAGTAGGATTAGCAGGATTTGGTCTCACAACTCTTATTCTGCAAATCCATAATCTTGGACTTTGCGGGTTAGGTCCGGTCATCGCCTGTGGAATTATCTTTGGCGGATTTGCCCAGCTCTTCGCAGGATTTCAGGAATTTAAGGTAGGAAATAATTTCGGTTACAGTGCTTTTTGTTCATATGGTGCATTCTGGATCGCTCTTTGTATTATGCTTCTTTTCAACAAATTTGACATTTATAAGTCCAGTGCAACTGACGTTGGTTATTTCCTCGTCGTCTGGACCCTCTTCACTATGATCCTGTGGGTCGGTGCCATGAGAATTCACGGTGCCATGGCCTCAACCTTTACCCTGCTTGTCGCAGGATTTATCCTGCTGGATCTGGCCCACTTCGGCTATCCGGCCATGACCAAGGTTGCCGCCTATGTCCTGATTCTGTGTGCCTTGAATGCCTGGTACATGATGGCTCACGTTATCTTCCTGCAGGTCTTCGGACGTAATGTCCTCCCTGTCGGTAAACCATGGATTGAGCCAAAACCGGCTCCACAAACTCAAACAGCATAAACAGATTCGTACAGTATCAGCTCATTACGGATCGAAAACTGTTCAACAAAGACAAACAAAAGATTCATCTATCGAGAATGTCGGCAAGCGACCAAACACCAGACTCAAGTTTCACTTACACAGGCTTGATCTCATATAACTGTATAATAATTGCCGCACAATCGATTAGTTGAAGATGTAACACGTTAATAATGATTGATGTTTCGACCTGAAAGGCGACACCAGGAAATAGATTTTTCCTGGTGTCGCCTTCTTTTCTTTATTTCTCTCCTAGCTTCTCCACGACGATATCAGCTTTTTCTGTCATCTCCTGAAACTTATTGTGATTGATTCCTTGGTGAGCTAAGATTATATTATAAATGTAATTTTCTCTCTGTTGTCACTGCGAATCTCTTCTATAAAGTGCCAGATAAAACTATCCTAGGAGGCATAACTGAAAAACATTTCTCCTGGGGCATTGAAAAGACATTCTGGCTTTCTGTCTTCCTTCCCGAGGCAAGATTTATTTAATAAACATAGTCAAAAGGAGCAAAACATGCCTAATACCCAATACTGGGCTGATACCTATTTGGAAAAATTAGTAAGTCCTGCCGAGGCTATCGCCAGAATTCGCTCGGGCCAAAGGGTATTTATAGGATCCGGCTGTGGAGAACCCCAGGTGCTTGTCAAAGAACTTGTTGACAAAACCTACAATTTCAGCGGCCTGGAAATAGTTCGCCTCCTTGGCCGTGAAACTGCCTCTCTTACCGCTATTGCCGACAAAACCAGAGACACCAACCTGAATATTCGTTCCATTTATCTCGGCTCCACCAAATCCGAGTCCATTGCCAGACAACGAAGATTCATCACTCCGATGAACATGTCCGATGTTCCCAACCTTTTCATCATCCCGTAAAATGCCATTAAACGTTGCTCTGATCCAGGTATCTCCCGCCGATGATTTCGGCTGGATGAGTCTCGGTATATCAGTTGACGTTACTATGGCCGCCGCCCGATCCGCCGATTTTGTCATTGCCCAGGTAAATTCACGGATGCCAAGGGTCATGGGCCAAAGTTTTATTCATGTCAACGATGTCGATCTTATTGTCGAGCATGAAGAAGAACTGCTGTCGGTTCCGCCTTCAAAAATATCCTCGGAACCTGCTACTCGGATCGGCAACCATATTGCACGATTGATTCAGGACGGTTCAACCCTGCAAATTGGTCTTGACGCTGCCTCCCAGGCAACTGTCCAGGCTCTTTCCAATAAAACATGACCTTGGTGTTCATTCCCAGTTTCTGACCGATGACATCATGCATCTTTACGCCACAGGAAATATCAACAACAAGAAAAAGGGCATCAACGAGGGAAAAATGGTTGCCTCAATGGCAATCGGCAGCCACAACTTATACGAATTCCTCAATGATAATCCGGCGATTGATTTTCATCCTTCGGATTATGTCAACGACCCTTTTATCATCTCGCAGACACAACCGGATGGTTTCAATGAACGTGGCGCGAATGATGGACCTCACCGGGCAGGTGACCGCTGAAGCCTCTGCAGCAACACGATTTGCCGGAGTTTCCGGCATTCCAGACTTTGTTCGGGGTGCCACGACGTTCCCCCGGTGGCAAATCGATTCTTATGATTTTTTCCACCCGGGAGACAGAAAACGGACTCGAGTCAAATATTGTTCCCCACCTCCATGACTATGTTGTGGTCGTCCCCCGAGGCGATGTGCATTACGTTGTTTCTGAATACGGTTCAGTCAACCTGTTCGGAAAAAGTATCCAGGAACGTGTCATTGCCATGATCAGTATCGCCCACCCCCAGTTCAGGGAGGAACTTTTTGCAGCAGCAAAAGAGCGTGGCTTTATCGGGGCCGAGAGAAGTCTTGGTGAAGCCGCCAAAGCCGTTTACCCGATCCAACTGGAAGAAACCCTTAACATCGACGGTGAAACTATCACCATACGACCGTCAAAACCGGTAGATGAGCGCCGTATCCAGGAACATTACTACAGCCTGCCCAAAGAAGATGTGCTGACAAGATTTTTCTGCCAGAAAACCATCTTTGCCAGACCAGAAATGGAAAGCCGATCACAGATTGATTATGTCAATGATCTGACTCTGGTGGCGGTGGTCGGAGATTTTGGTTTTGGCCGGGTGGTGGCCGTCGCCGAATGCATGAAACTTGAAGGTGAGAATTTAAGCCGAAGTTGCCTTTTCTGTCAGCGAAGACTATCAGGGTAAAAGACTTGGCACGTTTTTCTTGAAAAAACTTGCCGCAGTCGCAAGAGAAAATGGCATTGCTGGGCTGATTGCCTATACCTTCCCGAGCAACAAGGCCATGATTAAACTGTTCAAGACCTTGCCCTACAAGGTAAAAACTGTCTACGAAGACGGAGATGTCGTTCTCAGCTGTCGTTTTAATGAGCTTGCTTGAGAAGACAACAGGCAGGATCCACCATCGTATGCAACTGGTATCCATGAGCGGCGAGGAGAACGCTAACGCTTAAAAATTCAGGATAAAAGTAGTAATAGTGGAAACAATTGGATTAAAAAAAGAACTCACTCCCTCCCATCCGCTCAGCCTGATGAACAAAAACGTACCAATAATCAGATAGGGACCAGCGTAGCAGATTGCTTTTTTTACCTTGTCAAAAAATTCGCTGTTTGGCATACAGGCAAAAAGCAGAGCAGAACCAGGAAGTGGCGGGACCATGATCAGACCATAAACGGCCATGGTAACATTAACGACAACGATTGTAGAAAAGACTTTGTCTTCAAAACCATACTTACCAAGAATCCAGGAAAGACTCGCGGCAATATTGGCCATCAGGAGATTTGCAATGGGACCGGACAAACTACTCAGCACAAGAAAAAGACGAGGATGATTTTTAAAATTTTTCGTATCGATATCAATTTCTTTTGCCCAACCAAACCCGGCAATAAAAAAATTCAGCGTACCAAGTATACTCATATGCATAAAAACATTAAAATGCAATCGATCTTTGGCACCTACCCGTGAATCCCCGAGAAAAGTGGCAATAAACCCCTGCCCTTCCGCACTGACAATTATTGCGGTAAGCATGGCAACACAAAAGATCACAATATCTTCAGCTACCGGTTGCGAATAGTTTATAAGATAAGGTAGATAAAAATCCGGTGTCATAATTCCCCTTTTTTCGGATAGTTAATAAGTTAATCGATCAACTTTACTGCAAAACTCCCCAAAATACCAAAAAAAATGGTGGGAGCCATTAAGACTCCCACCATCTTGCAGCTACAGGTGGATGGATGTAGATGCTACCCTATTGACAGTACTACATATTTGCTTTTACCATTTTCTGAATCTCTTCGACAATCTCAGGATTAGCCAGCGTCATGACATTGCCGACATCTCCCTTATTCGAGATCGCGCCAAGTACCCTTCTCATGATCTTACCGGAACGGGTTTTCGGCATATCGGGCACTATCCAGACATTTCTACATTTAGCAATCTTACCGATCTGGAAGGTAATAGCATCGGCAATTTTCTGCTGAATTTCAGGTGTTGCTGCAATACCCGGCTTGAGCGATACATAGACTTCAGGCTCTTTGCCTTTTATTTCATGATTAACCGGAACAACCGCCGCTTCAGCAACTTCAGGAACTGTCAGACATACCGATTCAATCTCCTTCGTTCCAAGACGATGACCGGAAACGTTGATAACATCATCAATACGGCCAAGAATACGGACATAACCATCCGCATCCATCACCGCTGCATCACCGGTCAGATATGGCCAATCCCGCCAATCTTTGCTGTTGGGATCTTTGTTGTACATACCAAAGTAGGTATCAACAAATCTATCCCTATCGCCCCAGATGGTCATGAAGCAGCCCGGCCACGGATTCTGAATACAGATGTTGCCGGCCTTTCCAGCACCAGCCGGGATCTCAAGACCATTTTCATCAAAAATAATCGGATGGATGCCAGGAACGCCAGGTCCGGCACTACCAGGCTTCGTAGGCGCTATGCCCGGCACGGTTGAACAGAGGAAACCTCCGGTCTCGGTCTGCCAGTAGGTATCGACGATAACCGCCTTTCCTTTGCCTACTGCTTTCTGATACCATTTCCAGACTTCAGGCTCAATAGGCTCACCAACGGTGGTCATATGCTTGAAGTGGTAATTATACTTGGCAGGCTCATCCGGTCCAACCTTTCTGAGTGCACGGATAGCGGTCGGTGCGGTATGGAAGATATTGATATCAAGTTCCTGGGCTATCCGCCAGGATCGTCCAGCATCCGGATAGGTTGGCACGCCTTCAAAGATTACTGAGGAAGCACAGAGCGCCAAAGGTCCATAGACGATAAAGGAGTGACCGGTAATCCAGCCGATATCCGCCATACACCAGTACACATCCTCGGGATGAATATCCTGGATGTATTTAGACATCGCGGTTACATAGGCAAGATAACCACCGGTACTATGCTGGGCACCTTTGGGTTTGCCGGTTGTACCACTGGTATACATCAAAAAGAGTGGATCTTCGGACAGCATTTGCTCGGGCTCTACCCGTGCACCGTAATATTTCTTTAATTCATTATTGACTATGATATCACGGCCGTCATGCAGATCAGAATCCGAAGACATCTTGCCGGGATAGCGCTGCCAGATAAGCAGCTTATCAACCTTCTGCCCGTCTTTTGCTGCCAGTTCACAGGCCTCGTCATCAACCGCCTTATGATTTAACAGCTTACCACCGCGGTAATAGGCATCCATGGTAATGAGAACCCGGCTGTTTGAATCAACGACTCTGTCGGCACAGGCACTGGCAGAAAAACCACCAAAGACCACTGAATGAATAACACCTAACCTGGCACAGGCCAACATGGTGATAGGCAGCTCGGCCGACATCGGCATATGAACGGTCACCCTGTCGCCTCTTTTCAAGCCGGCAGTATCTCTTAGCAGAGCTGCGAACTCGTTGACACGGACATAAAGTTCCTGATAGGTGATATGATCAATTCGTTCTTCTTCCAGCTCAGGGACAAAATGGATAGCAGTCTTGTTCTTGTTTTTTTCCAGATGCCTGTCGATACAGTTATAGCTGGCATTCAGTTTGCCGCCTTTAAACCATTTCCAACAGGGAGCATCGCTGGTATCGAGTACTTCATCCCAATACTTATACCAGGTCAGCATCTCTGCAAACTCAGTATAATAATCGGGGAAATTATCTAAACTGAATCGATCAAAGACAGCCGGGTCGGTAAGATTTGCCTGGCCGATAAATTTTGATGATGGATAGAATTATGTCTTCTTCTTGCCAATGAACCGCAATTTCCGCTTCCGAAGTTTCAACAGATTTACTTTCTTCACTCATAAAAAACACTCCTTGAAAATATTTATGGAAAGTTTACAGATTGGGTTCAAAATTTCTTTAAACCCAATCTGACCTGACTTAGAAAAATATATTGTTTAAGCAGTTGCTTTACCAACTCCGATCTTCATCACGTATGCATTGGCCGCCTGGTCATCTGGGCAAGAATAACACCAGCAACGAGCAAGGCACCAGAGATATAGAAGGCATAGTTCAAACTACCGGTAATATCTTGAATAGTTCCACCCAAGTCTGGCCATAAAGAACACCGAGTACCCCAGCCGATAAAGACCAACCCGTAGTTCATACCGAGATTTTTCGGTCCGAAGAAATCAGAAGTAAAGGATGGCATAAGGGCAAGACCACCACCATACTGCCAGTAGGCAATACCCACAGCGAGGAAAAGAAGGAGGAGATTCTGGGTGCAAATGATATACGGCAGAGAGAACAGACAGAGTGCCGAAACACCGCAGTTCAGACAATAGGCATTGAGTCGTCCAATCTTATCCGAATAGAATCCGGTACCGACACGGCCACAAGCATTGACCAGTCCACCAAAAGAAACAAGAATCCAGCCATTCGCTACGAAAAAATCCATTCCTTTTGCGGCTTTCATCAACAGTCCGTTGGCATTGGCAATGATAAGCAGACCTGACTGAGTGGTAAGGATAAACATGACAACCAGGGCATAAAATTGCCAGGTTTTAACAACATCGGAAGCTTCCCAGTTGGTAATTGTCGAGTTGGCAGTTGCCACATTTCCACCAGAAAGAGTTGGAGGCGAATATCCCTCCGGAGGTGTTTTCAGCATCGATCCTGCAATAACAACAACCGCGGCAAAGAAGACTCCAAGACCGACAAAACTACCGGTAATTCCGTAATTTTTAATAAGATAGGAGCCCAGATGCGCCAATATACAGGGCAGCACCACCATATCCACCAACAACTATACCGGCAATCAAACCGCGCTTATGGGGGCCAAACCATTTCAGAGCAGCAGGGGTAGGTGCGGCATAGCCGATACCCATACCAATACCACCAAGAACACCAAAACCAATAATGATACCGGTGTAACTTTTCATCAGACCGGCAACGATACAACCTGCTGCCAGAGTCAAGACCACCGAGGATTGCACCAAATTTCGGACTGATTTTATCCTGAATACGTCCTCCGGGGATCATCAGGAGGGCAAAAATGATGACACAGAGAGAAAAGGGTGTTGCAGCCTGGGCATTGTTGAGATACACCCATCCTGCATTTATCCCGGTCCATCACCTGCACCGGCCTTATCAACATTAACCAGAGCTGATTTCCAAATACTCCAGGCATATAGAATACCAAGACAAAGGTTTATTGCCATACCGGCAAAAACCGTTACCCAGGCTTGAGTCGGAACTGATTGATTCTGTTGCGACATTTGTATCTCCTTATTGAAATAGTGATCATGACATTGTCAATCACTCACTCTTACTCCAGCCCATCTTTTAGTATTTAAAACAGCTAATTCTATAACGAGTGATTGAATGGTACACAATGAATTGCGAGTTCATTTTTCACTTTCGCTCTTTGTTGACACCTCCATTTTGGTTAAATTTAGTGGGCTGCGTAAGTACACTTAGACAAAGTGATACACGTAAAATTGAAGTTGAAACTACCAGTTAGAAACTGCCACCTCGCTTTATCAATTTTATTTATCAAATATCAAAACATTACTCAAGACAAATATTTTCTCTCTACGACATTCGTCATTCATTTGTATGGAATACCTAATTTTCACAAAATATCTAAAAAAAACATTACGATATTTCACTATCTTTTGACATCAAATGAAGATTCGCTGTAAATTTCACAGTTTTTTGTCGTCCAGCAGGAAATCAAGGCAATGATATGAATGCTGTGGAAAATTTCTGAACAGGCAGATTGAGCAAAAAACTTTGCCATAAGGACCACATCATTTAGAAAAAAGGTCGGGCACAAAATTGCCTGAGCAATGACTGCTCAGGGTATAGGTACAGTGAGAACGATTATCTCCAGAAAAGAGAGGATGTGAGGGAAAAATAATTGCGATCAACTGGTGAGCAGACGATACATCTCTGCCATTTTTGCCGGCAGAGAAAGAACATTATCGACAAAAATATAATTTCCCCTGCCAAACATATGGGCAAGGTAGTCGTGGGCGGATTTATCTATGGTTATACAAAAAGAATGCACCCCGCTCCCTGTGCCTCAAGGAGTGCTTTTCTGGTATCCTCAATAGCGTATTGTCCTTTGTAGTCATCGTAGTCTTCCGGCTTTCCATCGGAAATGACCAGCAGCAGCCGAACAGTACTTTGAGCTTCCTGCAGTTTTTTCGTCAGATGGCGGATCGGCGGCCCCATACGGGTATATTCCTTTGGACCGATGGCGGCAATTCTACCCTGCACCTCAGCGCCATAAGGTTCCTCCAGGTGTTTGATATGAAAGAGTCTCACTCCGGGAACGCCTCATTCCGGAAAAGCCATATATTCCATACCGATCGCCGACCACCTCAAGCGCCTCGGCCAGAAGGACAAGGGCCTCCTTTACCGCCACCCCCACCCAGCCTTCAGTTGAATTGGACATATCAACGAGAAACATGGCGGCAATATCTCTTTCATCTCGTAAAAGCTGGACAAAAAGGCGATCCGAAGGTGCAAGACCAGCCCGGATATCGCCAAGTGCTTCGATGATGCGCATCAAGATCGATATCATCCCCATGACGACGTCTCCTGACAAATCGATCCCGGGTCCGCAACATTTCAAACTGACGCCGCAGTTTATTGAGCTGCGGGTGATATTTTTCTAAGCGTTCTGGCAACAAAACCAGATCGAACCGGATGCAGGGATTTCTCCAGTCAGGGAACACCAGGCGGCTCGATAGCCGGCCCGTCGGTAATCCCACTCATCATAAACATGAACATCCATTGGCATGAGTGCGGACAGGTTCTTCGGAACTCGCAGCTTCCTGCCGATTGACGCCTGTTCCGGCCTGCCCTGCTGCGGCCTGTACATATGCTTCGGGCAGAGTCCCAAGATCATCTTAATTTCCTTTATCAGAGCAGCGAGCTCTTCGGGAATTTCCAGACCCTCATTGTCCAGAACGTATTGCTCTTTTGCTCTTTGAGTTTTTCTCCATTTGCTGCTTCTGCAAAAGGAGAAGCATACTTTCCGTGCAAACTGCCTGGGAACATTGCCGCCTTCACTCTCTTCTTCTGACAGCTCTCCCTGCTGTTCAAGAAAACTGGCGAGCAGAGCGACAAATTTCTCTTTATCCTCCTCCCGTCGCAACCTGATTGTTTCTTCAGCCCTGGCAAAATCAAACTCTCCCAGAAGCAGGGCTGCAGCCCCTAGAGCTATAGGAACCAGACAGGCGGGTAAATGTTGCATAGAGCTCCTGGCAACACACTGAAGAACCCCATCATTTCCAGAGTCGTCAATCTGTTTTCCATGTTATCGGCTTTTTTCCAGAGGGTCCCGGCACTCTTGCTCCTTCACGCTCTCGACACACCGCAAGAGCAGATATTGCAGAGCTCTGCACTTTTCATCTTCCTGCCCCCCAGGCCCTATGTTTCTTAATTAACCTCGCACAGAGTTCCCGCCCCTGACGAATGAGCCCTGGCAATTCCAATTCAAGATATCGAAACACCTTATGAATTGAAGTACCGAAAAGAGATCAATTGCCAAACGTCTGTCCGGATAGCCGGCAAACAATTCCTGTGTCACCACTACCAGCAGCAATCATGTCAGAGAATATTCGGGATTTGACATGTCCCCATTGGATGCTGACGAGGAATTTATAGAGAAAAATATTATTTTGTTTGCCCTGAAAAGTATCGAGAACCGGGCAGGAAAATTGTTCTGGTGTCGGTGGCCGGCAATGGGGCAACATCTAAATCAAAGGATTTTCCGGAGATACCACGCAGATAATGGATCATTCTCGCTGAAATTTCTTCAAACGCCACTCCGGCTTCCCCACGCATTGGTCCGAGAAAAAACCTGTCAACATCGGCCATAAACTGGCGCGCCCCAAGCAATCCTTTTCTCTCATACAGACCGAGAATCTGGCGCACCCATTCGCCGAGAAGGTCGACCGGAAGAATCGTCAGGGCATTAACACCACTTAAGAGATAGGCAAAACAGAGGCTATGACTGACCGGCCATACTGCGTCGACATGGCTTAACAGAGCCTCCCTGCTGTTCTCATCCAGCTCGGCCAGCGTTTCAAAAATCTCATCGACTTCCCAAGTATTGGGTCTGGATGGCAAGACATTGGCGTAAAACCTTTTTTTCTGTTCGGAGAGTTCCATACTAATTCAGCTAAAAGAGGGAAAAAATCATCTCGTCCATGGCGGCCAGCAGCTCGGGATCATCGGTCAGACTTTCGAGCATCCCTGCCCTGACAGGCACTGACCGTATCAATGCCGGAACTGATCAACCTGACTGTCTGAATAATCAGCCTGGTCGAGGCGCCCTCGGCAAGCCCGGATTCTTTAAGACTCCTGGTCATAGTCGCCAGTTTAACCATCCTGACGGCTAACTTTTCATCTATCCCGCTCTCCCGCATGACAATTTCTGTCTCCAGCTCGGCAGAAGGATAATCAAAGCTGAGAGAAACAAAGCGCTGGCGGGTAGAAGGTTTTAAATCCTTCAAGACGCTCTGATATCCGGGATTATAGGAGACAGCCAACATAAATTCCGGAGGAGCGGAATAGAGTTTGCCCAGTTTTTCAACCGGCAACTCGCGCCTGTCATCGGTCAGCGGATGGATGACGACAGTCGTATCTTTTCTTGCTTCGACTATTTCATCCAGATAGCAAATCGCCCCGGCGCGAACGGCGAGGGTAAGAGGGCCGTCCTGCCAGAACGCCTCATTTTTTTTAACTAAATATCGGCCGACCAGATCAGAGGTAGAAAGATCATCATGGCAGGAAACGGTAATCAGCGGACTGTTAAGGCGCCAGGCGAGATACTGCATGAATCTGGTTTTACCGCAACCGGTTGGGCCTTTCAGCAACAAAGGAAGCCGATTGGCATTTGCTGCCAGGCCTACTTCAATTTCATCTGCCCGGGGAAGAAAGAAGGGTTCGGAGGTTATCCGATGCTCCTCAAGCCTGCATTCTAATGCTTCATTCATGAGTATCCTCTAGAGAGTAAAAATATAGTTGCCGATGGGCCAAATGTATGACATTTTCTCCACCAGAACAAGGGACAGATTTAAGGACAGATGCTTAAGTGATGACCTGGTCACCTGTCCAATATTGCAGTTCCGGTTGACCTTGATATGGCAAATATCGTACTGTGCATCCTTTCGCAAAAAAAATCACTATCACACCTTGTCTACCCCTTGGATGTCAAAAAACACTTTAACAAATCAGCAACCAGGCTTTCGTGACCGAAGTTTTTCGGCCACTATTTCACCAAACAGATTATTATGAATATTTTTGAGAAGATCTACTCATTACTGGCAATTATTTTTACCGCAGGCATTCATCATCAGCCTGATATATTTCCCCCAACTTCGTCAACTCAATCGTCTTATTCCTCTGTCGCTGCTGGGATTTGTCATCAACATCGGCTTGATGTTCATCGTCCTGCAGGATATTTACATACGGCAGTTCAACAACCAGAGAAAAAAATATTTCTGGATTGCATTGGTTTTGCTTTTCTGGCCTTCAATCCTTTATTATCTGCCCAGATACGGTTTTCAACCGAGGCTCAGGCAATGACTGGCCTGCGATCCATGTTGGTCAAAATAAAGGATTGACCAAACCATTTTTTCAGCAACCTCTCGTTCCTTTCTTGACATCCTATAAATACAAAGTATTTTTCTTCTCTTTTGATTTCAAATCTACCGGGCTCTGCCGTGTTGGCCGTTCTCCAGTAGTGTGTATAGGACGTTTTATAAATAAGGATTAACGATCGATACCCGAAAAAAGCCACCTTTGCTATTTGACTGCAATAAAACATTATGTTTGAAAATTTAACAGACAGGCTGGAAGGAGTATTCAAAAAACTCCGGGGCCATGGCAAACTCTCTGAAGAGAACATCGACGAGGCTATGCATGAGGTGCGCACTGCTCTTCTGGAAGCCGATGTCAACTTCAAGGTAGCTAAGAACTTTGTTGCAGCAGTCACTGAAAAAGCAATAGGCCGAGAAGTATCCAAGAGTCTCTCGCCGGGCCAGCAGATCATTAAAATTGTCCATGAGGAACTGGTCACTCTCCTGGGTGGTGACACCCAGCAGATCGACCTGGACGGCAGGCAACCGGTTGTCATTATGATGGCTGGACTCCAGGGTTCCGGTAAAACCACCACTGCCGGAAAACTTGCCAAATTATTAAAAGACAAAGGGCGAAAACCCTATCTGGTTCCAGCCGATATTTACCGCCCGGCAGCCATTGAACAACTTCAGGTGCTCGGATCACGACTTGATATCCCCGTGCACCCATCCACTGCCGAGTGAAAAACCTGTCGACATCTGCCGTCAGGCGATGAATCGAGGCAGCTGTTCATAATTATGATACTGTAATCATTGATACCGCAGGACGTCTGCATGTCGACGAAGCCCTGATGGCCGAACTGCAGGAAATTCAGGCAGCGATCCCTCTCTCGGAGATCCTGTTTGTGGCCGATGCCATGACCGGCCAGGATGCAGTAACGGTTGCCGATAAGTTCAACAATGACCTTGAAATCACCGGTATCGTCCTTACCAAAATGGAAGGTGATGCCCGGGGTGGTGCGGCACTCTCTATTAAGGATATCACCGGCAAACCAATTAAATTTGTTGGTGTTGGTGAAGGGCTTGAGGATCTCGAGATCTTTCACCCGGAAAGGGTCGCCTCCCGTATTCTCGGCATGGGTGACATTCTCAGCCTGATCGAAAAGGCAGAGGCTGTTGTCGACAAAAAAGAAGCCGACAAGCTCGCCAATAAACTAAGGAAAAACCAATTCACCCTGGAAGATTTTCTTGATCAGATTCAGCAGATCAAGAAGATGGGCTCTCTCGAACAGATCCTCGATATGGTTCCCGGCATCAATAAGCTCAGACAGCTGAAAGATGCCCCGAAACCCGATGAAAGAGAGCTCGTCAAGACGGAAGCTATAATCCGTTCTATGACCAAAAAGGAAAGGAAAAATCATCAAATCATCAATACCAGCAGACGAACACGCATCGCGGCAGGATCCGGCACAACTATTGGTGATGTCAACAGAGTTCTGAAGAGCTATTCGGAAATGTTGAAGATGATGAAAAAATTTCGTGGCAAACCGGGAGCTATCACCGGCGTAAAACGAAGAAAAATGCCCAAAGGCATGAAAAGAAGATAAATACTCTCTGGAAATTGTATTCTCAGAGGATCAGTGCAATAACTCACACAATTAACCGGAGGATATACCGGAATGGCAGTACGTATTCGATTGACCCGACTTGGCAGAAAGAAAAAACCTTTCTATCGTATTATTGTTGCCGACAGCGAAAGCAAGCGTGACGGCAAATTTCTTGATGTAGTTGGGACCTATGATCCGCTCAAGGATCCTGCCGTCATCAATATTGACAACGATAAGCTGCAGGAATGGCTGGGCAAAGGTGCCCTGCCGACGACAACTGTTCAAGAGCCTGATCAAGAAATCATCGTCTGTCGCACAATAGTGATGGAAGAACTTATAGCCGTTATCGCCAGATCTCTGGTCGATCAACCGGATGCCGTCAAGGTCACACGAACTGATGAAGAAAACAATGTGATCCTTGAACTGGCTGTTGCTCCGGAAGATTTAGGCAAGGTCATAGGTAAACAGGGGCGAACTGCCAGGGCACTGCGATCTCTGCTTGCAGCATCTGCGGCAAAAGTTGACAAGAGATCAAGACTTGAGATTGTTGAATAAGTCGGTAGTTGGTAATGGCTGAAGATTTTTCTTACCCCACTGACGAGTATGTACTCTTGGGCAAAATTGCCAAGGCACATGGGCTTACGGGGTGAGGTGAAAATCTTCTCCTTTTCCGGACAACCTGAAAATTTTCGTGGGTACAAAGAGATTGTTCTGGTCGACAGCGTCCGGAAAACTATCTTCACCCCTTGACTGTTGATAAAAGTCAGAGTCCAGGGAAAAATGGCCATTGTCCAACTGGCTTCGGTTAATAGTCGAGATCGGGCTGAAGAAATTGAGGGCATGGGTGTTCTTCTCGCCAAAGAACCTTCTGCCGGATACCGCCGAAGACGAATATTACTGGTACCAGTACGAAGGCAAATTGGTCATTGACCAAGACGGTCAGACCATCGGCAGGGTGGAGAGTCTGTTCAACAATGGTGCCCAGGACATTATGGTTGTCAAATCCGGAGAGGAGGAAATCCTTATTCCGATGACAAAAAGCATAATAGTGCAGGAAACAGCTGAAGCACTGATCGTCGATCCCACCGCCTGGGTTGCTTGACCTCACGAATGAAGCAGACGATTAATGGTGAAAGAAGTCCTTGAATGATCTTTGATATTTTAACCATTTTTCCCGACCTCCTTGAATCACCTCTCAAAGAGGGGATAATCCGAAGGGCGCGGTTAAATGGGCAGATCAGTACCAATATTATTGATCTCAGGGCTTTTGCCGACGGTCCCCATGCAATGACCGATGATCGTCCTTTTGGCGGCGGCGAAGGCATGGTAATGAAGCCCGAACCATTGGCGGCGGCGGTTGAGAGCAGAAAAAATATCGGCCAAAGCTCGAGAGTAATCTTGCTCAGCCCGCAGGGTCGCTGCTATAACCAGACAGTTGCCGAGGAGCTTGCCGAGAGAAGCATCTTATTCTGGTGTGTGGACGATATGAAGGTGTCGATGAGCGGTTTCGGATTGAATATGTTGATGATGAAATTTCCATTGGTGATTTTATCCTCACCGGTGGTGAACTGGCGGCCATGGTGGTAATTGATTCGATCACCCGTTTGTTGCCGGGAGTTCTTGGTTGTGCCGATTCGGCAACAAAGGATACTTTCAGCAGAAACCTGCTGAAACATCCGCAGTACACCAGGCCAAGGGATTTCAATGGGCAATCGGTTCCGGAAGAGCTCCTCTCCGGTAACCATGAAAAAATTGAAACATACCGGTTTATCGCCTCGGTTAAGCGAACCCTGGAAAGACGTCCGGATTTAATACGAAAAGAGAAGTTCACTGCCGATGAGATTTTGTTGCTGCAAAAAGCACAACCTTTGGAAAGCTGTAGAAAAAATTCAGCGCAATCAGGAATAAAATGACGTATCAGGGTATGCCTCACTTTAAATATTGCCCTCATACATCATCCGGTGGTGAATAAAAGAGGCGAAATAATAGGTTCTGCCGTAACAAATCTCGATATACATGATATAGCCAGAGCGGCAAAAACCTATGGAGTTGCGAATTATTTCATCACTACTCCATATCAGGACCAGCAGCAACTGGTCAGGGAATTGTTGGACCACTGGCAAACAGGACATGGCGCAACATATAATCCGGCAAGAAAGGAAGCGCTCAGTATAGTTCGAGCTTGCTGATTCGCTGGAAGAGGTGATGACAACCCTCACAGAACAATATGACAGACGACCGCTGATTGTGGCAACCAGTGCTCTTTTGCGTGCCAACACCCTCAGTTATGGAGAACTTGGCACGAGAATTACCAAGGGAGAACCGGTTCTGCTGCTTTTTGGTACGGCGCATGGGCTTGGCACCGGAAATACTTGCAATTAACGGATGTCACCCTCCCCCCGATTAAGGGAGGAACGACAATACAACCATCTCTCGGTTCGTTCAGCTGTGTCAATCATCATTGACAGACTGCTCGGATCCTGAGAGTATACAGGATAATATATTGTAACAATCGTATTAACGTCAACAACAGGATCTAATCCTCAATATACTTCAACCTATAGAAGACGCTATGAGCACAATTATTGAAAGAATCAACCAAGAGCAAATGCGACAGGACATCCCGGACTTCCGTCCCGGGGACACCGTGAAAGTACATATCCGCATCATTGAAGGCGGAAAAGAGCGAGTCCAGATGTTCCAGGGTGTGGTTATCAAACGAAAACGCGGTACCATGGATGCCAGCTACACTGTACGGAAAATTTCCCACGGTGTCGGGGTGGAAAAAACTTTTGCGTATCACAATCCCCGTATTGAAACAATTGAAGTCGTAACTCGGGGTCGTGTTCGTCGTTCTCGTCTCTACTATCTGCGCAACCTGACCGGTAAAGCTGCACGTATCCGTGAACGCGGTCTGCCGCGTTAACAGACCTGAGAATTTATCATCCCGGTTCTGACTCAGATACATACTTGCGGTCAGAACCGGATTCAGGCAGAAATAATTTCCTGCCTTGACAATGCGCACCATACTCCCAGAACTGCAGTAATCTTGAGGATAATTTCAGCCTTGAGACGATTTCTTTATGCAAAGGGGTATCTCTGTGTTGCCGGCTGCGACGAAGCCGGTCGAGGACCGCTGGCGGGACCTGTTGTGGCCTCCTGTGTCGTCCTGCCTGCTGACTGCGACCATTCCTCGTTTGTTGATTCAAAAATCCTCACCCACCGGAAAAGGCTCGAACTGAGCAGCCGCCTGGAGGAATGCGGTGCCGCCATTGGTATTGGCATTGTCTCAGAACAGAAAATAGACGAAATCAATATTCTTCAGGCCTCGCTGCTGGCCATGAAACGAGCAGTAGAAAATCTGGTCGGCCCCTCTCCTGATTTCATTCTTGTCGACGGTAAATTTACCATTCCCATGCTCACCGCCCAGGCGCCTTTAATAAGAGGAGAATCCAAAAGCAGCTCTATTGCTGCGGCAAGCATCCTCGCAAAAGTCGAACGAGACCGTATTATGGTCAACCATCACCAACAGTTTCCAGCATACAATTTCCAGAAAAACAAAGGGTATCCTACCCGCGAGCACCGTCTGGCAATTCAAACCAACGGGATCTGTCCGATTCATCGCAAAACTTTCAGAGGAGTCAGAGAATATGTTGAACAGTCGGCAGCGCCTCGGGAAAAAGCGGTGAAGAAGCAGTCGCTCGATACCTGAAAAGAAACGGCTATAAAATACTCATCACAAACTATCGCTGCAAACTCGGAGAAATAGACCTGATAGCAAGGGATGGTGAGGAACTTGTCTTCATTGAAGTAAAAACAAGATCCGGACTTGGTTACGGCTTCTCCTGCCGCGGCCGTAAATACGAAAAAACAGCGACAGATAAGTAGAGCTGCACAATATTATCTGGCAGAACACAAACTTTTCGACACTCCAGCCAGATTTGACGTTATTTCCGTGCTCTGCGATGGAGCAAAAGAATACCAGATAGATCATATTAATAACGCATTTGATCTTTGCGAATAAGCAGACTGACTGATTACCATATACCGCTTAGTGGGATGAGGATGTATCTGCAAGAGAAGCGGTAATAAAAAATTTATCCTATTCGCTACATCAACTTCCCGGAACGCAAAAGTTCGAGATTGTGATGTTCTTCACTACTTTGCTTAATTTATTTTTCAGGGTACACTGTCCGCTATGACAATAATTGGAATTACCATGGGTTGCCCCGCAGGGATAGGTCCTGAAATTATTCTTCGTTATTTTGCCGAGAGGAATAATTCCGCCGAGATTCAGGCAGTTGTCCTTGGCGACAGAAAGGTTTTAGAAAAATGTAGTGCCGAATTAAAAATTCCTGCGCAACTGCAACCATGGCTGCCAGGTTCTCCGCTGCCTGAAAACTGTATCCCAATCCTTGAGATCTCCTCCCTTGACCCGGCAAATATTGTATGGGGACATCCCGATAAGACAACCGGTATGGCCATGGCGCAGTACATTGAAACCGGGGTGAAGCTTACAGAGCAGGACATTATCCAGGCAATTGCGACCTGTCCCATTGCCAAGAGCTCACTCAACGAGGCGGGGTATCATTTTCCCGGCCACACTGAAATGCTTGCCAGTTTAACCAAAGCCTCCACCTTTGCCATGATGATGGCTGGCGACAAACTACGGGTTACCCTAGTGACCATTCACTGCCCTCTCCGGGAAGTGGCGGAGAAATTATCGATTGAGGCAGTATACAAGCATGATCCATACTACTCATCGGGCATTGAAGATTGATTTCGCTATTGATGCTCCCAGAATCGCAGTTGCCGGCCTCAACCCCCACGGCGGTGAAAAAAAACTTTTCGGCCACGAAGAGGAACAGGTTATAGAACCGGCAATTGAACGGGCCCGAACAGACAACATGAATGTTTCCGGCCCCTATCCGCCGGATACGGTGTTCTTTAAGGCTGCGTCAGGAGCATTTGACGCGGTGGTCTGCATGTATCACGACCAGGGCCTTATTCCTTTTAAACTTCTCCACTTTGATGATGGCGTGAACATCACTCTCGGTCTGCCGATTGTCCGGACATCCGTCGATCATGGTACCGCCTATGATATCGCCGGTAAAGGTCTGGCCAGCAGCCGAAGTCTGGCAGAAGCTGTCAGACTGGCTGCAGTCATAAGCCGCAACAGAGCCAAGCGCCAAAGTAGAGGATAATTTTATGACCACCCCGGAGAGGCAAGGCATATTGATTGTGTTTGAGGGTACCGACGGCACCGGGAAGTCGACCCAATTGCAGCTCCTCAGTTGTTATCTTCAGGAGAAAGGCTATCCGGTTGTTACGACTCGGGAGCCAACCGACGGTCAATACGGAAGCAAGATACGTTCTCTTTATATGAACCGCAACAAATACAGTCGAGAAGAGGAGCTTGAACTGTTTCTAGCCGATCGGCGGGAGCATGTGCACGAATTGTTGATTCCTGCGCTGAAGCAAGGGAAAATAGTCCTGTGCGACCGGTATTTCCTGTCCACCGCGGCATATCAGGGGGCAAGGGGATTTGATCCCGAAAAAATTCTGCAGCAGAACCACTTTGCTCCTGATCCTGACCTTGCTTTACTTTTTCAGGTCCCCCTGGACACAGGATTGGAGAGAATTACCTCCGGCCGGGGCGATACGCCAAATGATTTTGAGCAAAGGGAAAATCTTGATCGGGTTGCAGCTATTTTTTCCGCCATAAAAAAACCCTATATCCGGGCAATCGACGCAAACAGATCTATCGAAGAGGTTCACCGCCAGGTTGTGAAATATGTCAGTCCTCTTCTCCCTGAACTTTTAGACGGTCAAATGTAAGCCATGGTCCGCTGCTCGAATCTTTTCTTCACTCTCTGCCTTCTTTTGTTCAGCTCCTGTGCCACCAATCCGCTACCAGCCCCGGCACCGCCAACCGCAGAGCCGCCGCCCGTAGAAGAACAGACAGATCTGGCATGCGCATATTTTTATTTTCTTTGGGGCACCCAGGCTGAATACCAGGAGCAGTATCCCGAAGCACTTGAGGCCTATGAAAAATCCTTGATTTGTGATCCGGATGCCGGGTATGTGAAAGAAAAGATTCCAGTTCTCCTTCTTAAAATGGGAAAGTTTGCAGCGGCCAGGGACTTGGCTTACCCAGGCCATAATTGAGCACCCCGACAATAATACCTACCGTCTCCTTCTGGCCAATCTTTATATCCAGCAGGAAGAGATCGAAAAGGCCATTTTACTGTATAACGAAGTCCTGGCAAGAGAAACAGATAATGAAGGAGTTTCCTTGCGCCTGGCACTGCTCTACAGCCATTTGGGAAAATACGAAACGGCAGAAAAAATATTCAAGCAACTGCAGGAGAATAGCGTTGATTCATATTTTACCCATTTATCCTACGCCAGATTGTTGAAACAGATGGGCAGATATGTCGATGCGGCCAGGGAGTATGAAAAAGCTCTCACCTTGAACTGGTCAAAAGATTTAGCCTATGAAATCGGCTACCTCTATGTAACTCAAGGAATGTATACCGACGCCCTGCGCACCTACACCTCAATAACCGACGAAGACCAGTTCGATGAACGGGCAGCACTCAGCCGAATCCAGGCACTTGTCGACCTGGAACGGACAGATGAGGCCCTGAATGAATTATACAGCATTCGCCTTTACAGCAAGGATACGGCGAATATCGATCTCATTATCAGCAAATTACTGTTGCGCCAGGAAAAAACCGCCCAGGCTAAAGAAATCCTGACCAGACTGTTGAAGGACAGCGAAAGCTCCGAGGCCCGATACATCCTTGCCTTGCTTGCCTACCAGGAAGAAGATTTTGCTACCAGCCTGAAACATCTCGCCCATATCAAATCCGCAAGTGATGAACTCGAAGAGGCTGTCTACTTGCAGACCCGTATCCACCAGAAACAGGGCGACATTGATGAGGCAATCACCCTTCTTAAAAAATATACAGCAGACGAAAACAGCCGGAGTCCGGTCTTCTATGCCCTGTTATCTTCTCTTTATCAGGCCAAAGATGAGCATTATACAGCAATGACAATCATGGAAACGGCGGTCAGTATCTATCCGGACAATCACCAACTGCTTTTTGAGTATGGTTTGGTGCTTGAAAAAAACGGAAAATCCGACAAGGCTCTGCGCATCATGCAGCGGGTGCTGGAACTGCAGCCGGACAATGCGGAAGCTCTCAATTATATTGGCTATACCTGGGCTGATCAGAACATCAACCTGGCCAAAGCACTTGAGTATATCCAGCGTGCCAATGCGCTCAAACCGGACAACGGGTTCATCATCGACAGCCTTGGCTGGGTGTACTACCGCCTCGGTGATTTAGAACAAGCTGCAGCGCTGCTCGAACGGTCACTGCAACTGATCCCCAGCGACCCCCATGTTTACCATCATCTTGGGGACGTATACCGTTCACTGAAAAATTTTCCCCAGGCGCTAAAGGCCTACAAAAAAGCTTTGGAGATGTTTCAGGATGAGGAACAGAAGACTACTGTTAAACAAAAGATCCATGCCCTGGAAAACCAATAATTTTTTGTTGGCCGCTGGCCAGAGCGCCCTGCTGTTCCTGGCCGCCTCTTTTTTTCTGGCTGGTTGTGCCACAAAACCATGGTCGGAACCATTGGGGAGTTCGGAAACCGAGTCCACCCTGCAGCTGGTCGACGCTCTGGTTGCCCGGGATGCACTCTGTGGCAAAACTCTGGAGGGCGATCTTGATCTTTTCTACCAGAACCCTCTCGAGAAAAAAGCCTTGAGCGGCTTTCTGCAATTTTCCATGCCCTCATCATACAAATTTGTCGTATCCAACCCCTTCGGCCAGCCGATCCTCGCTGTTGCCGGCGATCAGGACGTCTTTTCAAGCCATTAATATTGGCAATCAGAGCTATCTGGCAGGCAGCCTCAGTGCCTTCGGTTTACGCAATAACATCTCCTCTTCTCTTCTGCAAAGCGACTGGAGTTTTCTGCTCACCGGCAGAAATCTGTTCCCTAGCCAGACGATAACAAAAATTCAAGAAGACCGGAACCAAAGAGGGATATGGTTAACATCAAAGAACAAGAACAGAGCAGGGTCGTACCATCTGCTTTTGGACCGTGACCAGGAAGTGCTTGTTGCCTGTGTTCTGGAAAATGACAGGGGTGACACCGTTGCCGAAATCAATTATGACAACTGGGTGACCCTCGGAGGGTGCAGGCAACCTCTGGACATCACTATTTCTGGGCTTGACTACGGTACAGAAGTACAAATCAAACTGTCGAATGTTGCCACCAGTAATGAAAGAAAGACCTTCACCCTCCAGCCTCCGCCTGGTTATCGCCGGCAATATATGCCATAAGGGTGGTTTGAAAAATTAGATAGTTCGTTCAAATTCGAGGCGCACGAAAATTTTTACCGCAGGCATATGATTGATATTCCGAGGATAAAAATCTGATTACAACGATGAATTTGGGTGGAATAGCAATTTTTCAAGGCACCCATAAGCGTTTGCCTTGAGATCTCTACTCTCCACCTTGATTTGAAGTCAGCTCGTTGACCGTCAAAACGAAGAGATTATCTTTTCTGTAAAAGACCTGCTGCAGATCGTAGTCCAGTCGGGAAAGAGCTCAAGAACTACCCGGGCCTGCCCGGAATCTTGCGGCATTGTGGTGAAAATACGCTTCACGTATCTGCCTTTTGCCTGGATCTCCTTTGGTATTGCAGGGGTCAAGACCCCATGCCCAGGAAATCACAAAGCACCCGTGGGGGATCTTTTTCAATCGCTCTGACGGTGGGGGGATAAAAACCATTTACGCGAATGAGCACCATTTCCCCCCTGCCGGAGGAATCGTCAAAGGAGATTTCAAGAAGCAGTCGGATCTGCAGCGGGAACAATTTTCCCAGAGGCAGGTTCTTTTGCAACTTTCTTGACGGAGACAACCGGAGCAAGAACTTTTGTTCCCAGTGGTCTATCCGAGATATCTTTTTGGCTCGGAGAGTACTTTTCGACTCTCGGCTTTTAGACTGCGGGGGACATTTGGCGTGCGGTTTGGCAGAGTCGGGCGTTAGTGTTACGATCAGCGTATGCTCCTGCGCCTTATACTCGGTGGCATAGTGTGCCACCATTTTCGTCGACAAATCAATGACGGCTCTTGTCTTTTGAATCGGTGTCTGGTGCAGCCCTATGCGGATGGCTGACGCCAGGAGACTACCGCTTAGGGGAATTACGTTTTTGCCCAGATAGACGCTGTGTGGAAAATCAAGCACCAGACGAGGCTTTTCACCTGGGATATAAGAAATATATTCGGCTCTGCTGCCGCCTCCAGTTTGAAGATTATGGTCTCTTTTGGTTGGGAACCATTGCGATAAGAAATCGATCTGATCACGACCGGTTCCAGAGGGGCAGTAAACACAGCTGCAGGAAAACTTATACTGAGTATAGTGAAAATAACTGCCAACAAAGAAAACCATTTCATCAGCCACTTCCCTGGTACGAGGTATAATCGCATCTATCAAGATTCTGCACCTGCTTACTGTAGAATTTTTCTTTCATTACGAGGTCCCAGCGGGCACTGCATGACTAGGAATAACTTTTGCGCCTTATCCCCAAAACCTCCTCTGGTGCATATAAAGTTTTTTTCCTCGACTGGCTCTGTTTTAATGTCTTATAACCTTATTATATTATAACAAATATTTATGATTATATTTAATAGGAACAGTTTTGATTACATCATCGCGACTTGAAAAGTCAACTAAATTTAAGTAAATGAAGAAGCTGATCAATGAAGCAGCCCACTCATTTTTAACCGACACTCGCCTCTTCTTCTCCGGCAGTTTTCTATGGAACCCTTATGACAGATCGCACCATACTTTCCTCTATCGCCCGCCCTGGTCGCTACCTCGGCAATGAATACAACTCCGTTCGAAAAGCATGGGATTCGGTGAAAATCCGCTTCGCTCTCGTCTTTCCCGACCTTTACGAGATAGGCATGTCACATCAGGGACTGCAAATTCTCTATCATCTTTTAAATAAGAGAGCAGATTTCCTGGCAGAAAGATGCTACTGTCCGGATATTGATCTTGAACGACTGCTGCGCGAAAAGCGGATGGCGCTGACAAGTCTTGAATCGGCCCGTCCTCTTGGCGATTTTGATGTGCTGGGTATTACCCTGCCCTACGAACTCTGCTATACAAATATATTAACAATTCTCAATCTGGCCGCCATTCCGTTTTATTCCCGCGACAGAGACAATTCATTTCCCTTGCTTCTAGGCGGTGGCGCCTGTTCGCTTAACCCTGAGCCAGTCGCCGATTTTTTTGATGCTGTTCTCTTAGGTGACGGCGAGGAAGCGATAATCGACATTGGTACCCTTCTGGCTGACACATAAAGAAAAGGCACTGGCTAAAAGCGATCTTCTTGAGCTGCTTGCCGAAATCGACGGGGTGTATATACCGGCTCATTTTCAGCCGGAATACAGTGCCCAGGGAAAACTCCTGGCGATACACCGGACAGGCGGCAATAAAGGAACATATTACTCGAAGGATTATAAATGATCTCAATCAAATAGATCATCTCAAACAGCCAATTGTGCCAAATGCCAAAATAGTCCATGACCGGATGGGGATCGAGGTAGCCCGCGGGCTGTACCAGAGGCTGTCGCTTTTGCCAGGCGGGAATCACCTATAGGCCGGTGCGGGAGCGAAGTTCTGAAAAAATCATGGAACTCGCCGAAAGCGGTTTAGGTGATTCAGGATTTGAGGAACTGGCCCTGTTGTCACTTTCCACCGGCGACTACTCCTGCCTGGAACAGACCCTTCCCCAATTGATGGACAGGTTTGCCGGAAGATTCATCTCGGTAGCAATGCCTTCAATGCGGGTGGGAACCCTTACCCCGGAGATTATGGAGCAGATAAAAAGGGTTCGCAAAACCGGTTTTACTCTCGCCCCGGAGGCTGGCAGCGAAAGACTGCGGCGGGTTATAAATAAAGGAATCACCGAAGACGATCTCATAGCCACCTGTACGCAGGCCTTCGCCCTCGGCTGGCGAATTATCAAGTTTTATTTCATGATCGGCCTGCCGACCGAAACAGAAGAGGACATTGATGAAATTATCAAGCTGATACAAAAGGCCATGGCAGTTCGTGGTGGAGGAATGGGTAAAGGTAAGAATCAGATCAACGTGAGCATTGGTACTTTTGTCCCAAAACCCCACACTCCCTTCCAATGGGAAAGACAGCTGAGCATTGAAGAAAGCACGCAGATCATTCGCCGACTGCAAAACGGTCTTCCCAGAAAAGGATGTAATTTCAGATACCATAGTCCCGCAAATAAGTTTTCTTGAAGGCGTTTTCTCCCGTGGCGACAGACGTCTTGCAAAACTTATGGAGCTTGCCTGGCAGGCGGGTGCACGCCTCGACGGCTGGGACGAACATTTCAACCTGTCCCGCTGGCAGCAAGCGGCGAAGCTCTGCCAGCTTAACCTCAACGATTTTCTGCAAGCCAGAGAAATAGACGAAATACTGCCCTGGGAGCATCTCCAGACAGGAATCGACCGGCAATTTTTAGAGGATGAACTGGCAAAAGCAACAGAAGAAATTTACACCCCTGACTGCCGCTATCATGCCTGCCAGAAATGCGGCCTCTGTGATTTCAAAACCCTCTTCCCCATTGTTTATAATCGATCAGATAAAGCAGTGAATAAGGAAAATTCCATCCCCAAAACCCACGGACTTACCGAACAGGGAGAGAACCAAAACGACAAACTCATCAGAAGCCGGGCATTTCAAATATCTGGTTCACTATTCACGAACCGGAGATATCTGTCATCTCGGTCATCTGGAGATACTGCAGCTTATCTTTCGCACCCTCCGCCGTGCTTCAGTTACGACCAACTACAGCCAGGGATTTAATCCTTCGCCGAAAATCTCCTTCGGACCGGCTCTCCCGGTAGGAACAGAAAGCCTTGCTGAATTTTTTATCATGGACCTGCCCGTCCCCTCTGGATGATCCGCCATCGGTCACAGAACGACTCAATGCCAAACTGGTTCCCGGCTTAAAGATAACAAGAATAGAACATCCACTCAGGGAAGGTTCCGCAAAAAATCGGCATATCATATAACCTTACCCTTCCGGATGCCCTCACCGACCTGGAAAAAAGGAAAATCAATGAATTTGCAGGCAGGGCCAGTTATGTCATCGGCAAAACCAGGAAAGGGAAAACCAAGGAGATTGATATTCGGCCTTTGATCAAACAGATTTCCATTGTCACCCCGGAGATGGTTCATCTCGAGATGGTCTCAGCCAGCGCTGAACCAGGCATCAAACCCCTCGAAGCACTTACTGAAATTCTTGGCCTGAGTGAAGACCGCAGCCTCAGAACCAGAATTCTCAAAACCAGCTGGCAGCCAATGACATAAACAATGATTGAGTTCAAATAACTCAGCCAAAAGACTAATCGTGCTACAGGACAAAGCCATTTGTTTGAATTTTGCCAAACTCATCGGCTCAGGACTCAGCCTCTACAGCCTCATAGTGCTGCTCGTCTTGCTCGTTCCAACGCTGAGTGCCTGGGGGACGCAAAAAGCAGAACAATTCATCAACAACGGTGGATATATCGTCCATGACGATTCCAGTGTTCTGCAATACAGAGAACAGGAGCTCTTTATTCCAGCCTCCACCCTCAAAATTCTCACCAGCCTGGTGGCTTTTGAGAAACTGGGCAAGGAGTACCGGTTCGAGACGCACTTTTTCCTCGACAGACAAAACAATCTTTATATCAAAGGCTATGGGGATCCTTTTTTGACCTCCGAGGTTATCCTGGAGATAGGACGGACACTGGCCGGTCTCGGCATTCGACAAATTAGAGCTATCTTTCTTGATGACAGCAGTTTTGCATTAAACGGCGAAATAGCCGGAGAGGAAAATTCTGCCAACCCATATGATGCGCCCAACGGAGCCCTGGTGGTAAATTTTAACGCTCTGCCGGTACAGGTAGCCGGGGATGCCACTATTACCTCTGGTGAACCACAGACACCGCTGCATCCCCTTAATGAAAGAAGCAGGTCACCAGCTGTCACCCGGGAAACACCGGATCAACGTCGATACCCTGGCGCAACCAGGGCGGCTGTCACCAGCCCTCCGTTATGCAGGAGAACTATTTGTTGTTCAATTCAGAAAAGCTGGGATCAACATTGAAAAAGGGTACGGCCAGAAATTACGTCCCCGCGGGATTGCAGCCGGTCTTTGTCCATTATAGCAGTAAATCACTTGAAGAAATCATCAGAGCTTGTCTAAAAATTTCCAATAACTTTATTGCCAACCAACTTTTCCTCAGTTGTGGAATCCGATGACTACGGACTGCCGGCTACCTGGGATAAATCCCGTCGAGCAGTGGCCATTTACGCTGAAAAAATACTGCAACTCAAACCAGATCAGCTCACAGTCCGAGAGGGCTCAGGGTTATCAAGAAAAAACAGGGCCAGTCCGGCCGCACTTCTGACGATTCTTGAATTTTTCAAGCCCTACAGTGCTCTTCTCAACAAAAAAAACAATGTCCTGGTAAAAAGCGGAACCATGAAAGATGTGTACTGCTATGCCGGATACTTTCCTCAGAACAACAGGCTGCTTCCCTTTGTAATTTTGCTCAATCAACCAAAAAATAACCGAGACAGGGTTCTCCAGATATTGCATGGGGAACTCGGAACGGAAGAAAAATTCAAAAAATACAAGCTAACCAATTGAAATAATAACCAGTATTTCATTGAAATACTGGGAGAATTTACTTGCATTTGAGCAGGACTTGGTACATTATTCCGGTAAACAGATGGTCAGGCAGCCATCACCAATACGTGACAATATCTTTCCCAGCAAGTTTTCAGAATGGAAACTGACAAACATTTATAAACGGGCAATTGCCCGCTCAGGAGTTATCCTAATGACACCGCGACCTTTTCCCCGGAAGTTAATTATGGGGCTTCTTTTTCTCTGTCTTTTCTTTTTTAGTGGTTGCAGTGCACCTCCTGGAAACCCGGAAGATGGCAAAAGATGGTATATGATGCACAATTGCTATTCCTGTCATGGACTCCATGGTGATGATGGTCGGGCGCCAAGATTGCCGGAATCAAGATGGGATTTGGCAGCTTTGTCAGAAAATTAAGGTCAACCAGTTCTTCAATCATGCGACCTTTCCCGGAATCAAAAATTTCCCAGCAGGATGCGGCAGACATCTATGCCTATTTAAAAACCATGCCACCAAAAGATTCCCGGTAAAGATCTGAGAAAAATTTTTATGAAAAATCCAGAAAATCCACTCGACTTTTTTGATAATGATTACTATTTAAATAGTAGAAGTAATCACCCATTCTTATTAAAAGGAGAATTGTATGGTAGAAAATCTCTATTCATTGCTGACTCAAATCGGATTCAGCCATCCTCTCCATCCGATGCTGACACATGTACCAATGGGAATGATAATTGGTATGGTGGTTTTTTCTTTTCTCGGGTTAATCTGGAAGGAGAAAAATTTCGACCAGACGGCTTTTTACTGTTCAGCGTTCGCTCTCGTGGCTATACTGCCAGTAATAGGGGCTGGCATTCTCGACTGGCTGCATTTCCAGCAGGGTGAGTGGAATGTCTACATCATCGTCAAGATGATTCTTGCGGGAATACTTACCATCCTTTTAATTGTTTCTTTCATTCTGAAAAGAAAAGGTATGACCCCTGGGAAAATGTTACTTATTTATCTTCTTTGCCTCGCCTGTGCCGGCGGGCTCGGATATTCAGGCGGAGAACTGGTTTACGGTTAACACCTGATGAAGGACACAGGCTACACCCTTTTGACTGAACGAAATTGGGTGTAGCCTTTTATTATCTCGTTGTTTCATCAAGTTTTTCAAGACTACCGAGAAACTTCTACGTAGTTACATAATTACTGACCTGCAGATTTTTGCCAATTATCCATATTGCAGGGTCTTTAGAGCCGGGTGTTTAAACTGCCCGCCACCAATTCTTGATGGTAAAACCTCTCGTATTTCTCACCGGTTTTTTGTTTTCTATTTGCATTATTCTAAAAAGGGCCTAAACTGGAAGGCTTTTCGTTTCTCTCTTCATCAATACCTTCGTTCTCTAAATACAAGCTATATCATTATCAGTTATGAGCAAACAACTCAGCCAGGAAATTGCCAAAAGAAGAACCTTTGGCATCATCAGTCACCCGGATGCCGGAAAAACGACACTCACCGAGAAGCTCCTCCTCTTTGGCGGTGCCATTAATATGGCCGGTGCCGTAAAATCGCGCAAAGTTGAACGACACGCGACCAGCGACTGGATGGCCATTGAACAGGAACGTGGTATCTCGGTGACTACCTCGGTAATGAAATTTACCTATCGAGATTTCGAGGTCAATCTTCTCGACACCCCAGGTCACCAGGATTTTTCCGAAGATACCTATCGGGTTTTGACCGCTGTCGATTCTGCCGTCATGGTTATCGATAACGCCAAGGGAGTCGAGGCACAGACCGAGAAGCTGATGGAAGTCTGCCGCATGCGCAATACCCCGATCATGACTTTTATCAATAAGTTAGATCGTGAAGGGCAGTCACCCCTCGATATCATGGCCGAGATAGAAGAAAAGCTGCAAATTGAGTGTACACCCCTCTCCTGGCCTATCGGTATGGGCAAGGAATTCAAGGGAGTCTACAACCTTTATCAGAAAACCCTGCACCTCTTTACTCCCGGACAAAATACCCGTGATAGTAAAGGCATTCTCATAGAGGATCTGAATGATCCCAGGATTGACGAACTGCTGGGTAAAAAAGCTGCAGGGGACCTGCGGGAAGACATCGAACTTCTGGACGGCGCCGCTAACCCTTTTGAGTACGAGCACTATCTTCAGGCCAGCCAGACTCCGGTTTTTTTTGGCAGCGCCATCAATAATTTCGGCGTCCGGGAGATGCTCGACTGTTTCGTCGAGATGGCACCTCCACCCGGCCCCCGGGAAGCGATCAGCCGGCAGGTTGCCCCTACTGAAGAAGATTTTTCCGGCTTTGTTTTTAAGATCCAGGCCAACATGAATCCCGCCCATCGGGATCGTATTGCTTTTTTTCGCATCTGCTCCGGAAAATTCACCCGCGGCATGAAAGTCAGACATCATCGTCTCGGCAAAGACATAACCCTGGCTAATGCCACCATCTTCATGGCTCAGGAGCGGGCCAATGTTGACGAGGCCTGGCCGGGAGACATCATCGGCCTGCACAACCACGGAACCATAAAAATAGGCGATACCTTCACGCCAAAGGAACCACTCAAATTCACCGGTGTTCCTAACTTTGCACCGGAACATTTTCGACGGGTGCTGCTCAAAGATCCGTTAAAAATGAAGCAGCTGCAAAAAGGTCTCCTGCAGCTCGCCGAAGAAGGGGCAATTCAGGTATTTCGCCCGATGATCGGAGCGGACTATATCATGGGAGCTGTCGGTGTATTGCAGTTTGAGGTCACAATGGCCAGGCTGCTGAACGAATACAGTGTAAAAGCAATTTACGAGCCGGTGAACTTCCAGGCAGCACGATGGGTCCGGTGTGACGACAAAAAAGCTCTGGCGGAATTCGAACGAAAAAACCAGGGGGCACTGGCCTATGATGCGGAAGGGTTTCTCACCTACCTGGCCCAAAACGAGTGGATGCTGAAATACTTTATGGAAAAATGGCCGAATATTATCTTTGACAAGACTCGAGAGAATATTTAGTGCCTTATGAATTCCTTTCTTGGCAGTTCACAAGAAAAGGAATTAGGTGAAGGCACTTATCCCCCCAGAGGGGGATGAAATACCCAAAAGGCATCAGACCGGATTTCTCATTAGTTCAGGCTGTGTCAGGTATAAAGGTTTCTGACAGGATCAAAAAAGAAACGGATCCTGCTGTCTCTTTCCCCACCAAAGATGTTGAAAAAACTTTAAAATTGAATTACTTTTCCTCATCCAAACCGACAAAAACCAGAGCGTGCCCGGCGGTCAGTGCCGTGGCGGATTTTTTTCTGGCGACGGTGATTATTCGCTGAATCGTCCCCCGGGAAACCCCCATGCTCAGGCCGGCTTCTTCCTGGGTCATGCCTTCCCCGTCACATAATCGCAGGGCTTCCAATTCGTCCCGGTGCAGTTCGATCTTTCTGAGTTCGGTCAGAGGAGTTCCCGTCGGCTTGAAAGCCTTGCCACAGAACCTTCCATGACAATTCCTTGTTTTCTTTGGTCGTGGTGACATTATTTTTTACTATGCATGAAACGGTGTCCAAGTGAAAACTCACGGCATGCCTTCACTCTTTACCTGTAATTTAAAATACTAAAAATTAACCTCTTGCTGGTACAAAATCCTGTGAATTATATCCAAGGTGACCACCCATCCAGAAGTTCTTTATACCGGCAACGGTCTTAAAATTCAATCAATCAATGGTGGCAATTGCCCGCCTCCTGACAAATCTGATCTTGATCCTAACCTTGCGCATCAAGACCGCCCGCGGAATTTGTTGGAATAGCTATACGCATATTTATCACCCTTTCTTCTTTTAAATTTATGGCCAAATAAACCGACCGGGATGCATCCTTTCCGGCAGATTGTAAACATATGCGCATTACGATGTTTCGCCCTGACTGTCAAGCAGCTATGTCCGAAATTTCAATAATAACACAACAAGTCCATTTTATAGAACCAAACAGCTGATCACAGAGAATAAGGGAATAAAGAACAAGCAATAGACATCCACAATGAGATCAGTTAGATTAGCAAAAGAAAAGAACACAGCCACGTGACATCGACGAGATTACACCACAAAAGAAAATATCACCAGACGTTAAGGACCCTTTGACCCGGCATGATTTTTCTCTCAGATACGGCAGTCTTTCTGCCCAAATAACCCTATCCCTGCTGCACATAATTAAAAACCCATGCCCTGGAAACCTTTTTTGTTTTTCCTTATACTTGTCCTCATTTTATTTTTTCCGGCCATGACCGCGAAAGAGGCCATTCCAGTGCGACAGGCAACCATACATGAATTGACGGCCACCACCTCAGATAAATATCTCATCGTTTTTGCCACCCTCGAAAACAGTTTCACCGCCGAAATGACAGAGATACTCCATAGCGGCATTCCCTTACGTTTTTCATTTTTTGTTGAGTTGTATAAAACAACCGAAAACTGGCCAGACGAACTGATTATCGCACTCAATTTTCATCATATCATGACCTTTGACACCCTCAAAGACAACTATAGAGTAACCATCGAGGAGGACAACAATAAGGTATTGTCATTGAGAACTCTCTTGGCAGCACAGCAAGAGATTAATGAAGTAAACGGGGCCAGAATTATTGAACTCAAACAGCTCCTGCCGGACAACAGCTATAAACTCAGAATGAGGGCGGAACTCTATCAGAAGACCTTACCTCTCAGCCTGCACAATATCCTCCCTTTTTTCTCCTGGTGGGATGTTGCCACTGACTGGCATACCATTACGTTTACGTATTAGCATTGACCATGGAAACACCTTCACCGGAAGGAAAGAAAAGCAAGCCGCCATATACGACAAAACAGGTTCGGCAAAAACGAAAACTGATCCGTCGGACCATTGTCATCTGTCTCCTGCTCATTCCGATATTTATCTGGCTGCAAAGCCATCTTCTGCGCAACGAAATCGGTTTACCGGGGAACAACAGTATCCTCATTTTTGCCCTAATCAATATCAATGTTCTGCTGGTGCTCTTTGTCCTCTTTCTGGTGTTACGTAATCTGGCGGAGCTTTTATTTGAAAGAAGAGTCAACCGTCTCGGCAGTAAACTTAAAACAAAACTGATCGCGTCCTTTCTCTCCCTTACCCTTATTCCAACTATCTTGTTTTTTTTTGTCGCCCTCCAGTTTGTCTCAACCAGTATGGATTACTGGTTTAATTCCAGTATCGAAGATTCTTTGACGGAATCGCTTAAGCTGGCCCAATCCCTTTTACGTGAAAAAGAAGAGCAGGTGACTCTGATCAGTGATGGCATCGCCGTGCGTCTGAAAGATCTGGACATGGCCTCATATACCCCTGAGACGATCAGCAAAACCCTCGAAAATGTTCTCACCTTCAATCCTATCAACGGACCGGACAGTCTCAGTCTTATCAGCAACGATGATAATCTGGAAATAAGCGTCAAAGGGCCGCAACTTCGGGGTATCATTCTGCCCCCAATATCCTCGGAAATCATTGGCAGGGCGCGGGCCAAAGACGGCAATGAGATCTTTATTCAGGAAATAAAAATTGGCGATCTGGTAAACTGTGTTGCCGAAGTACAGGTCGGCAACAATGATTCCAGGCGGGCAATACTCATCACCTCCCTCCTGGTTAAAAGCGAGCAACTTGCCCGCATGACCACTATTTCCCAGGGCATTGAAGGATACAGGCAACTCAAGCATTTCAAGGAACCGTTCAAATTCTGGCTCCTGATCATTCTGCTCATCGTCACCCTGCTGGTCATTTTCGCCGCTATCTGGTTTGGTCTGTATATTTCCAGAGGGATCACCGATCCACTTGAGAAACTTGTGCTGGCCACCAAAAGAGTGGCCGAGGGTGATCTGGAGTTTGTCATGGAACGTGAGTCCAGTGACGAGATGGGTTTGCTTGTCGATTCCTTCAATTTGATGACCTTCAATCTCAATTCCAGCAATAAAAAACTTGCCGAAACCCATACCGCCCTGCAGAAAAGTTCCCAGGAATCGGAACAGCGCAGACGGTATACGGAAATCATCCTGCAGAATGTTTCTGCGGGGGTCATCTCCCTTGACGAGCACGGTCAGATCACAACCATCAACCGCTTTGCCGAGAAACTCCTCAATATCGATAAATCACTCTTTATCGGGCTTAATTTCGCCGATGTTCTGCAACCTCATCAGGCAGCAATCGTTGACAACTTCATTGAAGAAATCAGAGTGACAGGGAAGATGACCGTGGAACAGCACATAAAAATCAATGTGCAGGGAAAAAACTTTTCCTTATTGGTCAATCTTACCCGCCTAGAAGATGAAGAGGGCAAACCGGTTGGTTTTGTGTTGGTCTTTGACAACCTGACCAAACTTGAAAAAATGCAGCGCATGGCCGCATGGCGGGAGGTTGCACGACGCATTGCCCATGAAATCAAGAACCCGCTGACCCCCATCCAGCTCTCTGCCCAGCGACTTCGCCGCCGCTATCCAGAAATCCTCAATGAAAACAACAGTATTTTCGACCAATGCACCAACACCATTATTACCCAGGTAGATGAACTCAAAAGACTGGTCAGTGAATTTTCCCAGTTTGCCAGGATGCCCAAGGTGCATAAATCCCACGATAATCTAACCAAACTGGCCAACAACACCCTCTTTCTTTACCAGGAAGCGCACAAAAATATCTCCTTTAGCTGCCAAGAGGAAACACCTATCCCGATTTTCAGTTTTGATGCCGAACAGATCAAACGCTGTCTGATCAACCTTCTGGACAATGCAGTTGCAGTTTTACCTGATGGCGGTACAATAGAAATCGTTCTTTCACTCGATCATGAGCAGGAGAACGTTTTTATCAAGGTGCACGACAATGGCCCGGGAATTTCCAAAGAAAATAAACTGAAACTCTTTGAACCCTATTTTTCCACAAAAAAAACAGGCACAGGTCTTGGGCTGGCCATCGTCTCGACAATCGTCTCCGATCACAGCGGATACATTCGGGTGCAGGACAACAAGCCGACCGGATCAATTTTCATAATTGAATTGCCGCTTTTAAAACAAAAATTACACAACTCCCGAATAACGTTGTTCAGTATACCTACAAAAATGAGCAAACGCATACTGATAATAGATGATGAAGTAAGCATCCAGGAGTCCCTGGCCGGAATACTCGAAGATGAAGGTTTTTCCTCCATCTGTGTCTCTTCAGCCGAAGAAGGGATCGAACTGCTGGAGACCATGAATATCGATCTGGTCCTCCTCGACATCTGGCTTGGCGACAACATGGACGGCATGACCGCCCTTGAGAAAATCCATGAGCAGCACCGGATGCCGATTATTATGATCTCCGGGCACGGGAACATCGAAACAGCTGTCCAGGCTACCCGCAAAGGCGCCTTCGATTTCATCGAAAAGCCGCTCTCCTACGATAAAATCATCCTGGCCATTTCCAACGGGTTACGTTTTGCCAAATTGGAACAGGAGAATCTCCTGCTTCGCCAGGGATCAGCACAGAAATCGATCCTCACAGGAGAATCTGCCGGCAATTCAGGCACTCAAACAACAGATTGAGATGGTTGCCCCAACCGATGCCTGGGTACTGATCAGGGGGGACCACGGCACGGGAAAAGAACTGGTCGCCCAGTCCATTCATCGCGCCTCTCTTTCGAGCGATCAGCCAATGATCGAGGTGAATTGCGCGGCAATTCCCGAGGAGTTGATCGAATCGGAACTGTTCGGCCATGAAAAAGGCTCTTTTACCGGTGCTCATGTCAGTAAACGTGGTAAATTTGACCAGGCCGACGGAGGCATTCTGTTTTTGGACGAAATCGGCGATATGAGCCTTAATACCCAGGCCAAGATTCTGCGCATCCTGCAGGAACAAAAATTTGAAAGGGTTGGCGGCAGTAAAACAATCAAGGTCAACGTCCGGGTACTGGCAGCCACCAACAAAAATCTCGAAGAAGAGATTGAGGTGGGTAATTTTCGGGCAGATCTCTTCTGGCGCCTCAATGTGGTGCCGATCCACGTCCCGAAGCTGTGCGACCGACTTGAGGACATACCGCTTCTGGTTGATGCCCTTATGCAAATCCTGGTCAGCCGGGGGGTAAAACACAAAGAATTCAGCCCCGACGGATACCAGGCCCTGATGGAGCACCATTGGCCGGGCAATGTCCGTGAATTGAGAAACTTTATCGAACGACTGGCGATCATGTGCCAGGAACCGACCATCACCGCAACCCAAATCCGCCTGTTCCTCAGTCCCACGCAGATCACCAGCCCAGCCGAACATGGCTCCTCTATAGATCCCTTTTTAGCAACAGACTATAAAACAGCGAAAAGACTCTTTGAAAAAGAATACCTGCAGCAAAAACTCTTGCAAAATGACAACAATATTTCTAAAACAGCGGAGCAGGTCGGTCTGGAAAGAAGCCACCTGCACAAAAAACTCAAATCCTTTGAAATTATCCAGTGACCTCAGATACCAGATATCATAGAGGGAGTAACTTGATTATTTGACGGATTCGACATCTTCTCCCGTACATCAACACACGCCTACCATAAAGGAGCATACATGGTTTTTCCAGAATATAGACCCAGACGACTGCGTAAGAACAGTGCATTTCGTGCCCTCATCAGAGAGACACAGCTTTCTCCGGCTCAATTTGTCTATCCCCTGTTCGTCATGCCCGGCAAGAAACAAACGGCAGGAAATTTCCTCCATGCCCGGCGTTTTCCGGGTGACCGTCGACCAGCTTGCGACAGAGGCCAGGGAGTGTCTTAAAGCTGGGCGTAAATTCGGTGATCCTCTTTGGCTTACCGGAAAAAAAAGACGCGGTAGGCTCCGGTGCCCATGCCCAAAACGGTATCATCCAGACCGCTATTAAAGAGCTGAAAAACAAGGTCCCCGAGCTTGTTGTTATCACCGATGTCTGTCTCTGTGAATATACCGACCACGGCCATTGCGGCTGCCTGATCGACAATGTGGTGGACAACGACGCCACCCTGGAGATCCTTGCCAAGACAGCTCTCTCCCACGCCCAGGCCGGCGCCGACATGGTTGCCCCATCGGACATGATGGACGGCAGGGTGGCGGAAATCAGGGCAGCCCTGGACGAAAATAATTTCGATGCAGTGCCGATAATGTCCTACGCGGTCAAATACGCCTCAGCATTCTATGGTCCTTTTCGTGATGCTGCGGACTGTGCACCGCAATTCGGCGACCGAAGAGGCTACCAGATGGATCCGGCCAACAGCCGGGAAGCACTGCGCGAAGCAACGCTTGATGTTGATGAGGGGGCGGATATCCTTATGGTCAAACCGGCGGTTGCCTACCTCGATATCATTTCCCGTCTGCGCGACGAATTCGATTTACCAATAGCGGCCTACCATGTCAGTGGAGAATACGCCATGATCAAAGCCGCTGCCGAAAAGGGTGGATAGACGGTGATCGCGTAATGGAAGAGACACTGCTGTCAATAAAACGAGCAGGAGCTGATATAATTATCACCTATTTTGCCAAGGATATGGCGAGAATACTGCAAAGCCGGTGATAATTCTTGCAGGACTGAAAATAAAGGGGAGGGGGATGGACAAGGAAAAAAGGCAGGAGATTTTTTTTAGAAGGTATACGATGCCAGCTGCTCTTTTTGTACAGCAAAACGACCAAAGGCAGTCTTGCTAACACCTGATTATGGAAATTCTCCTGCGCCACCTTGCCCAGAAAAAACAGGCCATTGCAGCACCACCGCAATCAGCCACGACATCCAAAACACTGACCGACCTCCCCGGGATAAAAGACTGATGAAATTCATCGGAAATACCGTAAAGCAGACAAAAAACCACGGTCAAAAACATTACTTTTTGCGGTCTGGTATTTTTCTGGCGGGCACTGAAGGCAAGAATAGCCGTTCCCGCCAAAATTCCGTAGACCATCATATGGCCAAATTTATCTATCCCCGGAAAAGGAGGCAACGAAAGACGGTTTCCCGGCTGATGAGACAGCAAAAAAATGGTTCCCATGGTGGCTGACCAGGGGAACCATACGCAAAACTCCACTCATTTTGTGATTCATGAACCGGTCGATTGTTCCGGATGAGGCAAATGCACTTTTTCAAGCTGTTCTTTACTGAATTTTTTGCGAATACGTTTCATTGCTGCCTCCAGTTCCCGCCATGGCGCATTGCCAAGCGACGCAACTTTTTTGTCCGCATAAGCAGTAATTACAACCTGTTTGTTGTGTATCGCAAAAGTGTGGCTCCAGTTAATCTCGATGGTTTCGGAGTTTTCATCGATTGGAGCATCGAGGGGTTGCCCTGCCTCAGCAACCTGAACACAGTCACAGTCGGTCATCTCCATCAGCCAGGCGTCGCCTTTTGCTGTTGAAAAAAAGAAAAAAACTCCGAGTTCCCGAAACATCTTCTTTTTATTCACAGCATCCCGCTGTATTGCCTGCACTGCACTCATCAGAGTAATCTTCAACGCCTGCTCCGGAGAAAGCTGCGGACCGCTACTTTTGTTCTTTCAGGGCACAACAATGTTTGAATTTTTTTCCGCTTTGACAAGGACATTGTTCATTTCTGCCTATTTTTGCCATAGAGTCCTCCTCAGTAATATCGTCTGTTTATGAACATTTGCTATACCCACAATCGTGACAGGTTTCACAGCCTTCTTCAAACCGCAGTGGACCGGAGCATTCAGGGCACTCAGAGGAAAATCCCTGCTGGGTGCCGGCCAGAAAGGACTTGAACAGTTTGCTTAATTGTGCAGGCAGATCCTGCATATGACCACTTGATCGGTCGAGCTGTTTGATGATCTCATCCATCGGCACATTAAATCGCAATGCCAGAGAAACAAGCCGGCAGGTGGTCGTCCACATGGTCGATTTATCTTTTAAGTCAACACGATTATCAAAGGGGAATTTGGCAAAGACCTCCATCGGTTTTTCGTTTTCGTCAAAACAGACAATAATATAGACCGACTTCTGGTACTGATCCTTTACCCGATACCGCTTGGCATCCAGGGTATCCGGAAGGTTCTGCTTGACCGGCCCCCTCTCGGAGACGATTGCGGTTTTCTGATCCTTGGCGGATCCTTCCTTGGTATTGAGTACCTGATGATCTCTGGAACCGTCCCGGTAAACAGTAAGTCCCTTGCAGCCAAGTTTATAGCCACTGATATAGGCGAGTTTGACCTCTTCACGGGAGGCATTATTGGGCAGATTGATGGTTTTTGAAATCGAGCTGTCAACCCCGCTCTTCTGCAGGATTCCCTGCATTCTAATATGATCTTCAGGCTTAATATCCTGGGCTGTACAAAAGATTTCCTGCCACTTCACAGGAATTTCCTCATGGCCCATGACCGTTCCACTGTCGGCAACCTTGCTCATCAGCTCCGCCGAGTAAAAGCCTTCCTGCCGGGCAATTTGCTCGAAATACCTGTTGACCATTATCAGCCGGTCACCATCCATGACATGTTTGACCATAACAATGGAAAAATACGGCTCACAGCCCGAGGCACAATCGGCGATCATCGATACGGTTCCGGTTGGCTGGATAGAGGTAAGCGCTGCATTCCGGCGCGGCTTGTAGGTGTTGATCTTAGGATCATAGGCGGGAAAGGGTCCTTTTTCCTTGGCCAGCTCTATTGACCGCTCTTCAGCGGCATCCCTGATAAAACGCATCACCTCGCTGGCGGCTTCCCTTCCCTGGTCGCTGCCATAGGGAATCTCCATTTGAATAAGCATATCATGCAGCCCCATGATTCCCATCCCAATTTTCCTGGTTTTCAGGGTCATTTCCTTAATCTCGGGGATAGGGAAACGATTGCAGTCTATGACATTGTCAAGAAATACTGTCGCCGCACGGACAATCTGCTTTAACCTTTTATAATCAACCTTTTTTTTATCGACAAAATTTGCCAGGTTGACCGAACCCAGATTGCAGCTCTCATAGGGAAGCAGCCACTGTTCACCGCAGGGATTGGTCGCTTCAAAATCACCCAGTTGGGGGGTCATGTTGTCTTTATTGGCGGTATCAATAAAGAGTACTCCCGGTTCGCCATTATGCCAGGCAAGATCAACAATCTTTTCATAGACCATCCTGGCATTGAGTTGTTTTATTACTTCACGGGTTGACGGTTCGATCAGATCAAAATCCGCATCATCTTCCACCGCCTGCATAAAAACATCGGTAATTGCGACACTGAAATTAAAATTATTGAAGCTGTTCTGATCCTCTTTCGCGGTGATAAAATCCATAATATCCGGATGATCAATCCGCAGAACACCCATATTGGCACCGCGCCTTTTCCCCCCCTGCTTAATGGTCTCGGTGGCTGCATCAAAAACAGCAGCAAAGGACAAGGGCCCTGAAGCCACCCCCTGGGTTGAACGTACCGAAGCATTTTTAGAACGCAGCCTGGAAAAAGAATAGCCGGTCCCTCCGCCGGTTTTATGTACCAGAGCACCATTACGAATAGCGGTAAAAATGCCATCCATAGAATCCTCAACCGGGAGGACAAAACAGGCGGAAAGCTGTCCCAGATCGGTTCCCGCATTCATAAGGCAGGGAGAATTCGGCAAAAAATCCAACCGATAGATCATGTTAAAAAAATCTTCCTGAAGCTGCTTATGGTTTTTTCGATCTTTATCAACATCCGCCACCGCATTGGCTACCCGTCGAGCCAGGGTCTCCCACGTTTCAATGGCGTTCCCTTTCAAATCTTTCAGATAATAACGTCTCGCCAGTACAGTTTCCGCAGTACTGGTCAAGACCTGTTTGGTTAAATCAGGTGTCATGCAGCCCTCTTTCAGATGGAAAATTTTTCGCTCAGAAGTCTCTTGTCAACTGGAAATGTGCTCGATTCAACGCGCCAAAGAGGGGCTGTTTACCCGCTCTTTCAATCGAAGTCAGAAATAATCACAGTGGCTTTTATACACCACATTTATGGCGGGCTCAAGACCAAACTACAATATATGGTGTCTTTTATAAAGAGAGACCCAATATCAAGAGCTTCACAGAAAAAAAAATTTTTCAAGTAAAAAATAGCTGGAAATGTATTTTTGGGAAGGCTGGAGCAGCTGCGAAGAGGCACCTACCACAACGTGACAGACACTACTGTCAGTCCACTGGAAGAACCGTGGGGGAAAGAAAGAAGTGCATTGTGAGGCATTTATAATGAATCGTCCGAAGTAGCGTCCAAAAATATTATGCCCCACAATGTCCGGGCTAAAAACTGCTCACGGTCATCTGACCTCTACCAAAGAGACAAGGGAGACAGGAAGTTTTTGTCTCATTTCCTCGTTGACAATCCGTGCTGGAATAAAGGGCGGCTGGCCAAGATCCTGGAGAATCTTCAAGCCATTATCCGGGGAAAGCAAAAAAGACAGGAAAGCTTTTGCAGCCTCTGGGTTGGCACTGTTTCTAATAATGGTTATGCCGTAGGTGACAGACTGCCCATTAATCACCTTCCATGTACCTGGCTCCTTGCCGGTTACCCTGACTTCAGCCTGGCTGTAAAAATCATCATCGCTGTAGTTGCCGAGATTTATCTTGTCATCAAGGGTCACATATTTCAGTCCGTGCTGCACGGCAACAGATCGATACTCCCAACCATAGTCCAGTTCACCAGATTCCAGTAGCTGAACCAGTTGTACAGCTTTTTCTTTTATGTTTTTTTCGGGCCTGTTCGCCAGCAAATCATTATAGAGATGGGGCACATCATAGTATTTTTCAGCCAGCTGCATTACCATCAAACTTCGATACCCGCAGGGGTCAAGATTAGGATCCGAATGTCCCCAGCGCACACCTTTTCTTTGCAGAATCTCATACCAATTCTTTTTGTTTATCTCACCGGCAAAGCGACTTTTATCTGTAAAACAGAGAACGAGCTGATTGGTCGCAAAACGAATGTTCCAGTCGGCAAAACCAGGGATGAGGTTATTGTCGATCACCTTGTAGTCTGCTGAGGCCATAATATCAGCCTTCTGTCCATCAGCAGATATTAATCTTGCCATGGCGGTACTCCCGCCGCTCTTGGTGACAACCTTGACATCTGGATAAAGTAGGTGAAATTTTTCAATCATTTTCTGCAGAGGAACGGTCAGACTCCCGGCATTGTAGATGACCAACTCACCAGATGGTGCAGCATATCCACAGGCTGCCGATACCATCAAAATCAATGCACAGATAAGTGCTGAAACGCGCCGCAATGACTTTCTTTTCTTCATAATTTTTTTACTCCCTTTTTCCCAACTTTTTATCCGATATAATTCTGCCAGTACTGCAACAAATCGGGGAAAAGGTTACCAATGATAGAAAAAAAAGAGCTCTTTCCATGCAAAAAATGACCAACAATCACCAGTACAAACCAAAAAGCCAGACAAAGGGGGAAAAAATTCCACCCCTGCCTGGCTTTTATTTTATCCAGCTGTTAAAATTGATGGACATTACCGGGGATCATTGAGCCTTTGCCATTCTGGCTACTGCCCCATCCATCAAACGTCCCTTATCAACAATGGCCCGGGTATGTTTCCCGCTGGCTACCTTTCCTGCCCGGTCAAAAACCTCTACCTCAAAAAGATACAATTTACCATCCAATTCCAGGAAAGTGGCGACAACCCTAACATCCTCTCCCACCGGGGTCGGGGCAAAATGCTTCACATCAATGCCAACGCCAACAGAGAGTTCTTCTGGTTTGAGCAGTGGTTTTAGTATTCTGGCTGCAGATACCTCCATCAGGCCGATCATCCTTGATGTCGCCAACACCTCTGGAAATGAATCCTCGCTGCTGACTGCCACCTCACTTGCGAGATCCTGCTGTTTTACAGTGTAGACAAATTCGCCCTTTTGACCTTTTTCCATACAATTCTCTCCTTGTAAAAATGATCTTTTCGACAGGGTTGACTGTGTTGCGTCAAAGCTTTTATTTACTGCGATACATGCACAATGTAAAGCTGTACATACGCCCCTCCCACAGGGGCTTATCATCCACCGGCAAAATTTCCAACCGTTGGCTGGCGGTCAGTGCATCGTATATCGTACATGATGCTTGCAATCCACACGTGTGTGGTTTACGCTCTGATTGTTTTTTCTCCCCCAGCTATGTCAGTCAGGATTTAGCAGGTTGGCGGCAAATTTAAAACCTCAATGCTGTTTCAATTACTTTTTGCATATGTTCACAAAATTTTTTAGGACGGTCGACAAAACTCTGCTGCAGATCGAAGAGTGGTCACTCTTTGTTGCAGTCTCTGTTGCCCTGCTCACAGCCATGACCAACGTAATCCTGCGCAAAGCAACCAACGACATGAATCTGTACTGGTCGGATGAGGTAGTAAGAAAGGTTATATATTTTTCTACCTATATCGGTTGCGTTGCAGCGGTTCGCAGCCGCTCACTCATACGCATCGATGCGCTTCCGCAGATGCTGCCCATTCTGAAAAAGCCTCTCACCGTTTTCTCCCATTGCATGGTGCTGATCTTTTCCGGGGTTATGATCTACCTCGGAGTGCAAATGACGATCATGATGTACAATGATGCCTATGCCCGAACAGCAACCCTGCAAATCCCTGAATATTTTTTCTATGCTGTCCTGCCTCTGATGGGACTGATGATGTTCCTGCGTACCTTAATCGTTATCTGGGAAGACTGGACCGGGAAAAAAGATATCACGGAGGGACAATAGGTAATGGATAATAACTATCTCCTTATTTTTGCCCTGCTGCTCGGCTTTTTGGCATCAACTGTGCCGGTATTCATGTGCCTCTTTTTTACCGGCACCATCGGCCTGGTTTATCTGGTCGGCATTGACCCGCAGATTGTCATCGAGGTGCTGTATCGCAGTATGGATAAGTTTGCTCTGGTTGTCGTAATGTTTTTTGTCCTGTGCGGCAATATTATGACCACCGGCTCCATTGTCGAAAAACTTATCAAAACGGCTAATGTGATGGTCGGTTTTCTTCCCGGAGGGTTGGCCATGGCCGGCGTTCTTGCCTGCGGTTTTTTCGGCGCTATTTCCGGGTCAACCGTTGCCACAGTCGTGGCCATCGGCGGCTTTATGATTCCGGCACTGATCGAAAACGAATACCAGGAACCATTCTCCGTCGGCCTTATGACCACGGCCCCCATCCTTGGGGTTGTCATTCCTCCGTCGATTGCCATGATCCTCTATGCAATGGTCAGTAACGACCAGCTTGAGGCACTGTTTCTCACCGGTTTTATTCCGGGTGTCATTATTATGCTGGCCATGAGTCTCTACGCCTACATTGTCTGTAAAAGAATCGGCATGAAACAGAGGAAACCACCATCTCTGGGTGAAGTGTTTAGTGTTTTGCAGGAAAGCGTCTGGGCCCTTATGCTGCCGGTAATTATTTTTGGCGGCATCTATTCTGGACTATTTACTGCAAATGAAGCGGCGGTTGTCGCTTGTTTCTATGCTTTTTTTGTCGAAATTGCCCTGCATCGAGACATGAAACTCCGCGATATCAAGAGGGTTGTGGTTTCTTCAGCGATCACCTCGGCAACACTGCTGATTATCGTTGCCGGCGCTTCGGTCTTTGGAGAATATCTGACCTTTGAGCAGATACCCGGTAAGATTGCCGCAGTTGTCGTCAATAATATTGCATCCCCCTGGGTATTTCTGTTGTCGGTCAACATCCTGCTGCTGTTTATCGGCATGTTCATGGACATCATTTCCGCAACCCTTATTCTCACTCCTATATTCCTGCCGCTTCTGGCAAAATTTGGTATCGACACCATGCACTTCGGTCTTATTATGACCATCAATCTTGGTATCGGCTACTGCACCCCGCCGCTTGGCGTCAGTCTATATATTTCCGGGGCAACAGTCAATCGAGATATTGTCTATGTAACCCGTGCAGTCCTGCCATTTCTTGCAATCCAGATAATCATTCTTTTCATCCTGACCTTCTGGTCAGATCTCGTTTTATTTCTTCCACGTTTAGTGTATGGCTGATATAATTAAACGAGAAAGATACTTTCTTTTGGACAAGATAGGATTGTGTTCAAGGTACTCCGATTACCAACAATAACGGGGAGATGGAGATGATACCGAAGATATTAGTACCAATCGACGACTCACTTACAGCAGAGAAGACCATCAACAGTCATTATTGAGCTCAAAGACCACTTCCCTAAACACCTGGCCCTACTCCATGTGATCAATAGTACCCAGCTGGCCTATCGAATGATCCCTGTTTTTCAAGTGGACATGGTGAAAGAAAATGCCACCAAAGCGGGGAGGAATCTGCTTGAACGTGCCGATGCCAAACTCAAAGAAGCGGGTTTCACCAATGAACTTATGCTTGAATTTGGCGAACCCAGGGATATAATCAGTCACACGGCGAATGTGCAGGAATTTCAGCTCCTGGTTATTGGCCGCCATGAGGGTGGTGGAGAAATACGGGACGTGCTGTTCGGTTCTGTTGCCAACCACGTCCTCCACAACGTCAGGTGTCCGGTCCTGCTCTTTTAGTGCCTTATTCCAGAAAGCCTGTCATTTTAGATCAATCCCCCCTTGAGGGGGTTGTAACAATAAAAATTTTAAAGAGAAGACCAAACCACTTATCCCCGCAAAGCACGAGGACTGAAAAGAGTACCCGACAAGCGAGTACTAAAGAGAATCCGGTTTACTTTCCGTTTACCGCGATCAGGGGATATGTTATCTCATTATAGTATTGAATCAATCACATGACCAATCTCTTCACCTATGGATCACTGATGTGCAGTGATATCTTTTGCAAAGTTGCTGGCTGTCAAGCGGAATTCACCCAGGCAACCCTAAACAATTTCTTTCGTTCAAAAATTCGCAGCAGAGAGTATCCAGGCATTATTCCTCGACCAGAAACTTCTGTGCCCGGAGTCCTTTACTTTGATCTCCCAAACGAAGCATTACAACGCCTGGATGTTTTTGAAGGTGAATTGTATATGCGGGAAGATGTACAGGTTATGGTTGAACAGCGCGGATTAGTTTCGGCAATGACCTATGTGATTAAACCCCAAAACAGAGACATTCTGACCGATAAGGCATGGAGTTATAAAGAATTTCTTGCTGTTGGCAAGGCAAAATTTGAAGAAACATACTTTGGCTTTGATGAGCTGTAACGTAACCTCCCCAACATGACATTTCTCCAGCTCTTTATACAAAATGTTTTCCCGAAAAACCATTAACCATTTTTTTTTATTACCTGTTTCTCTCTTCAGGGCCAACCAGTTGATGAACCGTCACTCCGTTGATGACCGGCAGGAAGAAGCGACTCCTCGTTTTCTAACTATTACTCCTTGCAACTGACAACAGTACGCCCCAATCATTCATCCCTGTTCACTCTGGCGGCTGTAAATGCTGGGAGACAGACGGCTATATATTCAGCACCTTCTTCAGAGGGACTGCTGTACTGAACCCACTCGCCTGCCTCAACAATCATGGCCTGACCAGCATGCACCTCAAACATCCGCTTCTCTGTTTTCACCTGCAACATGCCTTTGAGAACAACCGTATACTCTGAGAATTCCGGGGTCTGCCCAGGTTCCAGCCAGCCCGCAGGGCTGCGCATCAGGGCAACACTCAGTTCTTCCGTACCAGAGTTCACGGAACCGATATATTCTTCTATTCGTTTCGGTTTGTTGTCGACAGCCTCTATTACTATCGGCTGATCAATAAATATCGCCATTTTTTCTCCTTTTTCTGCCAATCGATTCCCTGTCAAGCGTCTTGCTATGATACAGTAACCATTTCTCAACATTTTTTATACTGCAACATCATTATGTCTCCAGTTCAAGGATATATACATGCTGGACGGGTAACTGCTGCAGGAGAAAAGGGACACTAGCTTGTCTTGCTCATCAGCACTTTAACACCGAGCAGGATCATGGCCCCGCCGAGCATCCTGTCAATCCAGTGACCTGCCCTCTGGAACTTACTGTTAACAGATGGGATGGAAAGAACCATAACAACAAAAGAAAACCAGCTCAACTGGATCAGCATGATCCAAAGACCAAAAACGGCGATCTGATACAGTGGCATATCAGGAGCAAGCACCAGGGTAAAAAGCGACAGGAAATAGATGGGTGCTTTGGGGTTGAGGGCATTGCAGAGGAATCCAGCGCCGATTATTTTAAGAGGCGATCTGGGAGGCGACTTTACTCCTTGCCTCCCTGTCCTGCCGATGCCTTGGCCTTCAGCCCTTTTGCGCCCAGGTAGATCAGATAACTTCCACCAAGAACCTTTACCCACCATAGCAACCCAGAAGAGTGGGCAACGATCGCTGCCAGCCCAAACGCTGAATAGGCAATATGAACGGAAAGGCCAAGGGCAATCCCTAGGCTGCACAACAAGCCCGGTACGTTTTCCATTGGCGAGTGTCTGCTGGGAAACAAATACGAAATCAGGCCCTGGAGATGCTGCGGCAAGAGTGTGAACGACTGTCAACACCAGTAAACCATGCACTATATCCAAGATTGTCTCCTGCAATAAACCTAAACAATCAGAGTTGACGCTTATCGATTACTCTGGCCCCTTTGCCATTAAACCGCTCAAGAGAGCGCTCTTCAACGAGCTTAATTGTACACCAATGCCAAGTTCAGAGGCCAGTCTTTTTTTGATGGTATCGACCAGCGCCCGCTGCTTTTTCATTTCATCGAAAAAGATCGACTCAACGACCTCAACCAAAACGGTCATTTTGTCCTCGTTATTCTCCCGCTCGACAATCAGTCGATAGTGCGGTTCGGTTCCTTCTATTTCAAAGAGGACCGTTTCAATCTGGGTTGGAAAAACGTTAACTCCCTTGATGATCAGCATGTCGTCTGAACGGCCCATCATCCGGCTCATCCGCACAGAAGTTCGGCCGCAGGGACACGGTTCCGGGATAAAACGGGTCAGGTCACGGGTACGATAACGGATTACCGGAAAAGCCTCTTTAGTGAGGGTGGTGATCACCAGCTCTCCAACCTCCCCCGGAGCGACCGGTTCAAGGGTTTCGGGATCAAGAACTTCGGCCAGAAAATGGTCTTCGTTGACGTGCAGTCCATTACACTCCTGACATTCTCCGGCAACCCCCGGTCCCATGACTTCAGACAGTCCGTAATTATCGGTCGCTTTTATCCCCAACCGCTCATTGATTTCAACCCGCATGGCTTCGGACCATGGCTCGGCACCAAACAGGCCGTAACGCAGGGACAAGCCGTTGGGATTAATCCCCATATCCATCATGACATCGGCCATCTTCAAGGCATAAGAGGGCGTGCAAACCAGGGCTGTTGTTTTAAAGTCCTGCATTATCTGGATCTGCCTTTTGGTGTTTCCTGAGGAAATGGGAATAACCGAAGCGCCCAATCTCTCCGCCCCATAATGCAGCCCAAAGCCGCCGGTAAAAAGGCCGTAGCCAAAGGCGATCTGAATAACATCATCGGGGGTCACTCCGGCACCGCAGAGAACTCTGGCCACCAGATCCGACCAGGTATTAATATCATTTTTACTGTAACCAACAACTGTGGCCATCCCGGTGGTGCCTGAAGAAGAATGGACCCGGACAACATCCCGGAGCGGCACGGCAAAAAGGCCGTAGGGATAATTATCGCGCAGATCCTGTTTCAGGGTGAACGGATAATCCCGCACATCATCAAGTGAGGTAATCTTTTCCGGATCAAGGTGTAATTCAGCAAATTTGTTCCTGTAAAACGGGACATTGGTAGACACCCTTTTGAGGATGTTTTTTAACCTTTCAAGCTGCAGTTTCTCAAGCTCCGGTCGAGGCAGGCACTCTTCTTCTTTTTGCCAATACATAAGTCGTCATATGAGTCAAGATGAATGGGTATTCCCGTAACTCAGCTCACCATAGCTATCGCGACAATCGATGAACTGACTGATCAAAGAGCACAGATCTGTTCTCTCGTTAAGATGGTAAAACCATCTTTTTTTAAGGCAGCAATCGCCTCTTCCATCTTCTCAAAACGGAAAATCAATACCGCATTCTCACCAGTTTTGTTGACGAAGGCGTACATGTACTCAACATTAATATTGGCATTGTGAATACACTTCAAAACCTTGGCCAGCCCACCGGTTTTGTCCTCAACCTCAACAGCGATAACAGTGGTTTTGCCCACCGTAAAACCGTTTTCTTTGAGTACCGCTTTCGCCTTTTCAACATTATCGACAATCAACCGCAAAATACCGAAATCAGCAGTGTCGGCCACGGAAAGGGCGCGAATATTAACGTCGTTTTCGGCAAGAACAGCGGTTATCTCCGCCAATCGACCCGACTTATTTTCCAGGAAAACGGCAATTTGTTCTACCAGCATGGCAACTCCCTCCCTTAGATTTTACGCTTATCGATTACCCGCTGCGCCTTTCCCTCGCTGCGCTGGATAGTCTTAGGTTCGACCAGTTTCACCTTGCAGCTGACCCCAAGCAGATCTTTGATCTCCTTCTGGATATGTTTGGTCAGATTCTCAAGAACCCTGATCTCATCGGAGAAAACCCCTTCACTGACCTCGACCTGGACCTGCATGGTATCGAGATTGCCTTCCCGATCAACAACGATCTGATAATGAGGCTCGACGCCATCAATACCCATCAGAACATGTTCAACCTGGGATGGGAAGACATTAACCCCGCGGATGATCAGCATATCATCCGTCCTGCCGGTCACTTTTTCCATGCGAACGAGGGTGCGCCCACATTCACAGGGTTCATAGAAAAGCCGGGAGATATCTTTCGTCCGATACCGTATTATCGGAAAGGCCTCTTTGGTAAGAGTCGTAAAAACCAGCTCCCCTTTCTCACCCGGCGGCAGTACCTCTCCCGTCTCAGGATCAATGATCTCCGGCAGGAAATGGTCCTCAAAAACATGCATTCCCCGTGTTGTATGCAGACATTCCTGGGCAACGCCCGGCCCCATGACCTCGGAGAGACCATAAATATCTGTTGCCTTGAGGTTTAACTTGCGCTCGACCTCCTGGCGCATATTCTCACTCCAGGGTTCGGCCCCGAAGATACCCACCCGCAGGCTAAGAGATTTTGGATCAACATCCATATTGTCCATAGCCTCGGCAAGATTAAGGGCATAGGAAGGGGTGGACAGCAAAACGGTGGAGCCAAAATCCTTCATGATGTTGATCTGACGCTTGGAATTACCGCCGGATACCGGAATAACGGTCGCCCCCAGTCGCTCGATACCGTAATGGGCCCCAAGGCCGCCGGTAAACAGACCATAGCCATAGGCGTTATGCACCATGTCACCTTTGGTCGCACCCGCACAGCAGAGCGCTCTGGCCATAACATTGGACCAGGTAGTGATATCATTTGCGGTATAGCCGACAACGGTGGGCTTGCCGGTCGTCCCGGAGGAGGCATGGACCCTTACCACTTCGTCCAGAGGCACGGTAAAAAGCCCAAACGGATAGTTGTCCCGCAGATCGTCTTTAACCGTAAAGGGCAGCTTGGCCAGATCGGCCAGGGTCTTTATATCATCGGGCTTCAGCCCAACCGCTTCCATCTTGCGCCGATACGGTTCAACCGTTCGATATACCCGGGCAACCAGATGCTTCAAACGACGCAACTGGATGGATTCCAAGCCCACCCGGGGTAATGTCTCAATCTCCTCTTCCCAATATATGACTGACATTTTTATCTCCCTGCTTGTTCACTGATGGTACGAATAATTACTCACTGACTGTTGCTGACTTTTCTTCCTGCGGCAAATGCCTGTAGATTAACATCCCTGAATCGTTCCGGCACCCTGGCACGGATCACTTCCTGATATATTGCCGGATCAATGGGCAAAAAGGCTGAAAGCGCCCCCACCATGACCACATTGGCAGTCTTTATCTCGCCGACCTCTCTCGCAATATCAAAAGCATCCACCGGCACCACGACAATATCCCGTTCAAGCAAATGGTTGAGCACATCCTGCGGGATATTCGGCCTGACCGGTAGCAACCGACGGCGGCAGAATCTTCTGGGTATTGACGATTACCTTGCTGCCCTTATGCAGAAACGGCAGATAGCGAACCGCCTCCATCATCTCAAAGGCCATCTGGATATCAGCACAACCCGGCTCAATCAGAGGCGAATAGACTTTTTTACCATAGCGCAACTGAGCGGTAACCGAGCCGCCGCGCTGGGCCATCCCATGCACTTCACTCTTCTTGGCATCGTAGCCTGCCGACAAGCAGAGCATAGACCGTAATTTCACTGGCCAGCAGAATGCCCTGACCACCCACCCCTGAAAAGAGGATATTTCCCGTATCTTCCATTACTTTCTCTCTCCTCTGGTGATGGCGTTAAATTTACAAAGCGATGCACACTGGCCGCAGTCATTACAGAGAATCTCGTCGATCTTGGAAATTCCTTTCTGTTTTTTCCGGTAGCCGCGCTCTTCGGCTTCACCTTCGGCAAAAGAGGTCCAGCTGATCGCCGGACAGCCAAGACGGATACAGGACATACAGCCAACGCAGTTCTCCTGGTTGGTGAAATAGGAGACCGGTTTGCGTTCTTTCATCTCCGGAAGCAGCACACATGGTGCCTCGGAGATGACCACCGACGGCTCCTGCAGTTCTACTGCTTCTTTTAACACTTTGCGGGTCTCAACAACGTCGTGGGGATTGACCTTATAGACATGTTTTACCCCAACGGCCCGACACAGCGCTTCCAGATCAAGTGCACTGGCCGCCTCTCCTTTGATGTTATAACCGGTGGCCGGGTTCTGCTGCTGCCCGGTCATGGCGGTGATACGATTGTCGAGGATAATCAGCGTTGACGCGGAATTATTATACACCGTGTTGATAAGACCGGTAATACCGGAATGGATAAAGGTGGAATCACCGATAACCGAAACCACCTGATTATATCCATCATCGCCCAGGGCCTTGGCCATCCCGTGGGCGATAGGCACCGAAGCCCCCATGCAGACGCAGGAATCCATGGCCGACAATGGCGGCAGGAAACCGAGGGTATAACAGCCAATATCTCCGGAAACGAAAACCTTCATCCGCGACAGGTTAAAGAAAATACCCCGGTGCGGACACCCGGCACACATATTCGGCGGCCGGTTGGGCAGTTCAACCGGGGTAAATAATTCGGGTCCGGAACCCGGCTCAATCGCCTGGCGCACGATGGCGGTGTTCAGCTCACCCTGATTGGGAATGCAATCCTTGCCGTGGCACTGCAATACCCATGGCCTTGATATGGGTCTCAAGAAAGGGGTCAAGCTCTTCGACGATATAGAGTTCATCGACCATAGCGGCGAAATCCCGAATCTTTTTTTCCGGCAGCGGCCAGCACATGCCAAGTTTTAATACCGCGGCCTCGGGAAAGGCTTCTTTCACATAGAGATAGGAAACCCCGGAGGTGATAAAACCTCTTTTGGTGTCCCCTTCATCCACCCGGTTAAATGCGGCCGTTTCCGCCAGTTCCCGGCACTTTTGCATGCGCTCTTCGACGACAGCCCGACGTTTGCGGGCAATAGCCGGCAGCATAACCAGTTTTCCCGGTATCTTGTTAATACCGCAGGCAGGATGGGAGCTATTCTTCTCACCCCTCAGAACCACGCCCTTGACATGGGACACGCGGGTGGTAATCCGCAGCATAACCGGAGTATCAAGATCCTCACTGAGGTCAAAGGCGAGTTTCACCAGCTCCTTGGCTTCACTTGGGTCGGACGGCTCGAGCATCGGCAGCTTGGCGGCAAAGGCATAATTTCTATTATCCTGCTCGTTCTGGGAAGAGTGCATTTCCGGATCATCGGCACTGACCAGCACCAGTCCGCCACAGACTCCCGTATACGAGGCAGTAAAAAGTGGATCGGCCGCCACGTTGACCCCGACGTGCTTCATGGTGGCTAAGGATCTGGCTCCAGCAAAAGAGGCGCCGATGGCGACTTCCAGCCCAACCTTTTCATTTGGTGCCCATTCAGTATAGACTCCCTCATATTGCGAGAGGTTTTCCATGATCTCCGTTGATGGCGTTCCGGGATACCCGGAGGCAACCTTCACTCCGGCCTCATAGACGCCTAAGGCAATGGCCTCATTGCCGGACATCCAGAGAGCCTTGTCATTTATTTTTGTCACAATTTCTCCTGATAAATAGAAATCATATCCTGTTGATTTATGGATGCATCCCCCTTACAAGCGAGCATTTTTTCTATTGAAATAACAGTGCAAACTACTCTGAAACTCTGTCAACAGGCAAGTTTTTTTTTACCCGTGCCGGTAACCCCACCGGCCCGATGTATCGCCTTTCATGTTGATGATTGTGCAGGGTATTGTATGTCTTTACTTTGACAAGTTGGGCGGCCACTATATATTATAGGAACTTTTACAGTAAAATTGTTTTTGTCGAGACGAAAATCACAAATCCAAATTCTAATTTTAAGCTGTCATCAGAGGGAGAGACAACTATGTATATCGGCAGAATAATGCACACTGACCTCATCACCGTATCACCGAAGACCACCCTCGTCGAAGCGAAAAATCTGGTACAACAGAAACAAATAGACCACCTCCTGGTCGTCAACGACCAGAAAAAGCTGGTGGGTATCGTCTCTGACCGAGACCTTAAAAAATACTGGGCTTCGCCGGCCACTTCACTTTCCACCCATGAACTCAACTATCTGCTGGAAAAAGTTTTAGTCTCCATGGTCATGATCAAAACAGTCGTTACGGTGCCCACCAACACCACAATCGAACGGGCGGCTCTGGTTATGCAGCAGCACCGTATCAGTGCCTTGCCGGTAATGGAGGATGGCGAACTGGCAGGCATCATCACCAGCACCGATGTGATGGACGTCCTGCTCCAGGCGATCGGAATAAGTGACGACAGTATGCGACTCAGTATCTTTGTAAAAGACAGCATCGGCAAACTTGCCGAAGTAACATCAAGTCTACGAGACGCTGGGGTTAATATCCAGAGCCTGTTTTGTTGGCCGGAACCGAAATATCAGGGAATAACTGAGATAGTGCTGCGCATTAACAGTCAGGACGGGGACAAAGCAATTTCTGCCTTAACAGGAAAGGGTTTTAAAGTAAAAAGTAAATACGAAAAAGACATTACTCCTTTTTTACCAGCCTGATTACTGCCAGCGGCAGAGTAACATCTGATGGCAAAAAGCAATCGTTTCATCCGTCAACAACGAATGAAACGATTGCCAAAAGAGACTTTAGCCCCGTGCACCAAAGGCCAGTTTTCCACCAAGGTACCCGGCAAGACCTGTTACACCAAGCATGCCCAGAGCGATCCCCAAATATATTAATCGTGAAGGAGAGCCTTCGGCCATAACTTCTGGATCAAGCAGACGCCAGAAAACCAGCACATTGACCGTTCCCAGCACAATCAGGCTGCAGATAATCTTTGTTATAAAGATTGCCGTTTTAATACCCTTGTATCGCTTCTGCCATTCGACAAAGCCGGTCAACAATACCAGCGGCAGCATAATCAGGACAAAGATCAGATTATAATACGCGGCAAGCTCCAGCGAAATAATCTTGAAATAGACGGACAGCCCGAGAAAAACCACAACTACCGGCAAGACCCCGTTGGGGAAATGGGTAGTGATCGGATGAAGATGGTGCTTTAACGAAAGACTGGCCAACTTGTTCAGAAAAGAGGGAGACTGCTTCTCTGCCGTTTCGGTTCCGAGGGCCATTGCGGGGTCATCTTCCTCTGTTTTGACCTCCCCCAAAACCTTGCCATCGGCATCAATCTCCACAAACATTTTCCTCGGGGCATCACAAACAGGACATTTTTCCGGTGGCTCATCTCCGGTGTGGACATATCCACAAACAGTACATCGCCACCTTTTCTCAGCAGTTTTTTCCTGCACAGCAACATCAGGAGCATTTTCCGGAGCAGCAACTTCGGGGGCATTTTCCTGTTCAGTGCCACCTTTACTCTCTTCCGTCAGTTCCTTAAACATCTTGGCTGGAGCCTCACAAACAGGACACACTTCCGGCGGCTGGTCTTCTTTGTGAATATAACCGCAGACACCGCACTCCCAATCGCTCATATGTCATTCCTCAATGGTTCATGATTGATCTGTTGATAACACCATTTCTTTATTACGAGAATTCAACAGGAAATTCAAGAACAGAAACAAGAATTTGATCGATCAGAGAACCATAAAATCGACGTTAGTGCTGGTTCTCATCTGACCAACTGTTTCACTGGTTCTCGATCACACTGATTTCAACACGTCTGTTCATAACCCGACCCTCGGCCGTATCATTTCTATCAACCGGATTCTTATTTCCCAGGCCTTGTGTTCTGATCTGGTCAGGAGGCAAATTCTGGCCCAACAGAAAACTCTTAACCATATTGGCCCTGAATTCTGATAATTTTGTGTTATACGTTGGATCACCAATTGAATCTGTATAGCCCGAAATGTCAACCATGGCATCTGGGTGTGTCCGAACAACCCTGGCGAATTCTTTCATCCTGTCAATATCGGACACACTAAATACATTTGAATCTGACTCAAACTGTATCACCAGGGGCGCATCAGGTAATGGCAGTTTTGTATTTTCCGGAATTTCGTCAGCAACATCACTCTGTCACCTTTGCAGCGACAGGCACCGGTTCAGGTTTTTTTTGCGCTGGCAGGGAGAAACCGGAAGAAACCGGACGGGATTCCAGTTCATCGTCAGGCGCAGGCGAGACCGTTTCGCGCTGGGGCTCCGGTTGAGCACTCTTTTCCTGGTGATCCGGGATTACTCGAAAGAACCTTTTCTTGAATTGTCGTAAAATGAGCAGTGGCTTCCTGGAATTTCAAATTTGTATAATAAAGAAAGTAAAAACCAAAAGACATGAGCAGCACAATAATAACAAGAAGCCCACCGACAGGCCAGGAGATAGACACCTTCATTGTTTGGCTTGGCTGTTTTGCGAAACCAGACGGCTGGCCTCCAGGTTGTGCTGCTGTTATCTGACCATCTTGATCCTGTCCCCTTCTTGCCTCCGGTATCTGTAATTCCTTGGATGACTCTCTGACTATTGCACTTGTTATCGTTTTTTTATCATCAGCATATCCGCTCATCAAGCAATGATCACAGATTATGTTGATTTTTCGGGGAAATCCATCTGAAAATGCATAAATCTCCTTAATTGCCGAACTGTTAAATATTTTTTTCGTCGTTCCGGCAATTTTCAACCGGTGCTTTATATATTCCCCTGTCTCTTCAAGGGTCAATGGCTCAATATAATAGTTTAATGTTATCCTCTGGGCGATAGCTCTATTCTCTGGGCGTCTGATTAATTCATTGAATTCATATTGGCCAACAAAGAAAATATTCAGCAGAGGGTTGCTGTCTGTGGTGACAATATTTGACAGGAGGCGTATTTCTTCCAACAATTCCTGCGTCATAAGCTGGCGACTCATCAATAATCAGGAGTACCTTCTTATTATTTTCATAGGACCTGTGCAGAAAACTGGTGAAACTGGCAAGAAACTTTCCCTTACTGTCAAACTCACGGCCAAGACCAAAAGCTGCAGCAATATAATTGAAAAAATCAATCTTCTCCAGATTCGGATCAGGAACAGAGGCGTAGATCACGTCACTGCTCAAGCTGCCAATCAACGCATTGATCAGGGTCGTTTTTCCGGTGCCCACATCGCCTGTTAAAAGCAGAAAACCTTTATTGTCGAGGATACCATATCTCAGAGTTGCCAATGCCTCTTTATGGTTTTCCCCCAGCCACATAAAGGTTGAATCGGAGGATATCTGAAAAGGCTTACGCTTTAAATCATAATGCGCTGTATACATAATTGACTGTCAAATTGAATTTTATGATCTTATATCTAGTGATTCATTCTGGTGCCACTGCCCGCAGGCAGAACTCCCAGCAACATCGATTGGATAATCTTTAGCGACAAAAGACATCTCCATTTCTCACTAATAAAATTATGGAATATTAGCAATAGGATGTCACTGTCGATCTATTGTTTATCATATACGGTAGAAGGCAGCCTTGACAACAACTTTGTGGAGTCGGTGGGGCGAGATCATTGGCATAAGTGTATCTTCAGCTATATTCCTTGTTGCAGTAAAGGGTGAATCTTAACGCACAATCATCCCCAAGGCATGATATAGTTACATTTACCAAAAGAATCCTTCCCAGGTCTTCGTTGCTGCGTTAAATTATTCTGCATTGAAGTTTGATGAACTCGTAAAAACCTTAAATTTCAATGGATCAAGTAAAACGCTTCATATTGGAGGCGTGCAATTTTTATAGTATTACGGCGTACACACGGTACCTGTAATGATATAAGAATTTGTACCCCAAGGCACTTCCTTCGGGCGTAACACGAGCATGATGAAGGGTTTTTACGACTGTCATCAAGTTTAAATAACAATTGTGGATTGGACACCCTCGGTATAGTCTCAATTGTCAACGGTATCAAAAATTGTGCCCTTCCGGCCCGGCTGAATTAATATCAAAGGACGAATATAAAATGATCGATGAAATAGAACACAAACTTAAAACAAGACATCTCCGCATAGAAGACTACCCGGTATTGCATGATCTGTCTGTTAAGGCCTATAAAGAGGTTGCAGCGCCCTGGACCAAAGAAGAAATAACTCGATTAATAAAATTATTTCCGGAAGGCCAGATATGTATTGAAGATAATGGCATACCTGTGGGCATTGCCCTGTCGGTGATAATCGATTTCAGCCTTTTCGGAGACCAACACTCCTACAAGCAGATTGTACGCAACGGGACCTTCAAATCACATGACCCTGAAGGTGATTATCTCTATGGCATCGATGTTTCTGTAGATCCAGAATACCAGGGAATGCGCCTTGGACGCCGCCTTTATGAAGCTCGCCAGGAACTGGCCGAAAATCTCAACCTCAAAGGAATATTGCTCGGAGGACGGATACCGGGTTATGGTAAATATTCCCATGAGATGAAGGCCCAGCAATACATCCTCAAGGTAAAAAACCGGGAACTGTATGATCCGGTGCTCACCTTCCAGCTCTCCAACGACTTCCATGTCCGCAACCTCCTTGATGACTATTGGCCGGCTGACAGCAGATCCCGCGGCAATGCAGTTCTTTTGGAATGGATCAACATCTATTACCAGAAAAAAACCAAGCTGATAGGCAAGACCAAATCCATTGCCAGGCTTGGTGTCGTCCAATGGAAGATGCGGCGCTTTGAATCCTTTGAAGATTTCATGCAGCAGGTCGAGTTTTTTGTCGATACAGTGAGCGACTACAAAGCCGACATAGTTCTTTTTCCCGAACTGTTCAATGCCCCGCTCATCCATAAATACGAAGGCAATAACCCGGCTGAGGCCATGCGCATGCTAGCGGGTTATACGGAAGATATGCGCCATGGCGATGACGGAAATGGCCCTGAAATACAATATCAATATTGTGGCAGGCAGCGTTCCCCAGGTTCATGATGATGGAAAACTGTACAACGTCAGTTATCTGTGTCAGGCGAGACGGCACCTGGGACAGCCAGGAAAAATTGCACATCACCCCGGACGAAGCGATTTGCTGGGGAATCTCCGGCGGCCATGAGCTCAAAGTATTTGATACTGATGTGGGGAAAATCGGCATCCTGATTTGTTATGATGTCGAATTTCCCGAGCTGGCCAGACTGCAGGCTTTAAAGGGTGTAAAGCTGTTGCTGGTTCCTTTCTGGACCGACACCAAGACCGGATATTTAAGGGTTCGGCGATGTGCCCAGGCCAGGGCAATTGAAAACGAATGTTATGTGGCTATTTCAGGGAGTGTCGGCAATATCCCCAAGGTCGAAACCATGGGCATTCAATATTCGCAGTCGGCGATTTTTACTCCATCAGATTTTTCCTGTCCCCACGATTCAATAGCCGCCGAAGCGACCCCAGGCATAGAAACAACTTTAATTGCTAATCTTGATCTGGATTTGATAAAGGAAATCAGAGCGATGGGAAGTGTGAGAAATTTCGAAAATCGTCGAACCGATCTGTATGAACTGCGTTGGCTTGATGATAAATAACTGCAATTCTCGTGGCACGATTCGATCATTATTTCACGAACTAAATTCAAGGACGCATGGAAGAAAAAGGATTGATCCACGCCCTTCTCCTTGACGGCAAGGGCGGCGGTCAACTACTTGACTGGCAGGAAATTGCCAACTGGTCCCCTGAACAAGGGGTGCTGTGGGTGCATCTGTCCTGCACAGTCCCGGAAGCGATTTCCTGGCTCGAAGAGAAAAGCGGACTGGAATCACTCATTGTTGAAGCACTGCTCAGCGAAGAGACAAGACCCCGGTCAACGGTTATGGGTGAAGGCATACTTCTTACTTTACGGGGAGTAAACCTCAACCCAGGGGCAGACCATGAGGACATGGTTTCCATTCGTATCTGGGCGGAAGAGACAAGGATCATCACCACCAGGAGGCGCCGTTTGCTGTCTGTCACCGGTCTGATTGACAGTTTTTCAACTGGACAAGGGCCGGTGACCAGCAGCGAATTTATCAACACACTCGTTGAACTACTGACAACATATATTGAAGAGACGGTGGAGGATATTGAAGACCAGACGTCTGCCCTGGAAGAACAGGTGATGAGTTCCCATGACAGCAGATTACGTTCACAGATTTCAGGTCTTCGCCGGCAAGGCAATCATGCTGCGCCGCTATCTCGCCCCCCAAAGAGAGGCCATTACTCGGCTTCAGGTTGAAAAAATTCACTGGTTCACAGAAAGAGACAAGAGGCATCTTTACGAGACAGCAAACAGCCTCATCCGGATTGTTGAAGACCTTGATTCTCTGAGGGAGCGGGCAAATGTTGCCCAGGAAGAGCTGGTCAATATTCTTTCGGAACAGATAAATTCCCGAATGTATACCCTCTCCCTGGTTACAACAATTTTTCTGCCATTGAGTTTTTTAACCGGATTGCTGGGAATTAATGTTGCCGGTATCCCAGGGCCGACAAACCCATGGGCTTTCCTGATCGTTGTGGCCATGCTCCTCTTGTCTGCTTCGGCCAGTTTCTCTATTTCCGTAAAAAACACTGGATCTGAACCAGTTACGTCGCATTCAGCTGGAGAATGTACACGTAAAAACCTGCAGGCCAGCGAAGAAAATTGGGCAATGAGATTTGCGCGCTCTTTAAGCAGACCATTCTGATTACGTATTGGTGTCTCAACCTGACCCCGGTAAACGGGAAGAAAGCCGGGATTAGTTCCTTGTGGGTATTTCCAACTACAAAATTTCAATCTACATTTCTAAGTTTCTTGTTTTTTATTACATTTTTCCAGGAGTAAGGTACTAAAATCCTACTGAAAAGATTTTATGAACCTGCGATCGATGAGATCTTTAATCCGAAAAGCGAGCCTGCCTGAAAAAGTTACAAACCACTTGGAGAGAACCCCCTCTCCGTCGCCCAGATTATAGATAAGCAGATAGCTGCCTCCGGGAGAAAATTTCTCAGGCTCTTTCCCGTCCAGACAGGCCATCAGGTTTTCATACAATACTAAATTTTGCCGCACAGCGTACACCCCCACCTTGTCGAGCGGCGTGGGACTAAAATAAATACAGTCTCCCCCACCAAAAATATTCTTATACCGTTCCGACCGCAGAAACTCATCGACCAGCAGGCCGCCATCCGGTCCGACCGGCAGGCCGGACCGGGCAAAAATCTGCGAAGGCTTGACACCAACTGCCGGAAAAATAATATCGGCCTGATAGACCTGGCCATTTTCCAACAAGAGCCGGCCACTTTCTATCTGCTGGACATATCCGCTCGAGATTATCTCAACCCCTTTCCTCTCCAGTATTTTTCTGCAGAGATCACCGACCTTTTCAGGCCGCCCTGACATGAAATTTCGCCCGCCAAACAGTTGTATCTTCGGGATATTGTCCCCTTTCTCCCGGCAGAGCTGGTGAATATTCCCGGCAATCTCGATAGAAGACGGACCACTGCCGACTACCGCAATAGTGATCTTTCTTGTCGCTATAAGTTCAAGAATTCTCTGCCTGGCAACGAGTAATTCCTCAATAGGTTTAGCGGTGAAAATATCCTGGGCTTTTCCATGTATCATGTCCCGGGGAACATAGGAACCGGCATTGCAGGAAAGAACATCATACGGAATTTCTTGACCACTATCCTCTAAAAGAACACAGCTGCTTATGGGGATCAATCCGGTACGCCTTTCCAAGGATAAACGTGCCTCCTTTTTTTTCCACAAGTTTACGGGTCGCAAAACGAATGTCATCCGGGCCATATGTCCCCCCGAGCATCCCCGGCCCCATACCACTGTAATAATGGTATTCAGAGGGCTGGATAACGGTAACGCCATAGCCTTTGGCAATAAAGGTATCGAGCCTGGCCAGCGTCACCATGTGGGCGTGGCCGCCGCCAATGAGAAGAAGTTGTTTTTTCATGTGAGCTCTTGATGCTGGTCGATGTAGTTGCTTAATCGGGCGATGTGGCTGCGCTCCTCATCGGCGATCTGCAAAAGAATTTTTCTTGTTTCTTCCTTATCACTTCGCTCCCCTGCCCGCAAATAGAGATCAAGAGCCTGTGCTTCAATAGCCAGGGCCATACCCAGCACCTCCAGCTCCGAATCAAGATCTATCTTGTAGAGCTGCAGATATTCTTCAGTGGTCAATCCCCCTTCCATGGCCGGTTCGGCTATTTTTTTGAGCGAATTCCTTCCTGGTAATGGTGGAACCGGTTAAATCCCTATAAAGTTCAACTAACCGCTGCTGATGAAGGATCTCAATATCAGCAAGTTTACCGAAAAGTGTTTTTGTCGATTCCCGTGAGACCTTCGCCTGCATTGACAGGTAAAAATCCCGCAGCCCCATTTCCAGGCCAAAACCGACAATAACGGCCTGTTCAGCAGTCGCTTCTCGGGTAAAGAGATGCAGACCGGTCTCCTGCCCACCGACAGCGACCTCTTTCCCCCAGGCTTTAATTCCTCCGGTCAAATTATATACTTTGCTAAATCCTTTGCCGGCCAACATTTGTGCAGCAACCCGGCTGCGTACTCCACTGGCTCAATAGATGATAATCGGTTGGTCTTTGTCCAGTTCGTCCAATCGGGTCTCTAATTCCCCGAGCGGAATGAGTTTTGCCCCCGGCTGATGCCCGTGAGCATATTCCTTTGGCTGCCGCACATCAAGTAAGACGGCATCATGACCAGCTGTTTGGTCGACAAGCTGCTGCGCTTCTTCCCAATTGATGGAAGAGACAGGGGTGAAAAACTGCATCCATTTCATATGGACCTCCGCTGGTTTATTTTAGGTTTCTTAAGTAACAACAATTTGATACATTAAATTTTCATACCGTCATTTGCTGCCTGTAAAAAGAACGAAACAGTCGACGGGTAAGATTCATTTTTTAAAGATAGAAAATAGAATTTTCAACATTTTTTTTCATCCTTGGGTATACTGCGCAACGGAAGAGAGATCGACTTAATTTGTGCATATGTTATATTGACGCAATCTTCCCTCTGTGTCAAGAAATCCATACAGATAAAACCTATTTAAAACATAGCAGAAACAAAATGGAACAAACTGACTCCGATCCCGCTTTTGCAAACCACCGTTATTGTCTCATGTGCGGTACGGATAACCCCTTGTCTTTTGGTTTGAAGTTTAAAAAAAAAGACGACGGGACAGTCTCAACCACCTTCACCGGAAACAAAAATTTACAAGGATATAAGGGTATTATGCATGGGGGCGTCCTCTCTGCCCTGCTCGATACGGCGATGGCTCAATGTCTTCTCCATCAGGACATTGAAGCAGTAACGGGAGAGCTGGTTGTTCGATATCTCGAGCAGGTCGACTGCGATGACACTCTCAGCATCAAGGCCTGGGTAGCCGCATCTCTGCCGCCCCTCTATCATCTCAAATCGCAAATCCGCATCGGCGACAAAATAGTTTGCAAAGGCAAGGCAAAATTTATGCAGCGTGAGCACCAGGAGTATTTCTGATACGGAACCAGAACACAAAAAAGAGGCAGATGACGACAGCAATAACACCAGAAAAGTATCTGGAAGAGAATCAGGACCGATACATCGAGCAATTGATGGAATGGCTGGCAATCCCGAGCATCAGCACCCTTCCGGAACATAAGGGGGATGTCGGCAGAGCCGCCGGCTGGGTAAGAGACCGGCTCGAGACAATCGGGTTTTCCGATGCGAAGATCATATCAACCAGCAACCATCCATTAGTTTATGCAGAGTGGCTCGCCCATGACAACCAGCCGACACTGTTATTCTATGGACACTATGATGTTCAGCCGGTAGATCCAATGAATGAATGGGACAGTCCACCCTTTCAACCAACCATCCGCAACGGCAATATATACGGCCGCGGGGCAAGTGACGACAAGGGTCAGGTCATGCTGGTGCTTGGAGCGATCGAAGCGCTGATCAAAGTGCATGGAAGCCTGCCGGTCAATGTCAAAATCCTCCTCGAAGGTGAGGAAGAAGCCGGCGGGGCCTCGATAGCCGAATATATTAAGGCAAACCAGGCAGCACTCCGTGCCGATGCGGTGTTAATCTGCGACACCCACATGGTCGACCCGGTCCAGCCATCACTCATTACCGGCCTGCGCGGTATACTCTATAGCGAGATTTCTGTCTTCGGGGCCAAAACCGATCTCCATTCCGGCAGTTATGGCGGTGTGGCACCCAACCCGGTCCATGCGCTCTGCCTCCTGATGAGCCGCCTGAAGGGAGAGGACGGGGTCATCAATATCCCGGAGCTCAGTGCTGTCATCCCCTCACCCTCGGCTGCCGAAAAACGTTTCTGGCAGGAAGACCCTTTACACATCGCAAAAGCGCTGCACCTGGAAATGGGCGTGGCAAAACTGGTCGGTGAAACAGCCTATCCTCCCCTGGAAAGGATCGGCTTACGACCAACCTTTGAAGTCCACGGTATTCGGGGCGGTTTTACCGGGGAAGGAGCAAAAACTGTTATTCCGGCAGCGGCTGCGGCCAAAGTGAGTTTACGTCTCCCCGCAGAGCTCGACCCGGATCAGGTTTTTGGCTGGCTGAAAAAGGCGGTGCACCAAAACATGCCGGGGGGACACAGTGTACAACTCACCAAACTGCACACCGGCAAAGGCTTTACCATACATCCCGAAAATCACTATATCCGTGCAGCCGCCGAAGCCCTCGAAGCAGTATTTGATAAAACGCCGGTTTTTATGCGGGAAGGCGGTTCAATCCCCATCGCCTCACTTTTCGATACAGTACTTACCGCACCTGTTGTGTTGATGGGTTTTGGACTGCCCGATGACACCATTCATGCGCCAAATGAGAAATTCAGCCTCGGCCAATTTCATCAGGGGATGAAAACAGTTGCCGATTTTTTACGACGATTAGCCAAGTGATGAAAACAGATCAGGATACGGGTTGCAGACATTTACCGGTCCTTATTTTTTAGTGGATCAAACAGATATTCCAGTCCATTGACTTTTATTTCATAAACAATGGCCAGCATTTCTCCCAGTTTTCCCTGTGGAAATCCTTTCTGGGCAAACCAGACAACATAGGGTTCAGGCAGATCAATCAGAAGTCTTCCGGCATATTTACCAAAAGGCATCTTCATCTTTGCAAGCTGCAGGAGCTGTTCGTGATCCAAGGGGACACCACTCATTTTTTTCACCCAAATCGCTTAATCAGAAAAGTTGGCAGAATTGCTGTCTGCGGCAAGAATGGGAAAAAATTGCTCCTGTCAATTTATTTTTGCCCAAAAGTTCTCCCGGGATCATCTTTTCTTTTGTTAATTCTTTACCATACGCTAGTTCTTGATATTTTTCATAAGAAGTCATAGGCTTTATAGACATCTAACAAGATAACAGCATCCACTGGAGTAAAACGGGATTTCGCGTGGAAACAATAATTGCCAGACAACCTATATTTGATAGAAAAGGGCGCCTTTTTGCCTACGAGCTTTTATACCGGGGTGCTGACATGCTGAGTCTGGCCAACGTCGGCGGCGATCGCGCCACAAGCTCCCTGCTCACCAGTTCATTTATTACGGAGGGTTTGGAAAAAATCAGCGGCAATAAACCCTGTTTTGTCAATTTTACGCAAGAACTGCTGCTCGAAAATCTCGTTGAAAGTTTCCCCAACAATAATATTGTTGTTGAAATTCTTGAAGACGTTCAACCTACCAACGAAATTATTGAGGTCTGCAGAGAATTAAAAGAGCTTGGATATATTCTTGCCCTTGATGATTTCGTTTATCATAAAAAATTTATCCCGCTGATTGAGCTGGCCAATATAATAAAAATAGATTTCCGGCATACCTCCATTGACCAGATAGACACAATCCTCAATTTTCTTGCTCCATATAAAATAGATTTGCTTGCCGAAAAAGTCGAAACACATGAAGAATTTGCCGAGGCGTGCAAGCTCGGATTCAAATATTTCCAGGGGTATTTCTTTGCAAGACCGGAAGTGATGAGAATAAAAGAGCTGGCAACGTCCAAACTCACCCTGCTCATGCTTTATTCGAAATAAACAAAAAGTCTGTTTCTGCGAAAAAGATGACGGAAATAATTTCCGCCGACGTCTCTTTATCCTACAGACTACTGCGATACATTAACTCTGCCTATTTTTACCTCATAAAGGAAATTCAGTCTATCTCCTATGCGGTTACCTACCTGGGGGAAAATGAGATCAGGCGCTTTGTCACGCTGGCGGTTATCTCGGAAATTTCTTCCAACAAACCCGCCGAGCTAGTACGTTTGGCTGCTGTACGGGCCAAATTCTGTGAGCAGCTCGGGCAGGCATGTCCCAGACAGACGAAACCGAACGAACTCTTTATGCTCGGCCTTTTTTCCCTGCTCCATGCCATGCTGGACACCCCGATAGATGAGATCCTGAGTAAGATTCCTATCTCGGATGATATTAAACAGGCACTCATCTCAACGAACAGGACCGCTTTCCGGATTTCTGCAAATTGTTCTTGCCTATGAAAGAGGCAACAGTGAAGAATGCTTTCTGGCCTTAAAGAGTCTTCGTATCCCTGAAAATCAATTATATCCCATGTTATCTTTCTTCGTTAAAATTTGCCGATATGTTTGTCAATCTCTAAACATATCCCGCTCATCTCTTTCCCGCTCCATATCAATTGCCGCTGCGGTCTTTTTTACAAGCCATATCAGGCAAATAATTCCGGCCAGCAGCGTAATAAAAAAGAAAACCATCGGTGAATATTGCGGTACAACCTGGAGCTGATCGAGGGTATAAACATCCTTCAGATATCCACTCCGCAACCAGCTCCGGATAAAGGTCATCACCACAACAAGTCCGATTGCATGGGAGAAGGCAAGCCAAAACCGTTTTTTATAGGCGGTGAAAAGGGCCCCGGCAGCGAGAAGCAGAGCGATACAAAAAGAACTGGTAGCTCCCATATTACCCCCCATAAAAAGCAGCATCTGTTCTCTGGGTAATGTGAGCAGATACCAGAGCCCGATCAGCACATTGCCGGAGGTAAGGACAAGAAAACTGCGCAAACCAACCCGCTCAGCATGGGTGGTTAAATCCGGATTGGCGGATTTTCCAAAACGTCCGAGCAGGGCAACAAACAGGCCGCCAATGGCCAGAGCACCGAGTAACATATGCAAAAACCTTGGCCAGAAGCTGGGCTGATCAAATGACAGCAAGGTACCGCTTTTATGAGAAAAATATTCACCGAATTGAGATGGCGTGGCCATCAACAGCATATTATTGGAAAAGAAAAACCCAATAACCAGCAAAAGAGCAAAAGCGATAACAGCAATCCATGGACCAGCCGAACCGAGCTGGGTGAAACGGAAATCATAAAAATACGCGCTGTAATAGGCAATCATCAATACTGGTATAATCAGGATCCAGAATGTCCCCATAAGAATCGAGCTGCTATACAGAAACTGACCGTAAAGCACCTGCACGAAAAGCAGCGGAGCGACCCCGAAATTGACCACGAAGGCAATAACCAGCGGCAGAGCGATGGCGATACGATGGGCCAGCTGTTTTTGCAATGTACCTCCACCCATATGCTGCACAATACCAATTGCCAGACCACCCAGCATGGCATTCATAGCCAACAGGTGCAAAGGAAAGGTCAACAGCAGCAGGAACTGGAACCAGGCCCAGCCAACGGGAATTGTGTCCGGTTGTGGAATAAAGAGTTGATCCATCATTGACCTCCCTGCTTGATGCTGTCAAGATAATTGGCTAAAGCTTCTCTTTCCTGCGGGGTACCTCTAAAAGGCGGCATGGCTCTCTGGATCTGCTCAAGCTGCCCAAGCATCGTAAATATCTCCTCCCGATCCCTGTCAGCCATCTTCCTTTTTATATCGGGCTCGCCGTGACACATGGTGCAATGGGTGACTAAAGACATCCCTGCCGTTAATCACCTCTTCCTGGACCTCCTGCCCTCCACCCCCACTCAGAAAAACGGCCAGCTGCTCCTGCTCTTCCTGACTGCCAGCAAATGGTTCCATTTCATCGGATATTTCATTCAGGCTTGTCAGCAGTGCCGATAATTTCCGTTGTGTCCAAGCCGTCAAAAGCTCCGGTCAACTCTTCGACCGCATGACAGGAGGAACAGTTTTCTTCAAACAAGACCAGCCCCTTTCCGACACTGCCTGCAGGCTCCTGCGATTCCTGCACGTCTTTTCCATGCAGTCCTCCAGCGATATATGCTGCCAGAGCCCGACTCTCCAGTTCAGTACCGACAAAAGGCGGCATGAAATAGCGTACTTCGTGGATTTTCTGGATATAATTGAGTAGAGCTCGATAACTCATACTGCTGGTTGCCCTGACGATATCATTGTTCCTGCCGCCAAGGGTATGGCAGGCATAACACTGTTGCTCGAAGAGTTCCCGACCAGCTTCGGCGAGGTTATCCTCCGACACGTCTCTGTTCTGCACCCAGAGGGCAGTCCTGAGATAGCCACTCTGGTTCACAGCTTCAACATCTTTTTTCAGAATGCTGTTGGAATACATCACCTCGTTGATCACATAGGGTCGGCGGGCCGCCTCCCTGGTCCACTCAAAGCCTCCCATTACCAGCAAAGCACAGATCATCGCCAGGCTTGCCACGGGTTTGAGGTTGCGGCTTGGGCGGAGGATTCCGGCACCCAGCATAATCAGGAGAAACCCGAGCAGACCAGTCGTCAACCAGGGAAAAACAGCAGCAATGGTGGGTGATTTGCCCATGACCAGTCCATATGGCTCAATCGGCAACACCGATACATACCAGAAACCGGCAACAATGGCGGCAGTAAGGGTTATCAGGGCCCACTTAGCTGAAAACCGGGTCATGGCCAGCCGAACCTCTTCGTCTGCCGTAAATGCCGCTGACAGATAGCCGTAGCAGGCGGCAATCATCAAGGCAATAAACGTTCGGAAAACCAGCGATGGGAAGAAACTCGGATTAAAAAAACCGGCCCAGAAATCCATATTTTCCGACCAGCTTCCAGGAGTCAGCATGACACCAATAATGCCATTGATCAGCAGCAGGGACATCCAGGCAGCTATGAAATAGAGCCAGCCCACCTGCAGGTGGGTTTTCGAATCCATCCTGCCAAACGTATAATAATAGACAAAAGCCGCCGCGATCTCAACTGTGAAAAACACCCACTCAGCAGCCCAGCCGAAGACAAAGTTATGAATAAGAAGAGATGTCGCCGCGGGATTAACCAAGGCGATGATGAACCAGATCCCCACTCCGGATATCGACCCAAAAACCATGGTAACAAGGAGAAAAAAGCGGGCATGTTTTTTTGTAAAATCAAGAATTGGCTGGCTCTGTTCCCGCAGCCCTTTTTTTTCTGCATAGATCAGATACAGACCGCCACCGACCGCAAAATGGGAAACAAATACGTGAAGAATTGAGATCAGCGCAATAAAAATACCGCCACCAGTCTCCGGCAGAAACCAGACCGGGTAATTCATACTTCCTCCTCTTATCATCAATACCTAACAAGAAACTAAACGAGGAAGAGAAGATACCGTATCTGATAATGATTTTCAATTACGACTTTGTGCCACCAGGTGTTGAATCCTCTTGCCTCAGAAGGTAATTTTCGACACTGCGCCGGAGGGTGATCTCCGCCAGCTGGGCACAATGCAGGTGGGTCTCAGGCAGTTGCCCGACCACATCCATGATGACAACCATATTGATTTTCTGTAATTCGCCAATATTTTTTGCATGAGCAAGACTGGCGGCTGCCTCCACACAATGTTTGCTGAAAGAACAGCCATTGGTCCAATGATGAGTTTTTTCCACCCGGCCACCTTTAAACTTCAACCCGATTTCCATGGTATCGCCGCAGTTGCCAACCACCCTGGCGATACCGTCAGGGTTTTCCAGGACAGGATTGGCAAAATAATAGATAAAAAACCAGGTGAGCCCGACAATCAGCAGAACAACAAAAGCCATGAATATGGTGAAAAACGACATGTGTTTTTCCTTATAATCAGCGTCTTACTGGCGATAAGCTTGCCAAAACACAAGCCAGCGCAAAAAAACCTCAGACGAGAGGCGCGCAAAATTTCATCCCTTTTTGGGGACTTTTACGACGCCATCAATTTTTCAGCGCGTGGATTTTGGGGGAACCCAAACCACTGCGCCTCTCTTTGTGAACCGAGGACATCACCCGGTTCAGGTCCAACAATTTATAGGGTTTAGTAATACGCGCATAAAACCCCTCCTGCAGAAAGTTTCTGGGTTCAGCAGTATCAGGGGGATCAATTGCAGCAATGACTGCTGCGTCTGGATCAATTTCCAAAAAACCGGCCGCCACCTTTTGCCCTTCCCGGCCGCCCGGGATGTCGAGGTCAATAATGACGGCACTAAACCGGGCACCAGCCGTAAAAGCCTCCAGGTAAAGCTGTACAGCCTCCTCTTTAGTCGCAATCAACTGCGCTCTGTAGCCAATATGCTGCAGCATCTCGCGTACCAGTTCACAGTCTTTTTTATCATCAGCCAGTACCAGCACAACCCCTTTACCGGTTGGTACTATGGCAGACCCGCCGGACGGACTGTCGCTTTCGATGAGCCGGGCGGGCAGATACAGGGTAAAGGTCGTTCCTTTGCCAGGGAGAGAATCGACCGAAATTTTACCATCGTGCTTTGTTACTATGGAATGAACAATAGCCAAGCCGAGTCCACTGCCTTTCGCGCTGTCTTTTTCTTTGGTGGAAAAGTATGGATCAAACACCCGGTCCAGATCCCCCCCCTCTATGCCGCGTCCTCTATCCGTTACGCTTACGCGAACATATCTTCCGGGATAGAGTCCAATAATCTCATCATCCTCCACCACCTTATTGGTAAAGTTTATGAATATCGTACCGCCTTCCGGCATGGACTGGTTGGCGTTGCGCACCAGATCCTGAATGACCTGGCTGATCTGATTTTTATCCATGGATACCGGCCAGAGGTCATCCGGAATGTGAAAGCTGCACTTGACATTGCTGCCGGAAAGAACGAACCCTATGGCATCTTTGACCAGATCCGGTAAAGAAGCCGTTGACTTCACGGGATCACCACCACTGGCAAAGGTTAAAAGTTTCGCGGTAAGATCTTTAGCCCTGAGCGACGCCCTCTGGGCAGCCCGGATATACTCCCGAGCCCTGCCGGTCTGTACTGTCATCTTTTCGGCAAGTGAGAGGTTGCCGATTACGGCAAAGAGAATATTGTTGAAGTCGTGGGCAATACCCCCGGCCAAAACACCAATGGACTCCATTTTTTTGGCCTTCAGCAGTTCCTGTTCCATATCGATGCGGGTGGAGATGTCTTCCACACTCCAGATAACCCCCTCCAGTTCATTGGAGACCGGAATGGACCGCCCCCGCAGCCAACAGGCAATCTCAACCCCATCTTTGCGCATCAAAGAAGCTCGCCGCTCACAGAGGCCGCTTTTGGTCAGCCTGGGTAATTTTTTTTGTTTTGCTGTCCCATCAGAGCGCTCAATGCCAAAAAGGATACCTGCGGTTTGTCCGACAAGCTCGCCGGATCTGTAGCCGGTAATTTTTTCCATTTCTGAATTGACCCGTTTGATCACCTGTCGGGTATCAACAAAAAGAATTCCAACCGGTGAATTATCCAAAAGAGCCTGTAGCTCCGCACCAGCAACCAACAGGTGTTGACTGGTTTTTTCCGCAGCGATCTTGGCCTTTGATAAATCTACTGTCCTGTCGATTACCTTGTTTTCCAGATTTGCAAAACTCTCCTCAAGGTGGTTGGCCATGAGCCTGAAAGCCGATGCGAGACTGCCGATTTCATCTCTGGTGTCAATCTCTATCCTGGTGTCGAGATTGCCTGCGGCAATAAGGTTTGCCGATCGCTCAAGCTTAGCTAACGGTTCAAAAACATAGTGCCTAAGAATGAGCATCGAGGTGCAGAGAATGGCGACAACTAGCAGGGTGAAAAGACCGATAACGCTGAACGCGGTGGTGAATGTTTCTCGATAAATTTCATCACGGGACATGACAACCTGGAGCTTACCTATCAAGACCCCCTGGCGAAAAATATCAGCACTGCTAATCAGAAAATCTGCCGAACCCTCAAATTCAGCAAAATTTTTTTCTCCATGCATCGGCTTAACATGGGATATTACAATACTGTCGCCGACAAGGATACGGGCAAAAATGACCGCGTCACTTGCCAGAATCACCCGGAGAATATCATTTATCGGCCGCTGATTCCCCTGCCAGACCGCTTCCGGCAAAACAGTTTCGGCAAGATGCAGCGTCTGGAGCAGCTGCCTTTTCAGTTCCGCTTCCTTTTTGGTGTAGTTATAACTAATGACTACTCCAGAAAAAATTACCGAGATAAAGGTCACCACCCCGATCAGGGTAAAGCTAAACCTCCGGCGCAGACTCCCATTAAAATTCATTGCCATTTTTCAAAAGCCATTTTTCTGTCATTAAGATGGGTTGTCAGATATTTGCCGCAATCATAAAAATCGTTTCACCGATATTCTATCGTAGTATCATGAAAAGAGATATTTGCAAAATATGATGGGCTCTTAAAAAGTATAATTTCAGAATCGCTGCAGAGAAAAACCAGTACGAATCGCACCTTTCTCTTTACAAGTTAGTGCAAGACATGTCGTGACAGAGAAATTGGACTGTATTTAAAAAAAGAATCATCTGGGCAAAGAGACAGATACAGGTTTTTCTTGCCTTGCGCTCTGCCATGTATCTGGATGAAAAATTTTCCCTGATAATTTCTTTCTATTTTGTCTTTTTGTTCTGCTGGAAAAATACTGTACCGTATTTGCGGATTTTTCCTCTGAATTGATCATAGGTGAGGCCAAGGTCTGCTGCGGCTTTTCTTTGGTTGAAACGACGGGTTTTCAGTGCCTTGTATATCATTGTTTTTTCCAACTCTACCACTGCTTGCTTGAGGGAGACAGCTTGCGGTTGGCTTGCTTGGGACCGGGCTGTGGTCTCTGCACTATCCGGCTCCTCACCTGCATTCGCGCCTTGATACGGCGAGACAAAGGGGTCAAATACGACAGTATCAATAAGAGTGGTATCTGATCGGTATACTGCTCGTTCCACGACATTTTTAAGCTCGCGGATATTGCCTTTCCAGCTGTTTTTTTGCAACGCTTCTATGACCGATTCGGTAAAGATGGGGATGTCACTTCTGCCAAGCTCAAAGGACATGCGCGTTGCAAAATGGCTGGCCAGGAGCATGATATCCTCCCCCCTGCAGCGAAGAGGCGGTAAAAACAGCACCTCAAAAGAGAGACGATCAAGAAGATCCCGTTTAAAATCCTTTCGCTCAGCCATGATCGAAAGATTGGCATTGGTCGCCCCCACTATCCGCACATCTACTTCGATGGGCTGAGAACTGCCTACCCGTTCAAACGAACCGTACTCAACCACCCGGAGAATTTTTTCCTGCGCTTCCAGAGGGATAGAACCAATTTCATCGAGAAAAAGTGTCCCCCCGTCAGCCGCCTCAAAACGACCACTGCGTTGCCTTTCGGCCCCGGTGAAGGCGCCTTTTTCGTAGCCAAAAAGCTCCGCTTCAATGAGCGAGGGCGAAAGAGTGGCACAATTTAAGGTAACGAATGGTCCCTGCCATCTCTGGGACAGAAAATGTAAACGACTCGCTGCCAGCTCTTTTCCGGTCCCCCGCTCACCGACCAGAAGCACCGGTCTGTCTACCGGAGCGACACGGGAGAGGCGCTCCTGGAAATCAAGGAAAGTCTCCGACTGCCCCAGGGCCTCCCCGCGCGACGACGGGAAAACTGATTCTTTGCTTATCACCATATCACCAAGGTATTTATTACCATTTACTGACCATATTAACCATTTATTGGTAAATATAACACATATTGAAATTATTTTACCTTCGCTCAATGCCACTGTTTTCCATGTTTTTCTTTTTTCCTCAACAGGCACATATTGTGCAATGAGGAGAGTAAACCACAACCACATTTCTGGAGGAAGATATGGGAATATTTACACGATTCAGCGATATTATCAGCTCAAACATCAACTCGATGCTCGACAAAGCAGAAGATCCCGAAAAGATGATCAAACTGATGATTCACGAGATGGAAGACACCCTCATTGAGCTCAAAACATCCTGTGCCGGAGTTATTGCCGGACGGAAAAAGGTTGCAAGAAGGCTCGAAGAGATCCATGGCAAGAGAGATCTTTGGGCTGAGCGTGCCAACCTGGCCGTAGCAAAAGGCCGCGATAACCTGGCCAGAGAGGCACTCATCGAAAAAAGACGTTTCTCCGTAATAGCTGAGGCCCTTGAAAACGAACTGACTGAATATGGTGAGCTCATTACTCAATACCAGGAGGATATTGGCGAGTTGGAGAGTAAACTAAACAACGCCAAAGAAAAAAAGAGAGTGCTCGTGCAACGCCACAAAAGAGCTACCGGAAAGAAACGGGCCCATGAGGACATACGACGCAGCAACAGCAGCGATACCATGGCCCGCTTCGACAAGCTGGAAAGTAGGATTGAGCAGATGGAGGCTGAGGCCGAACTGGTTAATACGCCTCAAAAACCAAGTCTCGATGATGAATTTGACAACCTTGCCTCAGACGACGAGATTGAAAATGAACTTGCCAAGATCAAGGCGGCTCAATACAGTAGCAACAGGGAAACTCTCTAGTTGCCAGACGTCTGTGATACATTATTTGTGGCCAGCTATATGAGAGTCTCTCAACCATTAACCTCCTCATGTCCCAAAGGATCAAAAGTGCCAGAGGCTGTTACCGGGGCATTGACATAATACCGAAACCACTGATCGGAGTGAGCACACCATGTTGAATATCATTATCGTCGCCATTGTTTTCGGCTCTATCATCGCTTTGGCAACACTTATCTGCGGGACTATCTTGATAATTGTCAAAACCCGCACCAACAGAGGTTCCAGCGGAGCAGCAGACAGTGAGGAGGCGAGGATAATTCAGGAGATTTATCAAGGACTTGAAAAACTGGAAGAGCGAATCGAATCCCTTGAAACAATCCTGACAGAAGGTCAGGAAAAGGATGGGTATAAAAAATGACCGAATATTACGAGAAAAAAGGCGGCATATACCGTGCACGAAACGGTGTTTTCCTTGGCGTATGCAAAGGGATCGGGGAGTACTTCGATCTCTCCGTCTTCTGGGTCAGGATGGCACTGGTAGTTGTTTTTATTTTCAGTGGATTCTGGCCGGTAATCGGGGTGTATCTGGTGGCGGCTTTTTTCATGAAGCCAAAACCAGTAAAACCAATTGAAAGTGAAGAAGAGCGCGAGTTTTATGACAGTTACGTTAATTCGCCCAAAACAGCCGCCCAGCGCCTGAAAAAGAAATTTGAAGAGCTGGAAAGAAGAATCCGCACTATGGAAGACAAGGTTACCGGTCGTGAATATGAATGGGAACGACGGTTTCGGTCATAATACTTCTATAGAGCAGATGAAAAAGCTTGCTTACAACACGAAAGAGAGGTGGTTTTTTACCTCGTATGTATTATCAGTTTGAATGAACAGAACGATCTCCTTGAAGGATAGTCCACTACAAGTCAGTACGGATTTTTCAACATTAAAAGGAGGACATCATGTTACAGATCATTCACTGTTGTCTGTTGCTCTACATTGTCTTTGTCATTGCCGAAATCAGAAATGTCCTTGTCCACAGTGACCCATCCCTGGCAGCACCAATAACGATCTGGGAGGAGGTACAGCATACACCGGACAGCAGCAGCCACAAGGTAACCCATAAGCTATAAGGTGATCTTCTTCTAGGAGCCCGTCGGACTATGCCCTTTTTCCCCATATCTTCGTTGTTTGAAAAAAATTAATGCTTGCAATATTAACTATATGGCTGTGCTTAATTTTCAAAAACATCTCGATCTAAGAAAAAATGACTATAAGCCAACAGGCTCCTAGCTGCTGAAGCAATTCCAACTGCTGACAACACTCAGGGCCGCGAGCTTGGTGCGTGCGGGAAGGCTCTCTCTGACCATATACTCTCTGTCACTGTGATCACAGCTCCCTACCGGTCCCATTCCGTCAACTACCGGAATCCCTGCTTCGGCTATAGTGTTTACATCAGATACCCCACTTCGAAACTCCTCACAGCACGACATCCCAAGCACCTCCGCCTCCCGGCAGATGAGTTTGAATAATTGCTTGTTGCCCTGTGCCTGAACCATCGGCTGCCTTAAAGGGGTTTTATGCAGTTCTGCCCAGGTACCCGGCACACAACATTCCCTGGCTATCCGCTCAATCTCAATATCTATTTTTTCCGCATCAGCTATCCTGACAAAGCGTGTATCAATATCGGCTATAGCCGATTCAGCGACCGTATTAGGACCTATTCCTCCTTTAATCACCCCGACGTTGACAGTAACCTGCCTGTGGTGATCGTTGAGGTGCTCCAGAGCAATAATTTTATGGGCCAGTTCCAGAATGGCGCTCGCCTTGTTCGTTTCGGCAAAAGCGGCATGCCCGGCCTGTCCCTTGACAACAAGAAGATAGCCGGTTTTCCCTTTCCGGCCGGTAACGATGTCATTGTGCAGACCGCCACATTCAAATCCGAACCCCAGAAGACTTCTTGCCGCTTCTGTCCTGATAAGCGGTTCGGAAGCAGGGGAACCGATTTCTTCATCAGAATTACAGATAAATGTAAGAGGAATTTTCTCAAGCAGCCGGCAACCGGCCAACGCTTTGAGAGCATAAATAGCGGTGACCAGGCCTCCCTTCATATCAATAACTCCAGGGCCAAAAACCTTGCTGCCGTCATCTCTGTACCAATCGAAAATTGAGTCGACGGGATAAACAGTATCCATATGACCGATGAGTAAAAGCCCTGGACGTTCGATCCGGTAGGCGGGAGAACGAAAGAGCAGTTGATTGCCAACCTCCGTTTCCCGTACTACATCCAAAACCATCCCCGTTTCCTGCAAACTGGCAGTTATTCTGTTGCCGACGGCATCGACCCCTGCTTTAAAACGGGAAAAGCTTTGCTGCAGTACCAACTGCTCCAACAGCCTGAATTGCTCTTTTTCATGCTTATCAATGAAGGTGATGAGTGATTCTTTGATCATCGCAGATTAAATTCACCCTCTTCCTGAACGACTATGTTGGATAAAAACCCACCCACATCCAGCTTCGCCGAAAAACTATATTTGAATGATTCCCTGGGCTCCTGCATCAGAGAGCTGATAAGCTTGATTCCTCTAACCAAATCGACGTTTGCCAGCAGGATAATATCTGCTTCGCCATAAGGTTCGACAATTGGCAAATCATTGGCCACTCCAGCCAGAACATCATACCCTTCGACAGCCACAGTATAGTAAATGCCTTTGAGGGTAAGGGGCTCACGATTGGGGTTTATGATATGCAGTCCAATTTCAAATCCCGGGGTGACACTTTCCTGGGCAAGCATTTTAAAGGAACGCAGGCTAACAACCGGAGGGTCAAAATCTGGATTCATCACTCCTGCACAACCGCCTAAAAAGCAGACCATCCATATTGAGAGGAAAAAACTACAAATGTTTTGCATACTTTTCGTGAATGTTCAGCTGAGGTGAAAGGCGTCACTGACCATATTTTTCTCCATTATCGACTCTGATACGAAGCTCGATTTCTTTGATATCCTTATTGAATTTGAGAGTTTTGACAAACCCGTAAACAGTTCCAGCCAGGGCCTCCTGAATGAAATCCTTCAGGGGAATCTTATTACCATTTACCAGCAGCGCCGTCATTTCTTTGCTGTCTTTTCTGGTAAGAAAGCGTTTTTCAATAAAAAGTGCAATCTCGGGTGCCTCATCCAGACGAAAAACATAATTTCCCGCGATCCCTTCAACGTCGGTGGCTACCGCAATAACACCCTGTACCTCATCGCGTAATTTCTGATCACGATTCCGGAACACTTCTATTTTGGCAATTTTTTTGGCAGTTTTAAACCCTTCCCCAATGACGATGTCTACATCGGGAAAATATCTGTGGGCAAGCGTTCTCAAAGAAAGACCACTGTTTTGGGTTTGCAGCACCATCTGATCCGGCGCTACCAGCATGACGCTGTCTGCACCGGCCGCCTTATGCATGTACGTGTCGGTACCCGGGGTGTCAAACTGTATACCCGAGTCATTGCTCGACTTGATGACAGCGACTCGGTAGCCTAACTTTTTCAGTTCAGAAACGACCTGTTTTGTCAGTGTGGTTTTACCACTATCATGCCAACCGATAAATGTGACAATTGACGACATATTCTCTCTATCCCCTATTAGACGAACTGCTCTCAGGCAGTCATGATTTCATTACCAGGAGCCTATTCATAGGTACCACAGTGACCCGGGATGAACATACCGACTCATATCGTATTTGACAAAGTTCTTAAAACCTACGTCAATCCATCTTTTGCAAAGCTCTCACCACCACCTCAAGGGGTGGGCGGACATTGATATCCGCCACCTCAATCGCCCGTATTATGCCCGCAGTATCGATAAAAACCAAAGCCCTTTCTGTCATTCCATCAGATCGCAGCACCCCATATGTATCGGCAACTTTTCCATGGGGCCAGAAATCTGACAAGACATCAAACCAGAGGCCGCCCATCTGCTGCACCCAGGCGTATAAAGCGGGAATGTTGTCGACAGTTATGCCAAGAAGTATCGCATTATTAATCTCAAAAATATTTTTACTGATATTGTAGCCGGGCCACTGATCCGAACAGACCGGTGTAAATGCAGCTGGAACAAATGACAGTACAACCTTCTTCTCTCCACGATACTGACTGAGGCTTACTCTCTTGCCTTCTATTGATTTGAGTGTAAAATCCGGGGCCAGCTGGCCAACCGACACTTTCAGTCTGCTGTCTACAGGTCTCAGATTCCCCGGATTGTAAATTAATTGCGGCAAACTTACATCTTTACAAACCCCAATATTAGCTGCGAAAACCAAGAACAAGCTCACGGTTAGCAAAATTCTCACGGTTTTCATAATATCTCTCCCTGTTGATCTTGTATTTACAGTCCACTATTTTCAATCAACTCCTTCAAGAAATCGTCTGCGCTGTAAAACCCCCCGGAATTACGCAAAACGATCGTTGCTTTTCCACCATGATCCAATTCGGCACCCAATAAAGCCCGGTGTACCTTCACCAGCAAGAGCCTTATACATCGACATATCCTGGTCGGGAAAGAGCGGAAAAGGCACGTTATAGGTCTCCTTAAAATGATCCACCTCGAACTGTGAATTCGAGGCACCTAGGCCGATAATTTTTACTACGGGTCCTTTTTGGGAAACTTCCTCCATCTTTTCATAAAGCTCATTAACAATTGGTGCCTCATTCTGACAGAAAGGACAGTACATACTGAACAACTCAATGAGCAGAATATCTGCCTGAATATCGGTTAAAGCAAAACTCTCTCCCGTTTTGCCGGTCAATCCCAAGTACTTTTTGTAAAAATCATTTTCCGGAACTGTCAAGGTCAAGGTCCGGCAAAATTTCAGCGGTTGCAGCAGGTTCATTGCAAAAAGCCGGAACAGCCGACCCTATACCCAACAGAAGCACAAGATAGATTACAATTTTTTTCATCAGCATCTCCATGATTGATGACGTTCTCTCAGACCCTGTTTTCCCTTCAACCATCGGGTCAATTTATTTATACAACACCCTGAAGGTAAAATAATAAGCGCTCTTTCTGCTCGTGCCTGAAAATTATACCTACCAGCTCAGGTGTTTCAATCTGTCAAATCGACAAGTTGTCCATAAAAAAAAGCAAAAGAGCGGTGGTCACAAGGACCGCCCGCTCTTTTGCTTTTTAAACAGTGACTCTATCGGAAATACTCTTTCCTGTTTTCTTCACGTATCAATATTTATATCTGCTGTGCAGTATGTCCACTTCTTCCTTAGGCTTGTAACCAGTTTTCATACTTTCCAGCGATCCGGCAATGGCAAAAACCGACATATAGACATGGGTCAGATAAAAGGCCAGGATCCCCATTCCGAGAACATTATGAATGATGGCGTATAAGCGAACCGTTTCAATATCCGCTCCCATGCCCCATATTATATATCCGGTATAGGCCATAACTCCACCCCCGAAGGTGGCAAACCAGAAGTACATTTTCTGTCCGGCATTAAATTTTCCTGCCGGGACAGGTTTTTTCTTCTTGCTGAGATAGCCCGCCGAGAATAAACATCCAGGCAATATCATGCACCTGGGGAAGCATGTCTTTGAGCCACATAAAAAACATTATTATTCCCGGAATAACAAAGACTATCGCCGATACCAGGTGGACATATCTGGCCATACGGATTAACAGCCCCGCCGCCAAGATAATTGCCAAAGATGATCATCAGCCCGGTAATAACGAGCAGAGAAAAACTGACAGCTGCAATAAAATGGATAACCCGGGCAAAGAGACGGGAAAAAGAGTATCTGTTCACCGTCGTGGTCAAAATGTTTGGCCCCGATGATTACATAGTGCAGCAGGAAAACTGCCGGTACTGCGGTAATGATTACCAGAAATATCTTCCAGAACCATTGGCCCTGAAGGGTAGTGAATAACTGGCCGTAATTTTGCCAGTTACCGGTGATAGATCCAATCAATGTATCGAAATAATCGGCCGATGAACCCGCTGAAAGACCGGCGAGAGCTTGGCCTTCCTGGGCGGAAACAAAAGCAGCGAATCCTGCCACAAGAAAAACTGTGAGCAGAAACACATTTTTAAGAACCCTCTGCATAGTGTGCTCCTGTAGATGGTATGGTCCTTCAGCCTCTGTCACACCAGAAGCTGAAGGACTGAACTATGATTAAGTCCTCGGTTGCTACTTTTTATAAGCCTTGTCCCAGCCCCAGGCATTGACGCCTGACCCACGCTGGAAAACACGCTCACGATACACATCCGCTACGACATCGGCATCACCTGCCAGCAGGGCCTTCGTTGCACACATGCCGGCACAGAGCGGTACCTTGCCTTCGGCGATACGGTTCTGGCCGTACAGTTTCTTCTCCTCAACACTGAAATTTTCTTCAGGTCCGCCGGCGCAGAAAGTGCATTTGTCCATCGCACCCCGCGCCCCAAAAACATTGTCATTGGGAAATTGCGGCGCGCCGAATGGGCAGGCCATAAAGCAGTAGCCACAGCCGATGCAGGTCTTTTTGCTGACCAGCACGATACCATCCTCCCGCTGATAAATCGCATCAACAGGACAAACAGCAATGCACGGGGCATCGGCACAATGCATGCACGAGACCGAGATAGATTTCTCACCCGGCTTGCCCTGATCGAGGGTAATCACCCGACGACGGTTCACACCAACAGGGACATGGTTCCCTTCTTTACAGGCGACGACACAACCGCTACAGTCGATGCAACGGTCAACATCGCATAAAAATTTTACTCTTGCCATTTCATATCCTCCTCATCAGGCCTTGGCTATTTTACACAGTCCATCTTTGGTTGCCTGAATCTGTGTGATAATGTCATATCCATAGTTCGTGACAACATTGCCAGGCTCGCCCACCACGTATGGTGCGGTTCCCTCCGGATATTTGTCAACATAGGATTTACCCTGCAATATGCCTGCGAAGTGATACGGCAGGAAGATGGTTTTTTCATCTACCCTTTCAGTTACAAATGCCTTGACAGTGATCTTGCCGCCTTCCGGAGACTCGACCGACATCATCTCCCCATTGCGAATTCCAAGGTCATTGGCAAGACGGGGGTTGATCTCAGCATACATTTCCGGCTGCAGTTCGGCCAGGTACTGGTTGCTGCGGGTCTCAGCCCCGGCTCCCATATGTTCGACCATGCGGCCGGTGGTAATAACATAGGGGAATTCTTTCACCAGATCCGGATTCTGCTCACTTTCAAATCGGGTATCAATACGGAAATGATCAGGCTTATCCTTAAAGGTCGGATATTTGGCTACCAAATCCGGACGGGGTGAATGCAACGGCTCCCGGTGAATAGGTACCTGATCGGGAAAGTTCCAGACGACGCAGCGGGCGCGGGCATTGCCAAACGGCGCCATGCCACGGGCTATTGCATCCTTGATCGTTTTCTGGGACAGATCAGTCTTCCAGTTGGTTCCGGGGACAGTCTCTTTGAACTCAGAATAGCCTCCTTGAATTTCACTGCCCGGGTTACAAACACCTTTGGCGGCCAACTGATTTTCGATACGGCCACTGCCGTCGTATTTCATCTCATCACCGAAACGATTTCTAAACGGCAGTCCGCCATCGGCCACTGATTTGGAAACATCATAGAGGATCGGAGTTCCGGGATGCTCCTCGGTCCAGCATGGCCACGGCAGACCATAATACTCTCCGTCGCATGGACCGCCTTTGGCCTGAAGATCGTCGACATTAAAGGTATGCCAGTTCTCCATGTGCTTTTTGATGCGTTCAGGAGTCTGGCCGTTATACCCGATAGTCAACGATCCACGGCCCAGTTCACGGGTGATATCTTCCGGTACCTGCTTGATGTTCTTGTAGAACTGCTCGGCAAATCCAAGCTTATTCACCAGCAGTTCCATAATCTGGTAATCATCTTTACTGTTATGAACCGGATCGACGACCTTGTAGCGCCACTGGATCTGGCGGGAAGTCGAGGTGACGCTGCCGGAGGTTTCATACTGGCTGGCACTTGGCAGCAAGTAGACATTATCGGTCTCACAGGCAACGGATGCCATCGTTGGGAAGGGATCGACAATAACCAGCAGATCAAGCTTGTCATAGGCTTTTTTTACCTCGGAATATCGGGAGTTGGAATTTGAACCGCAGCCCCACTGAACCAAAGCCTTGATCGGAGTATCCTGGTAAATTTTCTCCGTTTCAAGAACACCGTCATACCAGCGGGCCAAAGTGAAACCCTTCTTATTCATCCACTCTTTGACTTTGAATCTTCCCACCATCCAGTCATAATCAACATCCCAGACCCGGCACCAGTGCTTCCAGGAACCATCAGCCAGACCATAATAGGCCGGCAGGCTGTCGGCAAGAACACACATATCGGTTGCGCCCTGGACATTATCATGACCACGGAAAATATTGGTACCACCACCTGATTTTCCCATATTGCCGAGAACCAGCTGGAGGATACAGAAACTCCGGGTAATGGAGCTGCCGATGGAATGCTGGGTTCCGCCCATACACCAGGTCAGACTGGTGGGACGGTTATTGGCCAGAAGTTCGGCAACGTGGACAGTCTGCTCGGCCGGAATACCGGTGATATTTTCCACTTCTTCAGGGGTGTATGCCTTGGCGACCTCTACCATCTCCTCATAACCGGCCACACGGGTCCTGATAAACTCCTTGTCTTCCCAGCCGTTGGTTATAATCGCGTTTACCAAGCCCATCATAAAGGCGGCATCGGTACCCGGACGAATCCGCACGTAATCAGTACCCTTGGCGGCAAGCTTAGTCCGCCGTGGATCGACGACAATGATCGGTGCATTGTTTTTTTCTTTGGCATGCAGAATATGCTGCATGGAAATAGGATGAGCCTCTGGTGCATTTGAACCGATAAAGATCAAGCTTTTCGCATGTCTCATATCGTTCAGGCTGTTGGTCATTGCTCCGTAACCCCAAGTATTGGCGACACCTGCCACCGTAGTTGAGTGTCAGATACGGGCCTGGTGGTCGACGTTGTTCGACCCCCAGAAAGCAGCAAATTTACGTTGCAGGAAGGCCATCTCGGTGGAGACCTTGGCGCTGCCGAGAAACATCAGGGCATCCGGACCATCCTGTTCACGCAGGCTCAGTGAGTTTGTCGCCGATCTCGTTGATCGCCTGATCCCAGGTAATGTTGGTCCACTTGCCGTTGACTTTTTTCATCGGATTCTTGAGGCGCTTGGGGCTGGTGACCATATCAATTGCCCCGGCGCCCTTGCAGCAATGACGCACCAAAAGATACCGGATGATCAGCGGCGATTTCCTGACGGACCCATACACCGTTATGCACTTCGGCTTCAATCCCGCAACCGACCGCACAGTAGGTACAAATTGTTTTGACTTTCTCCGAACCGACATATGGTTCGCTCTGACCAGCTGCCGCATTGGCCTTAGTGGTCATCCTGGTGGTCATGGCCACCCCGGTCAGGGCGGCGGTTGCCGCCGACAACTTCAAAAAAGATCGCCGGGCGACCTTGGGATTGAGAGTCACTCTGCGACCGGCAGTTACAGCGCCACCCCCAGAGGAAATCTTTAATTTGCTTCTAGCCATTGATTTTTTCTCCTTCTTCTGTAAAAACTTTTTCGTGACCAGCAGCTTAAGAACTGCAGTCACCGGAAAACCTCACGGGTGGCTTATGATCGTAAGTTTTTGTAATATTTCTTAAAATCATCACTTTCATGGTAAAGCGTCTCATCCGCATGGTTGACCGTGGCGGCAGTTTTTGCTTTCGCAGGTCTGACAATGGCTGCAGTCCCAATCACAGCCGCTGTACCAGCCAGGATGTGCTTGAGGAATGAACGCCTTTTGTCCTCTTCTTTTTTCATCATAAACCCTCCTTTTCCTCTTATTATTCTTCAAGGACGCTCCCTTAATTGTGCTGATGGTGGAGCGCGAACAAAAAACTACACAAGAATTATCAGGCTCTTTTCCAGATCAAGATAGCCACCAAGAATCCGGCAGCATAAATAATAAAAATCGGCATGCTCACTTTCCTGGAGTGTTGCCGTAAATTTCTCGATAAAAGGTTCAAGGAACTCTTCAAGCAGTCTTCCCTGAAGCCTTCTGATTTTCTCTCCACCACCGCTCCTTTCTTCTTCAACAAGAGAAGCAAAGGTATCAAGCATGACAACCAGGGAATCCTCAGGCTCAGACACCCCTGCATCCTTTTGCACTCCCGCTTCATGCATTAAACCGCGGATGTCGACAAGAGCCTGATCGTAGCTGCGGCCATTCAAATAATACGAGGCAGTCGTCTCCACAAGACCGTCATCAAAGGGATTGACAAAAAGTGTATAATATTCTTCCTGCAGTTCCTTGAGCGTTTTGTCATTCAGGGCTCGGGAAATTTCCTTGACGGCATTATCAAAACGGGGACTTATCTGCTCCAGGGCAAGCGCAGAAAAAGTTCCGCGCCAGCGACTCATTATCTCCGAGTCCGGCTCCGCTGCAAAAAAAGATTTAATAAGATCGAGAAAGCGTAATCGAACCCGAAAAAGATCCCGTTCGTTCAATTCATCCATAATTATTGTGTCTCAAAAAGTTTCACGACCCGACAGGTGTCGCAATATTCAAAATGACTTGTGTCGACCGTTTCCTTTTTCGACAGAATGGCCATGACCCGATCAAAGGCTTTTCTGGTGCCAAAAACCTTGCCACAGCTTTTACAGGCCATTGGATCAGCTTTGGCAAGCTCAACCGGTGCAAAAAAATCACCATTCAGAGTAAATTCGGCAGGAGATGGTCAGGGCATTCTCCGGACAGATGTGGACACAGAGCCCGCATCCCACACACAAAGCCCCCAGATGGTTCAGCGTCAACTGTTGCTGATCGGCTCGCATGGCCTCGATGCGGCAGTCGTTGAGACAGGCCATACACTGGGTACATCGTTCGGTGTTACAGCTCACTGTGGCAAAAGGTATATATCCCTCCGGCCGCATGGTTATCTCGCGACCGCTGTTGGTAACCAGAAACTTCTAAAGCCGTCGCGAGTGATTGTCGGCGATTGATAAAACGATCTTCTTAGGTAACCGCTGCCAAAGCTGCCGACTGGTGCTAGAGCCACAAGGGAATCAAAATCCTGAATGCGACAGACCGAAACAGCATCTTCTCTATCGAACAGTCGCGTCAGCATCTCATTGGCCAGATCAATTTGCTTCCCTGACAGCGGCTGTGCCTTGTTGCTCGTTCTCATTTTGCAAAACCACAATCCGTCTCGCACCCCGGCTCAGTAAAAACATGAAATGAAACAGAGACAGGCTTTGCACACGTGCTGTATTGCAGAAAAAAAATCTTCTCGTACCTTTTCCCCTGCTGTCGCCACCAGAGATTGTGCAGACTTTTTTCATTCCCGATAACGACTGTTCCATCCTGAGGAAGGGTCACATCGCGAAAGTAATCGACAAACGAGGCATCATTAAAACGTTCATTCTGCAGCGCCCCCGTGGGACAGGCGGCAACACAGGCGCCACATTCTTCACATTTAAAAGAGTCAACTGTCACGCCCTCTGGATTCTGCGCAATTGCATCCATGAGGGCAGCTGGATAGACACAGGTCACAACCTCGACCAAGATTTCCGCTATACTGACAAAGACCATTGTTGCAGGTGACAACTTCATCAATCTGGCAGGGAGAAAGAGTGGCGAAATATTCAGATAAATTGTCTTCGTAATAGACATTTCCGACTCCCTGCGGGCAGGCCCAAACCTGATTTGCCGAGTATGATAAGGGCAGGAACTTCAATTGCAGTACGTCACCGCACCGTGAACATCAATTGCCTTTGCACCACAAACTTTTTCACACTCTTTGCAAAAGGTACAGATATCGTAATTAACAAACAGATGTTTCAGAGATGCACTGCTCCGGGCAAACCGGACCGCAATCCCCGCAATAGGTACACAAATCAAAGTTGATGGGGGATCGAACGCTGATATTCCAGACGGCACTTATTCCCATGATTATCGATGTGCAACTCTAGTCGCCGTCGGTATTTCCGGATGAAAGCCTTTGACCAGCAGGGGCGTAATATCCAACACGCCGCCATAGATACCAATAAATGAATCCAATTGCTCGACACTGTCACCGATAACACAGACGCGGTTGTCTGCTTCCACCGTATAACTGCGGTAATTCACTGCATTGTTGCGTCTGAGTTCTGCCCGGGCTATTGCTGATAACTCTTCGGCGTTAAACGATGCCAGGTCATGATTGAGTTGGAGCTGTTGACGAGAAAGGGAAGCCGCTTTCCGGAGTAATTGAGGAAAAGCCCCCGGCAAGAAGAATAGTTTTCCCATGATCAGCAGGGAGAAACGACTGCCGGGATGGAGGTTGACCTCGGTTAACTACAAACTCAGGTGCTATTCGAACCATCCTGGACAAGCAGACACGTAGAAAAGGGTTTACTCTTCAAATTATCAACCATTACTTCCATGTTGTGCAGGACCAACTCCTGTCACCAACATATTTTTTAGGGTTACAGAAAACTGCAGCAAAGAAATTGCTGTAGCATCATGTACAAATACAGAGCAATCCTCTCAGGCAAAACTAGCAAGCGAACCTTCTGTAAGACTTGGTTAGTATAAGAAAGTTTAGCGAGGAAAAGAATCAGCCCGGTCCCTTTTGTTCCGTAAGAATAAAACAGCTCGTCCGCGTAGGCAATTAACCTACATCGTCAGGATCCGGTGGAATGAGAAAATTCTTGTTCAGTCCACAAAACTGCCCGGCGGATAAGCTCCGCCGCTGTCTTGATGCCGAGTTTTTGTTTGACACGGTCCCGATAGGTACCGATAGTTTTGATGCCGAGTTTCATCTGCATTGGCAATTTCCCGGGTAGACAATCCAGCCCCAAGCAATCTGAATACTTCAAGCTCCCGGTCGGTGAGCAGATCGACGGTGCGGCTGACCGGCGTATCTGTTTTCAGCTGCAGTCTGTCGAGCAGCCGTTCCATTATTCTCGCACTGACATGGATCTTACCAGTGCGGATGTTTCGAAGGGCCGAGATGACATTCTCACTGGCCTCTTTTTTCATAATATAGCCACGGGCACCGGCCCGAATTGCCCTTTCCGCCCAAACCTGTTCATCATGCATGGAGAGAACCAAGATCGGCAGCGGGTTCTTCTGGGTAGTAAACTCCTTAACCAGATCGAGACCATTGTCACCGGCAAGGGTAATATCAACAATGGCCAGATCAGGAGTATGTTTGTCTATCAACTTCCTGGCACTGCCAATATCTTCAGCCATGCCGCAGACCACAAAATCCTCTTCCTGATTGAGCAGTTCGGCCATGCCCATCCTGAAAATGGGATGATCATCAACTATTATCACCTTCGATTTCATTCCAGCCCCTCACCTGTCACTGATATTATCGTGCCGCCTTCACTCCCGGAACTGATGGTCAGCTCCGCTCCTATAGCCTTCGCCCGATACTTCATGGTATGAAACCCCATGCCGGTTGCCGCCGGGGTAGTATCAAACCCGGTCCCATCATCGACAATCTTCAACGACAAACCCATCCTCCTCAAGCCGCATATATACACCGATCTTCGTCGGTTTGCCATGACGGGCAGCATTAAAAACAGCCTCCCTGACAATATAATATAAATGCGTGGCAGAATTTTTTCCGAGGTCGCTACCCCCTTTTCCACCCTCCCATGAAAGATCGAAATGAACCTTAAAAATCTTTTCCACTTCGACTGCCAGCTCCTCAATTGCCGCTTCCAAACCATACTCAATGACATGCACAGGATAGAGCCCCTGGGAAAGTCGGCGGGTCTTTTCAATAGCGTCCCTGATCAGATTGCGGATCGTCCCGAGCTGTTTTTCACGCTCCGGCGCCTCTCCCTGGAGCTGTTGCTGCAAGGCCTTACTCAACAGTTCAACTCCGGTCAGATGGGAGCCGAGATCATCATGCAGATCCCGGCCTATTCTTGACCTTTCTTCTTCGCTGACCGCAATAATCTGCCGCTCCAGCCGGGCAAGCTCCTTCTCCGCGCATTTATTCAGCACATGCAGCCACATACCTTCGAGCAGCATGGTCATCTGTCGGATATCAGAATTATCATATTTTTCACTATTATTGCTGACCCCGGCAACAACCACGATCTTCCCATCATTAAAAATTGGTACATCCAGATGTCGTTTAATCACTCGGCAATAGGGATAGATATCCTCTTTATTTATGAGATGAGAGGAATTGGTAATTATTGCAGTCTTTCTCATCACCGCCTTACCGGGAAAACCGCCATGCTTCTATGGCCCGGGAAAGAATCAGCTCTTTTTCCTTATGTTTTTCGTCCTGCTGATTAAAGACAAAATAAGAACATATGGTAATATGGGTCTGGGCATTATTGACCAGTGCCAGATACCCCTCTTCACTCCTGGTAATCTGCACAATTCTTCGGAGGATAAAATCATATTTTTCCTGCAGGGAATATTTTTCCATCATTCCCAGACGAAGCAGAGTGTCCAGGCGCAATTCATCCCGATGCAGGAGGAGTTCGTTCTTTACCCGTTCCTCCACCATCCGATTGGCCAGATGGCTGAGGTCCTCAAATTCTTTGAACACAAGATCCTCATTATTAATTTTCACATTTGAATCAGCCGCTTCCCGAAAAAAATTAGTAAAGAGATTGATTCCCTGTTTGATCTTGAACGAATAGTAAAAGGCAGAGAGAAGCAGAAAGGCAACAGCTATGGCAAAAAGAACAATAAAAGTAAATACATTCTTAAAAGATATTCCTCTGATAGGTTTCTGTTTCAGCCGCAATGGTCTGCTCCATTGCGTCCATAAACATCGATGTTCCCAAAACCCAGTCCCAATCCGGATATATCTGCACAAAACTGAGCTTCTGGTGAACGTTGCCGGTCACCGGCCTCTGCACCGAATAGTGCACATACCCTTCCTGTTCACCCCTTCATCGCCGTCTCCAGCAATTCCTCGCCATACTCCATGCCGTTGACATCAACCAAATCCCCCACGGAACGACCGATAAGCCGTTCATCCTGATTGCTGAGAATGGTCCCGTCGGAACGGAAACAAAAGACCTCTCCGTCTTTACCAAATTGTATATTGCCGATTCTGGAAAGGACCTCATGCTGCAGTATCTCTTCGAGGTCATCATTATAAATTCCCGCCCCAATAAACCAGTCAAGCGGTGGAAAATATTTAACAAAGGCAATTTTCGGAAAATTTTTTCCTGAAAACTTGGGCTTGACAAGATTATAGTGGTATATACCCAGCTTCTTTATCCCGAATAATCGACACAATATCACCAACCACATCCTGGCCGGTAATTTTCTCGAACTCAGCCGCAGATTTCCCTTCAAAAAAAGGTTCATCGGCAAAGAGATCGATTACCCCGTCCTGGACTCTTCCGGCAAAATAATAGCCTCTCCCGTTATTCCACCGTATCGGCCGTAAAAGTTCAATAATCATCGACCGTAGTTCATCAACACTCTGCTCATCTTTGTACAGCCGATAATTATGGGAAGCAATGGTATAGGCTGCCTGTACCCGTTCGCGAAGATCCAGTTCAACCCTGAACGTCATTTTGCTCCCGCCGGTAGTCTATCAGTTCGACAACCTTGGCCAATTCCTCCTTAACCCGCACTTCATATTGATTCCTGATAGGTGTTTCGTATATTTTCAATACTTTCCTGATACGCCTGATACTCGTTAATAGCCCAGAAAATGCCGATAAAAGCAGCAAGAGAGGTCACCACCACCAGGGATGCGTAGAAAGGTGCCGCAGAAAGGGTGATTTTATTAAAAAGTCGCATTGATGGTCTGGCCACTGGATTTATCTCTTTCGGCAAATCATATGCCGTCCTTGAGTTCTTGCACAGTCGGATAGATCTGCGTCAGATAGATAATATCCATTCCCTGATGATCATCAGGACCAAAGCGAAGCTCAAGCCCTCCCAGATCAAACCAGCCAACCTCTTCCATGGTCGCTATGAATTTTTCCCTGGTCAGTTCACCTTTCACCGCTAAAGCAATCTTGCCAAACAGTTTGCCGACAATAAATCCCTCCAGAGAGGTGAAACTAATCGGCGCATCATGCTGATACTTGGCCATGGTCCTTTTAAACTCACCGATCAAGGGAATATTTGTATCGTGGGGAGAAGGAACCACCTGGGACACAACCACCCCCTCACCATAGCCGCCGAGTACCTCCCTGAGACTCTCGGTGCCGACAAAGGAGATATTGCCAAAGAGCACATCCGTGGAAATCTTATTCCTGCTCAGTTTGATAAATTCAGCACAGGCCGAATAGGCACCAACAAGCACTACAGCTTCCGGTTTCTCCTGGTAGATATCGCGCAGAGCGCCCATGACCGCAACAGTGTTTCGTTCATAGCTTCCTTTGGAAACAAGAGCCATCCCCCTTTTAGCCAAGGCAATTTCGATGCCTCGCAACCCGGCAAAACCGTAACTGTCATTTTGATAAAAGCAGGCGACCCTGCTCAATTTTTTTTGATCAATCAGATAGGAGGCCAGCTTTTCCATCTCCTGAAAATAGCTGGCCCGAACATTTATAACGTATTTATTAAAAGGACTGCGCAAAAATTCAGCACCGGTAAAGGGACCAAAAAAGGGAATCCTCACCTCGCTGATAATCGGTGCCACCGCTTTGGAAGTGGGCGTACCAACGGCGCCGATAAGAGCAAAAACCTGATCATCGTAGATCAGTGCCTTGGTATTTCTGACAGCTTCATCCGGCTCATAACCGTCATCCCGACTGAGTAGAATGATCTCCCGCCCATGAATTCCGCCATTATCGTTAATTAATGAAAAGGCCGCGAGCAGACCAGCCCGCATCTCAAGTCCAAGGTTTTGTGCAGGACCGCTCAGCGCACAGGATTGACCAAGAACAATTGGGCTGGCAAGTTCATCGATGCCGCCCTCGCACTGACGGCACAAAAAGAAAACAACACATTCAAAAAAGAATCAAGGAACAACTGCCGCATCATACAATTTCTCCGACAACAGATCACGTCTCAGCAATCAAAACACCAATGTTTACAATACCCAACTAATCGCCAAGAATAGGGAAAATATTTTTGAATTGCAAGGACATTGACGCATGCATAGCGACATTGGGGAGTTGACAAAGACATTTTCCGGCTCTATCTCTCTTGTTATTACCTGACCATAATGACAATTTTTTTGTTACAGATAGGGCGAAACACTCTCACAAAATGATACTTGAAATTCATCCCAACTCCTTTTAGGGTATCGGCCACAGAATACAATCAAGATTCCCCGACAGCCAACAGATACCAATATGAATACGTCACACCCCGTAAGTACCCGGCTGACCATGAGCCATATGACAACCGTCGTCACGCCCAATGGTTCAACCGAACAGTTAGAGCAACTGGCTATCGAAACGCCCTACTCCATTGCGCTCAATGATGAAACCATCGGCTCCTCGATGGTATTGCCTATTGGCCTTGAGGAATTCGGTGCCGGCTTTCTTTTCGGCCAGGGTTATATAAAAGAACCTGAGGAAATCAAAGAGATCTATGTCTGTCCGGAGGGCCGAATCGCAGTGTATGCCGATGTGGTACATAACAGAACCCAAAGAAGTCATCATCACCTCCGGGTGTGGAGGAACAGGAAAAATATCCAGAGAGATGCTGGAAGGTGCTTTTGAGCCATTGCAGGAATGCACGATCACCTTTCCGGAGATCAGCGACTTTATCCGCCAGTCCCTGCAAAGTTCCCCCTTAGGTCCCGCAAACCCACTGCATCCATGGGTGCGGCTTGTGGGAGGATGGGAAGTTCAAGTTTTTCTACGAGGATGTCGGACGGCACAACGCAGTGGACAAGGTACTGGGTGCCATCCTGCTCGGCAAGGCAACTCCGAAAAGCGCAATCTACACCACAGGTCGTCTCACCTCCGACATGGTCCTGAAATGTGCCCGGATCGGCATCCCGATAATCATGTCCAGAACAGCCCCTTCATCATTGGGTCTGGCCATTGCCAGAAGAGCAGGTGCGACCCTTGCCGCCTATGCCAGACCGGACAGACTGAACGTTTTCAATGCTCCCCACCGCATTGTGATCTGAAAACTGCACGTGCTAGCACATCCTGAGCTGCTACTTTTTTCGACCGACCTTCCATCCCCAACTCAATCAGACGCTCAAGAAACTGTGGAAAAGGCAAACCATGAGCAGCAGCCGCCTGGGGCATAAGGCTGGTTGCCGTCATCCCCGGGATGGTATTGGTTTCAAGCAGATACAAGAGAGTCATCGTGCCGCCAGCATCATATCCGTTCGGGAATATCCTTTCAGCCGTAACGCTTTGTGGGCGGCCACTGCGTACTGCTGAGCCAGTTTGGTGATTTCTTCACTGATCTGGGCGGGACATATTTCTTCCGTGGCTCCGGGCTTGTATTTGGCATCATAATCAAAAAAAGCAAATTCCTTACCGGGCACAATCTCGATCACCGGCAGCGCTTCCAGCTCATTATTACCCAGCACCCCGACGGTCAGTTCCCGTCCTTTGATATATTTTTCCACCATCACATGGCTATCGTGGCGCAGTGCCCGTTCGATTCCTGCCAGCAGCTCTTCTTGTGACTGAGCCAGAGAAAGACCAAGGCTGGACCCCTCATGAACAGGTTTAATGACCACGGGCAGACCAAAACGATCGATCAGCTGCTTGCACCTCGACCTTGTCGTCACTGGTGATAATCAGGGAGTCCGCCACCGGCAGACCATTCAATGTATACAATTCCTTGGCCAACTGTTTATCCATGGCAATAGCGCTGCCCAGCACCCCGGAGCCCTGGTACGGCACCCCGAGAAGATCAAGAAAACCCTGCATAGTCCCATCTTCTCCAAATAAACCATGGAGCAGGATAAAGGCAAAGTCGATCTCCGGGGCGTCGGCGGCAAGCCTGGCCAGATCCGTTGCAGGATCATAACGCCGCACTATGAATTTTTCCGGATCTAAGGCTTTTTCCACCCCTGCGGCACCATTGAGTGAAACTTGCCTTTCCCCTGATACCCCACCGGCTATTAAAGCAATATGTAGCTTTTCTTTCGGCATAATCTTTATCCCTCATATTTTCGAATGCGATCTCACGAGTATCTTCTTACAATACTCACCTCCCGAAACAGGCAGTTACTTTGCAAACCAGTATCAGCAAATTTTCTCGATCACAAAAAAATCCTCTGAGTGCTTTTAAACTACTCTCCCATACGATCAAGATCACGAAAAAAAATAAGTTTTTTTCAAATTCAGGTGACCTGTATCGATCAGTCAGCCCGGTAATATCACGCTGGCAGCTTTTAACAAAGAGTATCTGTTCTCTTTTTAAAACCCAATAAGCACATTACAACACGCCATGGTAAAGCCTGATGATGTCGTAAAAACTCATCGAAATTGTCGGGATGGACTCTGGAAAAAGCTTAAAGGTCCTTGCGGTAAACAGATTTTATATAGCCATCGACATCAAATTTACGACGACAGCCCGCTTCATTCATGTAACGGATTTTACCGAACACAGAACGTTCACGCCACGCCCTGTCATGCACTCCGCCTACTGACCAGGCAATACCTGTATAGCCATTGGGGTCACGACCATCAAGAGAGTAGCGGTCGTTGAGAGTTATGGCATAATCAAGGGCGGTTTCCGGATCATATGTCCATTCAAGAATTTTCTTGGCCCAGTACATTCTCAGATAACCATGGAGTTTTCCTGTCTGGACAAGATCGTACTGACATGCGTTCCAGAGTGCCTCATGGGTATTGCACTGTTCAAAATCAGCCAGGGAATAGACATATTCTCTTTTATCGCCGCGATGCTCTTCGAGGGTTTTGCGTGCCCACTCGGGAAATCCGGCAACAGAATCATAGGACGACTCATAGAAACAGAAATTATCGGCTAGTTCTCGGCGCACAACAAGTTCTTCAAGAAAAACTTCCCTGGCTGCATGGGGAACTTCAGAGCATCTTACCATCCAGGCCAGTCTTTGCGGGGACAACTGACCAAAATGCAGGTAGGGAGAGAGTCCCGACTGGCCGTCCAGACAGGGATTATTGCGGGTATCCGGATAATCTTGCAGTTTGCTGTGGACAAAACATATTGCTGCCTGCATTGCAGCTGTCTCACCGGCAGGCAACCAGCTCTTTCGACCTGCAATTTGGTCAAAAATACTTTCGGCAGAGCGACTGGCATCAACAGCGACAGGACAGTCGAAAGGATGCAGTTCTATTGTCGGAATATCTGTTAAATAAACATCCAGGAGTCGTTTTATCTTGGGCCGCAGGGTGTAGGCGGCATATTCTTTTTTGTTCGAGACGGTCCAGGCAGGAACGACGTTGTGACTGTCCACCTCGTAGAAGGGAATTGTCAGACGGGTGATAAGCTGGTTTTTCCAACGCTGTTTAATTTTGAGAGGATCAAAGTCGCAGACAAGAACATGGGCGTCAATCTTCTGGAGAAAAAGAGGGAGTATATCTTCTGGGCTTTGTTCAAGTATTTGAAAAGTGATATGTAAACGACTGAGTTTGTCCGCCAGCCCGAAAAGCCCCTTCACCATGAAACTATAGTGGGACAAGGTGGCTCCAGGATAATCGGCAACCAGACAGAAGACCACAAGCAGGCCTTTCTTGCGGATGACGGCTTCCTGCTGGGCCCACAGAAGAGCCCAGTTGTCGGACGACCCTCTGATCACGTGACATCCAGTACACAACGGGGCCATTACCACGCCGCCCCTGGCAAAGAAGTCGACTCCTTCTTTCTATGTCAATGTTTCGTCGATTCATTTCCGTTTAAAAAGTCTGCAGCAACAAAGAAATGGTAGTGGCAGCTTCCGCTAACCTCCCGTTTATTAGCCATTGATACAAACGCAACATATGATTATACCATACTAAAGACTTCTGACTGAAGAAACAAAAGGAAGATACGTCACGGGTGTGCCGGAATGTATCAACAAAAGCAGCAGTGTTCAACCCCTCACCTAACCTCATTAAGATTTCGTCATCATGGTAGATAGTCAAAAGAGCAGAACTGTTTTGATCACTGGTGCCACCGGTTATATTGGCCGACGACTGAAACACCGTCTGCTGGAAATCCCCAGCCTGTCGATACGATTGTTTGTCCGAAACAAGAATAAAGTTCAAGTTTCAGTCGCCGACCGGGTCGACATCAAGGAAGGATCAACGTTTGACAAAGACTCTCTAGCGATAGCCCTTAAAGGAGTTGATACAGCATTTTATCTGATCCATTCAATGGGCACCACCGATGATTACCGGAACCTGGATCGGGTCAGTGCGGAAAATTTCAGAGATGCCTGTATAGAGGCCGGCGTTCGACGAATTATCTACCTCGGTGGGCTTGGAGTTAAAGAGAGTGCCAGTGAGCATCTCCTGAGCCGAATTGAAACAGGAGAAATTCTTTCAGCAAAACCCGACCGTATTCAAACAATCTGGTTACGGGCAGGAGCGATTATAGGTTCCGGAAGCGCCAGTTTTGAAATAATCCGTAATCTCTGCCAAAAACTGCCAGTAATGATTACTCCTCGTTGGGTGAGGAACCGCACACAACCTATAGGCATTGACGACGTTCTTTCCTACCTTCATGCGTCTATAGAACTTCACCACCAGGGTAATCTCGTGGTTGATATCGGCAGTGAAGAACTCAGCTTTCAGCAGATGATGCAGCAGGCCGCAGAAGTCATGGGACTTAAAAGATACCTTTTCCCTGTTCCCGTGCTTTCCCCCCGTTTATCATCCTACTGGTTGATTCTCTTCACCCCTATCCCCTATAAGCTTGCTTCTGCTCTTGTTGAAGGGCTAAAGAGTGAAACACGCTGCAAAATGATCATGCAGCTCAGTTTTATCCGGAGATACGACCTCAAATGTTCCGGCAAACAGTTGCCAATGCAATACAGGAGCTTGAACAGAACCAGGTAATCAGCCGATGGTGTGACAGCAGCGGCCAGCAGGCCTGTGATATCAAGGATTTCGATAATCCTGCGGGGGCTATATTAAGGGATATCCGAATTGTTCCTTATGCAAATGGCGAACAGCAGGAGGATGTCTTTCAATCCGCCTGTGCGGTCGGCGGCCCAAAAGGTTGGTTTAAATACAATTATCTGTGGCGACTGCGGGGCGATTATGGACAAAATAATCGGCGGATACGGCCTTAATCGGGGGAGACGGGTAAATGGGGAGTTGCGCGTCGGTGATGCACTGGACTTCTGGAAGGTTGTGGATATCAAAGCCGGCAAAAGGTTGCTCCTCTATGCCCAGATGAAGGTTCCGGGCGAGGCATGGCTTGAGTTTGACGTCCAACCGGAGCAACTTGTTCAGACGGCCCATTTTCTGCCTCGGGGTGTTCTAGGCAGGCTATACTGGTATATGGTTCTTCCGTTTCATTATTTTGTCTTCAACGATCTTGCTCAAACAGTCGTCAGCACCTCCGCCAAATCAGACTGACAACCATTAAAACAAGACAAGGTCGTAAAAACCTCAATCTCCGATGGATAAGTAAAAATCTTCATATTGGATGCGTGCGATGTTTCTATTATTTCTGAGTATATACGGTACGTCGCAATGACACGAAAAATCGTACCCCAAGGGCACTTTCTTCGGGCGCGCAACGAACAAGATGAAGGGTTTTTACGACGCCATCAAACAGAAAAGCTGCAGTTAGTTTGTTACCTTGGCGACGGCCCCTTTGATTGAAAGAACATATGGCTTATGGTCACGAAGAAATTTAGGGAGACTGTCCTGAGCAAGACGTGCTCTCTCTAGACTCGGATATTCTCCATAGAACACAAAGATACTTTCCGGGGCTGTTACTTTTCTTACAATATAGAAATTGCCGGACTCTTGCCTATAGGCAACCTGACTCAGCATTTCTTTAAGGTTGTTCTCAGCGTTTTTTGAGGTCAAAGCCATAAGCTGGACGGTATACATCGCATCCTTTTCCCCTGTAAACCACCCAGAACCGGCATGTAATCGTGCATCATACAGACGGTCAGCAGAAGAAGCGTTCACCGGAGCCTGGGAAATTCCGTTCTCTGTTCGAGACAGTTGTCCAGACTCTTCCCTGAGGTACCGGTGACACATTTGTTTTTTTCTTGATTTTATCGAGTCGACGCAGCCGTACAACATCCCTCTCTTCACCTGGCAGCCCGACCTCTGAAGCCTCTCTGTCTTCTGCTTCGACAACCTCGTTTTCAGTCATCTCTTCTGCAGTCACACCCTCGACTACGGCCACTGTTTCGTCAATTGCTATCTCCTGGCTCTGCCTCAATGGCAATTTGCTCAACAACACTTTGCACCTGACCAACATCTTGCTTCAAAGGCATCTGTTCAGAGACCACCATCATCCCAGCCTCTTCGGAGGAACTTGTCTTGTCTCTTCTCCCTGCTGTGCCGTTTCTTTTTCTTCCAGCGGCTGTACAGTTACTGCTCGATTCCACCGTCTCCATTTCGTTTCTTTCTGAGAGATGAGGGTTTTCATCCTCTACCACGGCTACCGTTTCTCTCTCTTTCAGTACGATTCGCATCCTGGCCGATATCATTTTCATTGCCCCCGGGACCAAACAGAAAAAAAAGCAGTAAAAAACTACAAACTGCAACACCAGCCCAGGGAAGATACACGGTAAACTTTTTGATGAGACCCTGCATATCGCATGACCACAGGGTGGCCCCCTATAGAATCGACACCTTCTTTGACTCCTTCTAATAGCACCATAAAGGATGTATCATCATTTGGGCTTTGCAGAGCATCCTGGCCAAAGGTGTTGGTCATAGCCAAGGTTTCCCTGGGCATGGGCATAAATTTCCTTGATAACGGCATCACTAAACACTTTAGACGCATCTATGTCCGTTTGCCAGACAGCACATTGCGTATATAATCCGCAGTTTCGGCAGAGGAGAGGGGAGCAAGATCAAAGTGGTGCTCATGACTGTTTTGAAAATCACCGATAGAGATCTGGTCACAATTTTCCAGTAACGTTTTCCTACCGGATAAAAGGATATGAATTCGCGCCCCAGATCCGATAATTTGCTCCAGCATGCGACGAATCCTCTCCAGGGTCGCCAGGAATATATTTTCAGCCTCGTCAAAGATTATAAGCAGTTCCCTGGACTCACCGAGCAGACATGCGGATATTTGTTCCACTGCAAAACCAATGTCTCCGCTCTCCCCTCCGGCCTCATCCTCCACCCCCAACTGCATGGCTATAGAACGTACGACATCTTCAAACGAGTCCACAGCCCGGGAGAAAAAAACTGTTGTGCATGATGGTGCCAGCTCCTGTTCGAGCAAACGGCACAGCACCGTTTTTCCGCTTCCCTGTGCACCCGTCAGCAAGATCAGGTTTACACCATTCTGCACGGCCTCTTTTATTTGCGACAGCACCTCCATCCGTTTGGTACAAGCGAATGGGTGTTCCAGAATGGTCTCTTCCTGAAATAACGATTTTTCACTCGTCTGTGAATCTTTGCGGCTCTCTCTCATGATGGTGGGAACAGGTATATTTTTTCTCATTCGCGAATCCTCCAGCGCTCTCACTGGCCAGAAAACACTCAATTTCCAAAATAAAAGGAGCAATATAATACTACACTCATAGAATAAATACATTGAGTATTCGGGCAACATCAAGGTTGACTTGATTTGAGGGAAGCACCGATGTGGTGACTTTGTCACCCAACCAGTGGCGCTTTTCTTCTCTTGGGTTCAATGGTAGACTGCCTCCTTAAAATCATGGTAAACTGTTGCGCTAAACAATAATAAAGTTTCACAAAAACAATGCCGATTTTCCAACTGAACGAACAAATTCAATTCCCTCATCCTGACTATGCGGAAGACAACGGTCTTCTTGCTATAGGCGGGGATCTCCGACCGGAAAGACTTCTGATGGCCTACAGCCAGGGGATATTCCCCTGGTATTCAAAAGGCGATCCTATCCTCTGGTGGTTTACCAGCCCTCGCCTGGTTATTTTTCCCGGATGAATTCAGGGTTCCCAAAAGAGTTGCTCGATATGCCAAAACCGCCTCTGTTGAAATAACCCATGATTGTGCTTTTTCACAGAGTAATCAGTGAATGTGCAGAGAGTCCGGACAGAGCTCAGGCAGCAGAAACCTGGATTTCCCCTGAAATGCAAAAGGCCTATACAACCTTGCACCATCTCGGCTTTGCCCATTCAGTTGAATGCTGGCAAAATGATCTTTTGGTCGGTGGGTTATACGGGATCGCTTTAGATCAGGTGTTTTTTGGTGAATCGATGTTTTCCAGGATAAAATGCGGCTTCACAATTTGCCTTGATTGCTCTTGTTGAGTATTTAAAAAGCAAAAATTTCCAACTGATTGATTGCCAGATGACGACCAATCACTTATTACGTTTTGGTGCAAGGGAAATAAGCGGCCGGGAATTTCAGATATCATCTCAAGAAAAACATTAAAAATATCATCCCCTATGACGACTGGAAAAATGAAAGCAAAGAAACCAAATGAAACATGTTCCGTCTGCGAAAAGAACAGCAAACTCACAAAGACAAAGAAGGCGGGCTCTGCCCAGCTGTATGAACATAGTTGAGTTGTTGAAAACCAAGCCTGAAATTCTGCAAAAACTTTCCAAGATGGCCGGAATTTCGAGCATTTCCTGCCTGCAATCTCAACATGTCGAGCAGGAACTCCCCGATGTCCTCGATGGTGTCCGTCACAGGACAACGGACCGGGAGCGAAACACCTGGTATGTGTCAGTCAGTGAACTTGACGGTAATCCGGTGGAAATTTTTGCCTCAACGGCTTTTGACCGGGACCAGCATCTTCAGTCCCGTATTTCCAATCTGACCACCATAACCAGACTTATTTCTCTCATTTTGCGACATATTTTCATAGGCGAAAGACTCACCCTCGAAAAAACACTGACCCAACTGAAAAGAAGTTCAAGACAACCAAACGATTTGCCGGACATGCTTGGTAAAATACTTGCCAAATACAGAGAAGATGTCGACAGCAGAGGAGAAAGAGGATACCATTTGATAACCTGAACGAGGCTGAAGAGTTGACTCATGTCAAACAATGGCCAGCTTTTCTTAACAATCAAGATCAAACTCATAAGCAAGATCAGACTTGTCAAAATGTTTCATACTTTTTGCAGTGCATACAGGTTCACAACCCTGAAAGTGAGTTCCCAGGCCGGATAAAGAGAAGAATAACTGGAAAGAATTTCAAGGCTCTGCATGTCCAGTTCAGGCGGTGCAGAACCGATAATCTGCATAATCTCTTTTCTGGTTGCCCTGAGAACATGGAGGATTTGTTTCTTTCTCACGTGGGTTTGCCTGGTTTTCCATGAAATATCGACAGCGTCTTCACGCTGGAATTTGAGTGTCCGAAACCGTTCACAGTTTTTATGGTGAACGGAGAGCCCTTTAGGGGTGAGCAGAGCACAGTTGTCCTTGGCCGTAGGATTGGGTTTACAGCAGGAAGAAAGCTTGACGGAAACCGGATCAAGCGTTGTTAACTCAATTTTATTGAAGGCACCGGTGGGGGTCACCAGAGGAGAAACCCCGCCAAAGAGAATATTTTTAATATTCTCCATAACCTCTTTAAGATGCAATCGTCCCCTCACCTATCCGTACATACAACTCATCCAGCGATGGGATGGATTCATGAGCCAGAAGTTCTGGCAGATCTTTACTTTCCATGACATCAAAGGGAATACCATAGCGTAACATTTCCTGACGTAACATGGAAATTCCCACTTCCCGAGTTACTTTTTTACACCTGGCTTTAAAGTTTTTAGCAAGTTCCCCTCTTGCCCGCGGAGTTTTGCACAAAGCCAGCATGTGCTGCTCAAAACGGATAGGCTGATCGGCACGGACAATTCGTACCATATCGCCGTCTTTCAAAATATGAGAGGGAGGACACACGTTTATTTCTGATCATGGCCCCAAGACACGTCTGGCCAATTTCAGTGTGCACCCTGAAAGCAAAATCAAGCACAGTGGAGTTGACAGGCAGACAGATCAAATCTCCCTGGGGGGTATAGGTATAAATTTCCTTAACCCCGCTGGCAGCGATAACTATCACGGTAGGAAGAGGAATCCTCGGAACTGATAACATCAAACATTTCCTGGATTTCCCGAATGAATTTAACCTGTTTTCCTGCCTTTGAACTCCAGTTTCTAAACAAGCCCTTCTGCGCTTTTCGTTCCATCTCATCGGTGCGAATCTTAAAAAGAAATTTTTGCCCTTCAACAATTGCTCTGGCATGCAATCCCTGATACCCCGTCGGTTTGGGGTTGGCGATAAAATCACGAATGGTTCGAGGAATAGGCTTGTAGGTCTGGTTGGCAATCCCCAGAGCCCTGTAGCAGGATTGCACATCATCAACAACAATAAGGATTTCAAGAGGAGTATCTATGCGCTGTACCAAAATGCGATTGGCAACATCATAATAGGCCCACAGTTTTTTGGTTCGAACATTTACTCTGCAGGAAAAATTATTGAGTTCGGCGTTTTTCTGAACATTTTCAACAATCGTCTGACCAATCAGGCGATTTTTGCAACTGCCGTATATGGTTGTTTATTCTGGCGCCCTGTTTCGGATACTTATAGAGCAGAGCGAGATTATACATCTCCCGTTTGAGATTAAAAAGGCCGAAAACTGTGGCCAGCGGAGCATAAATATCAATTGTTTCATCAGCTATTCGCTGACGTTTGGCTTTCGGCATGGCCCGCAGGGTACGTAGATTATGCAGACGATCGGCGAGTTTAACCAGCATAACCTCTGGCCGCAATGCCGCTCCGGTAAAAATTTTCCTGTGGGTATTTCTGGCTGATCGGTCTGCTTATCCCCGGAGACGTGGGTCACCTTTGTGCAACCTTCGACTATCGCCTGCACATAACTGCCAAATTTCTGCGCCGACCAGGCTCGGCGGTTACTTCCTCAACATCTTCAACGGTATCATGCAGGAGTGCCGCTGCCAGTATTTCCGGATTGGTTATATCCATTTCCTCGGCAAGAATTTTTGCCACGGAACAGGGATGCAGGATATAGGCATCCCCGGATCTGCGCCATTGATCAGCATGGGCATCAATTGAAAAATCAAGGGCTTCCCAGAAGGTTTCCGTTCCGGGTTTATCGCCAATCAGGGCCAGCATCTGATTGCGATAGAGTTCAAGATCAAATGAAATACGCCGCATACTCTCCCAACTTTATTAAAAACACGACCTGCCTATGGACAGAATCCGTAAAAGGTTTTAGAATAAAGGTCCAAAACGATTGTTGGCCACGTTTCCCCTCTGCCTTATAATAACTAGTCACAAAATGGTAATCTGTCATTCAGCTTAACAAGATTCTTCCTGTCGGAGAAATCAAAAATCTAAAAATGTCTAAAAAAAGAAAATCTTTCCGAAAAAAACAACCGCATCGAAACAAACATCTTCCCGAAAACACAAAAGTGACCGAAACATGCAGCACCTCAGAAAACATTGTGCTTTCTCAACTTATACGCATCCGCTACCCCGCAGTCATTTCCAAAACTACTGACAGATCTTTCTCAAAAAAACCATGACCCAGAGCGAGCTCAAAGCTGCCCTCGACTCTCTGATTCATTCCGGATTAGTCAGTAAAGACAACAAGAAACGCTTTCAAACTCCATAAAAATGCCCTGCTCTATGAAGGAACTTTAACCCAGCACCCAAAAGGTTTCGGTTTTGTCAATGTAACCAAAAGCTCAAGCCACAACCCGACAGCTTAAAAGAGACCTGTTTCATTTCACCCGGTCAAATGGGCGAGCTCTTCACGGGGATACCGTATTGGTTCGAGTTTTACGTATCCGCAGCGATGATCGGCCAGAAGGCAGTGTGGTGAAAATACTTCCCCCGGGACAAACAGGGTTGGCGGTATTTTCAGCAAAAACGGCCGAGACCAGCTTGTCTATCCGGATGACCGAAGATTCCCTTTTACCATCAGAATTACCGACACGGGTGACCTGCAGCCGAAACATGGCGATGGCGTCATAGCCCAGTTTGCCAGAACCCCGGCTCCAACCAATGTTCTGCAGGGAAAAATTATTGAAGTTCTCGGTCGGGCCGAAGCATGTCGACACCCAGATGCGACTGGTAATCGAACAATTCAATCTTCCCTTATCAGTTCAGTGAAGAGGTGGTGCGGGAAACAGAAATGCTTGACGAAAGCTTCGTTCCGGATCAATACCGAGAAGACCTGCGTTCAACTGCCCATGTAACAATTGATGGCGAAAGTGCCAAGGATTTCGATGATGCCAGTTGCTGTTATCAAAACCCGCAAAGGATTTCGTCTTTTTGTCTCCATCGCCGATGTGAGTTATTTTGTCAGGCCGGGTTCGGCAATCGACCGGGAAGCATACAGCAGAGGGACTTCAATATATTTTCCCGGCAGAGTCATCCCCATGCTCCCGGAAAAGCTTTCCAACAACCTCTGCAGTCTGGTCCCTGGGGAAGACAGATTTACCGTCTCAGCCATTCTCGATTTTGACCGCTCTGGAACGCTTCTCTCAAAACGCTTCTGCAGATCAATAATCTCGCAGCCGGCACCGCTTCACCTACACAACAGTGCAGAAGATACTTATTGACAAAGACCCGGCTATTCGAAAAGCCCACAAGCCCTTTCTCACTCAGCTCAAATGGGCCGAAGAACTGGCAGCCGTCTTGCAAACCAAACGTAAAAAACGCGGTTCGGTTGACTTCAACCTCCCCGAGCCGGAATTTACCCTGACGGATTCAGGAGAAATCAAAGTCTATTAAAAGAGCAGAAAGAAACTTTGCCCACCAGATCATCGAAGAATTTATGCTTGCCGCCAACGAAGCGGTTGCAGAATTATTCAGCCGACAAGCAGGCTCCGGCAATTTTCCGGGTACATGAGCCACCCGAAGCGATGAAAGCCGAAGAGTTTTTTGATTTTGTCAAAACACTTGGCCTTCCTCTTGCCTCCCTTTGACAACGACCCGGCCTGGTTTGCCGAAGTTTTGGAGAAATGCAAGGATACCAAATATGAATACATCATCAACAATCTCCTGTTGCGAAGTATGCAGCAAGCGCGGTATTCGTCCGAAAACGTCGGTCATTTCGGCCTCGCGGCGGACGACTACACCCACTTCACCTCCCCAATCAGGCGTTATCCCGATTTAATAGTGCACCGGGAACTACTCAAGCTGCTTCCAGACAGTCCCCAACACAAACAGGCCAAAGACCGACACAACCATCTCTCAAGGAATCGGCAGAGTTTCTCTCTGCCCGTGAAAGAACGGCAATTATGGCCGAAAGAGATATGCATGACCGCCTGAAAATTGGCTATATGAAAAACCGAATTGGCGACTCATTTGACGCCATTATTTCTGGTGTGACTGAGAACTCTCTGTATGTCGAAATCCAGGAACTCTGTATCAGCGGGTCCATCCCAGTCGAGCTGCTCGACGATGACTATTACATTTACGACAAAAAAAATTACCGATTGTTTGGTGAAATTTCCGCCAAGACCTTTCAGATCGGTGATATTGTCCGGGTAACTGTTGTTGATGTGGATATTCCTGCCAAAAGAATCCATTTCAAATTAGCCGCCAACTCCGCAGGATAAATCGATGGTTGATAACACCACCTTGCTCTCTCAGCTGGCAATCGTCCTGGTTCGACCAAAGATTCCGGAAAATATCGGGGCAGCAGCCCGGATTGCCTGGAACATGGGGATCAATCGCCTTATTCTTGTTAGAGACAGTTTGCCGGAGCGGGAACCCATGGCCAAAATGGCCACCCACAAAGCCGCTCACCTCATCGACAACCTCGAAATATATCAGAATTTGCCGGAGGCCCTGGCAGATTTCAACCTGGTGGTCGGCACAACCGCGAGAAGAGGCCGGCAGAGATTTGTGACCCAAACTCCCCGGGAAATGGTGGACGCACTGCTTCCCAAATTGCCCAGCAATCAGGCAGCCATCATCTTCGGCCCCGAAGACACCGGCCTGACCAATGACGACCTGAAATACTGCCAGATGACCTCCGCCATTCCTACAGCCGATTTTTCCTCACTCAATCTCGCCCAGGCAGTTGCTATCCACTGTTATGAACTGCATTATGGTATCATTCATGCTGCAAAAGACATGACCCCGGCTCCCCAACTGGCAACATCCTTTGAACTTGAAAGCATGTACTCCTATCTGGAGGAATCCCTTCTCGCTATTGATTTTATGGAAAAAGTAAGCCATACATTACTGGATGAGCAACATCCGAAATTTTTTCGCCAGGATAATGCTTACCTCAAAAGACGCAAATATAATCAGAGGTATCAGCAAGAAAATTCTCTTGCAGCAGAAAAGCCTAAAAAGATAAAGACGATGGTGACCTATGAAACATGATGAGAGTCTCAACCAACTACGCCATGCCTTCCAATAAGTTTTATCCGCCACAGATCGATCAATCTCAATCTTTGCTTAGATCCAGCCTGCATTCAAACGAAACTCCCCGGTCCCAAACACAACAAAAAGGTCATCATTATCGAGGCACAGGCTGGCCAGGGAAAGACAACTCTTGCCTATCAGTTTCTTAAGCTATCAATGACAACACATATATCTGGTATCAGGTTGGCCCTGAAGATTCCGATCCGGTCCTCTTGCTTTCCTCTCTGCTCATGAATCTTTGTGCCAACCTTCCTGAATTTGCCTCCCCTCAACTGGCCAATATCCTCAATGAAGGAAGTGTCGGCCCACTTGACCTGACCCGCTGCGCCAATATCCTGCTCCAGGATCTGGACAATTATCTCAAAGAAGATATCTATCTGGTTTTCGATGACCTCCACCGTATCGAATTCAATGGTCTGACCAATAAACTGCTCGAACATCTCATTGACACAGCTCCCCCCCTGCGTCCATTTTATTTTCATAAGCCGACAGCCTCTCGAAATCAAAGGGACAACAATTCGTAATGGTTCACAGATCGCTTACATCAGCACCGACGACCTGGCGCTGGGTAATCAGGATATTGAGATTTTGTACACGAATGTTCTGCACAAAGAGATCAGCAGACAGGATGCAATTAAAATACAGCAAGTAACCAATGGCTGGATCATGGGCATTATCCTTGCCAGCCACCCCATATCCGGCAGAAGCAGATTCTGGCTTGATTCTCCCACAGATACTCTGGCAACTGCACCCCAAACTGGCCATATGCTGGATTATTTTCAGGACGAAATTTTTGCCCAGATTCCCGAAACTCTCCACACGATTTTTCTGAAACTTTCTTTTCTGCAGGAAATTCCTGCTGATCTGGCAATTGAGATATCTGGAATGGATAATTTTGGCAAGATACTCGCGGATATGACCCGGGAAAATTATTTCATCTACAATCTTGATGACCGGCAGCAGGTTTTTCGTTTTCACCATTTTTTTCAGGAATTTCTCCAGCAGCGCGCCAGGGCACAATTTTGCAGAGACCGAAATCGGAGAGATCTATAACATGGAAGCCCGGTATTACCAGAAACAGGATCTCACCGAAAAGGCTCTTACCTGTTATAAAAATGCCGGCAATCTTACAGGCAATGGAGCACATCCTTCGAGACAAAGGGTATGGACCTCATCGCCAAGAACAGGACATTTACCATTCTTACTCTGCTCCAGACTATTCCCGATGAAACCCTCTTTCAATACAGATGGCTGACTCTTTACGCCGGACTCCTCCGGGTTGATTTCATTCCTCAAACCACTCTGCCATTTTGGGATGCTGCCCGGGCTCAGTTTACCGAGGCAAAAGAGGAAATTGGCGAATTAATTGCCCTGTCGCAAACTATTTATTTCCATTTTGTCATATCCGGAGAATACAACAAAGGAGCCCAACTGCTTCCACGTACCGAATCCCTGCTGGAAAAAAACAAAGCAGACTCTGCCCGTACCAATACTCATCATGGCTGCCCGTAACCTGGCCTCCGGCTACTGTTTTTTTAAAGGCGACATGGAAAAGGCCCGCCACTATATTCAGATAGCCAGTACCTTGGCAAGCAGACACAATATCCGCAATTTTATAGCTTCAACAAGGTTTATTCAGGGATATATTGAACTGCTCAGCGGCAATCGGGCAAAGTATCTCCGGGAGGCTGAAGTCTGTTTTTCTCTTTTCAATGACCCACTGGTTGGCGAATCAAATAGGTTGACTCTGCGGGTCATGAATCTCTGCTATCTTTCCATGACCGGTGATCATCAAAATTTCTCATATCCAGCAACTCGCCCTGCAAAAATCCATCGATCAAACGATCGTCGACCAGACAGTAGCGGCTCCTTATCTGTATGTCTGGGGCAGCAGCAATTTATTTTCTCTTGGGCAAGCCCAACAAGCTCTCGAACTTTTGGAAAAAGGACTGAACATTACCACCACTGCATCGACCGATCATATGCACAGCCAGCTTTTGCAGTGGAAGGCTTTCGGTCTCGCTCTTATCGGTTATGCAGAAGAAGCAGAACAAAGCATTTTGCCAGGCTGAACAACTTAAGGGAAAAAGCTGGGGGGCCATTCTATATTGCTTTTCACAATATTCTGGCCGGGGCAGTGTACACCCGCATTAAAAAATTTGAAAAAGCCCGCATGAGCCTGGAAAAAGGTTTAGCCATCTCCCAGACAATTCCATCGACATACCTGACGATATGCGCACTCTTTAATCTGAGCTACTTCAAATATGAGTCAGAAAGTCCCGAAGCAGCGCTTGATGACCTGGAAGCCGGTCTTTCTCTTATGAAAATCAATGGTTACAATCATTTCTGGAGTTGGGAACCAGCGATGATGACCAAGCTTCTCTCTCTGGCAGTAAAAGAGATATTGAAAAAAGTTTTGCCCAGAGTCTGGCAAAGAGCCGCCTGCATCTCAATTTCTCGGACGACGGCGAACCGATTTCTCTGTTGAAATTTACTCTCATGGATAGTTTTGAGCTCAGAATGTCAGGGAAGATTCTCTTGCAATCCAAAGATTTCACCCCTTTTCAGCGGGAACTGTTGGGCTTATTGATCACAGCAAAAGGTCAGCGTATTCCACAGGAAAAAATCCAACTGGAACTCTGGCCGGAAAGCAGCCCGGAAAATGCCAGAAAGAGCTTTGATACCTTGCTCACCAGACTGAGAAAACTCATCGCCCCCCACCTGCCAGTACCAGTAAAAAACTACCTCTATCTCCAAAAAGGCATCCTCTGTCTGACCAACTATGAAATAGACTGCGCTGCAATTTCTTGAAGCCGCCAGGACAGGATTATCCCACTGTAAAAACAGTGACTTATGGCAGGCACACAATGCTTTTCAAACGGCCATTTCTCTGTGGAAAGGTGCCATGCCGGAGGATACCTTTCGGAGTGAGCAGGTACTCACCTTTAATGATATTCTCGCCAATCTAATGGTCGAAATAGGATCAACCTGGGCGAAAAATTTAGCAGATGCCGGACGATTGGAAGAGGCAATTACCATCCTCGAACGCATTCTCCTAATCAACTATCTTGAGGAAGAACTGACCATACTTCCTCTACAAATTCCATTGCCAAAACAACAATCACCTCAAGGCACGTGAGATTTTGGAGCGATACCGAAAAGCTCTTCTCAAAGCAGAATATACCGAAGAAGAGGCCGCATCATTTATTGACGAAATCATTAGGCAATAACAGGAGCAAGGTCATGATATCAGCGTACCAAACAGCCCTTACCGGATTAAAGGCCTTCAGCACCACATTACAATCCAACGGCAACAATATCGCCAACGCCAATACCAATGGTTTCAAAAAACCATGGTCCAAAATACCAATGTTGCTCCTCAGGGCGTAAAAGCTCAAGTTAAAAAGTTTCCACCCGGCCCCAGTGTTTTTCAGGAAACCGACACAGGAATGGAACTGGTTGAACTCTCAAATGTGGATCTGGCAACAGAATTGGTGGACATGAACCTGAACAGTACCATGTATAAAGCCAACCTGAAGACTATTGAATCTGTCAATGATATGACAGGCACACTGTTCGATTTAAAATCATAGATCTATCCGACAGATTACAGATTCAACCCCTGAAGCGGACACTGTTCGCACAGGGGTTTTGTTTTTTTACAAAAAGTGCCCGCGACACGAACAATCAGCGCATGAAATTCATTATACAGCTGCACTATCCTGAGGTAAATGAATCCAAACACATTGCTGTATTGCCCGGTAATCAGTCTCTTCCTCAACCATATTATGACGACTGAAAACTCTATAGGTATACATATCGACGACAAAAACAGGATGCCCGCAGGCATAAAGGAGAATTGAATCAGCAGTCTCCGGGCCTACCCCTTTCACCGCAAGCAGGTTTTCCCGGGCAGATCCCAAGCTCATCTTCAAGAAATAAATCCAATTCTCCATCGTAGATGAGTCGCTACCATATCAAGCAGATTTCTCAGGCGCCGGGCTTTAAGATTATAGTATCCCGCCGGACGGATTAATTGAGCTATTTCATCGACCCTTAATAAGGAAAGAGATTGATAGCTGAGCAGATCTGCCGATTTTAAATTGTCAATTGCTTTTTGCACATTTGACCAGTTGGTATTCTGGGTCAAAATTGCCCCAACCATTATTTCAAAAGGGCGAATCTCCAGGCCACCAGTTCTGCGGTCCGAAATAGTCATACAATAATCGATACGCTTCAGTGTAGTTGTTGGTTTTCAACTTCCGGCAATGCCTCAATTTACTCAGACTCAGTGCGGATGTCTTTATCCCCAAAGCATATGCCAATGTCCCTTGCGGTCAGGACCTTGTCACTGTTAAGATCGACTTTTTTGCGCATTTTTATTGCTTCGGCAATGGGTACCGCCACCATCTGAGAATCTTTCAGCGCCACCATATGATCAAAAACCTTTCCTTCCACAAGACGCACCGCCGCTGCCCCAAATCGCAGGGCAAGCAGCCTGTCAAAAGTCGTTGGCGAACCTCCACGCTGCAAGTGCCCGAGAACCAGAGAGCGGGTATCTTTTTCCGTTCGGGTTCTGATTTCCGAAGCAACCCATTCCCCCACGCCTCCTAAAATCATTTCATCACGGCCCAATTCCCCTTTTCCCTTATTAAATTTCTGGCCGTCTATCGTTACCGCCCCTTCAGCTGCGACCACTATGGAGTAATGCTTATCGTGCAATTCATTGTCAGATATTTTGTCACATACTTCTTCGATATCAAATGGGATTTCAGGTATTAAAATCACATCGGCCCCACCTGATATTCCTGAATACAGAGCTATCCATCCGGAATCCCGTCCCATGACCTCAACAACCATAACTCTGTTATGTGATTTTGCCGTTGAATGGAGTTTATCTAGAGCCTCTGTTGCTGTAGAAACAGCTGTATCAAAGCCAAAAGTTCTGTTGGTTTTTTCCAGATCATTATCAATGGTTTTCGGCACGCCTATAACCGGCATCCCTTTTTCAGCAAACCGATGGGCAATATCCAGACTGCCGTCACCACCAATGGCAATATGGCAATCAAATCCCATTCTGTTAAAATTCCGGAGAATTTTATCAGAAACATCAATAATTTGAATTTCTCCGGCAAGGTTTTTCACTGGTCTGGAAAATGGATTTCCTTTATTTGTTGAGCCAAGAATAGTTCCACCGGTCGAATAAATTCCTTCCACATCTCTTGGGAAAAGACGAATCATCTCATCGATATCCAAAAAACCACCATAGCCATTTCTGCTGCCATAAACCTCCCACCCCTTACGATAACACGCATGAACGACTGCATATATCACAGCATTCAGACCGGGTGCATCCCCGCCTCCTGTCGAAATGACAATTTTCTTCATAGCAAATTTTTCCTCTTCACAATTTTTTTCCCCGCCTTGCCAACGACTCTGCGACCACCAAAGTAAACGGATATTTGACAGGCCGATTATATCTCTTTTGTAAACAATCAATGCATCAGAAGGCTCTATAGAAAAATCTATTTCAAAAGGCCAGTCTCTGTCCATCATCTACGAACTATAAACAAAAAAACACGTATAATCCATTATAATATAGAAAAGACGTCAATTAATCCCGCCAATTTCCCTTGTAACACATTATTATTTATTTAAAAATCAAATCTATTTAGATGATATATCCGGTAAATCCGCCTGGCCATCCATAAGCAAAACAATTAAGAAAATACTTGCGCACTTTGTCACAACCATTATTTTAGCGACTATGGATGATTGACTATTTTTCATCTCACCTTAGGGTATAAATGAATAGAGAATGGCTTCTCTGACAAGCAAACAGCGTATTAAAGAGAAGGTATGTAAGAAACAAATTTCAAGGAGGAGTTTCATGTCCGATTTAAATGTAACAGACTTGGCTGTTACAAAATTAAAAGAATACATGCAGGCAAACAATATCGAATCTGCATTGCGCGTAGCCTTAATGCAGGGAGGCTGATCTGGTCCCTCATTGGGTTTGGCTCTGGATGAGCCAAAAGATAGCGATAAGGTTTTCGAAAACGATACACTTAAGTTTTTGGTTGAAGATAGCCTGATGACCACTTGTGGTGGTATTACTGTTGACTATGTCGATGCGGGTCCCCGATCCGGTTTTGGAATTACATCGGTTAATCCGATCAGTACAGGTGGAGGATGCAGTTCAGGGTCCTGCGGATCAGGAAGTTGTGGTTGATGTAATCACCTAGCTTTCGACTTTTCTCATAATTCTAAGCATAAAAGCGAGTCCTTTGTCAGGGACTCGCTTTTTTTTTACATTTGCGCTTATGTCAAAAACTTGACACCACGATTTACCACTCTTATCCTCTCTGCATAATTCAAAAACATGCAGCTAGTCTACACAGCAACAACACATTGAATAAAGGTAAAAGGAGCAAAAATGCAATTTGACAAATTCACCCTGAAATCGCAGGAAGCTATCCAGACAGCACAACAACTTGCCCAAGAAAGCAACCACCAGGAAATCAACACTGCCCATCTGGCAAAGGCAATCCTCACTCAACCAGAGGGAATAGTCGTTCCGGTATTGCAGAAGATCGGGAGCAGATCCTTCTTTGATATTGATGGATATCAACCAGATACTTGAAAAGATGCCTCAGGTTACCGGACAGGGGATTGGTCAAAGTTATGCCTCCACAGGAGCTGCAGCAGATACTTGACAGTGCATTCGGTATCGCAAAGCAGATGCAGGACGAATATGTGAGCCAGGAACATCTTTTTCTGGCAATTCTGAAAAATTCCGGCAGTGATGTCTGCAAGGCTCTTAAAAAACGAGGAATAGAAGAAACAACTTTCCTGCAGGCACTCTCTGTTCTACGCGGCAGCCACCGGGTAACCGACCAATATCCCGAAGAGAAATATCAGGCACTGGAAAAATACGGCCGCAACCTCACTCAGTTAGCAAAACTTGGCAAGATAGACCCGGTGATTGGCCGTGACGAAGAAATCCGCCGAATTATCCAGGTACTTTCGAGAAGAACAAAAAATAATCCGCATGCTGATTGGTGAACCAGGTGTCGGAAAAACTGCCATTGTTGAAGGACTCGCCCAACGCATTGTCAATGGTGATATCCCGGCAACACTAAAAAATAAACAGGTCATAACTCTCGACCTGGCATCTCTTATTGCCGGAGCCAAATATCGTGGCGAATTTGAAGATCGACTGAAAGCGGTCCTCAAAGAGGTGGAAGAAAAGGCCGGTGAGATTGTGCTCTTTATAGACGAAATCCATACCCTGGTTGGTGCCGGAGCAGCGGAAGGCTCAATGGATGCCTCAAATATGCTCAAGCCGGCTCTGGCCCGCGGCGAATTGCACTGTGTCGGGGCAACAACCCTTGATGAATATCGGAAATACATCGAGAAAGACAGCGCCCTGGAAAGACGATTTCAACCGGTCAATTGTCCAGGAACCATCGGAAGAAGACACCATCGCCATCCTGAGAGGAATTAAAGAAAAATATGAAATTCATCATGGGGTGCGAATACAAGACAACGCCACCGTTGCCGCCGTTATCCTGTCAGATCGATATATCACTGACCGATTTCTGCCGGACAAGGCAATAGATCTTATCGATGAGGCAGCATCCCAGCTGCGAATTGAAATAGATTCAATGCCTGCGGAGATAGATGAGCTTGAACGCCAGAAAATAAAATTTGAAATCGAGCAGGAAGCCCTAAAAAAAGAAAAAGATAGCGTGTCAAAAGCTCGACTTGAAGAGGTTAAAGACGAAACTTGCGGATCTTGGCGAAGACCTTAACTCAATGAAGGCCCAATGGTTACTGGAACGCGATATCATCCAAAAGATACGAGACATTAAAGAGAATATAGATCAGGCACATATTGAGGAACAAAAAGCTGAAAGGGCTGGCGACCTGAGCCGTGTGGCGGAAATAAGATACGGCCAGAAGGTCCAGCTTGAAAAAGATCTTGCCGCAGCAAACCTGTAACTCCAGGAAATTCAGGAGAAGCAGATGATGCTAAAAGAAGAGGTTGATGCTGAGGACATTGCATCGGTTGTCGCCAAATGGACAGGCATACCGGTATCGTAAATTACTGGAAGGGGAAAAGGACAAACTGGTTCATGCTGAAGAAATGCTTGGCAAACGAGTTGTTGGCCAAAAGCAGGCAATACATGTGGTTGCCAATGCGGTACGAAGGGCACGAGCTGGTTTACAGGATCCGGACCGTCCCCTGGGGTCGTTTATTTTTCTTGGACCAACAGGTGTCGGCAAAACGGAACTTGCCAGATCTCTTGCTGATTTTCTCTTCGACGATGAGCAGGCCATGGTTCGCATCGACATGTCAGAGTTCATGGAAAAACATTCTGTTGCCAGACTTATTGGTGCTCCTCCAGGATACGTCGGCTATGAAGAGGGCGGATACCTGACAGAGTCGGTACGCAGGCGACCATATTCAGTCATTCTGCTTGATGAGATAGAAAAAGCGCATCCAGATGTTTTCAATGTACTGCTCCAGGTGTTGGATGATGGCAGAATGACCGATGGCAAAGGGAGGACAGTTGACTTTAAAAATACCCTGTTGATAATGACCTCAAACCTCGGCAGCCAGTTAATCATGAAAATGGCAGCGAGGATGGTGTAGAGAAAAGCACTATCCAATTACAGATTGATGAACTGCTGCACAACCAGTTTAAGCCGGAATTTCTCAACAGAATTGATGAAATGGTAATCTTTGACAGTTTAAAACGAGAGGATATGCTGGCCATAGTCGATATCCAATTAAAAAGACTCGCTAGCTCGCCTGGAAGCAAAACAGATCACTCTCCATATGCGTGAAAGTGCAAAACAATTTCTCGTTGAAAATGGCTACGACCCGGCTTATGGTGCACGACCACTGAAAAGAGCAATCCAGCGATACCTGGAAGATGCTTTGGCTCTTAAACTTTTACAAGGTGAATTTACCGACAAAGATCACATCATCATTGAAGGTTCTTCCAGTGGTTTACAGTTTTCACAGCCAGAGTAAAGGGTAAATATGTTCCCAAGGCTATATACCTGGCTCTAAAGCAAGCCCGATAAACTTAAGCTTTACACACCTACCTACTTGCATTACATACTCACAACATCAACCCTTATTCGTACCCTGCCTGCTGCAGCAGGCAGGGTACTGAATAAGGCATTTTATATAACTTTTCCTTTAACAGGATTCAATAAATGAGTGCAACGGTAGAAGATCTTACAATTAATTATGAAGAAGACGGATTACAAATAGTCAAAGAAACCGGCAAAGAAATTCTGTCCAAAGGAGCCTGGACGACGATTCTCTATCGTTATAAAAATCTTGATCGAAAAACCGGTGAATTTGGCAAAGATATGTATACTATCCGGCGCTACCAAAAGCGACAGGGGGAATATATTCCAAAATCCAAGTTTAATATTTCCAGTACTGATCAGGCAAAAAAAATCATCGATATTCTCGCTAAATGGACATCTGAAGAATAGTCATAACAACTATTTTATCTTCATTTTCAGCACAACAACGGCTCATTAACAAATCAAAATAATTTAATTCATACACCGGCCTTGAATATTTCAGAAGCAGTGCCCATTTTATCCTTGACGTGCGCGAAGCCGATCAAGTAGTTTGCCGCGGACTTTGAGGGCGGGTCTTGGCGAATGCGATATGCATTATCCAGTTGCAGCTTGCCTTTAGAGGAGTAAAAGAATTAAAAAGAGCAGAAAGAGAAAAAACCTGAAGAAAATCATTGACCGGATATTTCGGTTATGGTAGGTTACTCTGCTCGTCGCGGAATTCGTACCGCGGGGTTTTCGTTGTAAAAAAACCTGAGCACGATCCTTGAAAACTGAATAACAATACTAAGCAAACGGGCCCAAGGTGACATCTCTATTCGGGATGATCACATTGAGTTTTGTTTTCGTAATTCAAAAACAGAGCTCTTATTTAGTGCTACAGAAATACGCGAGTATTTCGTCTTAGCACTTATCCTGTTGTATCGGGATACATAAGCACTATATAAGTAACCGGTCTTTAATTGGATCGGTCTAGGATATCAAACTGGAGAGTTTGATCCTGGCTCAGAACGAACGCTGGCGGCGTGCTTA
>CAWDYJ010000026.1:220000-362500 GCA_963806525.1 uncultured delta proteobacterium
TATGCACTGAATTCATAGGTGCATGAAGCGAACGCAGGGAATTGAAACATCTTAGTACCTGCAGGAAAAGAAATCAATTTAGAGATTCCGTCAGTAGCGGCGAGCGAACGCGGACCAGCCCGAATCAGCGATGTGGATCGTTTATTTATAGTGGAAAGGTATGGAAAGGCCTACCATAGACGGTGATAGTCCGGTACATGAAATAAATAACGACCTAGCTGGAAAGAGTACCACGGGACACGTGAAACCCTGTGGGAATATGGGAGGACCATCTTCCAAGGCTAAATACTAACCGATGACCGATAGTGAACGAGTACCGTGAGGGAAAGGTGAAAAGAACCCCGGGAGGGGAGTGAAATAGAAACTGAAACCGTTAGCTTACAAGCAGTGGGAGCCCTATGTTTTCGAACAGGGTGACCGCGTGCCTTTTGCATAATGAGTCAACGACTTACCCTATGCAGCGAGGTTAAGCCGAGAGGTGGAGCCGCAGCGAAAGCGAGTCTTAACTGGGCGATGAGTTGTATGGGGTAGACCCGAAGCCGGGTGATCTATCCATGGCCAGGGTGAAGTCTCGGTAACACGAGATGGAGGCCCGAACCGATATAGGTTGAAAACTGTTCGGATGAGCTGTGGATAGGAGTGAAAGGCTAATCAAACTCGGTGATAGCTGGTTTTCTCCGAAATATATTTAGGTATAGCCTCGCATGGTGACTGACGGAGGTAGAGCACTGACAAGACTAGGGGTCCCACCGGATTACCAACTCTTTTCAAACTCCGAATACCGTCAAGTTCTAGTGCGGGAGTCAGACTACGGGAGATAAGTTCCGTGGTCGAAAGGGAAAGAACCCAGACCGTCAGCTAAGGTCCCTAAATCTATGCTAAGTGGAAAAGGATGTGGAATTGTTTATACAACCAGGAGGTTGGCTTAGAAGCAGCAACCCTTTAAAGAAAGCGTAATAGCTCACTGGTCTAATGATACCGCGCCGAAAATTTAACGGGGCTAAGCATAGTACCGAAGCTACGGATCTAGATAAGCTGATTCAAGGTTATTAGCAAGATAGGGAGTGAAATTATGCGAGCGTTTTTCGCGAGCCACTACCCCCCTGCTAAGCAGTGAATCAGGAAGGTTAATGATTTTGAATCAGCTTTCTAGATGGTAGGAGAACATTGTGGCCGCCTGTGAAGGTACACCGAAAGGAGTGCTGGAGGTTCCACAAGAGCTTATGTTGACACGAGTAGCGAAAATGAGGGTGAGAAACCCTCACGCCGAAAGCCTAAGGTTTCCTGCAGTCAAGTTAATCTGCTCAGGGTTAGTCGGCTCCTAAGGCGAGGCCGAGAGGCGTAGTCGATGGGAAACAGGTTAATATTCCTGTACCACTTTCATAGCGTTTGATGATAAGGGGGGACGGAGAAGGTAAGGCCATCCGGGCGTTGGTTGTCCCGGTTTAAGCGTGTAGGTGGAGGACTTAGGCAAATCCGGGTCCTTGTATAACACCAAGGCGTGATGACGATGTCTTTTAGACAACAAAGTGGCTGGTTCCATGCTTCCAGGAAAATCCTCGTATCTAGTTATGAATGTGACCGTACCGTAAACCGACACAGGTAGGCAGGTAGAAGATACCAAGGCGCTTGAGAGAACTCTGGTTAAGGAACTCGGCAAAATAGCACCGTAACTTCGGGAGAAGGTGTGCCTGCATGGTGAAGTTATTTACTAACGGAGCCTGGTCAGGTTGCAGTGAAATGGGGGGAGCGACTGTTTACTAAAAACATAGGACTCTGCGAAGTCGAAAGACGAAGTATAGGGTCTGACGCCTGCCCGGTGCCGGAAGGTTAAGGGGACGTGTTAGTCTTCGGACAAAGCATTGAACCGAAGCCCCGGTAAACGGCGGCCGTAACTATAACGGTCCTAAGGTAGCGAAATTCCTTGTCGGGTAAGTTCCGACCTGCACGAATGGCGTAACGATTTCCCCACTGTCTCAACCAGGGACTCAGCGAAACTGTAGTACCGGTGAAGATGCCGGTTACCCGCAACAAGACAGAAAGACCCCGTGAACCTTTACTACAGCTTGGCATTGGTTTTTGAGGTAACATGTGTAGGATAGGTGGGAGACTTTGAAACGGCCACGCCAGTGGTCGTGGAGTCACCCTTGAAATACCACCCTTGTTATCTTAGGAATCTAACTGCGGTCCATTATCTGGATCCAGGACATTGTCTGGTGGGTAGTTTGACTGGGGCGGTCGCCTCCTAAAGAGTAACGGAGGCGCGCGATGGTTCCCTCAGGCTGATTGGAAACCAGCCGTAGAGTGTAAAGGCATAAGGGAGCTTGACTGCGAGAGAGACATCTCGAGCAGGTACGAAAGTAGGTCTTAGTGATCCGGCGATTCCGCATGGAAGGGTCGTCGCTCAACGGATAAAAGGTACTCCGGGGATAACAGGCTTATCTCCCCCAAGAGTCCATATCGACGGGGAGGTTTGGCACCTCGATGTCGGCTCATCACATCCTGGGGCTGAAGCAGGTCCCAAGGGTTTGGCTGTTCGCCAATTAAAGTGGTACGTGAGCTGGGTTTAAAACGTCGTGAGACAGTTTGGTCCTTATCTGTTGCGGGCGCAGGATATTTGAGGAGATCTTTCCCTAGTACGAGAGGACCGGGATGGACGAACCTATGGTGCACCAGTTGTTCCGCCAGGGGCATTGCTGGGTAGCTAAGTTCGGCAGGGATAACCGCTGAAAGCATCTAAGCGGGAAGCCCACTTCAAGATAAGATATCCCATGGTGTAAACCATCTGAAGGCTCGTTGTAGACCACAACGTCGATAGGTCGGGTGTGGAAGTGCAGTAATGCATGCAGCTTACCGATACTAATCAGCCGTGCGGCTTATCCATATTTTTTGATTATTACTCTACTGTGATTACTCTACTATTCGATTAGGCAACTCTTGGAAATCCTTCGCTTTTCTGAAGGATTTCCTTAGAGAGGCCTATCCCCTTCAGGGGATGAGATGCAAGTTATATCAAGGATGAACAATATATATAAGGCCAAGGGAAAAACACCTCCCCCACCCTGACATAAAAGATTTTACGGCGGTCATAGCAAAGAGGATCCACCCGTTCCCATTCCGAACACGGAAGTTAAGCTCTTTAGCGCCGATGGTACTGCACGGGCGACTGTGTGGGAGAGTAGGTCACCGCCGTTTTTTATACAGCAAAAGCCCCAGGCAATTTCTTGCCCGGGGCTTTTGTCGTTGGTACTTATTCTTCTACACTTTCAATGCTTTTACCCCAGAGCATCTTTCTTGCTCTAACCAGCAGAACGCATTTATTTCACCGCTCATCTTGATTTGCAAGCAGAGTGAGCCGGCTATTAATCCTGCAGGTCGCTGAGAGATTACTCCATCTTGCTGATTACACTCGAGACCTTATCCTCCATTGTCTGGGCGCGATCAATCCTGGTTCCCAGTTTTATCGTCGTGGTAATGCGGGGAGCTCCCATACCGTGCACTTTCTCATGACAGGCTTTTACCGCTGCCATTACAGTATCCCAATCACCTTCTACATTTGTCCCATAAGCATGCAGCTGGGTTTTGACTCCTGCATTTTTCAGGATCTGATGACATTCAACTACATATTCCGATACCGAAACACCAACACCCATGGGTATTATACACACATCCATTATGACATTCATAGGTTTCTCCAAAAGTTGATATTTTTCTCACATCATCATAATGTCGCCATCCTTTCTTTTAGATATATAGACATTCTGCAACAATGTCACTTTCTGCATTTCATATGGTGATGTAAAATTTATCCAGTGATTTCCTGGTAAATCAATACCCTCCGTACATGCGGCTTGATTGACAGTTTATCGCCTGTAATTGTAGACCCAAATTAATCTATCAGACGCAACCATTCAATACTGAATCTAAACATGGATACCAGAGGGACGCCAACAGTCTGCAACTGAAATGTCTTGAAGAAAATATTTTTGATATTGATCGAGATGCTCTGTTCATTGTTGCTGACAAGCTTAATGCCATCGGATCAATCTTCGGAAAACGCGAGATGTATTAATCTCTTACATATTGGTCTTGGTCGCTGACGAGAAGAATATGTATAGGACAAGTCCCTTCTTTAAAAAGCATCCTGAAAAGTCCACCCAAGAAGCGAGTAATAGGCCAAGTCCTGTCTTTTTCCTGTTTACCGGCGACGAATAGGCCCTAAATTTCGCCTGCATATCTACAGCAAATGGTGTTCCTTTTTCAATTCCTCATAGACCAAGGTAGATACCTCACGAATAACCCGGCTTCGTGTTTTAGCCCATTGTCCATAATTGGGTGCTTTGGAACGTCTTTCGATAATACCGACAATAACATAAGGAAACTGTCCGCCTTTTTTGGTTTTTGGCACAAGGATTCCCATATCCCCAATCAGGTGTGCAGTGGAACCAGTCTTGTTGTATACCAGTGTTCCTTTGGGAATAGAGGTTCCATGATACAGGCGGTCACGCCCGGGCAGGGCCATTAACCGACGAATTTCTTTCCCTTCCGGTAAGTCTTTATTCCAAAGGGCTACCAAAAATCTGACATAGTCAGAAGGGGGTGCGCTGTTGAGGTACGTGCGCCCACCGGCCGGAATGTATTCTCTAATCTCCGTTTTTTTAAATATGTTGGAGTAGTATTTTTTCAGGATGGCTTCACAACTGGCTGGTCCTCCTACCTGCCGCATAACCCAGTTAGTGGCTGAATTACTGCTCCGCTGTATCATGGCTTCCATTTTTCTTCTGCTTTTGGGGCCATACTTGAGCTTGCCGGCTTTGACCTGATGGAAAAAGGCCAGTGCAACAAAGGGTTTAATCATACTTGCCGCCTGGAATTCCTGATCGGCATTAATATCAATGACACTCTTATTGTCTTTTAAATCATAGACCATCCATCCTGTGGACTCGTCTTTGGAAATCCGCCCTTTTTTTCTTAGATTATATATGTACTCTTCAACGGAGCGCTCACATTTAGAAATACCCGCTGATAAAACAACAGGTTCACCAGTTTTGGTTTTTCTAATTATCTTTGCTGTGGCAACAATTTTTTCAGGAGCAATCTTCTTCGTGTCGACATCCGGAAGCTGAGAGATTAACGGTTTCTTGGCACCCACATCATCAATCAAACTGGATTCACCATACATCACCATATTATTATTTTCAGTGATAATAGATGTTTTGATTCTCTTTGACCGCAATAGTTTGGCATGTTTCTTTGCAACCTGGGTCGTTGACGCCTTGTCTCCGCGGCGACGATAAATGAGGGCATAATTGCCAAAATCGGTCTTTTCAATAAAAAGGTCGTTTCTCACCTCTTCGCCCAGACATCCGTAAATTTGTTCGTATTTTTCTTTCAGCGGCTCCAGATTGGGTCCCATGCCATAACTGACATTGTACAAACGGTAAAAATTCTGCTCCTTGGTTGCAAACGGTTCATCAAAACCGGCTTTGTTTAACAGCTCAGCATGCTCAATAAGGGTATGAGCTACAGTTCTGGCCGAATCATTGCCGTCATAAATCAGCGCATATTCATCACCCCGGCCAACTATTTTCAGTTTTTTTACGACTTTTGTATCGAAAACCGTTTCCAATTCTTCCTTATAGTCCAGAACCCTCTCCAAATCTTTCGTCAACAAATATATTATGTCATAGCTGTCCTTTTTCGCGGCCAAAACATTAGAGTCAAGAATGCATGTGCTCACAAATACTTGCATGACGATAACTATGAATAAAATTCTACAATGTGGCAATTTGGGAAACTTCATAACTGAATCGGAACCATCCGTGTTTGAAAATTACACCTGAACATCTGACAATGAATCAATATTGATCCATAATTTTAACTCTGCTTGCTTCAGAATTGCAAGCCAGACTTAACAAACTTGCTTAAAACACATCATTTTTATGTAAATATCCACCCTATTCTTCGCTAAAGAACACAATGCGTCTCAAATCCAGCTACCCACCGCCATTACTGTTGCATTAATATGTTATGCTCAATATAATGTCAAAAAATTAGAACAACTCAGAAGACCTACTCCGACTCGAGATACAACCTGATGTATATTTGCCCCACTCTTGTGCTAAAAAATGGCATTGAAACAAAAAAATCTAACAGACAAACATTTCTCCATGACATTTTTTGATAATTTCAATACATTTCAGCTCATTGCGGCGCACAGAGGCTTTCGGGCCAATTACCCTGAAAATACGCTTGCGGCGTTTAAGGCAAGCGTTGGTCGCTGCCACTTCATTGAGCTGGATGTCCAGATGAGTAAAGACTATGTACCTGTGGTTTTCCATGATCCAACTCTGCAGCGGACAAGCAACGCCAAAGAACAGTGCGAACAATTTGGCTTGCACTCTTTTCATGTCAATGCCTGGACGCTCTTTCAACTCCAAACACTGGATATTGGCTCATGGTTCCTCGATACCGATCCTTTCGGCACCATTCGTAAAAACGAAACGTCCCAAGTCCGGCTTATGAGAGAGATGCCCCAAACGATATTGACCCTTGAGGAGGTTTTGCTTCACCCAGCATTACGGAAAACACCAATCAACATTGAAATCAAAGACCATCACGGCAAGCAACAGAATAAAAAAGTGGCAGAATATGTGCTCGAAGTGGTCCTGAAAACTCACTCATCATCCAGGGTTCTCATTTCCTCTTTTAATCATGACTACCTTGTTCAAGCAAAAAACTGCGCTCCGTCGGTATCAACCGCTGCCCTGCAGCAGAAATCACACCCGAAAAATCTTATTGAATATCTAAAGGCTCTCGGTGTTGCTGCCTACCATCCTGCCGACGAGATAACAGATGCTTCCCTTGTCAAGAAACTCCGTGCAGCCGGACTGGGGATTAATGTCTATACGGTCAACTCAAGAGTCCGACAGCAAGAACTCTTTGCCATGGGGGCAACGGCAGTTTTTACCGACTTTCCGGAACTGCCGTCAAGCTGACCCTGAAGAGTTCATTGTTTTTTCTGCAATGCCTGAATTATTTATCTTCTTTTGCTGCCTTTTGCACTTTCTTCTGTTCAATCACTCCCGTTTTTATTAAGATTACTGCCTCATTGATTACGGCATATATTAATTAATTGATAAAAGGCGACAATTTTTCACCTGTCTAACAGGTGATTTTCACAAATGTATCACACTCCCTGCTCTCTTGCAAAAGAGGTGGACGAGCCTATTGTGTGCAAATAAAATTCTACCGGCAACGACGATACGTACAGGCTTAGGAGGCAGGTGAGCCTCAAGGAGAAATAATGGAAAGCGTCAAAGACCTTGATCCGGAAATCTATTCATTGATCAAACAGGAAGAAAAACGTCAGGCCGATAAACTTCGATTAATCGCTTCAGAAAATTATGTCTCAAAGGCTGTACTTGAGACCACCGGCTGCATCCTTACCAATAAATACTCCGAAGGATATGCCGGAAAGCGTTATTATGAAGGGCAGCAGATCATTGATCAGGTGGAACAACTGGCAATCAAACGAGCAAAGGATCTTTTTGGAGCAGAACATGTCAACGTCCAGCCTTATTCCGGATCACCAGCAAATATTGCGACTTACCTTGCTTTCCTGAACCCTGGAGACACCATCCTCGGCATGGCTCTTCCCCATGGCGGCCACCTCACCCACGGGGCCAAAGTAAGTATTTCAGGACGGTACTTTAATGCGCAGTCCTACGAACTTGATGCGGAAACTGGACTCATTAATTACGACAAGATTCTCCAAAAGGCTTTGGCAGTGCAACCAAAAATTATCATTGCCGGTCACTCTGCCTATCCGAGAATACTTGATTTTAAAAAATTCAGGGATATCGCCGACGCAGTCAACGCAATACTCATGGTCGACATGGCCCATTTTGCCGGACTTGTTGCCGGGGGTGTCCACCCGTCGCCAATACCATATGCCGATGTTGTCACCACAACAACCCATAAATCACTCAGGGGGCCAAGGGGGGCGATGATTCTCTGCAGGGAGAAACATGCCCAGGCAATAGACAAAGCTGTCTTTCCAGGAGTTCAGGGCGGCCCGCACGACAACACCACAGCAGCCATAGCGGTCTCCTTAAAGGAAGCGACGTCCGAGTCCTTTAAAGCGTATACTATTCAGGTGGTCAAAAACGCCAAGGTTCTTGCAAAATCTCTTATGGCCAAAGGTTTTAACCTGATCACCAATGGCACCGACAATCATCTCATGCTGGTCGATCTGACCAATAAAAACATTTCCGGCAAGACCGCCGCCAAAGCGCTGGACAAAGCAGGTATTGTCCTCAATTACAATGCTGTGCCCTTCGACAAGCGGAAACCATTTGATCCCAGCGGAATTCGCATCGGCACCCCGGCAGTCACATCCCGGGGGTTCAAAGAAAGTGAAATGCTTTTGATCAGTGACCTCATAGAAAATGTCATTGCCGATCCGGAAAACGAAACCTTCCTGGAAAAAACTGCGGAAGAGGTACAAAAGTTGTGCAGCCATTTTCCCGCTCCCGGCCTTGAGGCGATTTAATGTTTACCGTGACACGAAACAGTTTGATCCATATTGCGGTGTTCGATACATTTAACCACAGGCATATAATTGTATTCTGCGGATTAAATAGAAAACAACCAGGAGTTAGGAAAAAATGACCGTTTCGTGAAGGAAACTATTTAATAACTCAGCGCAGAAAGCCCGCTACGTCGTTCTCCAGTGAAAGTGACATCTTTTCTCTTTCGATTTGACTCGCCGTAAACAAATACGGTAACATCACTGTAGTGTCCATTTTCGAAATCCAATTTCACTTTGTAATTCATACTGACCTCAACGCGTGTCGTGCCGCTGATTATGTCCTCAGAATATATCGCCGAACTGCAGTCGCAACTACAGCAAGCACAAAAACGCATCACAGACCTCGAGCAGCTGATAAAGAAACAGGCTGGACCCAACCTGACTTCAGCCCAGGACCTGTCTGTTTGGGGAGAAAACAAGGAACAACTCGAACAGAGCAGAAATAGATATCGCAAACTGTTCAATTACGCCAATGATGCGATGTTTGTGATCTCGCTGGATCAAAACAGTCCAGACTACGGTTACTTTTCCGATGTAAACAACGTTGCCTGCAAGCGTCTCGGCTATACCCGAGAAGAGATGCTGCAGATGACTCCTTTTGATATCAGCCATGACAAGGCATTTGCCCACAGCAACCAATTAGAAGTTCGACTGAACCAAGACAACAACGCCACTTTTCAAACGACCTATATCAAAAAAGATGGCAGCAAACTCCCTGTAGAAATAAGTGCTCTCCGCCTAACTATTGATGGGAAAGATCTGTACCTGGCGATTGCTCGAGATATTACAAAAAGAAAATACGCGGAAGAAGCGCTGCAAAAAAGTGAACATCTCTATCGATTGCTGGCGGATAATGTACATGATGTCATATGGACCACTGATGATACGCTCTCTCCTCAACACGTCAGTCCATCGTTTGCCCACCTTACCGGTTTTCCAATGGAAGATGCAATCACGATCATTGAAAAGGAGATCATCTCTTCCTCACCGTTCACCTGCGATCATTTTCAATTACTTGTCGCCACCATAGACAAATCGTTGCACTGGGAGTCAGAAATAAGAACAGCAGACGGTGCAAACATCTGGGTAGAAAGTATCGCCTCGCCGCTACCGGAAACGTCAAAACATTTTACCGGTATAATCGGAGTAACCCGGGATATTTCTTCAAGAAAAAAAATTATGCTGGAACTCGAGTCTGCCAAAGAGCAGGCTTTTGCGGCAAACAGGGCGAAATCTGAATTTTTGGCAAAAATGAGCCACGAGGTGAGAACACCAATGAACGGTGTAATGGGTATGCTGCAACTGATGACCATGACGGCTCTTGATGACGAACAGTTTCAATACGTTGAAACAGCAATGGCTTCGGGAGAAAGTCTGCTGACCATCATCAACGATATCCTCGACTATTCTAAAATAGAGGCGGGAAAATTGCAGATGACCCCTGAACCATTCCAGATCAGAGAAATTATTACCCCCTTGCTCCTTTCATTTAAAACTGCCATCAATCATCACAATGTCAATCTATCATGTACGATATCTCCTGAAGTTCCCGACATCCTGGTAGCGGATCATGTACGTATCCGGCAAATACTCTACAATTTGATCGGCAACGCGGCAAAGTTCACAGAACTTGGGAAAATACATATCGAAATCAGGGTACAGGAGACGATCGAAAGCGACCGGGTGAAACTTGAATGCAGTGTCGCCGATACTGGCATTGGAGTCCCCCGGGACATTGGCGATAAACTGTTCGAACCCTTCACCCAGATAGAATCACCGCGGCAGAAAAAAATTAAGGGAACGGGTCTCGGTCTCAGTATCGTCAAACAACTGGTAACCCAGATGGAAGGCAGGGTGCAGATTCAAAGAAATGATGCCCAGGGAACAACAGTCACCTTCACTCTGGTGGTCGGTATAGGAGAACTCCGTGCAACACCAGAACCGATCAATCTTCCAACACCCATTTTAACCAGCCCGCATCGCCGTCTCTCCACCCTGGTCGTCGAAGATGAACAGATAAATCAGCAGATTTTGCAGGCAATTCTAACCAAGCTCGGTCACCGGGCAACAATTGCCGGAGATGGGCATTCAGCTCTTGAGCTCCTCAAAAAACACTCGTTTGACATTGTTCTGATGGATGTGCAAATGCCGGAAATGGATGGTATTGAACTCACTAAAATAATTAGAAATTCAGATACATACCGCCATGTTCAGAATATACCCATCATCGCCCTGACAGCATACGCTATGACGGGCGACAGAGACAAATGTTTGGCGGCCGGCATGGATAGCTATCTGGCCAAACCAGTCGACATTAAGGCCCTCGAAAAAAGCCTGAAGGTCCTGACTACTGACGCCTGAAACATTGACCAACCGGCAAACCGGCAGTTTACAAAAGATCGCCAAACAACCAGGGACACGCCTCCTGACGTTGTCTTTCATACTCCCTGATACGCTCTGCCTTATCCAGGGTCAGACCGATATCATCGAGCCCCTGCAACAGGCACTGTTTACGAAAAGCATCAAGCTCGAACTGCAGCCTTTCCCCATCAGGCAGGACAATCTGCTGTTTTGCCAGATCAACCGTCAATTGCAGCCGTTTCGATGCTTTAATCTCAGCAAACAGCATATCAACAACATCAGCCGGCAATACGATAGGCAGGATACCGTTTTTAAAACAATTGTTATAAAAAATATCGGCAAAACTCGGTGCGAGCAGAACCCGAAACCCATAATCAAGCAAGGCCCAGGGAGCATGCTCCCTGCTTGAGCCACAGCCGAAATTTGCTCTGGCGAGGAGAATTGACGCATCCCGGAATTTATCCGTGTTGAGCACAAATTCCGGGTTTAGTGGGCGAATGGAGTTGTCGATCCCCGGCTGTCCTTCATCCAGATATCTGAGCGGATCAAAAAGGTTCACGCCAAACCCGGTTCGTTTTACCGATTTAAGAAACTGTTTTGGAATAATCAGATCTGTATCAATGTTGGCCCTGTCCATCGGCGCGACTATTCCAGTATGCACTGTAAACGGTTGCATTTTTTACCTCCACAGACGAATATCGACGAAATGTCCGGCAACTGCCGCCGCAGCAGCCATCACCGGGCTAACCAGATGAGTCCGTCCGCCAAACCCCTGTCTGCCCTCAAAATTTCTATTAGAGGTGGAGGCACAATGTTCCCCCTTACCGAGTTTGTCACTATTCATAGCCAGACACATGGAGCAGCCGGGTTCGCGCCATTCGAAACCCGCGTCCCTAAATATCTTATCCAGTCCTTCCTGCTCCGCCTGCTCCCTCACCAGCCCGGAACCAGGAACAACCAGAGCCTGTTTGACAGATTCCGCAATCTTTTTTCCCTGCACAACAGCAGCGGCAGCCCGCAGATCTTCAATGCGCGAATTGGTGCAGGAACCGATAAAAACTCTGTCGAGCATAATATCAACAACCTTCTGGTCCTCTTTCAACCCCATATAATTCAGAGCCAGGACCAGAGACTCCCGGGCAGTTGCACTTGCAACACTTTCGAGTGTCGGTACTCGGCCACCGATACCCACAACCATCTCTGGTGAAGTCCCCCAGGTGACCTGCGGCTCAATGTCTGCGGCATCAATGGTCACGACTTTATCAAAGACTGCATCCTTATCGGAAATCAAGGTGCGCCAATACTCTTCCGCACGCTGCCACATCTCTCCCTGGGGGGCAAAGGGCCGCCCCCTGACATACTCGACAGTTTTGTCGTCAACCGCCACCAGTCCGGCCCTGGCTCCGGCCTCTATCGCCATATTGCAAATGGTCATCCGTCCTGCAACCGATAGCGCCCTTATTGCTGAACCTGAAAATTCTATGGTATAGCCAGTCCCTCCAGCGGTACCGATTTTACCGATCACATAGAGAATGAGGTCCTTGGCGGTCACTCCCGGTTCCAGTTCACCTTCCACCTGGACCAACATATTCTTCATCTTTTTCTGAATCAGACACTGGGTAGCCAGCACATGCTCTACTTCCGAGGTTCCAATTCCCTGAGCCAGCGCCCCAAGAGCGCCATGGGTAGAGGTGTGCGAGTCGCCGCAGACAATAGTCATTCCGGGCAGAGTCAGTCCCTGTTCCGGCCCAACCACATGGACAATTCCCTGTCGCTTATCTTCCATGCCGAATTCGACAATACCCTGCTCCTGGCAGTTTATATTGAGGATTTCAACCTGCAGACGTGAAAATGGATCGACAATTCCATCAATGCCACCCTTACGTTCATTACTCAGGGTCGGTACATTATGATCGGGTGTTGCGAGATTGGCGGTGGGACGCCAGATTTTTCTCCCGGACAACTTCAGACCTTCAAAGGCCTGGGGGGAGGTCACCTCATGGAGTAAATGTCGGTCAATATACAGGAGTGATGTCCCGTCAGGACGGTTTTCAACTATATGGCTTTCCCATAATTTATCGTACAACGTTTTTCCTGCCATCCATTCTCCTCCCCGCCCATTGATTGTATCGATCCCAGAGCAGTCACTGTATGCCTTCCAGCTTCGCTGGGTTATCAGGATATTGTAAATATTTTTCTCCAGCAACATTAGTCACGAACAAGAAGATTACAATATCCGGACAGTATAACTCCCCCGGCAAACAGACGAGAAACTGATGTCCTAATCACTGCTCCTAACATCTTATTCTCTTGACCATAAAAAGAAATAAGGATAGATTCCCGTATAGTGCATATACACAATTGATGGCGTCGTAAAAACTCTTCATCTTGTTCGTTGTCACGCCAAGGAAGTGCCCTTGGGGTGCAATTTTTATATCATTACGACGTACCGTATATACGCCGAAATAATATAAAAATTGCACGCCTCCAATATGAAGCTTTTTACTTATCCATCGCGAATTGAGGTTTTTACGAATTCATCACAATTGACGGACCACGCTCTCATCAAGGGAGCCCAGAAAGAGTATCCAAACCTACCGGACAAATGACAACTTTTTCTTTGACAAAGCCTTGGGAACGTTTTAGTCTAGTTAACCTTATCGTTAAATAGATAGGATCAAGATTCCAGACCCGAAACGGATTTCACCATGAAAAGATGCTATCTGCTCACCTTTCTCGGACTCCTTACCTGCTGCTGCAGTGTTTATGCCGACAGCACCACACAGCCGCCAGTCGCTATCCCGAGTGTATGGACAGAAGAACAGGCTGTGGCCTTCGCCATTGCCGGCAACCCCGACAGCGATATTGCCCGCAAACGAATTGAACAGGCAATCGCCACAGCCACCATGAGCAGGGCCAGCGACTACCCTCTTGTTAATGTTTCCACCGAGTATAGCCAAACCAACACTCCCATGTATTCCTTTGGCAATATTCTCAATCAAGGTGCCTTTGACAACAGCATAGATTTTAATGACCCAGGCAGAACAGACAACCTCCAACTCAAAGCTCAAATAAGTTACCGCTTGTACAATGGCGGGAAAGACCTTGCCGCCCAGGAAGCGGCAGATGCCCATATCAATGTATCGGAGACTGACCTTGTTGCAGTACACCAACAGCTGGGTTTTGAGGTTGTCAAAACCTTCCAGGCTATTATCCAGGCCGAAGAAATGGTTGCTGTACGTCAGGAAGCCCTTGCGTCAATCACCACCGCCTTTGAGGTGGGCAAGGCCAGATTCGATGCGGGGGACCTCCTGCAGCAGGATCTGCTCAGTCTTGAATTGCAGCAGTCACAAGCCAGCGAAAACCTGATCCGGAGCGAACACAGCCTGGCGCTCACGAAACGAATATTCCTCAACCTCCTTGGCCTACAGGATGGTGAAGTCAATCTTGCGTCCAACAGTGGCGTAGATCAAGAGATTCCACTCTCTATTGATTATCAAAATCATCACCGGCTCACAAGGCTCAAGGCGATCGAAGACGAGGCTTTAGCCGAACTTAAAAAGAGTGAGGGCGACAGGCTGCCATCCGTTGACGCATTTGCCAGCTATCAGATCGATAAAGGTTGGGTGCTCGACGAACATGGTGATTCCTGGATGGCCGGGGTACGACTGAATTACATTTTCTTCGATGGCCGGAAAAACTCCTCGCAAATCACCAGAGCGCAACTGCGCCTGCAGGAAATTCAGTCACTCAGAAAAAAAACCGAACTTGCTCTCAATCTTGAATTCCAGCAAGCGCTTCTTGATTATGAACAGGCTCAAAAAAGCATGGCAGTCACTGAAAAAATGGTTGCTGTGGCAAACGAAGCGGCCAGGCTCAGTCGAGCTCGTTTTACCGAAGGGGTTGTTCTTGCTTCTGATCTGATCGATTTTGATATGCGCCTGTCCGATGCACAAGCCAGGCATCTGGCGGCTAAGAGCCGAATATCAGGTGGCAATTGCCAATCTGCGGAGAGCTGCCGGGCTTGATCAGTTTGCCACGAGATAAGAAGAGAGGAGATTTGCCAATGAAGCTACGACAATGGGGAGTTCTGCTCGCCATTATGGTCCTTGCAGGTTTTCTTTCAGGCTGCAATAATAATGGGCAAGAGCTCCAAAAAACCGCCCAGCCTTCGCCCCCCGTCAAGGTATCCACAGCCAAGGTGAAAAAAAGAATAGCGAGCAATCAAGTCGAGGTGGTAGGCACTGTTCAGGCGGTCAGGCGGGCCGAAATTGCCGCAAAGATTACCGGGAATATCAACACCATTACGGTGGATCTCGGCTCAAGGGTACAGCAGGGTGAACTCCTCATTGAACTCAGTGCCGAAGAAATATCCGCCCAGGTTCAGCAGGCAAAAGCACAACTTGAGCAGGCCAGACGCAACCTCGTAAGAGAAGAAAAACTCTTAAAGAAAAACGCTGCGACCCCCCAAACAGTCAAAGCCCTGGGTGACAGCGCCAGGATCGCGGAGGCCGCATACAGCGAGGCAGCAACCATGCAGGGCTACACCAGAATTACTGCCCCGTTTTCTGGAGTCATCACCAAAAAGATTGGTAATGAGGGGGACCTCGCTACGCCGGGAAAACCGCTTCTCTACATGGAAGCAGAAGATAGTCTGCAGGTGCTGACGGATATTCCCGAGGCGCTGATCCTGCAGATACAAAAAGGCGACAGCCTGCTGGTATCCATTCCTTCGGTAGATCTGACTATTCGGGGGATTGTCGCCGAGGTCTCCCCCATCGCTGACCCGTCTTCCAGGTCGGCACCGATAAAACTGCAGCTCACTCCAGACTCAAGACTTCGCTCAGGCCAGTTTGCCAGGGTCACCCTCACCACAGAAAAGACTGAAACACTAACTGTTCCGGTTCAGGCGGTGGTTCCGTTTGGCCAGATGGAACGGGTATTTGTCGTCGACGGCAACAAAGCGAGATTACGCCTTGTCCGCACCGGAGCCCAAAATAAAGATCGTTATTGAAATTCTGAGCGGGCTTTCCATGAACGAAACAGTCATCACTGAAGGTAACCGGAATCTTGTGGATGGACAACCGATAACTATCCGGTAGGTCGCTCCTTTGCTCCACAACCAAAGTAATGAGCATATGAAATGTCTTCAAATAATACGCCAGGCTTTGCCGGCGGTCTGGCCCGGGCATTTATCAACTCAAAATTGACTCCACTCGGTATAGTTGCCTCTCTTCTTCTCGGTTTTCTGGCCATCACCCTGTTGCCAAGAGAAGAAGAACCGCAAATTAAAGTCCCGATGATCGATGTACTGGTTGCCATGCCCGGTGCCAGCCCGAAAGAAATCGAGGAACGGCTGACTATTCCGATGGAAAAACTGCTCTATGAACTGCCGGGAGTCGAATATATCTATTCTACTTCGATGCCGGGTCAAAGCCTTCTGGTCGTCCGTTTTTACGTCGGTGAGAATCTTGAAACATCGATAGTGCGGTTAAATCAGAAATTAGCCACAAACTTCGACAGAATTCCGCACAGTGTCAAACCGCCGATAATTAAACCGCACACTATTGACGATGTTCCCGTCATGGCCCTTACCCTGCATGGGAAAGACTATGATTTTTATACGCTGCGGCGGATGGCAGTCCAGCTTGACGACTCCATCAAAAGCATCAATGACGTCGCAGAGACCAAAGTTATCGGTGGAACAAAGAGAGTGTTGACCATACACTTCGATCCCCTTTTGCTCGCCGCAAGAAATCTGTCACTTACCGAAATCGCACCAAAAATTCAGGCGGCAAACAGTCAATTGTATTCCGGTCAGCCTCATATCCCTTAACCAGGAAATCATGCTCCAGACAGGCATTTTCCTGCAAAGCGCCGAAGAGATCAGCCGCATAGTCATTGGGGTGTACGGTGGACAGCCGGTATACCTGGGTGACGTTGCCAGGGTTGTTGACGGTCCTGAAGAACCGGCCGACTACGTCCTCTTTGAAGACACCCAGAATCCCGGACAGGAGGCGGCAGTCACCCTGTCTATTGCTAAAAGACCCGGGGCAAACGCTGTTACCGTTGTGCGGGACGTGCTGGAAAAGGTGGAAATCCTCAAGGGGAGCCTGATTCCTGCAGATCTCAAGATAAGTGTGACCCGTGATTACGGCGCAACCGCTTCGGAAAAATCCAACGAACTGCTGCTGCATATGGCATAGCCATTTTCGGCGTGGCCTTGTTGATCCTCTTTTTCCTCGGCTGGCGAGAATCCATCGTAGTCATGCTGGCCATCCCCTCGACCCTCGCCTTGACCTTGCTGGTCTTTTATCTTTACGGATACACCTTAAATCGGATCACTCTTTTTGCTCTGATTTTCTCCATCGGGATTCTGGTGGACGATGCCATCGTGGTCGTGGAAAATATCGTCCGTCATCGCGGTTACCCGGCAATAAAGACAAGTCCAAGACAACAGTGGCCATTGAAGCGGTATCTGAAGTCGGCAATCCCACAATCCTTGCAACCTGGGCGGTCATTGCAGCCATTTTGCCCATGGCCTTTGTCGGCGGCCTGATGGGCCCTTATATGCGACCGATCCCCATCGGTTCTTCCGCGGCCATGATCTTTTCCCTGATCATCGCCTTCACCGTTACCCCCTAGGCGGCTACACAAATTCTCAAAAGTCAGACATCTTCATTCGGATCAAACGGATGGACATGAGACTCCGGACGACTGGTTCACCCGGGTCTACCATAGGATCATGGATCCCCTGCTCTCCCACGGTGCCTGGCGATTTATTTTTTTCGCCGCCATTACAGCCATGCTCCTGGGCAGCCTGCTCCATGGTCTACCTCGGTCTGGTGAAGGTGAAGATGCTGCCATTTGACAATAAGAGCGAGTTTCAGGTCATTCTCAACATGCCCGAAGGATCGACCCTGGAACAGACAGCACAGGTTGCCATGGAGATGGCGGAGACTATCAGACAGGATCCGGCTGTCACCGATTACCAGATCTATGTGGGCACTGCGTCCCCTTATAATTTTAACGGTCTGGTCCGCCATTATTTCCTGCGCAGGGCCCGACTGTTGCCGATATCCAGGTAAATCTCCTGCCTAAAGATCAACGCACCCTCCAAAGCCACGATATCGCAACCAGGATTCGGCCACCTCTTGCGGCGATTGCAGAAAAATACGGGGCTACCGTTGCCGTTGCCGAAGTCCCTCCCGGTCCGCCGGTCCTTCAGACTCTCGTGGCGGAAATCTACGGACCCACAGATGCCGCACAGAGTGAAGCTGGCCAAAGAAGTGAAAGATATTTTCGCAACAACAACCGGAGTGGTCGATATCGACTGGTTCCGTGAAGAGGATCGTCATGCGCAAAGTCTTCACCGTCGATAAGGAAAAAGCTGCCCTAAACGGGATCTCAGAAGAACAGATAACCCGAGCCATAGAAATTGCCGTGCACGGGCTATTCCCTCGACCTCTTCCACCAGCCAACGGACAAAGAGGAAATTGAAATGGTCCTGCAACTGCCGCTGGAGTATCGGGCCAGGGTAGAATCGATCCTCAACATCTCCCTGCGTTCGGAGACAAATCCAGCGGCTCCGCTGGTGCCCTTGCGTGAGCTGGTCACCGTTTCCGAGCAGATGGTCGAGCAGCCCATCTATCGCAAAAATCTCAAATCGGTCATCTATGTTACCGGAGATGTTGCCGATGTGGTGGAAAGTCCGGTCTACGCAATTTTGGAGATGAACAAGCGACTTGCAGAACTTGATGGGGGAGATTTTGGCGGGCGGCAAGAAAACAGTTCAAATCTACAATCTAAACCAACCGTTCTCCGAAAGTGAACCGGCCATCAAATGGGACGGCGAGTGGCATATAACCCTTGAGGTTTTTCGTGACCTTGGTCTGGCATTCTGCGTGGTCATGGTGCTGATTTATATGCTGATGGTCGGCTGGTTCAAAAATTATATCACGCCTTTGGTGGTGATGGCCGCCATCCCCTTCTCACTGATCGGTATCCTGCCGGCCCATTGGGGTTTTGCAGCATTTTTTACCGCGACCTCAATGATCGGTTTCATGGCCGGAGCCGGTATTGTCGTGCGAAATTCGATTATTCTCGTCGATTTCATCGAGCTGCGCATCCGGCAAGGGAACCGCTGGCCAAGGCTGTGGTTGACGCTGGGGCAGTCCGCTTCCGGCCCATGCTGCTCACCGCCCTTGCCGTGGTCATCGGTGCCTCGGTTATCCTTGCCGACCCGATCTTTCAGGGTCTGGCCATATCGCTGATGTTTGGAGAGATAGCCTCGCTGCTGATCAGCCGAATGGCGGTGCCGGTTCTCTATTTTGTTATTAAAAAGCATCAACATCAGGAACCTGCCCATGATATAAAAACCCCTGGCAGAAAATTAACACTTTATTTAAGCAAACTGCTAACATGAAGACAAACTATGACAGACCAATTATTTAATCCTTTTGAAGACAGATAGAGCCGCGATATCCGCAACGATCTATCTGAAGGATTGGCAGAGGCGGTGGAAACAGGCAATTCCGACAAACTAACCAAGATTGTTGACAAGCTTCCGGCAGCAGCGTCTTGCTGATTACTATCGTGAATACCTTGAAGATCGGTACGCCCGCTACACAACAGGCGCTCGAAATCATCCGCGGGGGGATAACCGATCCGATTCAGCAGGCGGTGGTGCTCTGGAATCTCGGACTTTTCTTCGAGGTTCACGAAGTACTGGAACACGTCTGGTATACTGCCGAGGGTAAGATGAAAGCGACCCTTCAGGCCTTAATCCGCGCGGCAGGAGTCTATATCAAAAGGGAATACGGTTTTAATGATTCAGCAGACAGGATTGCTGCCAAAGCGATCCCAGTGCTTGAAGGCAAACCGAGAAATTCTGGATAGGTATTTCAAGACAGAGACCTAACTCAGCCTAATCCCTGAAATCAATACCGCCGATACTGAGCTAGTACCCATGCGCGGACCCATCCGAAGTAGGCAAGAGACGCGACCCTGCCGACTCCAAAAACCACGGACAGCGCTAACTATTCATGGAATATCGGGTAAATTGAGCAACGGGACCTTTCGAAGATGATCTTTGCAACGTTTTTTCTACAAATTCAACCTCTCCTTTATCTGTGACAGAGATCACAGCAGAAGATCTGGTTCCATAGTCAGCGCCATCGATAAAAATCGTACTCAGCAGGCGTTCCCACTCAAGGCCGATCTTTGTGTCCGGCAACTGTTCATCCGGAGGACGCTGTCATGTCTTCGAGCAAGCCAAATATCTGTACATGGATCAATTCGATCCGTCTCCACCATATGTGGAAAAAGCAGATCTTTGCCCCGAACAACTTTAGGCCAGGGAACATCAAGCAGATGATTACTGAGGCCGTAGAAACCCGGGGCGAGAAGCTGCGGCCCAACCGATCTGTTAGAATAATAATAGAGTGTCTTCTCTATCTCCAAGGATCAGATTAAATCCATTGTATCTGTCACCACTTTCAGCAAGTGTTTGGATATACTGGCCAGCAGTCAGATCACCGATAAGATAGTCCATCAGGATCTTCCCGCGAGAGGGCGCGTCAGCTCGATTTGCCGCAGGTTCACGATAGTTGGTAATTGCAGCAAATTTCAACTGTGCTGTAATCCCCAGCCAGGTCCCGCCTCCCTGAAGATCCCGCCCGGCGAGTATTGTTTTTTCTTTATCAAGAAAATCAAGTGGCGCGGTTGGGCGAGAGAGGAACTCATCCCGATTTGCTGCAACAACCAGCTGGTAACCGGGAGTTGTTCGATATGAAAAAAACAACAGACACATAGACTCAACCTACCTTAGGATTGCCGGGGCCAATCCACCCCTTTTTCTTCGTCGACCAAATAACAGAACTTGGTCCATTCAAACTCTTTTTGGGAGAGAGGACATCTCAGGGTTATTTTGTGTTCACCGATTGCGGCAATCTCCCAATCCCCTTTTCTGCGTGAACCTTCAATACGGATTTTCTGGCCGATCTGAAACGAATACGGTCTAAAAACAGTCACATCATGTTTCATGCTTATCTCCCTTTGTAAGAAGAAATGATTTCGAAGTTTACGCTTATCTCTTTTCTTTTTTATCTCTGGAGATATGTTTCAATATTTTTATATAATTATTTTTTTTCGTTCTCCAGGCGACATATTATAGCAATTATCTAATGAATTTCTATGTCCGGGTCCCAAACTCTGGAATGCATCGAGCATAGTTGCATTTCTTAAGACAAATGTTACTTTAGAAGAAATCGGTTTTAAATATCATTACTAAGCATTTACCGACAATAACTCTTTTTGCATGACAACATGTTGATTCCACCCAAAAGTGCCTCGGCGGCCGTCGCCATCATAAGAAGCCTTGCACCTCACGAGAGTTTTCTGATTCTGAGGAGGGTTGCCCACCCGGACGATCCGTGGTCTGGCCATTTTTCCTTTCCAGGGGGCAGAAAAGAAACGAGGGATCAGGACCTTTTCGCCACCTGTATCAGAGAAACCATTGAAGAAACAGGCGTCTTGCTTGAGGCAGCTCAACTGCAGCAGCGTCTCCCTTTGGAACCTGCTGGTCTCAGTCTTACAAAGCCCACTCTGGGTGGAGCCTTTTCTCTTCACCATCGCAGATCAGCCACACCTCAACCTGAACCCACAAGAGATAGAAAGTGCCTGCTGGCTCAATACCCGGCAATTTCAAAATATTGAAGCTGCACAAGAGCATTGAAATGATACCCGGTCGCCTTTTCCCAACCTACCCCCTCAATGATTACTACCTCTGGGGATTCACCTACAGATTGTTGTGTGCTATTCTTCAGACGGATGATCCACAAAAATAATTTGCCATTTCCACGCATAAACTTATTACTATAACAAAATGATTATGCAATAATTGTTTAATTTCAACATCAACGCTGCACTTAAAGAAGGCCAATCGTATGACTGAATATAAAAATGTTCTCGGAACTCCTTTGGAAATATGCAGTATCGAACCAATGACCGGTTTTACAAGGGACGGAAGTTGCAAAGTGACTGACGATGACTATGGAGTACATGGTGTCTGCGTTCAGGTAACCGAAGAGTTCCTGGAATTCTCAAAGAGTAAGGGGAATGATCTGTCAACCCCCATGCCCATGGCCGGATTTCCAGGACTGCAACCAGGGGACAGGTGGTGTCTTTGTGCTGCGAGATGGAAAGAGGCTTTTGAGCACGGTGCGGCTCCACTCGTCAATCTGGCTGCAACCCACGAAATTGCTCTTTCCTTTGTCTCGCTTACAGATTTGCTGACCCACTCTCTGGACAATGGCCATAGTTGACGAAGCACTGTACAATACTTACAAACTTTAAATCTGTCTTCCTTGGAAAGGACTGACAGAGAACAATTTAATATATTTCTCGCCTCAATCTTAAAATCCTCTGCGTAACCCTTTCTATACCGGGCTTCAATAGCGACGAAATCAGTCGCCAATTTCAGGCGCATTCTCGTCATGTCAGCATTAATGGATTCCCTTACAGATCAATAGCCATGCCTTTGGCTACCTCTTTCTTTTTTTCCTCTCCCATCAGAATACCGAGCAATTCCAGGCCAAATTCAATAGAAGTTCCCGCTCCTTTGCTCGTTACACAGTTTTTATCGAAGACAACCCTCTCCCCTGTATGCTCCTGAGCTACTCAGCTGATCAACAAACATTGGGTGGCAGGTGGCTTTTTTCCCTTCAAGCAGCCCATGGTGTTCGAGGACAACGGCAGGTGAAGCACAGATAGCTCCATATAGTTTATTTTCGTTGTTCTGCTTTTTTAAAAGTTCGGCAAGGACGACTGAATTTTTCAGATTTACTGCTCCCGGAATCCCTCCGGGAAGGACAATCAAGTCATATGTTTCATTCACGCAATCATCGATTCCCTTATCGGCCATAACTTGAACGTTATGTGAACAAGTCACCTGTAGACTATCTCCGATTGCAGCCAAGTCGACATGCGCCCCGGCCCGCCGAAAAACATCCACGACACTGAGTGCCTCAATCATTTCAAAACCTGCAGCAAGCGGTACAAGAATTCTTTTCTCCATTGGTGCATCTCCTTATTATTATTATATTCCACACCTAACTACTGTAATCAAAGTACGAAATCGTCAAATTCCTTTTTTACGGTCACTCTCTAATCCCTGATACCGACTAACACTCTCCAAGCTTTTGTAGATCTTTACATGATCAGAGGACTTATTAGTATATGCTAAAATCAATTATCTTCAATGCTATCGTTTCCAATATCCACAACACAGGACAGGAAAAAACAATGACAGATGAATTACAGAAACAACAATCGAACCAAAATCAGGGTTTTTCCTGGAAGACAGGTGCTGGGCATAGTACTCGCGTCAACATGTATTGCAATTGTCGCCACTGCCTTTGCTATCAAAATATATCTTCTTTCCTGCACCCTTTAGTCCGGTAAAACTCTCCCAAGGGGAGGCGCAACAGCTGGCAGAAAAGCTCGAAAAATTTGAAGATTTCAGTCGCCAGGCACCAAAAAAACAAAGAATATGCTAAAGACGGAACACTGCTCCCGGAACAATACAATGAAACAGGAGCATCTCGGGATATCAAATTCACCGAACGTGAACTAAACGCCATGATTGCAAAGAATACTGAACTTGGCCGAAAAACTGGCCATCGACCTTGCAGAAAATATGGTCAGCATCAAGCTACTCATTCCTCTTGATCCCGATTTTCCGATGCTTGGAGGAAAAACACTGAGTGTAAATGCCGGCGCAGAACTTGCTTACCGGGATGGAAGACCAGTGATAAAATTAAAAGGTATCAGCCTCATGGGAGTTCCAATGCCCAATGCCTGGTTAGGAGGAATTAAGAATATTGATCTCATTAAAGAATTCGGATGCAGATGAGGGTTTCTGGAAAACCTTTGCCGACGGGGTTGACTCCATCACCGTAGTAGAATGGTTTTCTGAAAATTCGGCTCAAAGAGTAACAACTAAAAAGGCCGCCATCTTCAGCAGGACGATCGGCCTTTTCAGTACTGTTTAAGCTGCTTACAATTATTGAATTATTGGCTAGAGGCCAGATCTGGTTTCCACTATCGGAGTCTGCTCCTTGGTCATGGTTTCGTCCCAGGCATTGTAAAGACGGAATCAATTCCATCATCCCTGAACAACTGGTGAACCTTCCTGATCGGCCATGAACACAAGATTAGGGTCGATCGCATTCATTTCCTGTTCTACCCGCTCAATATTGCCGACCACCTTTGGTGCAATTTCCACCTCAGGATATTTGACCAGAATATTTTTCAAGAGTTTACGGGATTCCACAAGGAGTTTCTTTCTTGCTCTCTAGATCCGTCGTTTTGGTAAATCTGATAAAGAGATCAGCCGCTTTTCTCCTGTCTGCTTTTGCAGCCTCCAAAGACAGTTCCTTGATTTTCTCTCAGCTTTGGCGGAGTATTCGGTATCCATGCAAATTGGTGAAAACAGCGATAGCCTCTTCATATCTGCCATCTTTGGCCAGCAACATACCATTGTTCCACTGGTTCTGCAGATCCTGCATCCTGGCCATTTTACCTGTTTCGTTTTCAACCGCCTCCGCCAACTGCAATTCTTCATTTTTTGCTTTGATCACAAGCTGTTTTTCTGCGACCGATAATATCAGTCGGCATTGTTTCCAGCAGCTCAATAGCCTTGGAAAATTTCTTTTCATTGACGCGAGTTTATCCACTTCGCCATGAAGCCATTAAACCATTTATCCGCCGCCTTCAAGACCGAATCTCTTAATGAAATCAACATTTGATACAACAGGAGAATAAGGATAGCTGGCCAGGAATTTTTCTGCCTGCCAGACGATTTTATACCCATCCCGCTCAGGCATGAATCCTAAAAAATTTCTGAGCATCTCAGAAATTCCTTGAGTTCAGGGCTGCCATCCTTGGACCGATCAAGTATCGACAATTGGAGTTTGGACCATTCTTCCAGTTGACCAATTTTCAGGTAATCCTCGGAAATCTTTTTATATTCGGTGGTTGCCGATCTGTAATTACCGGAAGCGGTATAGAGATCCGCCAGCATCTTCCGCAAAGAGACCAGATCAGTGGCCTGTTCATCAGAACTGCGACATCTGATCAACCACCTGCTGATAAATCTCCGCCGCCTTTTCTTCCTGATGGAGATACATCAGAGCATTACCATAGAGAATTTTGGTCCAGAGATGTACTCGGCTGACGTTGTGATTCGGGGATTTTCGACCAGACCTGAACAATCTCTTCGTATTCCTTATTGGTTGCATATCTGGCGATCAAGGTTTCAAGTTGAGTCAGATCAGCCCCTTCCTCCCGCTGATTCCAGCCAACACTTTTGTCTTCCGAGTCAGCCAGTAAACGACCACAGGCATTTTCCAGAAAAGCGATATCATTTTTCTGGAGTTCAAAAATTTCCTCATTGCTGATTCTGGTCGCAACAGCTACTTCTGGAGCCTGGAGCATCTTGCTGCGTAACTCACTGTAACCATTCAAAACATCCTGCAACTGCCGAAAACAGCTCACCATCTGCAGCCGCCTCCTCATCATTGAGTTTCTTGGTCACAGACTGACTATCCAACTCCTTCCAGCGATCAAGCTTACGCCCATATTCAAAAATTCTGTCATTAACATACACAGCCGAGGGCAACAACTACCTCGATATTCTCTTCAACAATCTCCTGCTGCTGATCCTCGATATCCAGATACCTTGACTGATCCAGCCCTTTTAGCATCACCGCCGTCCTGGAATATAAACAGGTGAAGACTGATTGGCAGAGGTTGAAGAAGGAGCTGACTTACCCTTGGTTTTTCAGGAAAAGCACAGCCACTCAGATTGACAGCACAAAAAACCAGAAACGCACGCCCAGACAATTTTCTTCATATTGTTTTCTCGATCAATTTGATGTTGATTTCATTGTATTTACCGGTGCATCAACCACATACCACCGATAGTTGCTGAGTGTCGGAATACTCCATAACAGAACGGACAACAGACTTTGCTGCTGATCATTTCCTGACCTCTGCAGCTGTTTTCCAAAATGGTTGAAAATTTCTTTCCACCACAAACCGCCCTGTTTCTGTTTTTCTGCCAAAAGTCAGAATGGATGGCTGAGAACGCTGCCATATCACTGACCTGAACCACAGGTTCGATAACCTTACCGCCCTCATCCGGATGCCACCCCGACATTCATCTGACCAAGTCGTCCCTTTTAATAGCCGAGACCATTAAACGAAAGATCCACAGGGTCAAGTCTGCTGGCGTAATGTTGCTCCTGCAGCAAGACATTGGCGATCTCACTCCATGTGGGCAGGGCACCGGCTGCCCCACTAATACGACTTGAATTTCGCCGCATAGGTTCATTATTGTCAAACCCTACATAAACACCGATAGCATACCCATCCCGAATGGTCATTGCTACTCCGTTTTCGGCAACTCTCCGGCAAATAACCAAAAAATGAAGCATTGTTATAGTCTATTGGCGGTACCGGTTTTCCCCATCAACGGAACGGAAAGATTTAAATCAGCTATTTTCGCACCATTCCCCTGACCATCATCTCGAAGCCTGACATCTTTATCGGCCTCTCTTCCGGTACCGAATTTTACAACATTTTCAAGAACACTTCCAATCGCCATACTGACTTTTGCATCGATCACCCGTTTTCTTACCGGTTTCGGCTGATAAAGGATCTCACCATCCGCCGATTCAATGCGATCCAGAATCGCCAGAGAATCATTACTCTCTTCCTGATCACTATCCCCGAAAGTGGTGACCTGGCCTGAAACCAGTCCTTCATACATTCTTGTGGTTTCCAGCAAGGTGACAACATTTGATCCAAGCGGAAACGACAGCACAGGATCAAGACTGCTTTTGATTCCAAGTTGTTCGGCATAATCGAATAAGATAATAGAGTCCCACCGTAATGCGAAAATCCTCTACCTGAGAAAGGACCTCAATACTGTAGGGTAATTCATCACTTAGTTTTTGATATTCATATTCCAGCTGTTCTTCGACCTTGTCAAATGCACCACAGTCAAGGTGTCATTCAAGTTTAATATTGTTCCAGAATCGTGCTTTTTCGGCACCTGTCCAACCAAGCAAGATGATTTCGGAGTTCAGCGTGGTCCATCCGTACCAGATTCTCTTTTCCTCCTGCCGCTTTCATAAAGTGAAACTCACCGGTCAGCCTATCTACATACAGTGAGGCCCCCCCGGTAGAGTCAAAAAAATCAGTCTCACCGGATCCTGCGACTGGTTCGATAAGCGATCGGTAGATTGTCAGTTCTTTCCTGAGTGGTTCAAGCGATAGATAATAATTGGCAAGCAGAGACTTGCGCAATCTCAGTTCACTCACCTCATATTCGGTAAGTTTTGCTCCTGCAGTTTCGCTAATTCTTTGTCTATTTCCCGAGAAAATTTGTCAAAGTTGAGCCCATAGGGTAATTCCTTCAACAGCTCATAGTCATTTATCATTCCGTCAAAAATAAAATCCGTTTCCAGATTGTCAACTGCCAGACGATAGGCTGAGGCCCGTAAGACATCACGATTAACCTGAATACCATATTGATCACGAATTCTTGTCCGGTAGCTCCGGTAAGATTCTTTTTCCCCATCGACAATTTTCGGCCCCAGACCGACTTTATCGGCAACCTCGCTTAACTGCTGAGGAGTGAGCTGATCGCAGAGATGGGACAACAACCATACAGAGGCAACATTTTCAGAGATGTACTCCGGCCCAACTCATGGAGACCCAGTATAGGGACTTATATGGTCGGGTCTTGGGAAATAGGGTTGATTTTGATAGACAAAGACATTGCGGCTGTTTTTCAGAATGTCGGCACTGTTCCAGCCGAGTTGGAGTGCAGCAGTATAAACCAGGGGTTTAAAGGCAGATCCCATTGTCCTTCTCGCCTGGATAGCCCTGTTAAAAAATCGATTTTCAGTCCCACCGGCCATTGCTTTAATGGCACCATCTCTTATGACCAGAGCCCCACCCTGCACCTGCGGATATTTTTGCAAATCAAGCATCGCGGGTTCATCTTCCTCAACTTCACGCACACTGACCCACACCCTGTCTCCGGGCTGCAATTGAGTAACAAGCTTAGCCTGATCTCCCTTTTTCGGTCTCACTCCACCGATTTTTCTGCCATTTCAGCCGTGCCGTGACCAACCCGGATAATCCTTCGGAATCTATCACCCCCTGGCCCAATTGTTTATCCAGGGAGACGGTAATACGTATATCTTCTCCCTTCCCTTCAATACTCTCGATATTGACCGAACAAAAATGCGCCTTTGCTCAAAACCGAATCACCTGTATAATCGAGGTTGGCCAGTTCAGCCTGAACTTCCTGCCGTTCATAGCCCCTGAGACGAACATCCAGTCTGGAGAGTTCACCCCGCAGAACGGCGAGAGTATTCTCCTGAAGATCTCGGTCAATGGTGGTGATCACTCGTACTCCGGATGTAGCGATATTGCTTACATCATGGGCTTCAAGAGCATTGAGTACCTCGGTTGAGGAAACAGCATCCCTGACCAACTCCATTGCATAATCAAGATCATAGCCAACTTTGCCATTTTTAAACTCAATTTCCGTATTCAATTGCTTCGTTATAGGTGAAAACGTCGATCATGCCCAAATCCTAGCATTTTATCGAGAACATATTTTAACCGGGTCTTTGCCCGCGACCGAGCAAGTTCCGAGGCCTGTTCAGTTTTTTTGATAAATGGATTGTAATAATTCGGTCTGTTTCACACTTCCGGCAATAAAAGCACATTCTATCAGAGACAATTCACTCGGCGTTTTATCAAAGTAATATCTGGCTGCGACCCCGAGCCCATGCCCATTACCACTCACATAAAATTGATTGGCATAAAATTCAAAGATCTTCTCCTTTGGGATAATAATATTCCAAGCCTCAGGGCAAAAAGCAGCTCTTTAAGTTTTGCTTCAATTGATCTGTCCGATCGTTTAAAAAGATTCTTCGCTGTTTGCTGGGTCAGGGTACTGCCGCCCTGAACCACTCGTCCAGCCTGAATATTTTTGATCATCGCCCGACCAATGCCTACAACATCAAAACCGATATGGGTAAAAAACCTGTTATCTTCGGAAGCCACCATGGCATTGACAAAATTTTTGGGAATTTCATCGTAAGAGACATACTGACGATGTGCAGTGTCAAAAAAGACCCCAAGTTTCGTTTTGCCATCACTATAAAAAACATGACTTTCTTTCCCGAGAATCTGATGAATATTCTCGATCTTTATCTCATCACCCGGTTCTAACGACAACCAGCCAGTAGACTTTTCCCAGCAGGGCCGCCACCATAATGATGCAAGTGATTGATACAAATATAAATAACTTTTTCAACATGATTCCAAAGAATTTTTTTTTACAAAAGACACCGAACAGAGTATAAAACAGACAATCCTGACGATGAAGGGGGTATAAACCTTGCAATTACTCAGCAGTTCGAGTTTTAAATAGTTGCTGAGTACATTTTCAAACCGGACAGGTAAGAATGTACATGGTTAGCCGATATATCTCAACAGGCTAATTATGAAATTGCCTGTCTTTTTCATAACCTCTCCAGCAACGGACGAATAACCATCATCGACAAATGAATTCCATGTACAAAACACTTTTAAAGGTCTCACTCTGCTCTTTTTGCAAGTCTTCTTTCAAGTTGCGCAAATAACACATAATTTTAGCGGTATTCCGGATTTTTCTGCCCAGGAAACCGAGGAATATTCCCACTCATGGAACGGATGATACACGAACTCGAAAATATCGAATCCAAAGTATGTCTTGACGAAGAACTGATGGCCCTTGCAGACAGGGCACTGGGACGAAAAAGTTTCGCCAGACACTGTCGTGTTATCCGACAGTGTTGTTTATGACTTTCCTGTAGTACTGAACAAAAAAGTCAATATGTACCTGAAGATCTTTCAAAACAAACAGAGAGAACAATTTGGCCGCTGGCTGGCCAAGTCGGCAATGTATCGACCAATGGTTGAAAAAGAGCTGGAGGAAGCGGGGCTGCCAAAAGATCTGTTTTATCTGGCAATGATCGAAAGCGGATATAATCAAATGGCCTGCTCCAGCGCAAAAGCAGTTGGACTCTGGCAATTTATGCAGCCAACCGGCAAGCAATACGATTTGCAGGTCGACAAATATGTCGATGAACGCCGTGATCCGCTCAAAGTCCACCAAGGCTGCTGTCACCTATCTTTCTGATCTTTACAAAGAATTTGATGACTGGTATCTCGCTGTTGCAGCTTACAACAGTGGACCCGGAACAATCCGCAATGGCCTTAAAAAATATAATGTCGACAATTTCTGGGATCTGGCCGGCAAAGAATATTTAAGTCTTGAGACCAAACGTTATGTCCCGAAACTCATCGCTGCCCTTTTGATTGCCAAAGACCCTGAAAAATATGGTTTTACAGACATTGCCTACCATGAGCCTCTCCGCTATGACACTCTCACCGTCGGTCCGGGGATGAGCCTTGAGGCCATTGCCCTGATCAGCAACAGCACAACCAAAGAGATACAACGATTCAATCAGGAGCTGCGGCTTGGGAAAACGCCACTCAATACAGCATCAATATGAAGTAAAAATTCCGGAAGCAACAGCTGATATTGCAAAGAAAAACCTCTCCCGCCTGCATAGCATTGTCAGCACCGGTTACAAAACCCATAAGGTCAGAAAAGGAGATACTCTGACTAAAATTTGCAAAAAATACAATGTCAACAAAACAACCATCCTCAAAGTAAACAATCTGCATAGTGGCAAACTGGCCTATGGCCGAAATCTGAGAATTCCCTACAGCACCATCACCTACCAGACTCCTTCCTGAAGGGTCCGCCGGGGCTAAGGCTGCTTACCAAGACAGCCTGGTCCTGCACCGGATAAAGAAAGGAGATACTGTTTCTAAAATAGCCAGGCGATATAATGTGCCGCCGAAAATGATCGTTGCCTGGAATGGTTTAAAGAATACCAACTCCATACGGGCGGGCCAACAATTGGCCCTCTATATAGATCGTGGTGACAAAAAGAAGAGCGACCAGCTCAGTTGCCGCTATCGCAGCTAGAGAACCAATCAGGCTGATCACCTGCAAAAGCATACAAAAAGAAATTACAACAGACTGAAACAGACTCTCCGTATCAATGGTACAACGTAAAAACTGGTGATTCACTCTGGACCATATCGAGAAAATTCAGTGCCTCGACTGCGGATATCAAAAAGTGGAACAACTTGAAATCCGATCTTATTCATCCCGGTTCCAAGTTGAAGCTGAAAAAAGTATAGCCGACAAAGAATATGCTACTTAGTCAACAGGATATCTTTTGATTATGCATGACAAAGGTTTCAATAATGCCTACCTTGTTGCTACTGCAATAGTTAGTATGCGCTCAGAATCGAAATTTTTTCTGCCAATCTAGATGCCGTAATTTTTCTCGGGAAGAGATTGGATACGAAGTTTCACGATGCTCGCTTACCTGCTGAGAAATAAATTTTATGACCAACTGAAGAGTAAAGAGAAGAATACCGTTTCTGGATGGACACTAACTAAACGGAACTACTATTTCTCTCTGACCTGAAAATATGCTGTCCAGCCAGCTTAAATCTTGTCCACAATAGTAAATTATCATGCCAATAACCGATGCACCTTTTCCTGCTCACGACGACTATGGGGATGATGTCCATGTTGTCGTACATGGTGACAAAACAATCATAATTGTGGGTACCGCCCATATTTCCCAGGAATCGGTGGTCCTGGTCAAAACAGTCATCGAACAGGAACACCCCGACTGTGTCTGCCTGGAACTCGATGACAAACGATACCAGGCTCTCACCCAAAAAAAACAGTGGGAGTCTCTTGATTTAAAAGCAATTATTAGAGACAAGCAGCTCTCCACTCTGCTGGTCAGTCTTCTTATGGCCTCGTACCAGAAGCGTCTGGGTGGCAAGCTTGGCGTTACTCCTGGCGCGGAACTGCTGATGGCTGCCCAGACTGCAAAGGACTACAGATCCCCCTCTCCCTTTGTGATCGGGATGTGCGCATTACGCTTCGTCGCGCCTGGAAATCCACTTCTTTTTTTAAAAAAGGATACCTGCTTACTTCACTGCTGGCCAGCCTCTTTGATAAAAGTGAGATCTCCGAGGAAAAACTGCAGGAACTCAAACAAAAGGATGTGCTCACCGAATTAATGGAGGAGATGGGTGAAACCTTGCCCGATCTGAAACGGGTTCTGATTGATGAGCGGGATCTTTATCTCGTTGAAAAAATCAAATCGTCTCCCGGAAAAAGAATTGTTGCCGTGGTTGGGGCCGGCCATGTTGCCGGAATGCTCACTCTATTTGACACTGACAACAAGCATAAAATAGCTGAGGTCACCCTTATCCCTCCGGTATCAAAGGGATATAAAATTGCCGGGTGGACCATTCCATTGCTTATAATCGGCTCTATTAGGCGTAATTGCTGCCCAAAAAGGGGTTTCCGTGGCAGGAGATAATATACTCTTCTGGATTCTGGCCAATGGCATTCCGGCCTCCATCGGCGCCCTGTTGGCCCTTGCCCATCCCCTGACGACCTTGAGTGCTTTTGCCTCCGCACCGATAACCAGTCTCACTCCTGTAATCGGCGCCGGATATGTCACTGCCTTTATTCAGGTCCTGACCTGCCCTCCGGTTGTAAAAGAATTTGAAACGGCCGGCGAAGACATCGGTTCATTTCGGGGTTGGTGGAAAAATCGATTACTGCGGGTCTTTCTCGTTTTCATCCTCACCGGTCTTGGTTCTGCCGTAGGCACCTGGGTTGGAGGTTATGAAATTTTCAAGAATCTGGTTGGTTAATTTTAACAAATTCGTAAAAACCTCAAATTTCGATGGATAAGTAAAAAGCTTCATATTGGAGGCGTGCAATTTTTCTATTATTTCGGCGTACATACGGTACGTCGTAATGATATAAAAATTGTAACAACGACCAAGATGAATTTTCTATCCCCCTCAAGGGGGGACTAAAGTGAGTGCCCTTTGGGTAGAATTTTTACGACGCCATCAATTTTTAATAACAGGAAATACTGTCAATGTCTGAAAAGAAGAATCCCTCTGCACCATCGCTGACCACCCGGCAAAAACAGTTCCTCAAAGGTCTTGCCCACCCGCTCAATCCTTTTGTCCAGATCGGCAAGGAAGAATTAAGTCCCGGTGTCCTGGAGACTATCAAAACCGAACTCAAGAACCATGAACTTATCAAAGTGAAAATTGGCAGCAATTGCGGGCTGGAAAAACACAGCTCGGCAAAGGCGATTGCCGAACAGACGGAAAGCTCTCTGGTTCAATTAATAGGCAAAACAATTATTCTCTACAAATCCAATCCCAAAAGAGCCAAAGAAAAAAGAATCCTCCTGCCTAAAGCATAATGTTTGCCAAACAGCCTGAACAGGTTTGGCAACATTCCTGTGAGCAGATAATACCGGAGGTATTACAGTTCCTCGAAGGGTGTGGCTTTATCCTGGGAGGCGATACTCAGTGAAGTCTCTCCCCACTCCTGCACGGAAACAAGGGCAGCTTCCCGGGCAAGCTCGGGAGTGTTATTCGTTTCACTCAGATGTGCGAGAACCACTGTACGAAGGTGATCACCAATAAGCCCGGCAAGGAGTGCGGCGGCATCCTCATTGCAGAGATGGCCCCGGCTGGAACGCACCCGTTGCTGCAAAGGCAACGGATAGGGACCGTTTTTCAACATCTGCAGATTGTGGTTGAACTCCAGGATGAGACCATTGCATGCCGCAAGCCTTCTCCCTATCAGATGGGAAACCTTACCGGTATCAGTACAATAGCCAATACTATTCTTCCCATCACTCACCACATACCCTACCGGATCGGCTGTATCATGGGAGATCCTGAAAGGAACGAACCTGCAGATCGCCAATCTCCAGAGATATCTCCGGTCTCAAATTCCCGATGAGCACAGAAGTTTACCAATTCTTTTTTCTCCGGCGGCAAAAGTACCGCAATTAATATAGGTGGGAATTTTGCACCGCCTGGAAATGACTCCGGCACCACAGATATGATCATTATGCTCATGGGTGATGCACAGAGCATGCACATGTGACAGATCCCGTCCAATCGACTTCAAACGTGTTTCAATTTCTTTTCCGGAAAATCCGGCATCAATCAGAATACCAGTTTTACCACTTTCAATATAGACGGAGTTGCCCCGGCTGCCACTGCCAAGTACTGAAAAACGCATTTTCCTCAAACCCCGGTATGTCCAAAGCCACCGGTATCCCGTTCGTGTCGTATCAAGAGTTGGCACATCTGTGAAAGTTGCCCGCACAACCGGTGCCAGAACCAGTTGGGCAATACGATCGCCTCTATTTATGGTATAGGGACTTTGGCCTAAGATTGATTAAGGCAATCTTGACTTCCCCACGATAATCGGCATCTATTGTTCCGGGGCTGTTGAGAACGGTCACTCCATATTTCACAGCCAGACCGCTGCGGGGGCGCACCTGCAATTCGTATCCTTCTGGCAATGCGACACTAAACCCAGTTGGAACGAGAACTCTCTCACCAGGTTGTATCACAAGACTGTCACAGACTCCTGCCTCCACGTCCATACCTGCTGCACCGGCGGTTTCATAACTTGGCAGGTGCAGATCACGATTCATTTTCTGGGCTCAGCCAGCAAATTTTCACTACTTTTTCGTTCATACCACTACTCTGTTGCACTTGGCATCTCAGTTTGTTAGTCGACAAAAAAAAGCCGACGTTCTGTGGAGAATGTCGGCTTATAAATAACTGAATAGTCAGGTGATGTACTACTCCTCCATCAAGGCCTTACGGCTCAGGCGGATCCTGCCGCGATTATCCACGTCAAGTACTTTGACCTCAATGACATCGCCTTCTTTCACCACATCGGTAACTTTGGCAACCCGTTTAGTATCCAGCTCAGAAATATGCACCAGTCCATCAGTACCAGGAAGAATCTCGACAAAAGCGCCAAAGTCCTTAATAGTTTTTACCGTCCCCTTATAAACGGCACCAACTACAGCCTCGGCGGTAATTGCTTTAACTTTGCCAACAAGAGCATCGGCAAGATCACCGCTCAAAGCAAACATTTTTATAAGCCCGGAATCATCAACTTCAATTTTAGCATCAAATTCAGCTGACAGTTCCTTAATGATCTTACCTCCAGGGCCAATAATATCACGAATCTTATCGGGGCTGATTTTGTGCACCATGTATTTTGGAGCATGATCAGCAACATGATCACGGGATTTAGTGATACCTTTCATCATTTCATCAAGGATATGGACACGTCCCATCTTTGGCCTGTTCAAGGGCTTTGCCCATGATTGCCCGATCAACGCCATCAATTTTAATATCCATCTGCAGCGAAGTAATACCGTCACTGGTACCGACAACCTTAAAATCCATATCGCCGAGATGATCTTCATCACCGAGAATATCAGAGAGGATGACGACCTTTTCTCCTTCTTTTATCAAGTCCCATGGCAATACCGGATACTGGTCGCTTCAACGGTACACCGGCATCCATCATTGCCATACTTCCGCCACATACCGATGGCCATGGAGGAGGAGCCATTGGATTCAAGAACTTCGGAGACCACCCTGATTGAATACGGGAAATCTTCTTCCGCAGGAAGTACAGCTTCAAGTCCCCGGGTAGCCAGGGTTCCATGACCAATATCTCGACGGGATGGTCCCCGTAAAAAACGTGCTTCCCCTACACAGTATGGGGGAAAATTGTAATGCAGCATGAAGCGGTTAAGCTGTTCCCCCTGCAGGGTCTCCACCCGCTGTTTATCACGCTCACTGCCAAGCGTAGTCGTCACCAGTGCCTGGGTCTCTCCCCGGGTAAACAAGGCTGAACCATGCGCCCGTGGCAGATATTCTGTTTCACAGCTGATTGAGCGAATTTCGTTAAATTTACGTCCACCGATTCTGATTTCACTGTTGACGATCTTGTCACGCATGAAAGATTTTTTATAGGAGGAGAGTAAATCTTTTATTTCTCCACTCTTTTCCCCTTCCGGATCAAGCTCAGCAAGGACCTCTTCTTTCAATGCATCATAGACATCTGCCTCGTTCCATTTTGTCAGAAGTATTGAAGACCTTTTCCATTCCCGGCGGCGGCAACTTCACGTACTTTAGCAAGAAGCGCTTCATCAACCTGCGGAGCTTCAACCGCAGCTTTTGGTTTTCCGGCAGATTTCTGTAATTCTTCCTGCAGATCAATAAGTGGCTGCAGATGCTCAAAAGCATAAAAGATACCGGAGAGGACTTCATCCTCACTCAGTTCATCAGCCTTGCCTTCAACCATAACCACGGCTTTTCTGGTACAGGCAACAATTATATCCATGGAGGATTTGGTCAGTTCGGCAATTGTCGGGTTAAGTACATACTCCCCGTCAATATAGCCTATCCGGCCTCCGGCAACCGGGCCGGCAAACGGTACATTGGAAATAGTCAAGGCACATGAAGCACCGGTCAGGGCAAGCATATCCGGTTGGATGTTTTGATCCGCCGACAGAACAGTCGCAATAACCTGGGTTTCCGCAGAGTAACCCTTTGGAAATAAGTGGGCGAAGCGGACGATCAATGATTCTGCAGGTAAGTACTTCATTATCACTTGGCCTGCCGATTTCACGACGGAAATAGTTTCCAGGAATTCTCCCGACTGCGGCCAGTTTTTCCTGATACTCTATCGTCAAAGGCAAAAAATCTGCATCAGGCTTACTTTTTCCTGCACCGACCACGGTGACCAGCACAATGGTGTCTCCTGAACGTACAACAACAGACCCTGATGCCTGTTTGGCAATTTTCCCTGTTTCGATGGATATAGTCTTTCCACCAATTTCGGTTTCTACTCTATTAAACATGTTTTCTCCAGATGTGCAGCATCAGGGAAAGGCGCAGCGCCAAATTATCCGACTGGATTATCCACCAGCCCCGTATGCTCTATTTTCTCGGACTTCCTTAAACAACAAAAACCTCAAACAGTTCCTAAACGCAGGACTGTTTGAGGTAAAAGATGGCACTATGCCCAGGTCAACAAGTGAACCTGTCGGCAACAAAATCTACTTACGTAGACCAAGTTCCTGCAACATCGTTCTGTATTTGTTGACGTCTTTCTTCTTCAGATAATCAAGCAGACTCCGTCGCTGGCCGACGAGTTTGAGCAGCCCCTGCCTTGAATGATGATCTTTTTTGTGTACTTTAAAATGCTCGGTGAGGTACTGAATACGATCAGTAAGAAGAGCAATTTGCACCTCAGACGAGCCGGTATCGGTTGGATGGATCTTAAATTTCTCAATTATTTCATTTTTAACTACTGCTGACTGTGCCACGACAATCCTCCTGAAACTGTATAATAAATACCTGATAGTTAAAATTCATTACTTCACAATACTCTGTAGTCTACAACAAAGACTATTTACATCATTACAACAATTGGTCTGCGAAATCGGTGGCGAACCCTGCAGATCCTGCTAGATACTTTAGTTAAACCTTCTACAGATCATTTTTCACCAGAAAAACGGCGTACATCCAAAATGACCTATCTTCTATATCATCTAATGCTACTCACAAAATATCTCCGTTCATAAGCGATACATATAAACTTTGTACACATAGCCAACTCGAGTGATTATTGCAATAGTTTACATACCTGTTCCACAGTTATCATCTTATTCATGCAGCGACTGCAATGCATCATCCCTGCTTAAATCATCCCAGGTCAAACTATTTTCAACGGTGAAACTACCACTTCTGATCCTTCGCAACTGCACGAGATGCGCACCACAACCAAGACTCCCACCGATATCCGCAGCCAGTGTCCTGATATACGTGCCTTTACTACACACAACCCTGATCCCAAGATCTGCTTCATCTCCAGAGAGCGTTTGACACCCATCGGTACGTTCAAGTATTGCTATATCAACTTCGCGCGGATCTTTGATAATTTTAATTCCTTTACGGGCATAATAGTACAGCGGTTTTCCCTTGTGCTTCAGTGCGGAATAAGCGGGTGGTACCTGCATTTGCCTGCCCCTGAATTTTTGCAGACATTCTTCCACTTCAAGGTCTGATATCTCACCAACCGGCTTGCGATCAGTCACCGCACCTTCGGTATCTTGGGTCTCGGTTTCGACTCCAAGCCGAAGAGTGGCCAGATATTCCTTTGTCCCTTCCATGAACTGTGAATAAGCTTGGTGGCGGGCCTGCCTGCACAAACAATCAACAAACCGGTGGCAAAAGGATCAAGGGTCCCGGCATGACCAACTTTTTTTATTTGCAAAATTCGGCGCAACCTGCTCACCACCCTAAAAGAGGTAATATCGACCGGCTTATCAACAAGAAATACACCAGCTTCAAACTCGGGAATAATTTTCGTGGAGCCATAGATAACCTGCAATCGAGCCGGCGAATCAGAAGAATGCGACTCAGTTTTCCTCATTCAAAGCCTTGAGAGAGCACTCTAATATTTCCAGGCGAATTTGCTCTATTGTTTTTCCCTGGCAGCGAAATCCAGCAGCATTCCGATGTCCACCACCCTCAAACAGCTTGGCAACTTCTGCCACATCACACTGTCCCTTTCGCACGAAGACTGACAGCAACAGACACCATCACTTGACTCCTTTATTAAAACAGCAACTTTGACCGAGCGAAGCGATCGCGGAAAATCAATAAATCCTTCTACATCCTGAAGTGTTGCGCCACTTTCTTCCAGCATCTGATCTGACACATGCATAAAGGCTATCTGGTCGGATTCAAAAAGACGTGATCGTCGAAAGCACCATTTCCATCAGCTTCAATCGTTCTCGGCTGAAATTATCATAGAGATGACTACAGATTTCCTCTGGACGTACGCCTTTTTCAAGGAGCTCGGAGGCAATCTGCATGGTTCTAGGCCGGGTGCATTCGTAACGAAATGAACCGGTATCAGTGCAAATAGCCACATAAAGGTTATAGGCACATTTGTAACTTATCTGCACATCAAGAGCCAAAGCCAATTCATACACCATCTCTCCGGTAGAGGAACAGTTAGCTTCGACCCATCTGGCAGTTCCAAAATCCTTATGAGACTGATGGTGATCAATAACAACAAATGGGGAGATTTTTAAAAATTCCTGTTTGGATTTACCAAGTCGATCATCATCGCCGCAATCAAGAGCGATGCCCATGAGATTCTCACCGGCTTCGGCGATAAAGGTTCGATAATCTTCCAGACTCGTGCGGGCTTTGCCGATATCCGGCAAAAAAGCATACAGATGTGAGACGGGTTCTTCTAAAGCAACAGAATACATTTTTGCCAAGGCTTTCAAGAATATCCGCCAAACCAAACAGCGACCCCAAAGCATCTCCGTCCGGATGTGAATGCGTGAAAAGAACAACATTGTCAGTTGTTCTAATATCCTGAATTATCTGTTCAGGAATCATCCTTGTCGGATTTTCTTTCATTGGCAATTTCCTGAAATATTTCGTCCAACTCAGCAACTTTTTCCACACGTTATCGTAGCGAAACAAAAGCGCCGGCGTAAAACGCAAATTGAGCGTCTTGGCAATATGACTGCGCATAAATCCCTTCGCACTCTCCAAGCCATCCCCGCTTCTTTGATTTCTTTTTTTCCGCCAAGAACAGTAAAAAAAATACGGGCAAGGCTCAGGTCATCAGGAACTTCTACCCGTGAAATACTTACCCCTAGAAGCCGGGGATCTTTTACCTTGCTGATTAAAAGAGATAGACAGTTCATTTCTGATAGCTTCAGCCACCCGGGAGGAACGTTTTTGCTTATTTTTTCCACCAATACCGATGGAGTCAAGAGTCTGTTTTGGATCCCAGATTGACACGATATAACCTTTTTCTATTAGAGGGTCGCCGCGACTTCATTCATAATAAAAGCCTCAAGATTGATCCCCTACCTTTATATCATTAAATTTTTCGACGCCGATACCACATTCATAACCGGACGCCACTTCTTTCACATCATCTTTGAATCTCCTCAGAGATTCAATTTTGCCGGTGTAAATGACAACACCGTCTCGCAATACACGAACTTTGGCAGTCCGTAAAATCTTGCCATCGACAACAGAACAGCCGGCAATGGTACCAATTTTCGGCACACTGAAGGTTTCACGTACCTCGGCAAGTCCAATGACTTCTTCCTCAAAAGTAGGTTCCAGCATACCGACCATCGCCTTACGAATATCATCCAAGGCATGATAGATAACATCATAAGAACGAACATCGACATTTTCCTTGGATCGCCAACTCTTTGACTTTTACACTTGCCCTGACATTGAAACCTATAATAATCGCATCAGATGCGGAGGCAAGAAGGATATCCGATTCGGTCATCGTTCCGGTACCCTCATGGAAAATCTTGACTTTTATTTCTTTGGTGGACAGATCCGCCGCAGCCTTGGCAAAAGCCTCCAAGGTACCCTGCACATCGGCCCGAAGCACAACACGAAGTTCCTGAACATCACCTTCACTCATCTGCTCAAACAACTTATCGAGAGAGATCTTGCTATGGACACCAAGCTCACTCTCTCTGGCCTTAAGAGATCGTACCTGGGAGACACTTCTTGCCATCTTCTCATCAGTTACGACGATAAATTCATCGCCTGCGCTTGGCACACCCGACAGCCCCTGTACTTCGACGGGAATTGCCGGTCCGGCCTCTTCGATTTTTCGTCCCTTATCATCGAGCATGGACCTGACTTTACCGCTAAACTGTCCGACCACAAAATGATCACCAAGTCGCAAGGTTCCATCCTGAATCAAAACCGTCGCCACCGGGCCTCTTCCTTTATGCAACTGGGCCTCAATAACCCGGCCTCTGGCCTTTCTGCTGCTGTCGGCCTGCAATTCAAGAATCTCTGCATGCAGCTGAATAGACTCGAGAAGATTATCAATACCGACATTTTTCTTGGCTGACGTCTCACAGTACATAGTGTCGCCGCCCCAATCCTCAGGCATGAGATTGAGTTCTGAGAGTTCTCGCTTCACCCGGTCAATATCTGCATTGTCCTTATCAATCTTGTTCACCGCGACAAGAATTGGCACTTCAGCCGCCTGGGCATGGTGGATAGCCTCCCGGGTCTGATCCATAACTCCATCGTCGGCGGCAACAACAAGAACGACAATATCGGTAACCTGCGCACCACGGGAACGCATCTCAGTAAAGGCAGCATGACCTGGAGTATCGACAAAAGTAACATCTCCGGATGCCGACCGTACATGGTAGGCGCCGATATGTTGCGTGATACCGCCAGCTTCACCTTCGGCCACATCGGTTTTACGAATTGCATCAAGAATTGAGGTTTTACCGTGATCAACATGCCCCATGACCGTAACAACCGGCGACCGGGACTTTCTGTACCCCACCTTCCTCGGACTCATTAAGCAGTTGCATCCCCAGCTCTTCGGTGAGTGCCCTGCTCGACCTCATAATCAAAATCGGCGGCAATGAGTATCGCTGTTTCCGTATCAACGGATTGATTGATGGTGGCCATCACTCCAAGTCCCATCAGTTTGGCAATCACATCACTGGCTTTAATTTTCATCCGCTGGGCAAGATCACCAACAGTGATGGCATCATATACTTTAAATCGTTTTTTGCTGGCCTTCATTTCAGCCGGTGGAGAGACTACTTTTGCTGCTCTTCTGCTTCTTTTCCCGCGCCGTCCACCTTCTCTTCCCTGATAGTCCTGGAGCAAAATGGGTGAATTTTACATTTTTCTGGCCCTTCTTACCTCCCCGGCGAACATCAGTCTTTTTTTCATCTTTTACCGGAACATTTTTTTTGCCTTTTTTCTTGACTCTTCCAGTATCATCGAGAGTTGGAGCCACGGGCTGTTCTGGATGGTGCGGGGGAAGGTGTTCTCTGCTGGGCAGGTCTGACACCTTTTTTCTTTACCGGACGTGATGGCCTTTCCTCTTCCTTCGGCAGCTCAATGGTGCGTACAACTCTGGCCATCGCTTTCTCGGAGCGGGTTGTTTTACTTTTTTAGCCGGGCGTGCCGCATCTGGTGCATTCAGCTTCTTCCTTTGCTGTCGGACACTTCTTGGTCAGGGGCAGCATCTTGCTCGTCATCTGGAGTGACTCGTTGTCGTCATCAGCCTGTTCTTCTTTTCCTCTGTTTTCGCGGGAGGAGCGGTTTCCTGCTCACTCTCAGCAACAGCCTTTGGTTCTTCTTTGGTTTATTTGACTTGACAGGATGCAGTTTCGGGAGTAACAGCTGTGTGCTTCAGTAACTGGATCAATTTTGGCACGGAAATCTCTTTGGCCGGTTGTTCTGCTGCAGGCGATTGAGCGATATCTTCTGATCCGTTTCTTCAGCCTTTTCGGCCACTAGTCGATCTGCTAGCCGATTTCGTAACTTCAGGAGTATCCTCAATGACCTTGGCCCTGCGTCTTATTACCGTTGCTCTGCGCCGTATCACGGTTGGCCCATCTTTATCGCTATCAATACGCTTTTCAACAAGCTCAGTATTTGCTGATTTCAGAATAGTATTCCGGATCGTTTCAGCTGTTTCGTCGTCAACAGATGAACTATGGCCTTTGATGTCAAAGCCGAGTTCAATCAGTTTATCCGTCAACGCTTTACTGCTCATGCCGGCCTCCTTGGCCAACTCATACACCCTGATTTTGCTCATCCTTTACTCCCGTATTGCATCGCAACAGTCATTTCATTCATCAATTCCAAAAGTGACCGCATCCACCCAACATTGATGAATCATTTTAAATCTCTTTGTTCAAAGACGAAACAATCTTTTCCACTTTTTTTTCTTGTCAAACAAGAGCCGAAGACAGTGTTCATCCTTGCAACAATAGGCTCCCCTTCCCGGCTGTATTTGCCTTGGATCGGGCTCCACCTTTTCATTTTTCCAGACAAAACGCTGTAGCGAGTGTTTCGGTTTTTTCGTACCGCATGAGCAACAGGTTCGTAACGGTGCTGTCATTCGTCAGAGCTTATCAACGACTTCCGTCTCTATTTACCCCTTCACCTTCGCGACATCGTTCTCAGGGACATCGTCATCTTGCCAGCCTCCGCAACTGCACGCGGATTCGCTGGCAGTTTCAATTGATCTCAGCACTATCCTCCTTCGGATTATCTTTTGCCACAAAGGGGATTATTTTCGCTTCCTCAATCAGTCTACTTGCAAAATCTTCATCAATCGACCGTATTACTATGAGATCATCAACAGTTTTTTCGAGCCAGTACCGCAGTTGAAAAAATATTTTTCCCCAGCAGCTGATCCGCCAGAGATTCATCCACCCCCTGCAGTTTCAAGAGAGACTGATAGCCCTCATCCGACAGGTTATTATAGCGCTGCTCACTTTTGACATCTATACGCCAACCGATAAGTTTCGAGGCAAGTCGGACATTCTGACCCTGTCGGCCAATAGCCAGGGAAAGTTGATCGTTGGGAACAACAACCAGCAGTGAATTGGCGTCCTCATCGGCCATGACCATACTTACATGAGCAGGAGCCAGAGCATTGTAGACATACTTGGCAGGGTCAGGGCTCCAGGTGACAATATCAATACGCTCACCTTGCAATTCCTGCACAACATTTTGCACCCGAGATCCTTTCATACCGACACAGGCCCCTACAGGATCGACATCACCCTCAGAAGAACTCACGGCAATTTTGGCTCGAAAACCAGGCTCCCTGGCGACACCCATTACCCGCACAATCCCTTCAGCCATTTCCGGAACTTCCAACTGGAACAGTTTACCGAGAAATTCATCACAGGTTCTCGACAAAATAAGCTGAGAATCCCGGCTGGTCTGCCGAACCTCTTTCAGATACGCCCTGATCCTGATCACCCTGTTTAAAAGAACGTTTCGGAATCTGTTGATCTTTGGGCAGAATCGCATCAGTCCGTCCAAGGTTGACTATCATATTGCCCCGTTCAAAACGCTGCACTATCCCGCTGACCACCTCACCAATGCGATCTTTAAACATCTCATAAATAACTTCCCGTTCAGCATCCTTCATTCTATGAATGATTACCTGCTTGGCGGATTGCGCTGCTATCCTGCCCAGATCAGAGATATCCAGCATCTTTTCACCAAGCTCATCACCAAGCTGTACTTCCGGATCGAGTTTCTTCGCCTGGTCAAAAGATATTTCCGTCTGTTCGTCCTCGGCCTCTTCAACAACAATTCTGAACTGAAACACCTCTACTTCGCCAAATTCCTCGTTATAGCGAACTTCCATCTCTCGACGGCTACCGAATTTTTTCCTGGCAGCAGACTGAACCGCCTCTTCAATGGCCTCTATCAGTAATGTTTTATCAAAACCTCGATCTCTGCTGATCTGGTCGATTATGCGTTTCAAATCTGATAGCATTCTCTTACCCCGTCATTATGACTTTCAGCTCCGACATGCGGAGAACATTGCATTGTTCAAAAACATATCGACCCGTTCTGCTTAGATTGCCAGCCTGGCCTTATTTATCATCTCAAAAGAAAACTGCATCGAACGTCCATCATCCAGCTTCAGGTGAATCTGATCATCCACAACTTCCTCAATAACACCCTCAAACACCTTCTCGCCATCAATAGCATGATGTACTTTGACCCTGGCTTTCTTTCCACAATAACGACGGAAGTCATCAATTGATCTGAGCGGTCTTTCAAGACCAGGTGAGGACACTTCTAAATTGTATGCATGATCAATAAGATCTTCCACATCAAGATAGCGCCCCAGTTCACGACTGACATCACTGCAGTGATCCAGTGTCACACCCGTTTCCGATTCGATAAAAACACGCAGAACCCAGCCATGCCCTTCCCGGCGAAATTGAACATCAAAAAGTTCAAGTTCCATGGTGGGTAACAGGCTTTGCAGGAACCCCTGCACCTTATCAATAATTAATTCACTCATTACTTCAACCTCTACCGCTCCCAACACACAGTCCCAAAAGGCATACCCTTAACAAAACCGACAACTGCAACGACCAATGTGCGGACATAAAAAAAAGCGGGCAAAGCCCACTTCCAAAAAACCCTCCTGCCCATTAAAGCAATAGGAGGTATAGCCAAACAACCCATGCCTTGTTCTAACAAATCGGAACGTAAACCGCGATTAAACCTTTAGCAAAAACAGATCCCGAAGAAAGCTAAAAAAAGATTACCCGTCGTGCGAAATAAACATTAATTTCAGATAATGTCAAGTCGAAAGGCACCATTGGTGTTCAACTAAGCTCAGAATCATGGCAACTTAGATTATTCTTACCACCTTCCGATTGATCACCTGTTAATCGTGAACTATTTGCTCCGATCTGACATAATTGATTTTCGATTCATTGATCATGATACCGATTGAATTACTGAGTATTATCTGAATATGAAAAATTCTTTTTTATTATGTTAATCCAATTCAATTACCTTAATCAAAACCTCATCTCAATTCGTTCGTCACATACTTCCTTAAATTGCTATCGCACCTGAAAATAAAAAAAATTCTATTTGACAAACAACGGTTGTACCTTTATTTAAACGACTGCTCCGAGTACCTTCCAATGTTGCACTGTTTACAGTATCTCAGGTCAGCATCATCTATATTCTTTTGTAATGTCACACAAAAAAAAATTCGATTTCATGACAGACAAAACTCTAATAATTGCAGAAAAGCCAAGTGTTGCTGCAGATATAGCCAAGGTGCTGCCGGGCAAATTCAAAAAAGAAAAAACCCATTATGAAGGGGATCGATATGTTGTCTCCTACGCCATCGGCCACCTTGTTTCCATATGCTATCCTGAGGAAATCGATCCGGCATATCAGAAATGGAATATGGACAACTTACCCATCCTGCCCGATACTTTCCCCCTCAAAGGCCTTGATGGAACAAAAGGACAGCTGAATGCCCTGCAAAAACTGATCCGTCGCAAAGATATCACTGAAATCATCAACGCCTGTGATGCCGGCCGCGAGGGTGAGTTGATTTTCAAATACATTGTCAAGTATGTCTGGAACAATTCCGTCGCCAAAAAATCATTTAAACGGTTATGGTTGCAGTCGATGACGGCAGACGCAATCAAAAAAGCATTTGCTTCATTGCGGGAAAACGAAGAGTTGCTTCCTCTTGAGGACACTGCGCTCTGTCGATCGGAATCTGACTGGCTGATAGGCATCAATGCGACAAGAGCTCTGACCGGATATCAATTCCCGGCGAGGCGGTTTTTTTCTTACCCCCTGCGGCAGAGTGCAGACGCCAACCCTTTCTCTGCTGGTCAAACGTGAACGTGCCCGTCACGAATTCATTTCCCGCCCTTACTGGAACCTGCTTGCCCACTTTACCTTTGATAATCGAATCATATGAAGGAAAATGGATAGACGTTTCTTTTGTTAAAGACCCTCAAGATCCATATAAAAGAGCGGATCGAATCTGGAAAATCGAAGACGCTGATGCTATCATTGCAAAATGCACCGGTCAACCGGCCAGCATAAAAGAAGAGAGCAAAAAAACCACTCAGAGTTCTCCCCAGCTCTATGATCTGACATCACTGCAAAGGGAAGCCAACTCACGATTTGGCTTTTCGGCAAAAAACACCCTGGGAATAGCCCAGGCCCTTTATGAACGACATAAAGTATTGACCTATCCCCGAACCGACAGCAAACATCTTCCTGAAGACTATATCGCCACTGTTAAAAACACCCTCAAGAGTCAATCAGATTGGCAGTTTGGCAAATTTGCCAAAGAAGCACTGGACAAAAATTACATTCATCCCAATAAGCGTATTTTCAATAACGCTAAAATCTCCGACCACCATGCCATCATTCCGACCATTCTGCTGCCTGCCAACTTGTCGGAACCTGAATTTAAAATATACCAGATGGTGGTGCAACGATTTCTGGCGGTATTTTTTCCACCGGCAGAATTTCAGAACACCAAACGATATTCTCATGTCCAGCAAGAGACCTTTCTCACCGAAGGGAAAATTTTACTGGAAGCTGGCTGGAAAGCAATTTACGGAACCACCGGCGGTGACGGCCAGGACAAAATCATTGCCCCGGTACCTCAAAATGCTGCTGATATCCTGCCGTAATATTGAAAGAGAACGACCAGGACACCAAACCACCGGCGCGATTCAACGAGGCGACTTTACTCTCAGCCATGGAGAATTCGGATAAATTAGTCGAAGATGATGATCTCGCCGATGCAATGAAGGAACGAGGTCTCGGTACTCCCGCTACCAGAGCGGCCATTATTGAAAAGCTTATCAAGGAAAAATACGTTGTTCGGGAAGGAAAGGATCTTACGCCCACCGGCAAGGCCTTTGAACTGCTGGCTCTGCTGGAAGCGATGAAAATAGAAGTTCTGGCCTCGCCCGAGATGACCGGCGAGTGGGAATTCAAACTCAACCAGATCCTCAAAGGTGAATTTACCCGTGAAAAATTCATGGATGAAATCAGGTCGATGACCACGCACATCATCGATCAGGTCAAAAATTTCGAAAGCGAAGAGGTTCGGCAGGAGGCGCCCTTCAGCCCGGTCAACAATATCCGCATCTTTAGTTCCCCCACTGCTTATATGTCAGAAGACCAAAAAATTAGTATTCGCAAAATCCTCGGAGGTCGAATGTTGACCGAGGATGAGGTCGTTGCCCTGCTCAAGGGGGAAACCATTGGCCCATTTCAGTGATTTCAGATCGAAAAAAGGTAAACCTTTTACGGCATCGGTCCGACTCACTGACAATAAAATAGAGTTTATGTTTGCAGATTCAAATGCTGATCTCGATATTGATGCCATAAAACAGGGCCACTCTCTCGGCATATCGCCGGTTGACGGAACCAAAGTATTTGGCGCACCGATGGCCTTCATGTCTGAATCTGCTCTCGACGGAGATGAAAAAGGTCTAAAGATCAGCAGAATAATCCTCTCGAAGGAGATCACTGAAGAAAACATCACACAGCTCCTGTGCAAAAGGAAGAACCGAATTGATTGAAGGTTTCATCTCCAAAAAAAGGAGACCATTTGATGCCTATCTGGTTCTTGCAAAAAATGGTAAAGTAAGTTTTGAGTTTCCTCCAAGGAAATCGAAACAAAAAGAACAAAAAAATTGACAGCCCTGAATGAAAAGGGAACAAATAATTATGAAACAAATTAAAGAAAGAGTATCAGGAAAAGACCGGTCATGAATTGGCACAGATTTGTGCCCAGGCCGCACTTGACACAAAAGCGGAAGAGCTTGGTTATTCTGGATGTACGTGGCCTGACCACCTTCACTGATTATTTTTTAATCATGAACGGCAGATCAACCCGACATGTCAGGCCCTGGCCGAAACGATCGAAGCCAAATTCCGATCAAAGCGGATAAAGACATCCAGTGCTGAAGGTCTCCGGGAGGGGATGTGGGTTCTCCTTGATTTTGATGATGTTGTGGTCCATATTTTTTACCATGAACAGCGGAAATTTTACGATCTGGAGGGACTCTGGTCTGAAGGCAAACGTGTTGAGATTGAATCCTCGCCTAAAGATTGAAGCTCGCCGTCAAACATCTGTTGAACTACAATGAGAAAATAACTAGGATTATGCAATATTTAAGCACCAGGGGAGGAATCACCCCCATCCCCTTTACTGAGGCTGTCATGATGGGTCTTGCCGAGGATGGAGGACTGCTTCTCCCCCGCACCATACCCCGAATCGGCAGTGAAACCTTCAATTCCTGGCAAAAACTAAGCTATCCGGAACTGGCCTTCGAGGTTATGTCGAGGTTTGTCGATGATATTCCCAGCAGTGACTTAAAAGATATCATTAACCGTTCCTACTCAACCTTTACTGCTGAAGCCGTCACCCCGCTGGTTCACAAAGGAGGACTGCACATTCTTGAGCTGTTCCATGGCCCGACACTTGCTTTCAAGGATGTGGCTCTGCAGTTTCTCGGTAACCTTTTCGAGTATTTGCTGGCGAAAAACCAATCGGTTCTCAATATCCTCGGAGCGACTTCCGGGGATACCGGTTCTGCTGCCATATATGGAGTACGGGGCAAGGAGAGAATCAATATTTTCATCCTCCATCCACACCAACGGGTAAGCGAGATTCAGGAAAAACAGATGACCACGGTACTGGATGAGCAATGTCTTCAATATCGCTATCCATGGCTCTTTTGACGACGGCCAGACAATTATCAAGAAGATATTCAGTGATATTGAGTTCAAAAACACCTTTAATCTCGGTGCAATTAATTCCATCAACTGGGCCCGAGTCCTCGCCCAGGTTGTCTATTATGTCCACAGTTGCCTGCATGTGGCAATGCACGAAAAAGATTCATCCGTTGATTTTGCCATCCCAACCGGTAATTTTGGTGATATTTTCGCCGGATTTATTGCCAAAAAAATGCTTCCCGCTGGAACCATCCGACAGCTGGTGCTGGCAACCAACGAAAATGACATCCTGACTCGATTTGTCAATAACGGTGATTATTCGCTGGGTGAAGTAAAAATAACATCCAGCCCTTCCATGGATATCCAGGCTGCCTCTAATTTTGAGAGATATCTTTATTATCTTGATGGACAGTGATGCAGCCCGGACAAAAGAACTGATGGAAGAATTTGCCCAGAACGGCAAAATCGATCTTTCCAGCTGCCAGGACCAGATTCGCCGTGATTTTGTTGCAGCATCAATATCTGAAACAGCATGTTTCGGAAACAATTACATCCTTTTACACAGAACATGACTATGTTCTCGATCCACATACCGCTATAGGCGTAAAGGCGGCTCAACAGTACAAAACAGTTGGAGTGCCAATGGTTTGTTTAGCCACTGCCCATCCTGCCAAATTTGGTACAGTGGTGGAAGAAGCCATAGGCACTCCACCCGATCTTCCGGATTGTCTTATCGGTATCACCGACAAACCTACCCGTTGCGAACTCATGGATGCCGATATGAAAAAAATTCAGGAATTTGTTTCAAAAAATGCACTGCATCCATAGCATTGCTGATGCCTACAGGCGAGAAAGTCCTGTCACCAGACCGATGCGAACCTTGACAAGTGCAGAAGACTACTCTAATGTCATTTGCATAAAGATATTCCCACGGAGCCTTCAACAAAAGAAGCTCCTGTTTATTCACAGTATTTTGGATGAGGTAAATTATGTTTGGACTTGGAATGCCGGAACTTATTGTTATTCTGGTAATAATAGTAATTATCTTTGGGGCTGGCAAGCTACCGGAAATTGGTTCTGGCATAGGAAAAGGAATTAAAAATTTCAAAGAAGCCACCAAAAAAGAAAATGATCCGGAGAAAATCGACGAAGACGAAAAAGACAATGATGACAAGGCCTGATAGTACCAATTCAAAGAGGTACTGAAAACAATACTGTCTCGAAGGTACTTATTAGATCCCTTTAGAGTTATTTTAGCAAGAGGAGAAATTCAAAAATGTTTGGTCTTGGAACCCCTGAACTTATAGTTATATTAGGTATTGCATTTCTGGTATTTGGTGGGAAGAAACTTCCCGAAATTGGAGCAGGACTCGGCAAAGCGATTACTTCGTTCAAAAATGGATTGCGAGATGTTGAAGAAAGCGGCAAGGAAATCATAAACGATATCCCGGGAGTAAAAGAAGCCGCAGAGGTCAAACAACAGGTTGACCAGGTAAAAAACCTCGGAAAGATTGAAAATATTCTCAAATAATCGTCACTCTCTTCCTGCCTTTTTTATGTTGCTAGCAGCTCTGCAGCTATTACTGAGGAGTTGCAGCGTCAAGTGTCTCGCTTTTTACCTTATTGTATTATTCAGCACATCTTCTCTCTAGCTGACATCCTGTCAGACTAATTTTATAAAGGTGACGCTTCAATGCTATCTAACAGTCTCATCTTTCTATCAAGAAGATAACCGTCCTCAACTTGACTCAACACCAACATACCTTGAGCTTCCATGCAATAATCTTGACTTTTTTGTCATAACTAGATAAATAAAATCGTCTTAGTCATACGTTTTTGTCTTTGTTTATCCAGCAGGAATCCCCCAACAGATCTGCATCCGATAGACGTTTGATAGACGTTTACCTTTGTCATCAATTATTTTACACAAGCATCAGGAGAGCAACATGTGTCGTTTAGCCCTGAAAACAGCGGATGAACCATTTTCTCCATACGAGGTTCTCACCGCAATGGAGGCGATGAAGGAAGGATATGATGGATCCGGCCTTGGTCTGTTACTCCGCGGTATGGAGTTTGAAGATTTTAAATATAATCCCAGATTTCCCATCCTTTCCGGAATCGCCCACACGGAAAGGGCATGGAAGAGGCTTACCGAATATATGGAAAAACGTGGTTACGAACTGAAATATGACCACCGTTTTGCCATGAAACCCGAACTGATTGAAGCTGATGACCGCCATCGCTATTTCCTTCGGGCGTACAGAATGCCGGTTGCCTTCCGGGATCAAAGTGACGAAGTAAGAGAGGCAGAGTTGCTTCGTACCCGACTGGCCCTCAGAAAACTTGGCAAAGAAGAAGACAACGTTACCATCTTCTCGTTTTACCCGGATGTTGCCATGATAAAAGAAGTGGGCTGGCCATTGCAGATTGGTGACGCCCTCTGTCTCCACGATGGTCAGATCAAATCCCGTGTCTGCATGGCTCAGGGACGACAGAACACCAACTACGGTATTAATCTTTATGCCTGCCATCCCTTCTTTATTCAGGGTATCTCGACCATGACCAATGGTGAAAATACCGCCTTTGTCCCCATTCGTGATTGGTTGATCGGCAAAAAGATTCCTGGCTACACGGGGTATCAAAGTGACAGTGAGGTCTTCACCCACATCCTCCACTATACCTTGAAAAAATTAAAACTTCCCCTGCAGGCCTACAAGCATATCATCACGCCACTTAACAATGCTGAACTGGCGAAACATCCCCAGGGAGAATTTCTATCCGGGCTTGCGTCTGGCCTGTAAACGACTTATCATCGACGGTCCCAACGCTGTTATAGGGACTCTACCCGATGAGACCTGCCTGCTGGTTATGGATCAGAAAAAACTTCGACCGGCAACAGTTGGTGGTCGCAAAGGGAGCATGGGCTATTGCCTCCGAGATATGCGGTGTCGATGCGATGATTCCGGATCGAGATCCATCCCTCGATTTTCAACCGATGCGTGAACATACAGTTATTATTCCCCCACATAGAAAGGAATTAGAAATATGGTCTCAGTACGATCCGTTTCCATTACCCCTAGCAGCCTAACCCCTACAGATCTGCCCTGGATTATTGAGCACCGGGAAGACAGGTGTACCCTTTGTGGCCAATGCACAGCGGTTTGCCCGAAAGGGGCCATCCGGCTGGCACATATGCGGCAGAGAGTTCCCAAACTCGATGTCTTTAATAAAAAACGGGGCAACGATTACAGGACCTTTACCGGTATCCGTCAGGAGACCGATCCGGCCAAACTCTGTATCGGCTGCGGCATGTGTTCCATGGTTTGCCCCAATGAAGCGATAACACCCGTCCCCGGCACCAATGAAAACCGCACTTTGTTCTTTGAAAACCTGAAAGGTGAACCGATGAAAGCGTGGCGGCCGCAGAAATACCACAGGGCCGACCCTTCTTGACCGGATCATGTTTAACCGGATCTCCATGCTCACCGATCCGGCACTCGATGCCGGCAGACATGAATTCACAGCCACCACAACGCTTGGCCGGATACTCTCTCCTGAAGATTTTCTTGAGCGTACTTTGAACGGAGGATGGATTCCACCATCCCGCGAGATGTTCCCTTTTATTATCGGTTCCATGTCTTTTGGTGCCCTTTCGCCAAACATGTGGCTTGGCCTGCTGCAGGGAGTTGCCTACTGTAATGAAGTTCTTGGAATTCCTGTTGTCATGTGCACCGGGGAAGGCGGCTGTCCTCCCTGGGTCCTCAAAAGTCCTTACCTGAAATACATAATCCTACAGATCGCCTCCGGCTATTTCGGCTGGGATGAAATCATTCGGGCCATTCCAGAAATGCAATGCGACCCCGCCGCAATTGAGATCAAATACGGTCAGGGTGCAAAACCAGGCGATGGCGGCCTGCTCATGTGGTATAAAGTTTCTAAACTCATTGCCCGTCTGCGTGGAGTTCCGGAAGGGGTTGATCTGCCGTCACCTCCGGTGCACCAGACTTTATACTCCATCGAGGAAAGCGTCATGAAGATGATCCAGACCCTTTCCACTGCTTTTCAGCATAAGGTTCCGATTTATCCGAAGATTTCTGCTTCAACATCCGCCAAATCAGTATTGAACAATCTGGTTCGCAATCCTTATGCCGGTGGTCTGATGATCGATGGTATTGATGGCGGTACAGGTGCTGCCTATAACGTCTCCATGGATGCTACCGGCCATCCTATTGCTTCCTGTGTTCGGGATTGTTATCTGGATCTTGCTGCTCAGGGTAAGCAGAATGAAATTCCCATCTTCGCGGCTGGTGGTATTGGCAAAAACGGCAACGTTGCCCAAAACGGCATGGCGATGGTCATGCTTGGTGCTTCCGGCGTTCATATCGGCAAATACATTATGCAGGCCGCTGCAGGTTGTCTTAGGCAACGAAAAAAATCGCTGCAACGTCTGCAATCTCGGCATTTGCCCAAAAGGAATCACCAGCCAGAACGCAAAACTGTATCGCCGGCTTGATCCCGACAAAGTTGCCGAACGGGTTGCCGACGTTTTTATGTCCATTAACACTGAGGTCAAAAAGATAATGGCGCCGCTGGGGAGATCCCAGAGTTTGCCGATCGGCATGTCCGATGCCATCGGTATTGCCGACAAAGCTGCTGCAGACAGACTGCAGATCAGATATGTCTGTTAGATGTACCAGACAACAAGAAGAATAGAATACAAGGTGGTGCCCGGATGACAGAGCGATCTTTCCAAACCCATGTAATAAGGAGTTTCCAGTGGCTACAACGGTTGTAAAAGGTCTCAATGAAAAAGGTGAGCGCATCGGCTCAATGGAATTCGAGAAAATGGTGCGACATGCTGCAGCTTCGTCGGTCGACCTTACCCTTGAATCTTTTGGCCAGCACAATATCGGCATCCGGCTCCAGCGGGAAGAAGGGCTGAAAATTACCGTCAAAGGTCCTTCCGGCCAGCGGCTCGGATGCATGGGGATGCCAGGAACAACAATCATATGTGAAGGTTCGAGTTCCGACGACGTCGGATATCTTAACATCGGCGCTGAAATTGCTGTTCTCGGTGATGCAACCAATGGTGTTTGCAATGCCATGGCCAACGGTAAAGTATTCATCGGCGGTTCCATCGGTGCCCGTGGTTTGACCATGACCAAATGGAACCCGGAATACGAACGACCGGAACTCTGGGTTCTTGGTTCCACGGGTGACTCCTTTGCCGAGTTCAATTGCGGCGGTATTGCTGTTGTCTGCGGCATCAATCCTAAAAACCCGAACAATGTTCTTGGTTACCGCCCCTGTGTCGGGATGGTTGGCGGTACTATCTATTTCCGTGGCAAGATCGATAATTCCTTTTCCAAAACAAACGCCAAACTAACCCTTCCAGACGATGAACAGTGGCAATGGCTTCATGGCAAATATTGGTGACTACCTGACCAAAATCCGTCAACCTGATCTCCTGGAGACCCTGACAAAACGGGAAGAATGGAGCATACTGTTGCCGATCACCCCCCAGGAAAGAGCGCTGATGTTTGCCGGCCCCATGCCAATGGCCGAATTCAGAAACGAACACTGGAACAAGGCCTTTGGTGGCGATCCGCTTAAGAGACCTGGCACCGGGCCTTGACCGCAGTGTTATCGACACCATTGTCACAGGCGACCTCCGCCGAAAAAAACCATACTGGGCCAACTGTGAATCGGCAGCCCCCTGTACCTACTACTGTCCGGTACATATCCCAACTGTTGATCGTCTACGGCTTATCCGCGAAGGTCAGATTGATGAAGCCTATGAAATGCTTCTTCGTTATACCCCTTTGCCGGCCTCGGTCTGTGGCGCTGTCTGCCCAAATCTCTGTATGGAAAACTGCTCCCGGCAAGGAGTGGACGATTCTATCGATGTCCAGGTCCTTGGCAGATCGGTTAACAATGTTGCGGCACCTGCCGTTGCTGAATCTCTTGGAAAAAAAGTGGCTGTCATTGGTGGTGGCCCTGCCGGAATGAATGTTGCCTGGCAACTGGCTCTGGCCGGAATTGAAGCCCATATCTTTGAACAGGACGACAAAATAGGTGGCAAGCTCGCCCAGGTAATTCCCTGGGAACGCCTTTCCCAGGCCATCTGGGACCAGGAAATAAAACGATTTATCGAGATGCCCAACATTCAAATCAACCTGAGTGTTGAGATGACCAAGGAAAAATTCGCCAGCACTACAAAAAGAGTTTCGACTATGTTGTGGTGGCTGTCGGAACCCACGTTCCACGAAAACTCACCTTTCCCGGCAGTGAAAAGGTATTGACCGCTCTCGATTTTCTCAAAAAGGCCAAAAGTGACTCGCCAATGCCGGTTGGCAAAGAGGTGGTGGTTATCGGTGCCGGCAACGTCGGTTGTGACGTTGCCTGTGAAGCATACCGCCTCGGCGCTGAAAATGTTACCCTTGTCGATATTCAGAAACCGCTCGCTTTTGGCAAGGAAAAAGAAGCCGCCGAAGCACTTGGTGCCCAGTTCAAATGGCCGGTTATAACTAAAAAAGTTACCGATAGCGGGTTAGTGACCAATGAAAACGAGCTGATTCCGGCCCAGACGGTCATTATTTCCATCGGCGATATGCCTGCCCTCTCCTTTTTGCCGAAAACAGTCGAAACTATAACCGTTGGGGGAGCGGCCTGGGTCACCACCGACAAGGCCCATCGCACCTCGGATGCACAGGTTCTCGCAGTGGGTGATGTGGAAAGGCCCGGTCTTGCCACCCACGCGCTGGGTGCCGGCAAAACTGCGGCAGAATATATCATCGCCGAATGCAGAGGAGTTGACTGGAAGCCTTTCGCCAAACCAAGTCATCCCCCAGAAGGCTCTGACCATAACCCATTATATTCCCATGGAAATAGGTGATACTGAAACGGATCAGGCCAATCGATGCCTCTCCTGTGCTTCCTGCCGGGACTGTCACCTCTGTGAAACGATCTGCCCTACCGGGGCCATCAGCCGCAGAGAACTGGAATTTGGTTCAAAGAGCGGTTATCAATTTGGTTTGGAGAACAGCTATGAGTATATTTCCGACGATAAAAAATGTATCGCCTGCGGTTTCTGCGCCGACACATGTCCCTGTGGTATTTGGACTATGAACGCTTTTTAGAACCTTAGAAATTCTTGCCTCGCTTTTTGAGGAAAGAATTTCGTAAAGGTTCTTATCCCGACATGCCGACTGTAAAAATACTATTTTGCTGCTAAGCAATAGACTCCAAGAATATATATTATTGAGTTTGGCTGTCGGGATGAGATGTTCCAACTCTCTCAATATCTTTTAAAGCCCTTCAATATTGGTGATCGTAAAAACTCTCATCTCCTTCGTTATTGCAAATTCCCTATTATTACGACGTACTCTAGTACGAAATAATAGGGATTCACACGCCTCAATATGAGCTTTTTACTTAACCATCGAAGATCGGGGTTTTTACGAACTTGTCATATCTTGAAACCTTATCGACGAATAAAACGAATAGAAACATCATATTTGAGCCGTCTCAAGATCAGGCGGAAGCTGGCTGGCATCGGGGACCATAATAGTCAGCACCCTTCCCGTCCGAGGATCATTTACCGCTTTATTGCGTCGCTCCATCCCCGATGGTCCGGCAATACCTTTTCTCGGTGGCCGTACATGCAGCAATTGACCGGCAATCGCGACATTATTCCCCTGTGGCGGTCTTTGACTCTGTTGTTTTAAAGGTGGAACTGATCCGATAATTATCTCCATAATATCTCCTCCTCGACAAAATCATAGCGCATTAACACCCCAACCTCTGCAAAAACATCAAGAAAACATAATCCGCTGGTAATGCAAGACATGAACCTTCTTTAGCGAAGGCTCCCCTCCAAATATTTTTATTGCTTTTAATTTACCATGTTTCTTTTCAATTATCTCAAGTGTATATTATTCAACGGCTGATTTCTTCTTCAAGATCTCAAAACGGGCAGTAAACAAGTTCAGTATAACTAATGCATTTACCATGCCACAAGACTATCGTCTTTTTGTAAACAGCCTTCCAAAATGGCCGATCCTCTCAAAAAAATCCTCGAACCAATCAAAGAACTGCAAAATATTCGGGGCATTGAACTGCCTATAGGATTGGAGTTTCTGAAACTCGTCGTCACCGGACCTCCTGGAGCCGGAAAATCATACTATATCGAACAGATACGTGGATGGCCAAATGAGGGATATCTCGACCTGACCCAAAAAGGCTGGTGGAAGGATCAATCCCTTATCTACCGTCCTCGTGAAGTTCACCTCGGCCTGCCTTTTCGCGGCTATAAAGAGGCCTTATCGGTTTTCGATAAAGAATGGCTGGACAGCAGATTCCCTTAGAGCTTGAATTACAACAGAATAAAAATTCCGCCTCCTAAAGAAAAATTTTCTGCAAACCGATTGGCGGAACAGATATATCTTCGAATTTTTGATCCCAAGCCCTTCAACCATATACCAACAGCGAGTCGCCCGGCAAAGCCAGGGTTATTTCCCGGTTGATGAAAAGCTCAGTCTGGAAATGGTCAAGCAGCAAGTCGCGGTATACAGAGAAGTGGCCCTCTACCTGCACAGGGCAGGAATCAATGTCTATCTCCGCAAGAGTCTTGACAAACCACCCATGCGAATTGCCGAAAAAGGGGTGGCCAATGTGCCCCGCTGGACCCTTGATCGAAAACCCAAGCGACCAAGCCTGAAGAGTATTGCCGGGTGGAAATGGCTCTTCCGCAGGCGCTACCCCATCCAGTGGCTGACACTGAGCAGTACGCCTCAATCTCTGGAACGGGCCGGAAGAATTGCCCATGATGGCAGATGTTTTGAACTTATAGTCGGAGATATACATTTACGATTTCAGCCGGAAATAGCCTTGGGTATCAAGAAAAAAGCCGCCCATAAAAACTGGATCATTAACACCGAGCAAGGTTGTTCAACCCGAAAAATAAACGGTTTTGTCCGAATTCGGTCGGGGGAGACAATAATTATCGGACAGGCCAATAATGAGTTCAATGAGTTGTTTCATTTTAATGATTCAGTGGCCAAACGACATGTGAGTGTTACCAACCGAAGAGGAGATCTTCTGCTCACTCCCCTGATGCCGGAACGGGAAACAAAAATAGTCAGACTGGACGATCTCGATTACCGAGAACAGTTGGAACGGGGAAGATACAATGCACTCCTTGAGATTCGCCGAATTTTCGGGCAAAAAATTGAGCCTCTTCCTCCAGACAAGGCACTCCAAACCATCAGAGAAGTAAATGCATTGCTCCAAGAGGAACCGTTTCGGCCCAAAAACCAGGATGGGAAACCTGGCGGGCTGGTTGAGATTACCAGGCAAAACCGATCCCCGTCATTGTCGGCGACCTGCATGCCCAGGTTGACAATCTCCTGAAAATTCTCAGCGAAAACTGCTTGCTCGATTGTTTGCGGATGAAAACAGCAAATCTCATTATCCTTGGTGATGCAGTCCATTCCGAAAACATTGACGAGATGGACAAATTTGAGACTTCAATGCTCATCATGGATCTCATTTTTCAACTCAAACTCAAATTTCCCGAAAATGTTTTTTATATCCGGGGAAATCACGACAGCTTTGATCCGGAAATCAATAAAAACGGTTTTCTTCAGGGTGTCCTTTTCAAAGAAACACTTCTTGAAACAACGCGGCCAGGAATATGTGCAGGAGATGGAAATATTCTATGACAGATTGCCATACATCATCTGTTCCGACACTTTCATTGCCTGTCATGCCGGCCCGCCCCGCTTTGCTATTACTAAAGACGATCTCATTAATATTGTGGACAACAGAAAACTGGCGGAAGAACTGACCAATAACAGAATGCAACGAACAAATCACCCGGCCGGCTATTCCAAGAGGGACGTAAAAAAACTCAGAAAATGTCTCGGACTTCCCCAGAAGACCAGATTTATTGTTGGCCACACCCCCATGGATCCCTTTGGCAGTTTCTGGTTACACGCCGGTGCTATCAAAAATCACCACATAATCTATAGTGCGCATACAGAGGGGCCAAGCGTCTTTATCCAGACCGGCAACAGATTTATGCCGATCAGTTTTCCGGCGGAACCACTGACCGAGTTGATCAATGATCTCAGCTAATTATCGTCTCATTTGACAGAACTGACATTATATTCAGAAGCATCTGTTCTGAAAATGAGGATATTGTTAAAGAAATACTCAATTCATCTTTCACCACCGAATTTCCAACTAAACAATGATTCACAATCACAACAAACCGGTTGACTTTCCCGGAAAACTTAGTATTGAAGCTGTCAAATTCATGAGCACAACGTTAATTTTATATTTAGATAACAGTTACGTTTATATTTAAGTTGCTCATATACTGTTCAGTACCTTGAGATCCAGTATATTTATGATACAAAGAACTCGTATTCAAAGGACACATTCTGCTCAGGAGGTTGCTGTATCATGCCAATCATGTCCAATCGTCATCTGTCCGGACTTCTTCGCGGCTCTCCATTCAAACCTATCCAGGAACACATGAGAGTGGTTTTTTCCTGTGTCTGTTTAATCCCACCGTTATTTGATGCTGTTTATCGGGAAGACAGTTCAGCTGGTTTCTGATTTTGCCGAACAGATCAAACAACTTGAAACAGAGGCAGACAAACTGAAATCCACCTTCAGACTGAATATGCCGAAATCCCTCTTCCTTCCTGTTGACCGAAAAGATCTTCTCAGCCTCATCGGAGACCAGGATAAAATCGCCGATACCGCAGAAGACATAGGCAAGACCTTTCCTTTTCGGGAAATGACCGTTCCGGAAGGGATAAAAGCGCTGTTAGATGAGCTTCTGGAAGGGACAATGGAAATTACCGCCGCCGCCAAAGAGATGATCGAACAACTCGATGAACTGCTGGAAGTTGGCTTTGCTGGCCGGGAACTTGATAAAGTTTCCAGCATGATTGCTGGAGTTCGTAGAAGCGAGCACAACATCGATGAGATCATGCACCGAATCAAAAAGAAACTCTTTTCCATCGAAAAGGACCTCGATCCCGTTTCAGTAATGTTCTGGTATCAAATAATCGATATGCTTGGACTTATTTCCGATCAGTCGGAAAACCTGGCCGATCGACTGCTTCTTTTTCTTTCTAAATAACATTACGAGGATTCCAATGGAAATTATTGCTGCATATGGAACCGCCATGATCATTCTGGCAGTTATTTTTGGCCTCTATATGACCTGGGGAATCGGAGCAAACGATCTGGCCAATGCGATGGGAACATCCGTCGGCGCAGGCGCCAGTATCGGTGAAACAGGCAATCATCATTGCCATGATTTTTGAGTTTCTTGGTGCCGTTCTGGCTGGTGGCCATGTTACATCAACCATCAGAAAAGGAATTATCGACCCAAGCTCAATTGTCAATAATCCGGAAATTCTGGTCTACGGCATGCTGGCTGCTCTGCTTGCCGCAGGGGTATGGCTGATGATCGCCTCTGCAAAAGGCTGGCCGGTCTCCACGACCCATTCAATTGTCGGCGCGCTCATCGGTTTTGCAATTGTCGGTATTGGGCCCGATGCTGTAAAATGGGGCAAGGTCGGGAGCGTGGTTATGAGCTGGATCGTTTCTCCGGTTGTTGGTGGAACTATCTCTTTTTTACTGGTGATGAGTACCAGAAAACTCATTTTCAATACCGACAATCCCTTAAAAAATGCCAAAAAATATGCCCCTGCTTACATCTTTCTGGTAGGCTTTGTCATCTCTTTAGTCACTCTTTTTAAAGGTCTCAGCCATCTTCATCTGAAACTTACCACCATACGAAAGCTTCGTCGTGGCAACTGCTTTCGGGCTGTTCACCGCAACCATTGGCTGGTCCTTTATCCGTAAAATTAAAGATGATCCCAAGTGCCAATAAATCTTTCAGCTATGCCAGTGTGGAAAAAGTTTTCACCCCCATGATGCTCTTTACCGCCTGCTCCATGGCCTTTGCCCACGGTTCCAACGATGTTGCCAACGGCATCGGCCCCTTGGCTGCAATATACAGTATCATCAGTTCCGGTGGGTGAGGTTGATGCAAACATCGCCGCTGCCTATATGGATTCTTCTGTTGGGTGGAGGCGGTATTGTGCTCGGCCTGATCACCCTTGGTTACCGGGTTATGTTGACGGTCGGCAAAAAGATCACCGAACTCACCCCTTCCCGTGGTTTCTGCGCAGAACTCGCTGCGGCGACGACAGTGGTCATTGCCTCACGAACAGGTCTTCCTGTCTCCACCACCCACATTCTCGTCGGTTCGGTGCTCGGGGTCGGCCTGGCAAGAGGGATCGGGGCACTTGACCTGAGAGTCGTGCTGAACATCATCATCTCCTGGCTGGTAACCCTTCCCGCCGGTGCAGTTATGGCAATGCTCTTTTTCTTTACCCTGAAAGGTATCTTTGGTTGAATCCTAGCCTGCGCCATATTAGCACAATTGCCAACTCCTATCAATGTCACGTTTGGTTTTTATCAGAGGACACAAAACACCTCTCCGGGTTTTGCCTCCTAACGCACTTAAGAACTATTTATTACCAATTGCCAGCATAAAATCACGCCAGATAGGTGCTGCGGTAGAGCCACCACTCTCTTGCTTGCCCATGGATTGATTATGGTCGTTGCCCACCCAGATTCCGGTTGTATACCGTGCATCATACCCCACAAACCAGGCATCACGATTTTCATCAGAAGTGCCTGTTTTCCCGCCCCTTACTCCAGGCACATCAGCCACCTTCTTGCCAGTACCGTCGGTCACCACCCCTTTAAGCATGGTCCGCATCTGCCCCATAACCTGTGCCCCAGCAACTGTCTGTCGGCTTCGTTCTTTTTCCGGGAAAATAACACTGCCATCAGCAAGCACAATTTTACTGATAAATGAAGGTTCGGTAAAACTGCCGTCTCCTGCAAAAGGAGTATAGGCGGCGGTCATTTCCAGCAAGGAGACATCTGCAGCCCCAAGAGCCAGGGAGAGGTCCGGCGGCAATTTTGCTGTAAATCCTGCCTTTCTGGCAATTCTATGTACTTCTTTATATCCAGTTTTCTGCATGAGCCGAACAGTTGCGGCATTGAGAGAATGAGCCAGGGCATCCGCAAGGGTTGTCTGCCCATGGTATTTACCGGAGTAATTTTTCGGGCTCCAGCTTTTACCGTCTCTGCCCGGTGATTGAGATTGGGACTGTCTTCGATAAGGGAACTGTGCCGACCAGCCCTGATTCAATGCAGCTGTATAAGACAAATGGTTTAAAGGTTGATCCGGCCGGCCTTTTGGCCTGGCTTGCCCGATCAAAGGGAGATTTTTTAAAAGAAGTTCCTCCGACCAGGGCCCTCACCCTCGACGAAGCCGTTTCAATACAGACCAGAGCTGCCCTGGGGAACGGCCTCAATAGTATTTCCGGCCAGGGTCATGTCGACTGAGACTCATCTCTCACCCCTCGACGTACCGCAGCAAGCCCTTTTGCCTGCAGTCTCGGATCCAGAGTGAGTATATATTTTCGCTCCGGCGGTCTGCAACGGCCCCTGCAGAATTTCCCGAGCCTGTTTTTTCACCACCTCCAGGTAATATCCATTTTCGTCAGTTGCCTGCTGGCTCCGCGGGTTAAGTTTAATCACCTCAGCATAGGCTTTCTGTGCTGCTTCGGCACTGATATAACCATCAGCCGCCATTCTGTTGAGAACATATTTCTGCCGTTCAACCGCCCGGTCAAGATGATCAAAAAGTGAATATCTGCTTGGTGCCTGGGGTAAGCCAGCCAAGCAGAGCACACTCTCCAAGGTTAAGTTTGCTGCACTTTTGTCAAAATAAATCTGCGCCGCCGCCTCAACCCCGTTGGCCCCTTCACCGAGATAGATCTGATTGAGATAGATATAGAGGATTTCCTCCTTACTGAGCAGCTTGTCGATTCGCCAGGCCAGAATGGCTTCTTTGAATTTACGAACATAGGTCTTTTCCGGAGTCAAAAGTAACGATTTGGCGACCTGCTGGGTAATTGTCGATCCGCCCTGGCTCCTCGCTCCGCCCACGAAAATTGTTAATTGCTGCTCGAAGAACCGAAAAAAAATCAAGCCCCGGATGCTCAAAAAAACGGCCATCTTCAGCGGCAACAAAGGCCTTTGGCAAAAAAGGAGACATTGCCTCAAGAGGTATTACCGTTCTATTTTCGGTAAACATCCGCTCAACGATCTTGCCCTTGACTATCGTAAATAATGGTTGCCTGAGCCGGTTGATATCTGGCCACCGAACTAATATCGGGTATTCGCAGGCTAATCAGGAGAAAAAGCAGACTTCCCACAAAAGCGGTCTGAAGCAGACAGATGATAATCAGGAAAATCGAGATATGCTTTTCTGTATAGATATTCCGGCGAACAGCTGGTTTTCGAGCCGGGCTCTTCCTTGCTGTTTGTTTGGTTTAGGGGGTGACACTTTCTAGACACTCATGGTAATATTCAACTGCTTGTTAAGCACTGGCTTAGTCATGTCTGGGGCACTGTAACATCTGCCAATGAACTATCAACAGGAAAGTCGGTAACATGTCAAAAATCCGCATACTCCCCGAACAACTCGCCAATCAGATTGCCGCTGGCGAAGTTGTTGAACGTCCCGCATCCGTTGTCAAAGAACTCCTGGAAAATAGTCTGGATGCCATGGCCAATCGTATTGAAATTGAAATCGAGGGAGGCGGGACCAGACTGATCCGCATCATCGACAACGGTGAAGGAATGGATGAAGACGACCTGCTCCTCAGCCTTGAGCGTCATGGCACCTCCAAAATCCAGACGGAAACAGACCTCGGAGCTATCGGCACCCTTGGCTTTCGAGGAGAGGCGGTCCCGTCTATCGGCTCTGTTTCCCAATTCACTATTACTTCCCGCCCTGAGCAGGCTGAACTTGGTACGAGAGTGGTGCTGCATTTCGGTAAATTGACCAAAGTGCACGAAATTGGCTGTAGCTTCGGTACCACTGTCGAGGTGCGCAACCTCTTTGGCAATACCCCCGCCCGTCGAAAATTTTTGAGAACTGCCCGAACGGAACTTGGTCATATCGATGAAGTGGTAAAAAATTATGCTCTCGGCTCTCCCCATGTCACTTTTATTCTCCGAATAGACGGCAGAGACACCATCTATCTGGACAATTCTCTGTCGATTGAACAGCGTCTCGGCAATATCATGCACTTCGACGGTCCTTTTATTCCCGTCGGCACAGTCAAACAGCCAAAAATCTCACGCGGGTATCTGGTTTTCTAGTGCCACCGGAGAAAGTGACCATTGGTCCTGCAAAAATGCGCATCTTTGTCAATGGCCGGGCGATACGGGACAGGATGATCATTCACGCGGTAACCGAAGGCTTGCGTGGATTTCTGATGAAAGGAAAAAATCCATCCGGCCTGATACATTTGAGCCTGCCACCAGATGAGGTTGATGTCAATGTTCATCCGGCAAAGCATGAGGTTCGTTTTCGCAATTCCCGAGATGTCCACGCCCTGCTCAGTCAATCGGTTGCCGAAGCCATGAGGCAGCATCAGTTGGCAATGAAAGCAACTATTTTCGGCACGGACCGAACCACTGAAAGAACGCCGATTCCGCTGGACCATGAGTAAAGAGAGCTCGCCATTTCCATCAGAACTAGCTTCCAACCGACGCCGAGAGTTGACCCTCTTCTATCAGCCAGAAGAGCCATACTGTTACCGGATCAACCCTGATCAGAGTCAAACGCATTGCCTAAAGAGGCAACTGCTTCGGCATCAGCACCTGCCCAACCACTCTTTGCCACAGCCGAGCCAATGCAACAATCCATCTCGCCGAGCAAGAAAATTGCCACCATCGCCGGAAAACGAACGAACAAGACATCCACCAGTCACCCACAACCTCCTGGTTATCGGCCAATATGATGACCTGTATATTTTCTGTAAGACCAGCGAAGGACTTCTGGTCATTGATCAGCACGCCGCCCACGAAAGATTGCTTTACGAAAAACTGCGCAAACAGTACCTTGCCAACACAATTGTCCGACAGACCTTGATGTTTCCGGAGACTGTTGAACTTTCACTCTTTCAGGCCCAGTTGGTGGAAAAAAACGAGGAGGAAATAGATCGGATTGGTTTTTCCATCCGCGAATTCGGCGGCAACACCTATATTATTTCCGCAGTTCCGGCACTTGCCGGTCTTGCCAATCCCCGTGAACTCTTTCTCGATATTTTGGAACAATTCGGCAGTGAGAATAATAAAGGAGAAGCAGGTGGATTCCTTGATACAATTCTGGCGAACAATGGCCTGCAAAGCTGCAGTTAAGGCCGGAACAGAACTTTCCAAACAGGAAATAGACAACCTGCTCAACGAAATGACCAGAGCCGATTTATTTTCCCACTGTCCCCATGGCAGACCGGTGGTCAAACAGTTCACCAAAGATGAGGTAAAAAAATGGTTTTACAGAACCTGAGAATTGTTGACTATTTCGCTCCCAGGCGAGCTGCTCTCTTTTTGTTGCCTATCGACTCTCAGAGAAACATGGTATCATGATCGGACTTTGTACATTTCAAGATCTTTTTAACGATCAATCTCCACAATAGCATTGAAACCATCGTGTTAAAAACTATCACGATACAGAAAAACAGACTGTCTATCAATTCCCAAAAGCGGCCAATCTTATGCCACACTCCTTTTTTTTCCACTCCTGGCTATTCTTCTGCTCAGTGGCTGTGCCAAACCACCGGTCGCAAAAATAATGGAAACCACGGCCTACTGCGGCTGCTCCTCCTGCTGCGGCTGGGAACGGGGCAGCTGGCGTCTGCTCAAACTGGATTTCTGGAATCGATACGTCAGTTCCGGCCCCAGCGCCGGCAAACCATACAGCGGCCTCACCGCCAGCGGCACCGTCCCCAAAGAACCCCAGGAGGGACTGTTTTCCTGGACTCCGTCTACCGTCCCTATATGATTCCCGTTCGTATTATTCTTTTTCCCTGGTATCTGCTTCCCCAGGACGGTACTATTGCCGCTGACACCAAATACTACCCCTTCGGTACCCGCATGTATGTTCCGGGCTATGGCCATGGTGTGGTCGAAGACAGAGGGAGTGCAATAAAAGGACCGAACCGGATTGATCTCTATTTTAATTCCCACAGCGATGCCTCGCCTGGGGAAGGAAAAAAGTTCGGGTTATCATCGAATATCCCCGTTAAAACTGACCAGAAAGATTCTATACCCCATAGAATCCAATATGAACAATCCTCCCTTAACCCTCTTTCGGGTCTTTCTTCCTTTTGCCGCCGGCTATTTTATATCATATCTCTACCGGGTGGTAAATGCGGTGATTGCCCCCGACCTGATCGCTGATATCGGCGTTGGTCCGTCGGCCCTTGGCTTGCTTACTGCGACATACTTCATTTCCTTTGCCTCCTTCCAATTGCCGCTCGGTGTTCTGCTCGATCGATTTGGTCCCAGAAAGGTTGAAGCCGTACTGCTGCTTTTTGCCGCGCTTGGGGCCTTTGTCTTTGCCCGAGCGGAAAGCCTTACCGGTCTGATCACCGGCCGGGCTTTGATTGGCTTCGGGGTATCCGCCTGTCTGATGGCTGCTTTCAAGGCATATACTCTTTGGTTTTCCAGGGAAAAATGGCCGCTGATCAACGGTTTTCAGATGGCCGCCGGTGGTCATTGGAGCTCTGGCCGCCACCTCCCCGGTTGAGGCAACCCTACAGTTTACCGACTGGCGAGGTGTGTTTATAGGCCTGGCTCTGTTAACCCTTTTGACTGCAGTTGCTGTTTTCCTGATTGTTCCTGAGAAAAAAATCGAAGGTTCCGGAGAAAGCCTGCAAAACCAGCTGCGAGGTATCCGGGAGATATTCACCAGCAGGAAATTCTGGCGTACCGCCCCGCTTGCCACCATGTCCCAGGCAGCTTTTCTCGCCATCCAGGGACTCTGGGCCGGACCATGGCTGACCCATGTTGCCGGATTTGAACGTGCAGAGGTTGCCAGACTCCTTTTCTGGGTCGCCGTTGCCATGATTGCCGGATTTATCACCCTTGGTGCCATTACCGAACGGTTAAGCAGACGAGGTGTTTCTGTTGCCACCACCGCGGTAGCTGGCATGTCTCTATTTATGGTCGTCCAGATGTTGTTGATTTTCGGTCCTACCAGCTGGTGTGTTCCGGTCTGGCTGGCTTTTGGGTTTCTTGGAACATCGGCGTATCATTGCCTATTCCGCCCTTTCCCAGTCTTTTCCGGTCCATCTATCCGGCCGGGTAACCACCGCAATCAATCTCCTGGTTTTTGTCACCGCCTTTGCTGGTCAATGGGCTATTGGCGGAATAATCGATTTTTTTACCAAAGGGGCAACAGCTCTCTCTCCAAAAGGTTTTAAGCTGGTTTTTCTCTGATGTTGCTCCTCCAGTTCGTTGGACTTACTCTACTATATTCTTGCCGGTCGAAAACAGATTGAAGAGGCATAAGATATGATGGGAATGAGTCATGGTATATCAGCCACAGTCGCTCTGATAACTTTTTCCTAAACATATTTTAATACTATGAAAGAACTAAACGTACAGTTACAATTATAGGTGGCGGCCTGGCAGGCTGTGAAGCTGCCTGGCAGATCGCTGAAAGAGGCTGCAAGGTTCAACTCATTGATATGAAACCGAAGACAATTCAGCCCCGCACATCAATCTGAAAAACTTGGTGAACTGGTCTGCTCCAATTCACTCAGATCAAACGATCAGACATCTGCCGTCGGGCTGCTGAAAGAGGAGATGCATCGCTGCAACTCGCTGATTATACGAATAGCCTATGAGACGCAAGTGCCTGCAGGAAAAGCTCTGGCGGTGGATAGGGAAAAATTTGCCGCCCGAATCACAGAAATCATCGAGGCCCATCCCCTGATCGAGATCAAACAGACAGGAAATCCAGGAAATTCCAGCGCCGACATCTCTCGGCAGCCCCATAATCCTTGCCACCGGTCCACTTACCTCGGAATCACTGGCCGAATCGCTCGCTGAATTTACCGGCAAGAAACGACTGGCCTTTTATGATGCCATTGCGCCGATAGTCGCTGCTGAATCACTGAACATGGATATCATCTATTGTAAATCACGCTATGACGATGGCCCCGGGGATTACCTGAACTGTCCAATGGATAAAGAGACCTACCTGAAATTTATCAACGAACTTGGCAAGCGCCGAGTGCATGCCCCTGAAAGAATTTGAGGATATTAAATATTTTGAAGGCTGCCTGCCGGTTGAGGTTATCCGGTCACGCGGTGATGATACCCTGCGGTTCGGACCGATGAAACCAGTCGGACTTGCCGACCCTAAAACAGGAGAAGAACCTTACGCTGTGGTCCAGCTGCGCAAGGAAAACCAGGCAGGAACAACATATAATATGGTCGGTTTTCAAACCAAATTAACCTACCCGGAGCAGAAACGGATCTTTCGACTCATCCCGGGAATGGAGAAGGCCGAATTTGTCAGACTGGGCTCAATTCATCGCAATACCTTCGTCCTCTCACCTGAACTGCTGCAACCGACCCTGCAGTTCAAGATCCGACCGGACCTGCTGTTGGCCGGTCAACTCTCAGGGGTTGAGGGCTACGTGGAATCGGCGGCAATGGGGTTGCTGGCCGGGATCAATGGTGCCCGCCTGGCAAAAGAACTCATCCCCGTCGTTCCCCCGCGTGAGACGGCCCTCGGCTCTCTCATCTACCACCTCACCGAAAGTGACCCTGCTCGTTTTCAACCATCGAATATAAACTTCGGACTCTTTCCCGCCTGGGAAAAGAAAATCAGGAAAAAATTCAGAGGACAGGAACGGGCGGAAAGAGCATTGGCAGCGCTGGAAAAATGGCAGTTGCAGAACAGACTGTGATAAAAGATGAGAAATCATTCACTCTTCTCAGCATGCGGATGCTCGGTGAACCCCCAATAGGGAAAATCCAGGTGATAGTCGGCAACCCGGCCGGGACTATGTTCCCTGCTTGCCACCAGACAAAGCGTATTGTCCTTGTCGGCAATTCCGGCTGACCCACTTCTTTCACGGGGTGAGGGGTGGAGTACCATGGCATTGTCGGCACTGTATTCGATATCCCCGGATCCCTTGAAAACTCCGAGATGGGGTTCTTCGAGATAAGAACCTGCTGCACCTCGGGAGAGTTCCGAAATCACGAGAAAAGACACCTGCAGCTCATCACGGATAGATTCCATCTGGCGCAACCAGGCATCAATGCCGGTCCGTCTTTCGGTGAACTCGTTAAACGGCAGTTTATGCAGACTGTCGACCACCACAACAGTATATTCACTTCTCGTTTCATGGCGGATAAAATCGATATGTTTACGCATCAACTCAGGCGTTACTTTGCGATCATTGATCACCCGCCAGAAAAAGAACATTTTTTGCAGTTTTCTACTGCGCTGCTTCATAAGTTTTTTTTCTGCTCTTCCGAAATCCTCTGCTCTCTCAATTGGTCGGTTGACAGTCGAGCAAGCCGGCTCAGGGTTCGCTGATAGATATTTTGCCGACCATTTTCAAAATCATAGTAGAGAACCGGAATTTTTCTTGCAAGGCCATTTCTGATCCTATCTGGATCAGAAAGGTCGATTTACCCACTTTCGGGGCACCACCTATCACATTGATACCATGGATACCACCAAGGGCCTGCATCCAACCTGGAAAACCCTGAAGATAGATTTCGGTAATCTTCTCCCTGTTCTTTTTCCAGAGTGTTGCAGAAAGCTATGATATTCATGCGATGGGGAATGAAAAAGGTGAGAAAGCACTGGAGTGTTGAACCATTTCTCCGACTTTTGCCCCAAATGCTTTCCCCGAATCCTTTAGCCAGCTGCCAAAGATTATAATGTTTCGGGCTATGCAGTTGCCAGGCAAGGATTCTGGCTTTGTAACCGATTCTGTGAGGCAAGATTTCTGGCAGCGTTTGCCGATTCCAGGTTGTTGGCGACACAGATAAAGAGTGTTTTCACCTTGGCAAACAGCTGTGCGGGAAGCTTCTCCAAACCATTATAGTGGGATACCGCAATACCGGGAAAACCGAGCTGCTTTAAGGTAAGAAGATTTTCCTCTCCCTCACAAATGAAAAGCGCCCCGTTTTCACAACGCTTTATATCCTCAACATTAAAGAGATTAAACGGTTCTCTGCTGAATTTTTCATTGCCGTGCCAAAAATAGTCTTCCGCCCTCTCCGGATGAACACAGCGGGCAGAATAACAATTGCCATCTTCCTGAATATAAGGATAGACAATGTATCGACCGTTGAACCCGACCTGCATATCCATGAGAGCAGCTTTGGCAATACGTGCTCTGTATGGAACAGGTGATAAACAGTATCGGTGATTCTGTCTTTATAGGCCCGTATTTCGTCATTGATATTTTCCACCGGATAATCAGGCTGTTCTGTGACAATATCCTGATCCGGATAGAACACCCGGCACCTCACTTAACGGAATGGCGGCAAGACGGGCAAACCAGGACGGAAATCCTCCCGGGACACAGCGGTTGAGACAACGGAAATAGCCATGAAAGAAACTATCCTTGTTGAGAAAAACAATCAGGCGTCCCTGTTCATAGCCATGATCTCTGCAAAAAGGACAATCAGAGATGAAATTTTCCTGCCATTGACCACCCAGATGCTTGAGATAAAACTCGGAAATTGGATCATTAGCTCCAGCCATATCATGCTCCGAATGAGATACTGTGATCGGCACGAACGGGTGTTGACATTTATTCAACCACCTGTGATTCCTGTTGCATGGCCATGACGATATCGTGCAGTTGTTTTCGGTCTAGCAGGCTGTCAAATTTCATATGCAGAGAATAGTCATTTTCCACAGCATAGGTGTTTTTCACTGCGAGAATATCGCCGACGACAGTGACACCCTCGCAGTTCTTGTCAACTGCCGGAAGATGAACCTGCAGCTTTCTTCCCAGCAGCAGACGGCCATTTACTTTTTGTGAAATTCTTACCAGAAAGGAAAGACCCCCTTCGGAAATATCACAGAGTTCGATTTTAAAATCCGTCCCGAGACTTCGCCCCATAGTTATCAACCAGTGTCGTCACAACTCTGCCTGAAATACGATATCGCTTGTGCGACCGTCGATCATTTGAGCTCTCTTTAATGAAATCCTCTATACTTTCGGATTTTTTACAAAAACTATACAATTTTGCTTCAATTCCGGGAAAGTCACTGGTTAATTCCCGAAGAGTATCAAGCTGCAAAACAGATAGCTGCGAATTTTCGATGGTGGCAACCGAAATCGTCGAAACAGACGCTTCAAAAAAAGCCTCTCCCCCGAATATTTCACCTCTCCCCATGGTTTTGACTAATACTTCAGTACCCTGGTCATCAAAATAGAGTTTGACCTTACCGGAATTGATAAAAAAGAGGCTTCCCTGCAAAGCACCCTGGCTGATGACAACCTCTTCGCTGGCATATTCCTTATGCTGCAAAGCATGATACACAGCAGTGAATTCTTCAGTGGTCATGACATCATACAGACCACTCCATATCTCCAGATGACTTTTATCAATAGCCGCAAATTTTTTCTGTTCAATGATCTCTGCAGCTTGAAGTATCTCGACCAAGGGCGGTCGAATCAATTTCGATAAGCCATTCCCTTAATTTTTGCGCCTGCACAAATTGTTTTTGGCGGGCAGCTTTTTCGATAAGGCGCAGTAGCTTTTGCCCAGCCGCTGTTTTATCGCCTCGCGAGAGAAGCGTTCGGACTGTCTGTTCCTCAGGCAGCCCGGTGATAACTCTCTGGGAAGGTACTATTCTTTTTATTTGGCAGCTTGCTTCAAAGCATTTTTTCGCAGCTTGCTGGCTTGGACATGTTTTTTTCTTGTTGCCTGCAGTTCGTTTTGCAACAACTTTAGACCATTTTCAGCCGCAGCCCAGATATGCTCGGGAATTTTTTTGGCCGACCGCTGCCCTCTTGTCTGCAGAAATGCATTGACACCTTTTTGCGCCGGGGGACAAGGGCAACGGCCAAGGGTCTCCAGTAATTGCAGCAGAAGTTCTTCCCGATTGTCCTCACCGAACTGTTCATGGGACTCCAGCAGCTCGCCGAGTTTTTCAGCGACTTCCGGATCACAAAAATTAGCAAGAGCAGCCAACGATCTGAATCTTCAGCAATTCGGAAGACTCATCAAGAGCTTTCAGTAACAGTTGTTTTCTGTTTTTTCCGCCAATCTTATAGAGAGCCAGAAAGGTTTCACGCTGGACCCGAAAATCATCATGGCGCAGATAGGGCAAAATAACTCTCAGCGTCTTCTTCACTGCCGGTCTCACCAAGAAGTTTGATAAGATTGCGTTTACTATACCAGGCCATATGCTCCTGCAGTCTCTCGCGGACCACAGAGGGCAAAAAATCCGGGCTCTGGGTGAGCAGATCAATAATTTTCAGACGATCTGGTGCATTATCAGAGTTAATCAGAGACTCAATAAGAAATCGCAGGGCAACCGGTCCCTGATGTATCAAACGAAGACCGAGTTTTTTATCCTTTGGTGCGGCAAGGCATTGGGCTAAGCAGAGGCGGCAAATTTGCCCGTCGTATTCCCTTATCCTGCACCTTGGCCACAATAGCCTTTGTCGAATCAGGGACGAGTTATCTGCCCTGAGCGAATTTGGTGAAAAAGAGTCAGTATACTATCTCCCCGATCATTAATCACCATCCTGCCAGCTCTCCTGCATCACATGCTGCAAAAAAGTAACAATCGATTCCATCAGTACATCGTCAGAAGCTCCCTCTTCGAACTTCTTCCATGAGCGGTTTGAGAATGAGATCTATATGCGCCCATTGACCATCGGCAATTAAGTTCTCACCAACAGTTACCATACTCTTCAGTAATGATCCCTTGTCCTTCTACACTCACCTCTTTAAGATAGGAAACCATACCCTTCAGCAGCACGGAGACATCTGCGTCACCAGAACTCCTCTGTATCTGGCTGATGAGCTCCGGTAAATAAGTAACCAGTTCTTCATTTTTCAGAAGGCTGATATTGCCCTGCAGAAATCCTTTAATTCCGGCCTCAAGTCGGCGTTTTTTCCTTTCTCTTTCACCCTCGTCAATAATTGTCCTTGCTTTTTCAGCGCTCAGAAAATGTTTGCCCTTGTTGCTGTCCAGAAGCAGCATCAATGCCTTGCCAAGAAACTGTACCTGAGGCGAATTTGCGCCACTGAATTCTTCTTGCTTTTACTAATCGCTCCCTGCAAAAGAACGATCACCCCCGCAAATTTTTCCTTGGTGATGGAAGTAAGCAGCCCTTCATAAAAGGTGCTGCCGAAACCATCAGGATATTCCTGCACAGTTAAAACACACAGGGCCGGTTCTTTCAGACTCTCGACCATGACCTTTGCCAGCCCGAACGCCACTGTCTTGTCTGTCGCTTATGGCAATCAGTGTTTCTGCCTTTTTCAGCATTAACGGAAAATATTGTGATGCGGCAAACATCTTTTTCTTCTGAATGTCCTGTAAAATATGCGCAACACAGGCGGCAAGAATATCTATGGCCATTTCCGCTTGCGCCATTTTGTTCGCCAACTCGGCCTCTATGACCGGTCTGTTATCCTTATCAAAAAGACAGGCCACTAATTCCGGCCGGACACTTACCAGATTTCGGAAACCGTAACTCACTGTACGACCTTCTCCCCCGGCATGTTCACCCGAAGTCTTGATCTCCTCCGGGAAATAGCTGGCCAGACCAAGACTGGTAATATACTCTCCCCCACCTCCCTCTTTTTTGATTTTTTCGACGGAGGCGTTAAATACCGCAAGAAGTTGGCCAAAAGCAAAACGGTCCATCTCGGAACTGAGAACCAGTTGGGTAAGACCAAGCAGCCGCAACTGCCGATATACGACAAGATTTGAAAAAGAATCAAGTATTTCCTGTTCAAGAGTTGTCCGCAAAGGGAGGGTTTTCCCTTCTCCAAGGAGAACTTTAAATCACCATACTCCGCAGATAGAGTTTAATACCATTGTATCCTCTGTCTACGGCAGTTGCGACCTGGGGAGCCTCGGGGGGATACAGGCGGCTCGTCACAATAGTGTTATTAAATAACTTCAGTGCTTCAACACGTTTTGCCTGTAGCTCAATCTGGTTCATTATTTCGACACCGTTTGCAAAGCTTCTGATCTTACCATCGCAACTGCCTCTTCCTGCGTCACCTGGAACCCTTTTTAAAAAGAACTGTCTTCACTGTCTTGAAAATTATCCACAGATCAAAAGCGATTGATAAATTTTTCATATAGTAAAGATCATACTCCAATTTTTTCAAGGCATCCAGTTCTGACGCCCCATATGGATAACAGACTTGAGCCCATCCTGTCACACCCGGCTTCAACTGATGACGAATAGAATAATAAGGGATTTTCTTGGCCAGTTCATCAACGAAAATCTGTCGCTCAGGTCGTGGACCGACGAGACTCATTTCTCCTCTCAGGACGTTCCATAACTGGGGTAATTCATCTATTCGGAGGCTGCGTATCACCTCTCCCGACGCGGGTTATCCGGTCGTCATTTTGTTTGGCCCAAACCGCCCCGTTTTTTTCTGCGTCCTGTAAACATAGAACGGAATTTAACAATCTGAAACAATTTGTTCCCTTCCCCGACCCGTTCCTGAAAATAAAAAACCGGGCCGGTCGGAATCCAGTTTAATAAGCAGGGCGGTTACCAGCAGAATCGGCAGGCTAAGCGTCAGCAAAATGGAGGAATAGAAGAGATCAGAGAGCCTCTTCGCATGATATTTCCAGCGACTGAGGTAAAATCCATCAGAAAAAATTATCCGGCTTGGGGAGATCCTTTCGACCAAGATCTTTCCCGCGACCCGCTCATAAAAAGCTGGTCCCAACTCGATGGTTATACCCCGTAACTTGTAGTCTAGTAGAGCACTTATCGGGGTTACTCCTCGTCCATCATCAAGAGCGACGATAATTCGCCCGAAATCATTCCCGGTAGATGAGCCCATCGAAATCTTCGATGGTTGGTCGAACCGGCACGTCATTGGGATTATAGCTAGGTTCTGTGTCCCCCACAAAACCCACTACCCTGTAGGCCGCATCCTGCACACCTTCTATTACCCTGGCGATATCTGATGCCAAATGCCCCGTTCCAACCATCAATATATTCTGGACAAAGAGCTTCTTGCGCAAAATATGATAATAGGCACCCCGCCAAAGAGATACGGACAAACAGATCACCAGAAAACCCAGCCAGAAAATCTGCGTTGATATTATCATCGACGGAATCGAATAGTAGACTCCACCCAAGTAAGATACAACCAACCCCAAACGCCTGGTTCATCCGGGTAAAAGTATTCGGCAATGACACCTCTTTACTGAGATCATATAGATCAAAAAAATAGAGGCAGAGCTGAAACATAATGGTAACCAGAAGCGCCCTGGACTGAATTAGGCACAAGATCAAGAAAAAATAGACCCGATCCCAACATGGCCCAATCAACCGCCAGAAGAGAGAAGAAAATGAGCAAACCTTCTCCAAGAAAGAACACTATCGTCCTTAACGGATAATGTTTATTGAATAAGGTGGGCATTGTTCAATTTTCGTTTATTATTAAATCTCAAGAGATTACAATCATAGTATATTCAAAATAGAGTCATACTCCAAAAATAAAAAAATAAAAATCTCCCTCAGGCAACAAAGACAGCCGGCTCAATGACACCATGAGCTTGTAAAACCTCGATCAGCTCATAGAGCGGTAAACCGACGACATTCGAATAAGAACCTTCGATAGTTTTAACGAGAAAAATTCCTTTGCCCTGAATGCCATACGCCCCAGCCTTGTCAAGGGATTCTCCCGCAGCGACATAGGCATGGGCAACCGATTCGGGAAAATCGGCAAAATGTACTTTCGTCGTCACCAAACGAATAATTTCCACCCCACGGGATCGGTGAGCAACACAAAAACCGGTTTTCACCAAATGTTCCCTGCCGGAAAGGGCCATCAGCAAAGCAACTGCCTCACGCTCATCAGCGGGTTTGCCGAGAATTTTATCCCCAAGACAAACTACCGTGTCGCCACTGATAACCCAGGAATCGGGAAACTCTGCACTGACCCCGGCAGCCTTCTCCCGAGCCATCCGTCCGAACAAAATCATCAGGATTTTCATGGTCATAGGGGTTTTCATCAATGGATACCGTTTTGAATGGAAAAACTTAACCCCATTGCTTCAAGATACTGCTTGTCTGCGCGGAGACCCTGAAGCTAAAATTAATTTATCGCGATTATAGTACATATTTTCTCAATGTTTTCATTATCGGCAAAGTAGTATTCTATAGCAAAATATTATTTGCAATACCAAAAGATTACGTCTGCTAAGTTGACAGCCACTCAAAATCTACATCAGGCACCCAGGTGTACTGCTGACATCGCCACGAACCACGTGATGATGATCACATATCATAACCCAACAGAAGTGGCGTGGCTGTCAGGCTTATCCTCTGATCGCATATCCGCCATCAACGGTGATAACCTGCCCCTGAATCATAGCTGATAAATCGCTGCAGAGGAATAGGGCAATGTCGGCGACATCCTGTGGTGTCGTCAAACGTCCTAAAGGAGTCCGGGCCATTGCTGTATTCAGAATTTCATCACGATTTGGGAAATGCTTCAGCGCATCAGTGTCCACGGCTCCGGCACTGATAGTATTGACATTAATCCCCCGCGGGCCGAGTTCCACAGCCAGGTGCCGAACCAGCGATTCCAGAGCGGCTTTCGATGCCCCTACCGTGGTATAGTTTTCAATAGCCCGAACCGAGCCAAGACTTGATACGGCCATAACCCTGCTTCCCCGCTTCATCAGCGGAAGGCCTTGCTGCACCAGAGTTAACAGAGCCCTGGCATTAATTTCCATTGCCCAGTTCCAGTGACGTTCCGTCAACTCGAGAGCCGGCTTTAAGGACGCCGGAAGCAGCATTACTGACTAAGATATCCAGATTGATCAAATTCATCGGCAATAACAGAAAACATTTTTTGTACATCATCATTATTGGCAACATTTGCTTTCACTATTAGAGCATTTTCGTCCCAGTTTTTCTACTGCAACCGCAGTGTCTCTGGCATCTCGTTTATGGCGAACATAATTGACGATGATATCCGCACCTTGTTCTGCCAACCGAAAGGCAATGGCTCGACCGATGCCACGGGATCCCCCGGTTATAAGTGCTATTTTTCCTCGTAAATTCATCATTTGGAGTAGACCTCATGGCAGTACGGAAATTTTCATTGCGTTATGGTGGAGAATCATTTGCAGCAACCGGGCTTAACTGAAAACCTTCAGAGCCAACCGTTTCATCATGTCCTTCGTAAAAACCGCACCGGATTGAATCGGATACCATACAAAGTATCGGGAGCAATAAACCCGGAACCATGGAAATCCTGTGGTGAAAGCAGATGGAAAACACAGATTATCGAATTCGCTGCCATCCAGGCCGCGCGATGCAGCTATTCGCCAAAGAGGACTTTGGTTTCGGTTGAGTTGAAGAAGATCAAGCAGAGCAGTATCCAGTGCCACAGGGCAACGCGCCCCGGCGACACAGTCAAGTGCCAGGCAGCTGCCATCCAGAGGACCGGATTTGTGCATAACCTCTATAGCGTCGGCCAAATGCAGTTGGGGTGGTAAAATTGACATGAGATCAAGGATAATCGCGGCAAACTGATCATGGCTGTCACCATGCACCATATGCAGCATTGCTTTGTTTACCCCTTTTACAATGCCAAAGATGTTTTTTACAGCCATGGTCACATACATTTGGTTATGAGCTTTTATTTTGGGTAGACCGACAAATAGATCGCATTCAAGGGCCTCTCTGGCAACTGTGACCGAAACCCCTCCGGCCAGCTTCACTGTGACTGGAGAAACAAAATTAACTACTTTGACATCCAAGCCATGCAAGGCCTCAAGGATTTTCTGCGTTTGGCAAACCTTTACGGCACTGCCAAACGCGGGAGAATCTCCCACCAGCACCTTAGCCCCCTGGGCCAGAAACCACATGGCGGCCCCGGCGACAAACTCTCCATGGGTGCAGGCAAGACGAGGACCGCTACTGCTGATGAGATTCGGTTTCAACAACACCGTTTTTCCGTGAAGAGAACTGATTCAGCCCAACAGATGGCTCATCATCCGGTCGAATGAATTCAGCAATAACAGAAGCGGTCATAGGAATCACATCTCTGCAACACCACCAGGGAGGGTTGGATATTCATAAATATTCAGAGTAGCATTTTCCTGGACAAGACCATGAAAAAAGAAAAACCGGACCCTAGCAGGGGGATCCGGTTTTTCCAGGAGAAAAGAGAGAAGAGATAAAGCATATATTAATTGCATATTATATGCCACCTTCTCAGAACAAATATCATTAAACATAAAATTCAATATCTTACAACGAACAATATCTCAGTACTAAAAACCGTCAACAGCGCCCAAAATGTATAATTTTTTATACTCTCTCTTCCATAAAGATGCAAGTATCACTACTCTTGTAAGCAATATACAACATAATAGAAAGACTAATTTTTTTAACACATGCCTAATTTCTCTGCACATCTATCATTTAAAAGTTATCACACGGGTGCGGATAACATCTGTAGTTTTTCTTTAATTTTTTCAATAACTTCAGATAGGAACAGCAGATTCAACATCGATGATATTATAACCCACCTTGCCATTTGACTGGTTCAAATAACTTGCAATATTGACATTGTTATCACCAAAAATATTTGAAACAAAAGCAATCATTCCCGGAACGTCCCGATTAATCACAATCAACCTCGAATGCACCTTGTCACTCGGTGTTGATTCGATATTTGGAAAATTGACACTGTGGGTAACATTGCCATATTTCAAATAGTTGGAGATTTCTTTGACCGCCATAGTGGAGCAATTTTCTTCCGATTCGGAGGTGGACGCTCCCAGGTGGGGCGTTGTCAGTACCTTTTCATGTTTCACCAGAGCCGGACTGGGAAAATCACAAAGATATGCCTCCAGATACCCGCTGTCCAGCGCCGCAATAACTGCTTCCTCATCGACAATCGGTCCCCTGGAATAATTTATCAGTACCGCCCCTTTTTTCATTCTGGCAATAAATTCAGCATTAACCAGATTTTGGGTTCGGTCGATAAGCGGCAAATGCAGGCTCACTACATCGGCATCTCCGACCGCATCCCCCAGATTCCGACAAACCCGCACCTCCGGGGAGAGCTGGTGAATATTGGCCAAAGACGGGGCAGGATCAAAGCCATTGACCTTCATATGTCTGAAGACGCCACCGTTGGCAAGCCGGACACCGATCTGGCCAAGCCCGACGACCCCCAGAGTTTTTCCGGCGATCTCTTCCCCTTTAAATGCAGCCTTTCGTGCCTCAACTTCCTTGCTGACCTTCTCTGGTGCCATTGTCGCAAGTGATTTACAAAATTCAATGCCCCTATAAATATTTCGTTTCCACACCCCAATCATCGGAAACACCAGATCGACAACAGCGTTGGCATTTGCACCGGGGGTATTCAAAACACAGATACCTCTTTCCGTCGCTCGCTCAACATTGATATTGTTCGTACCTGCTCCGGCCCGGGCAACGACCAGAAGAGTCGGATAGTCATCGACATTAAGGGGTGAACTGCGGAGTATAATGCCATCAGGGGCTTCTTCATCAGGGGAAATCGTAAATTTATCGCTGAACAGTCTTCAAACCCTGTTTGGCAATATTGTTTATTTTCTTTATCTTATATACCGGCATCAAAATCTCCCTTCTTCATTTTTCTCGAATTTTTTCGTTTTCTGCAGTATAGGTTTACATGAAAAACAGTTGCTAACTATATAACGAGCGCAGCGAGGTCAACTTTTTTCATTTTTTTCACTTTTTACTTAAAATATCATAACCTTATTAAATGAATACAAGGATACTTCCCGCTCCTGCAGAACACAGAGACAAGGGTGTTCAGAATTGGAAGATATACCAATTTCCATGAGGGCTTTCTGCGAAATTCGTAAAAAATAAGATTTTCGAAAGAACTGGTTGCGATTATTTTTTCGATAAACGCCTTCCATCTCCGCCGGCAGAGTCTGGTAAAGATCAGATCTTGGTTTGTTCCGGCTGCTCTTTACTGCTGTCCACCTTGAGGCACTCTGGCAGAAATCGAAACCCGCAGCGCAGCCAGTCGTATCGGAGAAGTTCAACGATAAGGTCCCGATCATCTCGCCCTGAGACTAATTCAACAAATTTCGTGCACATCAGTTCCTGCGTTGCCGCAAGCTGAAAAAATCCGCTGGCATGACAAATGGCGAGCAACTCCCGAAAAAATGCGAATATATTTTCCTGTCGCCTACGCAAATAATGCCAAAGAGAAACAAAATAGCGGTTATTGTGGAATTTTTCAACACCTTCAGAAAACCAGTAGAGTTCACTGAGGGTTGGATGGTCCATCCATTTGGTCTGGAGGATGGAGTAAGGCGGCTCCTTGCAGTGCAAATAACCAAATTCATTGGCACCATGGCAGATAGGGGTATCCGGCAAAATTTTCAGCAGACCCATCTGAATATAGTTGGCTCCCATGGCAAAGATATCAGCAGAAAGAAGTCGCAAAACTTTCCCGTGTTTCATAGGGCAATCCAAGAATGAGATCAACATGGAGATGGATATTGCCAAGACCTGCCAGCCGGCTGATGGTTCGATGTGCTTCAACCGGGTCAACCTCCTGTTGACTGCCTCAAGAGTCTTCTCGTGGGTTGACTGAATACCAAGTTCAAACTGAAACCGCCCAGGTGCAAGCGTCGCCAGAAAGTCAAACATTTCTTCGGTAAAACGATCAGGAGCCATCTCAAAATGAAAGAGGGTCTCGCCGCCCGCGTCCCGAATAAATCTTCCATATGGCAAGAGATCTTTCCGGCACATCATTAAAGGTCCGATCGATGAAACGAACCACTTTTGGTCGGTGACTGAGAATATCGCGCAGCTCTTTTTCAACCGTGACAAGATCTTTATGATACAGACCCTTTTCCGCAGCGGACAGGCAGTAGGTACAGCCAAAAGGACACCCTTTACTGCTTTCATAGTAGATATGTCTGTTTTTCAGGTGACTGGTGAAATCGGCCTGCCGATACGGATAAGTCAAAAGATCGATTTTTCATCGAAAAAAATGATCCACGGTAGCGGGACTTCAAGTAACCCGCCTGCAGATCCTGGTAGAATTCGTGCCCCACAGCTTCAATCTCACCCAATACTACCGTGCAGATATCCGAGCCCAAAGACTGTCAATCGCTCCCCCAGAACAGAAGCCTGTGGTCCGCCAATGACAACCCGGCAGGACGGAAGGCAGCTATGCAGATCAAGAGTTAATTTTTCAACCAGCCTGCTGTTCCAGATTGCCGCAGAAAAAAAGACATATCTGGGACTGCCCTGACTCAGACGAAGCAGCATCTCATAGTAATTGTCATTAATAGTAAACTGGAGCAATTCACCGCCAAAATCAGGACAGTTCTTTTCCAGCTCATTGCGGACATAAAAAAGAGCCAGACAGGAATGGGTAAACCTGGCATTGATGCCAACTAGTTTAATCTGATGGTTTATTTTGTTCACCTGGAATGTTTTTCTGTAATTATGATGAATGATGGCATTTCAGCTAGAAATTTATAAGTTTTTACGAGTTTGTCATGCAAAAGTTGACAGTATCGAAAATTTAACGAATTTTCGATGAATCGCAGTTAGCACGAATCGACTTTCGATATTACTCTATAACAAATAAAAAAATCCATCGCCCGGATTGCTGCGGTCAAGAAAACCAGATTCATTTATCATGGGATACATACAAATGACATATTTTTCAAATCATTTACCAACTCGACTATATTCTTCACCCTGTTCCTTATCTTTTTCAGTTGCTGCAGCTCAGTTGCTCTGGCAGCACACCAGGAAAAAAGTAACTACGAACTCTCGCTGTCATTTGTTCCCCAAAGAGGGGCAACTGATCGGAACAGCCAAGATCACCATTGATCCCGGCCGGACACTTACTCTTTCTTTGCAGGATCTTGAGATTACCGGCACCCTGCTCAGAGACAATACAGGTCATGGAGCATCACCTGAATCCGACCGCAGAATATGCTGATTCTTCCCTCAACAAACACCAGCCGCACCCTCTACCTTTCCTATACCAAAACCATTAAAGATGATTTCGACAACCTGATAAGCCCGGAAGGAATCTCCCTGATAAGCAACTGGTACCCGCGTCCGGAACAACCAATGCTTTACCATGTTACCGCTGTCCTGCCCGACCATTTTTCTGCAGTCACGGAGGCCGACAGTTTTCCCCTCAAACAACAGGGTGACATGGTCAGTGCAACTTTTTCCCGGCCTCTTACCACCATTCACTTCATTGCCGGGCCGTATTCCCTTGAAAAACAGCAGGTCCGGGAGGGTCTCTTTGTCTATTCAATGTTTTTCAAAGAAGACCGAGAGCTTGCTGGCGGATACCTCCAGGCGGCGGCAGACTATCTCAATCGCTATGAAAAAGAGATCGGCCCCTATCCGTATAATCATTATGTGATTGTTGCCAACCGACTCCCCACCGGCTACGGCATGCCAACCTTCACCCTTCTTGGCCAGATGGTCCTGCGCCTTCCCTTTATTAAAGACACATAGCCTGGGCCACGAAATTGTTCACTCCTGGTTCGGCAATGCAGTGGAGGTTGATTACTCACAAGGAAACTGGTGCGAAGGGCTGACCTCCTTTCTGGCCGACCATGCCTATAGAGAGGAAAAAGGGGAAGGTATTGAAGATCGGCTGGAGAGTATTACCCGATATCTCAGCTATGTGCACAAGGATTCAGCTATCCCCCTGGCGGCATTTACTTCTGCCAGCCATGACCAGCCAATGGCTGAAGCAAAGCGGGCGGTAGGTTATAACAAAGGAGCCTTGCTTTTTCATGAATTGCGGGAAAAAATTGGCCGCCAGCAATTTCAGGATGGATTACGCCGGTTTTATGCAGACAACAGCGGTAGACAGGCCAACTGGGACGATCTGCAAAAAAGTTTTGAAGCTGCTTCAGGAGCAGATCTCGGACAATTTTTTTCGGAAAGGCTGACAAGAAATGACATTCCCGTGCTGGGGGTAGAGGATATTAAAATCAGACTCTGCGAACAATGGCCCGATTCTCTCCTTCAACTGCTCCAACAAATCAGAAAAACCATTTTCTCTCGTCGTACCGATTAGAGATAAAAACAATGTCGTCGACCATTCACCCTAAAGCAGAAAATTACTGAGCAGAAAACCCGAATTTCCATACCTCTTGACCAGATGCCATTGGAGTTTACTATCGACCCCGAGCATGATCTTTCTCAGGCAGTTGACCGACGAAGAACTGCCTGCCGTCTGGTCCCGGTTCTTGGGGTCGCCAAAACGCTCGTCATCCTGGCGAAAGAGAGGACCGGGAGCACTCTATCAACCACTCTTGATGCACTGGGAAAAAAAGAGCTGACTCTTACCACTGCCGCTGAGGTCACCAACCAGGAAATGAGCGAGAACGACCTGCTCTTTCTTGGCCCTGACCAGCCTCCAAGCAGAGCACTTTTCGGCCTCCCGGACCATCCCAAACAAGGATTTACTCTCGATGTTCGTCGTAATCCGTTGAACCGAGACTATGTTGCCGTACTGGTATCAAGCAGTGGAGAAGACCAAACCATGGCCGTGGCCAGGACGACTCAGCCATTATGGCAAATACTCCTACCTGGAATTCAAAAATGGTCGAAATGTGGCCAAAAAAATTCAGCCAACCCAATCCGGTCTCCGTTTTGTCCTGGAGGAGCTGCCGGTCGGTGGTGCAACGTCATCCATCAGCCCGTTTGAACAGGTCATCGAGAAACTTGCTCAACGCCCGGGTGGTGTATGTGGGAGAGACCCACACCTCCCTTGCCGACCATCTGCTGCAGTTGCGAATTATCGAAGCATTATATAAAAAAAATCCAGAAACTTGCCATCGGCATGGAGATGTTCCCCTCCTCCTCCCAACCGGCACTCGACAGATACACCCTAAGCGGCGAGGAAGTTGACGAGCGGACATTTTTAAAGGAATCCGATTATTATAACGTCTGGCGATTCGATTACCGTTTTTTTCAGGATATCCTCCATTTTGCCAGGAAAAATCATATCCCGGTTATTGGGCTCAATCTTGACCGGCAGATTGTCTCCGAAGTTTTTCGTTCTGGCGGCACTGACAGTTTGACAAAAAGGTGCAGGAATCGCTGCCCAAAGACCGGAATCTGGACATGCAAGGCTACAGTGAACGACTTTCTTTTATGCACAAAGTCCATATGCAGGGCAATCACGGCAGCGGTGCGGAAAGCGGCTTTATTCAAGCCCAGGGAATATGGGACGAGACCATGGCGGAAAATATTGCCAATTTTCTGACGGAACACCCCGGCTATCAGCATGGTGGTGCTGGCTGGCTCCCAACATACCCGAAAAGACTCTGGAATCCCTCCCCGGGTGGCACGAAGGATGCCTGTGCAGCAGGCCTCGGTATTAAATATTTACAACGACAGTGCACCTGCCAACCTGGAGCAAGTGGCTGATTATTTTTTCCTTGCCGCTCCCGCCGAGCTCCCCGAATCACCAAAAATCGGCATCATCCTCGCTACAGAGACCAGAAAATGGTCAACATTATCTGAAAATCAGCCAACTCAGCCCCCACGGCAAGGCGGCGGCTGCGGGACTGCTCGAAGGTGACATTATAAAAGAGGTCAATGGTATCCTGTTTCTGACATGGCTGATCTGCGCATTGCCATGCTTGGTACCAAAGCCGGAGAGACCATCGACATCAAGATCGAAGAGGACAAACAGACGGAAAGGATCAGGAAGCTCTTTTCAAAGTTGAACTGACGACGCCTCCAGCCGCTACCGCCACACCCGTAGTACTGCTAATGAATCATTGTAATTCTCGTTCCGGCAATCCGGTATAGTACTGACCAGTTGATAACTAACAGGAATTGGTAATGATACGCCATTTCAACAATGTATTTACCAACTGATTTAAATAATCTGGTAATGTTTTTCCCTTAAAACCTTTGCAAAAGGAGAATCTATGTATAGAGTCTGCACCCTGTTTGTATTTATTTTTACTTTTATACTTTTATCTGGAGAATCAGGAATGGCAACAACAAAGCTAAAAGATGGTCTTTACGCTAAATTTGACACCGCCAAGGGAGAAATACTCTGCAAGCTCGAATTTGAGAAAACCCCCCTCACCGTGGCGAACTTCGTTGGTCTTGCTGAAGGAACAAAAGATCTCGGCGGGGGTGCCAAGGCCAAAGGTGATAAATTTTACGATGGACTGAAATTTCATCGCGTCATCCCGGGTTTCATGATCCAGGGAGGCTGTCCACTCGGAACCGGCACCGGCGGCCCCGGCTACACCTTCCCCGACGAGATTGATCCGAGTCTGACCCATTCCGGCCCGGGAATCCTCTCCATGGCCAATGCCGGACCGGGAACAAACGGCAGCCAGTTTTTCATCACCCATGTGGCAACCCCACATCTGGACGGCAAGCACACGGTCTTCGGCCACGTTGTATCCGGTCAGGACGTCGTCGATAAAATTGAAGGCAATGACACCATCAATTCCGTTGAAATTATCCGGGTCGGAGCAGCTGCAGAGGCTTTTCAGAGCGATCAAAAGGCATTTGATGCACTGCTGGCCAATTTCGAGAAAAATAAACGGGAAAAGGAACTTGCGGCAATGGAAGAAGAGCAGGCCCTGATCAACAAACAATGGCCCAAAGGCAGTAACGACCCCTTCCGGCCTGAAATATGTAGTTGTTGAAGAAGGCTCAGGAGACACCCCGAAAAAAGGCAAGTCGTCACGGTCCATTATACCGGCAAGCTCCTGAACGGCAAAAAGTTCGACAGTTCCTACGACCGGAAACAGCCAATTGATTTCCCCGTTGGCGCAGGCCAGGTGATCAAAGGCTGGGACGAAGCACTGCTTGGCATGAAAAAAGGCGAAAAACGCGTACTGATCATCCCGCCCAGTCTTGGCTATGGTCCATCCGGACGCGGCCCAATCCCGCCGAACGCTACCATGGTTTTTGATGTTGAGCTGGTTAATTTTCAGTAACCAGTGATCATTGAAAAGCAAAATATGATGGCGTCATAAAAGAAAAAAGGGGTAACGGAAAATTCATTCCGTTACCCCTTTTTTCGTTCGACAATATCCTGGTACCACTCGGCGGGTCAGGTCATAGACCGATCTCTTCAGCAATTTCCTGCATGGCGACAAGACTCAATTCACAAAAATCGGCCAACGGAATCCCCGCCTGTTCACATTCAGCGATGATCTCACGGTCAGCCCCCCGGGCAAAGGCTTTTTCTTTATACCGTTTTTTAACCGATTTGGCTTTTACCGCAGACAGCTTTTTGGCTGGATTGACGAGGGCTGCGGCAATGATCAAGCCCGGTGATGGTCTCGCCGGCGGCAAGGGCGTGATGAAAGACGGTGGTGCGCTGTTCTCCCGGCCAGGCCGTAAGATTATGCAGTCTTATCGCCTCGACAATCTCCGGCTCCACTCCTTTTTCCTGCAGGATCATCACAGTCTCGGATGTATGTGTTGCCAGGTCAGGTTGTGTTTCGCATCCAGGTCATGGAGGAGTCCGGCAAGTCCCCATTTTTCTTGGTCTTCTCCAAGCTTTTCGGCCATAGCGCGAAGAACTGCCTCGGCGGCGAGACAATGGTTGACAAGGTTCTGGTTTTTTATATGGGTATGAACAAGCTCCAACCCCTCTTCACGGGTGATACCATAGTTCATGTTCTTCCTCTCCTTCAATACCTGGTTCATGAACAATCAATATTTTAAACCAACCCGACTGCGCACCAGATCAAGAGTGACAGCAGCTTTCTCCCTGGCCTTTTCGGCACCTTTTGCAAGAATTTCTCGCAGCATTGCCGGATCGGACAGATATTCCTGTTTTTTCTTTCTGGCCTCGCCAAATTTATCGTTGAGCAGATCCAGCAGTTCCAGTTTCAAATAGCCATAGGCAGCACCGCCATTGATATAGAGATCATGTATTTCCTGCATTCGAGCAGGGGCAGCAAACAGCTGCAGGATCTTATACAGATTGCAATTATCCGGATCTTTTGGATCCTCCACTGGAGTTGCATCGGTCTCGATAGCCATGACCCGTTTTTTCAACTGTTTTCCTTCCAGAAAAATGGGGATGGTATTGCCGTAGGATTTGGACATCTTCTGACCATCTATCCCGGGAACTATCGCCATCGTTTCACTGATGGCCGGCTCCGGCACAACAAAGGTCTCTCCATACTGATTATTAAATTTAATGGCCAGATCCCGGGCAACTTCCAGGTGTTGTTTCTGGTCTTTGCCGACCGGTACCTGCTCCGCCTGATACAAGAGAATATCGGCTGCCATCAATACCGGATAAGAAAAAAGTCCATGGCTGGCGCTCACTCCTTTAGCCACCTTATCTTTATAGGAGTGGCAACGCTCAATCAGTCCCATTGGAGCCAAAGTTGAGAGCACCCAGGTCAATTCACAGACCTCCGGCACATCGGATTGCACCCAGAAAATACATTTTTCAGGATCAAGGCCCAGCGCCAGAAAATCAGCAGCTGCCTCCAGGGTCCCGGTAGCAAGCCTGGCTGGTTCATGCACGGAGGTAAGGGCATGGAGATCGACGATAAACACATAGAGTTCATCACTCTCCATATGAGAGATCATGGTCTGCATCATGCCGAAATAATTTCCGATATGCAGCTGACCGGAAGGTTGAATGCCTGATAATATTTTCATGACTCTTTGCTTTCGGTAAAAATTTTTGGTTAAAGATTCATAATGCAATTGTAAGTGCGGTACCATACCGTAAAAAATAAAAAAAAGGGAGTAGGGAAAAACACATTCCCTACTCCCTTTCAACTCAGAAGCACTAAGTAAACGTCAGAAGCTACTTGACTTCTTCAAAATCGGCGTCGACCACATCATCATCGTCGTCTTTTTTCTTGTTTGGCTCCGCACTATCAGCACCTGCTGCTGCATCAGGATTTTCCTTGGCCGCCTGGGCATACATCAGCTCAGCCAGTTTATGAGATGCCTGGGTCAAGGCCTCAACCGCCGACTTAATGGCCTCAAGGTCATCGCCATCTTTTACCTTTTTGACATTTTCGATCTCTTTTTCAACATTGGCCTTCGTTTCGGCATCAACCTTATCACCGAGATCTTTCAGGCTCTTTTCAGTTGCGTGAACCAGAGCATCGGCAGAGTTACGGGTCTCAACAAGCTCTCTGCGCTTTTTATCTTCATCGGCATGCAGCTCAGCATCCTTGGTCATCTTATCGATCTCTTCCTTGGTCAGACCGGAAGAGGCGGTAATTTTAATGGATTGATCTTTGCCTGTGCCCAGATCCTTGGCCGATACACTGAGAATTCCGTTGGCATCAAGATCAAAGGTAACCTCGATCTGCGGTACTCCCCGCGGAGCTGGCGGAATATCAGTCAGTTCAAAACGACCAATGGTCTTATTATCCTGAGCCATTTCACGCTCACCCTGGAGCACGTGAATGGAAACCGCCGGCTGGTTGTCGGCAGCAGTGGAAAAAATCTGGCTCTTCTTGGTCGGAACGGTTGTATTCTTTTCGATCAATTTGGTGGTTACCCCTCCGAGAGTCTCGATACCCAAAGAAAGCGGAGTAACATCGAGCAGCAGAACATCTTTCACATCACCCTGCAGTACACCACCCTGAATTGCCGCACCAATAGCCACGACCTCATCAGGATTCACGCCCTTGTGGGGTTCTTTGCCAAATATTTCTTTTACCTTCTCCTGCACTTTCGGCATACGGGTCATTCCACCGACCAGAATAACCTCATCAATATCAGATGCTGATAAGACCGGCATCTTTTATCGCGGTCATACAGGGCCCAACGGTCACGCTCAATCAGATCTTCTACCAGATTCTCAAGTTTGGCACGGCTCAGTTTTAAATTAAGGTGTTTCGGACCGGATGCATCGGCAGTAATAAACGGCAGATTAATATCAGTCTCTTTAGTGGTGGAAAGCTCCATCTTGGCTTTTTCCGCCTCTTCTTTCAGACGCTGCAGAGCCATCTTGTCAGATCTGAGGTCAATACCCTGCTGACGCTTGAATTCATCAGCCAGCCAGTTAACGATCCTCATATCAAAATCTTCACCACCGAGAAAGGTATCACCGTTGGTCGATTTTACTTCAAAAACGCCGTCACCAATCTCCAGAATGGAAACATCGAAAGTACCGCCGCCAAGATCAAAGACGGCAATTTTCTCCTCGCCTTTCTTGTCAAGACCGTAGGCAAGCGAAGCTGCAGTCGGCTCGTTGATGATGCGCAAAACATTGAGGCCGGCAATTTTTCCGGCATCTTTGGTGGCCTGACGCTGTGAATCATTGAAGTATGCAGGCACAGTAACAACCGCATCGGTTACTTCCTCTCCCAAGATAATCTTCGGCAGTCTGCTTCATCTTAGTGAGAATCATCGCCGAAATTTCCGCAGGTCGGTATACTTTGCCATCTACATCGACGGATACGCTGCCGTTGGTGCCTTCGACAATTTTAAACGGACTGACCTCGATCGAACGTTTTACCTCAGCATCGCGTAAACTTTCGTCCGATAAGACGTTTTATCGCATACAACGTACGTGTTGGATTGGTTACCGCCTGACGTTTGGCAACCTGCCCCACCAGCCGTTCTTCATTATCAGTGAAGGCAACAATCGATGGAGTTGTTCTGTTTCCTTCAACATTGGCAATTACCTTCGGCTCGCCTCCTTCCATAATTGCCACGCACGAGTTAGTGGTACCGAGGTCAATTCCAATAATCTTACCCATCTTCTCTCTCCTTAAATCATTCTCAGCGGATTATGTATCCGTCCAGCATTCCTTAAACGTTTTGTTAATTGCTCTACCTGTGGTAGTGGCAACCTCTTCTAAAGTTGTCATCTTCCCTTATTTGTCAAGAGATTGACACGGTTTTCGGCATTGCTTATTCTTTTGATTCGTCGTCTTTTTTTCCTGAAGAGACTACAACTTTGGCGGCGCGCAAGCAGCCTGTCCTTATAGTAATATCCCTTCTCAAATTCGGTGACGACATGATTGGCAGGAATGGTATCACTTGCCGCCATGGTCAAAGCTTCCTGATCTTTGGGATCAAAGGGCTTGCCGACACTTTCTATCTTCTTTACTTCAAACTTTTCGAGCGTTGAGACAACGAGCTTTGAGTGTGAGTTGGACACCTTCCAGCAGGGCAGCAAGATTCTGCTCAGCAGGTGCTCCTTCAATCACTCCCTGTTCTACGGCCCGTTCCAGATTATCAACCACGGGCAGCATTTCTCTGAAGATCGTCTCCCCGGCATATTTCAAGCTGGCCATCCGTTCACGTTCCATCCGCTTCTTAAAGTTCTCATTTTCCGCGGCTGCCCGCAGCATTTTATCGCGTAGATCAGCAATTTCTTGCTGGGCATCAGCGAGTTCTTTTTCCAGATCACGTTCCGCATCAGCGCCCTGTTCCTCTGCTCTCACTAGATCGGATTCCTCAGGGGCTGGAACCATTTTCAACCTCAACTGCAACTTCAGAGTCATCCTGAAGCTCTTCTTTTACTTTCTCTTCGCTCACCCACTCCTCCCTTCTTTCGTCAAATTTTGATTGTTGTGCCGGGTATTCGTAATCAACTGCCGTCACCCAGCCACTCCATATTCAAACTTGTGCCAACAATAAGTAGCTGGTTTTTCCTTGTCAAGTGACCCTGAACCAATTAAAAAACAACTCGGACCAGGAAAGAAGAAAAGGCTATAGAGTTAACAAGAAATCGACTCATAATAGGGATAATAAAAGGAAAGAACTTGCAGATTTTGACTGATATTACTGGTCTATTATTTTCGTATCTGTTTAACTTACTCTGCAGCGTTTTGCGGGTGATCCCCAACCTTCTCGACGCCTCACTTTTATTGCCATCTGTCTCGACAAGGGTTTTAAGGATGAGTTGTTTCTCGGCATCAAACAGAGAGACAGGTTCTGTTGTATCCGACAGCATCATCGTATTACAGGTTGTTTTTGAATTGGCAGCGGAAGGCTTTTTTCCGTCAGTTCAGTACCCCGCATAAGAATAATACCCCGTTCAACGGCATTTTCCAGTTCCCTGACATTGCCGGGCCAGTTATACCTGGAAAGCAGTTCCATACATTCGGAAGTTATTCCATCAAGAACCCGCCTGTTTTTCTCGGCAAATTTATGGGCAAAATACTCCACCAGATTGGGAATATCTTCTCTCCGATCCCTAAGAGGCGGTACGGTAAGCATCACCACATTCAGCCGATAATAGAGATCCTCCCGAAAATTATTATCGGCAACCTCTTCCTCCAGGTTCCTGTTTGTGGCAGCTATGATGCGAACATCCACACTGATTGTCTCCTCGCCGCCAACTCGCTGCAGCTCCTGCTCCTGCAGTACCCGCAGCAGTTTGACCTGCATAGCCTGGGAGGTCTCACCAATCTCATCCAGAAACAGGGTGCCGCCATCCGCCTGAACAAACTTTCCCTCCCGCTGTTTTTCCGCCCCGGTAAAAGCACCTTTTTCATGACCAAAGAGTTCAGACTCAAGAAGACCTTCGGCAAGGGCTGCGCAGTTTACCTTGATAAAAGGTTGGTTTCGTCGCTCACTGTTTTGATGCAGAGCCTCGGCTACCAGCTCCTTGCCTGTACCGGACTCACCATAAATAAGAACCGTCGCCTCGGTCGGAGCCACATAGCTGACCATCTCCAGCAATTCAAGCATCGGTGGTGAGGTACCGATAATCGCCGTCTCCAGCTTCGGTCTGCCAGGTTCCGCCTGCTGTTTCCTGCTCACCACCTGGTGATGATCGACCGCACGCAGCAAGGCAAGACGCAACCGATCGAAATCAAGCGGTTTGGTGAGATAGTCATGCGCTCCCTGCTGGATAACCTCCACTGCATCATCAACAGAGGAATAGGCGGTCATTATGATCACCGGCAGACTGGGATGGCTTGCCTGAATTCGGGTAAATGCCTCACGACCATCCATTTTGGCCATTCGAACATCCATCAGGACGGCGTCATATCTTTTTTTCTCCACCGCAGCCACCGCCGTGGTGCCGTCATCGGCCTCAACACAACTGCCAGCCCCACTCTTTCAGCATAGAGCAGAGCATATAGCGATGCACCTGATCGTCATCCACCACCAGAACCGTTACCGGATTTTTTTTCCCCGCCACCGTAGTTCCTCCTTACAAACAGACTGTTCTCTCACAAATTCTACAGACAACGGCTTGAATTTGAAACGTATCCAAGCGCTCGTATTCCATAAAACAACATCTTCCAACAAATTTAACGATCACGATCTCCCGTCTCCGCCCCAAATCTCTCCAAATATCTTAAAATACTAATATATGTGTAGGCATCTTCCGGGAAAAGCAAGGCAAAAAACTTGGATTTTTTCTGCACCGGGTGTATGAGTGATACTGAAAGTTTTACTAATGGAGCAATTATCACAGACAGTACCCTGTCTGTTGTCTATTTTTCGGAGAAACGATGAGCGAAATTTCCATAATCGCCGTTGGCGGAACCATCGACAAGATTTATTTCGACGCAAAAAGCGAATATGAAGTGGGACCGCCGAATATCGAAAAAGTGCTGTCAGAGCTTAACCTGTCCATCAGCTACAGGGTTAATTCTCTTATGAGAAAAGACAGTCTTGATTTAACGGCGGAGGATCGGCTGTTAATTGCCGAAACCGTGGCCAATGATCCATGTGACCGGATCCTCATCACCCATGGCACTGACACCATGGTGGAAACAGCAAAAGAACTCACAACTATCCCCGAAAAAACCATCGTTCTTACCGGCGCTCTGGAACCTGCCCTTTTTAAAACCAGCGACGCGGTATTTAATATAGGTTGCGCTCTCGGTGCCGTCCAGTCTCTGGCACCGGGAGTTTATATTGCCATGAACGGCAAGATATTTCCTGCCGACAAGGTACGGAAAAACCTTGAAAAGAACAGATTTGAGACAACTATTTCCGACCGCAAGCCCCTTAAAAAACCCACGCAGCCTACCTGTCAAAGGAATAAATCAGATCTGTACCGGTTGATTCTGCAGAGCTTCTCGTTTCCACAGAAAACCCCCGTCTCAGATCGTATCGCACCCGGAACTGACCGAGCTGGCTGAACATATTCAAATCATAGCCAATATACAGATCCTCTGTGAGTCGTTTACCAACGACCACCGACATATCTTCCGTAGTACTGCTGCCTTCAAGATGCAAATCATCTATAAACAGTAAATTGCCAAGTTCCTTGGCATACTCGGAACTCCCTTTCGTGCCCAGCATCACCGCTGCCGCCTCGAGCATATTGCCTTCGGCCTCGGTGGAGTTAGCCAGAGAATGTCCCGACGATCATAAACGATAAAATTTCAGTATCATCCATATAGGGATTAGAAAAAAGATGATATTGAAGATCCTGAACCAGTCCGCTGATATCTACCCCCACTGTATATCCTTCCCCCATGGCCTCCTTATCACTGACTTCCACCTGAGCCCTGACGTCAACACCAGGATTATCAATGGGGCCGCCGGTAAACAGCACCCGCCCCCGTTTAATATTGAGTGAGCGACTATAAAGGGTAAAGGTTCCATCAATGAGATCAAACTCCCCTCTCCCGGCTATCGAATCATCCGGCTGTGGTATAGACCCGCAACTGACCGCCCAGCCTGCCGGTCAGACCATATCCATCAATACGTACATCGTCCCCCAGTCGAACATTGATATCCAGACGAAGGGCCAGCCTTTCGCCCGTTCTTCCTCGGTGCCACTGACAAAAATGACATCTTCAGAGGCGCTGATCGAATCCTTCATTTCCTCTGGCGTTATCAACCCATAAGGTATGTCAACCGTACCTTGTATCTCGTTTTTATCCTTGGTGAAAGTCAATTGCAGATCAGGATTGACCCTGACAACGTATTCTGGAAGGTTGAGCAGCAGAAAATCTTTTCCCTTGACGTTCAAGACACCTTCAATCCCCTCGGTGCCATACTTTATGGTACCAACAGCTGTCACCTGTCCCGGGCCTGAGGTGGCCTTGCCGTTGAGCTGAGCGGATTCTTCTCCGGCATCAATGGACAGAACAATATTTTCTAAAGTAATACCCTGGTAGGGAAGATATATACTTCCGTCCCGGAGAGCTATTTCACCAGATATCTTCGGCTGACCAACCGTCCCGGCAAGGGTAAATGAATTATTCACCAAGCCGGTGGGCTCTACGCCATAACCGGTAAAGGGGGTGAGCGAGGCCAGATCAAAATCTTGCAGTTCAAGTTTTCCCCTTAAAGGAAGAGAATCCGGCGAAGCTGTAAAATCACCGACATTTGATACTCGCGCAACCAGAACAACCTGACCGCCATTGTGTATCTGGATGTTAAGATTTGTCTGCAACAGGCGATCAGCCAAATCAAGAGTCAACAGAGATTCATCTATACGAAGGGAGTTTATTTCCGTATCCTCAGTATCTACTGTTATTTCTGCTGCCGGCAGCTTCACCTCCGCCTTGGCAGCGAGCACGCTGCTGCTATCACCGCTGGCAGCAAAATTCGCCTGAATTGCTCCGCTTACCGGGGCATCAATCAATTTCAGTCGATTGAGCCACTGCAGGGGCAGCCCATTCACTTCCCCCTGTGCAGTCCATTTGTTTCTTTGCCAAACCGTGCATCGCCCTCCAGGCAGACACTGCTTTCTTCATCGGTGAGACAGAACCTTTCCAACAGGACACCCTCCCCGCCATACGCCACCGCTGCATTCTTTTCCTGCCGCCAGACGCCATAATCTGCGGCATCCAGCAGAAAATGAGACAGTTCGCCCCGCCACCCGTTGTCGTAGGTCCCCAGGGCATTGAATCCCAAAGTTCCCATGGCACCGGAACCATTGACAATGATTCGGTGTTTGGCCAGGGTACCGTTTAGCTTAATAGCACCCTGATCAATGAAGAAACCGGCCACGGATATCTTATTACCGACTATGGAACCGGAAAATTTGCCATCACTTTGCAACAGGCGTGGATTTCTGCCTCAAGGTGACCAATGCTGTCTTCCTGATACCTGAGCCCAATTGCCTCTACTTTGGCATCGAGTTGCGGCTCATTGCGCTTGCCCTGCAGACTTCCCTGCAAGCTGTATGCGGCCATTGCCCTCCGGCAGGATCTTGCCTATATCCGGAGACGAGAGAGAAAAATCAAGGGCCAGACTCTCTCCCGCCTGTCCGTTCACAGCCAGCTCCGATCGACCGACTTTTCAGGATCAGCCCGGTTGTTTGCAGAGTGTCACCCGAAAATGTGATTTGCCCCCCTCCAGAAAGCTCCTCTCCCCGCAGCGTTCCGGAAATTCCCTCGATATTGAGTGCGCCCTCCAGACCATTGTCTCCCAGTTTTCCATTACCTTCGAATTCACCGTTAATGCTGCCAGGAAAGTCAGCATAGAGCCATGACGGGTCAAAATGTTCCAGTCGTACTTTTGCCCGTCCAGTTCGGCTCTTTGGCCCATGAGAACAGTCCCTTTTCAATCCGGGCAAGGCCTGCCTCCTCGCCGCTGCGGATGGTCAACCCATCGGTATGCACCTCGGTTTCGGTCAGAAAGACATTACCCACCGCCGAAACATTATGATCGCGCAACATTCCATCAAGGTTCAGAATCTGAAAAGAGGCAACAACGCCATTGTCCTTGACATCTCCAGCACTGACCAGTTCTGCAGTAAGTTGTCCCTGCAGTTCTGCGACAACGACTGAAGGATCAAAGTCTGTAAACAGAAACCGCCCCTCCCAGGAAAAGATATCCTGCCAGGAAATTTTTCCCCCGAGAGCCTCGACAGAGCTGTCTTGATAATCAATGCGCAGTGACTGAAACTCAATACCCAGAAAGTCTCCGGCAAGATCACTCACAAGATGCATTCCATCCAGCGTGTCCCAGGTTCCATTCGCCTCTACCCGCCCCTGATAGGTGTCGAGAGTTCCGGTAAGATCAGCCATTGACGGAGGCCAGTTCAATTTTCGGACAGTCGACTATGAGCAATGACAAATCGACATCTTTTGCCTCAAGCTGTGCAGTCCATTGCGGATCCCCCAGAAGATTAACGAAATCCGCCCCGATCCGGATATATGCAGGACTCTGAACCTCCAGCTCAAGATGCGGGTTCATGAGTGGCCCGTTTGCCAGAAAACTCCCCGAGGTGGGATGAAATTCATATCCCGCCAGACGCCCATTACCCTGCAGATCAAGGGTCCAGTTGTTGTCCATCTCGATATTTCCCTGCAGCGTCAGGCCAATCTCCGGACTCTGCAGACTAAATTCGTTGAATGTTAGGCGGTTGCCATTTACCTCCAGACGGGCAGATGCTCTGTTGACCAGAAACAGGTCCTGCCCATCGGTGTCAATTATTCTCAGCTTGGTCAGCCGAAGACTCTCAAGCAGAACGGTAATGGGCAACAACGTCGAGGGCAGTTCAACAGTATCGTCCGACGATCCATCTTCCGGACTATCTTTTAAGGCAATATCCACGCCGTTCACGTCAACTTTTGCGATATTGAGCTCTCTTTTGAGCAAGCTTTTCCGGTCGCCAGGAGTATTCCACCCGATCCACACCGACCCTGACATCTGCATTAACAAAGCTTATATCAGTCAGGGTTCCAGTCCCGAGCAGGCTGCCCTGCACCTGACCAATGGACAAAACAGGACCAGCAAAGCGGTTGACACCTCTCTGAATGAAAAGCAGGCCGGGCTCCGTTGCGACCAGGAACATGGAACAGATAAACAGGAGAAAAAAAAGAGCCACCACGAATAAAGAGATTCGTTTCATTACAAATCTCCCCCTACCGTCAGGTGGATACGGATAGGATTGCCGTCCTCGGTAATGGCCGAGGCGACATCCAGTCTGATCTGACCAAAGGGTAAACGATAGCGGATACCGGCCCCCACTCCCTGACTGAAATCAAGAGACAGGTCATCGGTTGCGGTCCCGACATCCCAGAAAGTGGCCAGGCTAAAGTTTGCAGCGACAATACGCTCCAGTTCAATACTCCCCACCACCAGGTACCGACCGCCAATGACCGCACCGGAAGAATCCTTGGTGCCTATGGACTTATAGCCGTACCCACGGATGGTACTGTCACCACCTGTGTAAAACCGTAAGGATGGCGGCAAGGCATCAATGGAATCAACGAGGGTTACTCCCAGAGAACCTCGACCGAGGATTCGCCAGTTTTTGATTGGCGTAACGATCGCTTTACCGTTTACCATGCTCTGCAGAAAAGTTGCATCGGAGATAAAGCCCTTTACGGCACCAAGGAAACCTACCGATGTCTGCAGGCCGTTTTTGGTATTCAGAACATCGTCCGCAAAAACCATACCGGCCCTGAGAGAGGGCACCAACAGAGTCGAATCTCCGTTGGTATTACCCACATCATACACCTCGTCTCGAAATTCCACGCCTCCGCTGAGAGTTAAAACGGGGTCCTGAGTATTCATGGAGTACTGAGGCAGTAAACAGTTGGGTGATCGTATCATCCCATTTTTGATCCTGATAGGAGAGAGTGTTCACCAGCTTATAGTAGCGTGGATCTCTGAGCGGGATATCATAGCGCAGGGCCACAGCCTTTTCGAGTTCCCCTACCATAAATGATGCACTGATTTTATGCCCCCGGGAATTAAACAGCCTGTTGGACCAGTCCAGCTTGGCCCTTATACCGGTATCGGTGGCATACCCAAAGCCAAGACTATATTTATTTAAGTATTTGGGAGGAGTCAGATCTATCTCCACAGGGACCCTGTAGTCTTCAGCGTCATCGGTCTGCCCCTGCACCACCACCTGGCGAAAATAGTCAGTCCGGTAGAGAATAGACTGCAGTTCAAAAAGTTTAGCCGGGTTATACGGATCGCCTTCTTTGTACGGCAGATATCGGTAGAGCAGATCATCGTCGAGGAATTGCTGGCTGCTGGTTGTTTCACCAAAGAGATACTGCGGCCCAGTCTCCATAACCAGAAAGACAGAACCACTGTTTTTCTCTTTATCTATGCGCAAGGCCCGCTCAGTAAAGGCCGCATCGAGGAAGCCCTCGCTGATCGCACCATACACCAGTTTCTTCTTTCCCTGTTCATACGAAGACTGATCAAGAACAGTACCCACCTTGACCGGAAACTTTTTAATGGCCCGCAACAGTCTTTTATTTTTTCTGCCGACACCGGTTAATTCCAGGTTGACGTCTTTGACAATGACCGGGGGTCCTTTCTCCACCGCATAGGTGGCAATGAACGTTTCACCTTTCTTTTTCAGACTGCTCTTAATGACCGGATTATAGTATCCAAAGGGAGCAAGGGCCGACCGGATATCCTCTTCCGCCTGTCGATGCAGCATCCTGATCGCTTTTGGTTGTAATTTTTCGTTGTCTTTCTGCAAGTTAATGGTGAGACGGGCCATTATATTTTTATATAAGGCCTCTTTGACTCCTGTTACGGTAATCTCGATCTTAACCGCTGCTGCAGCAGTCATTGACCAAAATAACAAAAGTACCAGAAAAAAGATTATTATTCGACAAAACCGGGATGGTTTATTAAGAGACAGTGGACCATTGAAGGTCAAATCGCTGCACCAATAAAACCTGTTTCAAACGCATTAATATTGCACCTTGCCGGCAAGGAAATAAATGATGGAACATGAAGCTCTAAACATAACAAAGATAGTCAACGGAGGTTACGGTTTTACCCATCTTGCCACCGGCCAGGTGGCTCTTGTCCGACATGTACTGCCGAATGAGATGGTAATCATAACCATAGAACAAACGAAAAAAAACTATCTTTTTGGTAAAGCAGAGCAAATCCTCAAGCCGCATCCGGCCAGGATACCACCGCCCTGCAAATATTATGGCCAGTGCGGCGGCTGTGACCTGCAGCATTGCGACTATTCTACGCAGTTGATAATCAAAAAAGGTATCATTGAAGATCTGCTCCGCCGACAAGGGGAGAAGTCAGTTCATGATTCGATTTCCCTCCTGACAGATCCCATCCCATCGCCCTCCCGTTTTGCATACCGGCAGCGCATTCGACTTCAGGTTGGAGCCCATGGCACTGTCGGCTTCCACCGATTTCATTCCCATGACATCATCCCCATTGACATGTGTCTTTTAGCCGGGGATGGCATCAACAGGACGCTCTCCGCCCTGCGGGAAAATGAAGAAGGACGAAGGCTTTGCGGACATGCAACGGAAGTAGAACTGCAGAGTAACCCCCAAACAGGAAAAAGTGTCTGTATTTTTCATTTCTCCAGAAAAATTCGCCCCGCCGATGCAGCCTCAGCCAGGGAATTTTGCCGGAATGTGCAGGAGGTGGAGCGGATATTTTTCATTGGTACGGATTTTCCAATCACCGGGCCATATTTCCAGGACGGAAGAACAGACAAAATAGCAGCGGGCAATTCCCTCAGCATGCATTACCCGAAAATAAACAAGGTCGAGAGAGCAATTGATCTTTCATGGGAGGCGGGCGGATTCTGTCAGGTTAATTTGGCCCAGAACAAAACACTCATAGAGATCGTTGTCGGATTTTGCCAAGTCGACAGACCGAGACAGTGCTTGATCTCTACTGCGGCATGGGCAATTTTGCCATCCCCCTTGCTTTTATGGCAAAAACTGTTCTTGGCATCGAGGGACAGGGCTCGGCCATCCGCAGCGCCAGATATAATGCGGCAGCAGCTGGATGCAGCAATACCCGGTTCATAAAAAGTCCGGTTCATAGACGCGTGCCGGGAACTGGCGGAAAATGGCCAGACTTTCGATTGTGTGCTCATCGATCCCCCCCGTCAGGGTGCTGCCTGGTCTGGCAGGCCAGCTGGCGGCGATTGCTGCCAAACGTCTGGTGTATATCTCCTGTGATCCGGCCACACTGTGCCGTGATCTTGCTGCTCTTTCCGAGAGAGGTTTCACCATCAGTACAATACAGCCTGTTGACATGTTCCCCCAGACCCACCATATCGAGACCGTCGTTCTGCTTGAGAAATAATTACACTGATGAGTTGCAAACCTCTCCAGGATAGCCTATCTTATTCTCCACCATGCGGGAGCTCGGGGCAGCCGGGCTGAGAGGGGTTGCATCGATAACCCGACCGTCTGACCTGGTCCGGATAATGCCGGCGGAGGGAACAGTGTGACTTATCCAGCCGTCTTCTGCCCGGAGACGGCTTTTTTATTGCGGCCGCCTTCTCCCATTAACAACTGAGATATTTTCATTATTTTGGAGGCTTTTATGAACAGAATATTGCTCTTTGCGGGAAGTCTGGTCCTGTCGGTCGGGATGTTTTTGACCAATACGGTTCAGGCAGCAAACACTATCACCCTCATGACCCATGACAGTTTCAATATAGACAAAGAAATTATTGCAGCCTTTGAAAAGGAGAACCAGGTGACAGTCCGTTTGTTAAAATCGGGCGATGCCGGTGCCGCTCTGGTGCAGGCCATTCTCTCCAAAGACAATCCTCTGGCCGATGTCTTTTTCGGGGTCGACAACACCTTTTTTTCCCGGGCGATTGATGCCGGCATCTTTCTCCCCTATGCTTCACCGCTGCTCGCCGAAATTCCGGCTTCCCTGCAGCTGGACAAACAGAATCGACTGCTGCCCGTCGATTACGGGGATGTCTGCCTCAATTACGACAAAGAGTGGTTCAAAAAACACAACCTGGCTCCTCCAACGGATCTGACCGACCTGATCAAACCGGAATACAAAGGGCTGACCGTGGTTGAAAATCCGGCGACCTCCTCACCTGGAATGGCCTTTCTCCTCGCCACCATCGGCAGATTCGGCGAGGAAGGCTATCTCGATTTCTGGCAGAAGCTGCGAGAAAACAAGGTGATAATCGCCAACGGTTGGGAGGATGCCTATTACGGACACTTCACTTCCGCCTCAAAGGGCGACCGGCCGATCGTCGTCAGCTACGCCTCCAGTCCTCCGGCTGTTGTCTATTATGCAGAAAAACCGCTGAAGGAAGCACCCACCGCCGCACTGGTTGCCGACAACACCGCCTTTCGTCAGATCGAATTCGTCGGCATCCTGAAAGGCACCAAAGAGCTCGAACTTGCCAAAAAACTGGTTGATTTCATGCTGAGCAAAAGTTTCCAGGAAGATATCCCGCTGCAGATGTTTGTCTTTCCGGCGAATAGCAACAGCGAAGCTTCCGGATGTTTTCGTCAAACACGCGGTTGTGGCCGACAAACCGGTAATGGTCAGCCCGGCGGCCATCGAAGCCAACCGGGATCAGCTGGATCGAAGCCTGGACGAACGTCGTCCTCCGCTGACAGAAAAGTTCACAGATGCAGTAAGGGGGAGTATAGTACGTGAAACGGTCGCAACCTCTGTTCCGCTGGCTGCGTGTTCTCCCTGCCCTTAACGTTCCTGATACTTTTCTATTTTTATCCGCTTATAAAAATAGTTCTTTTAAGCTTGCTGCCGGATGGTTCCTGGGATCCCGGCACAATCAGCAAGCTGATACATTCCCCCATTTATGGCCGTATCCTCTGGTTCACCTGTTGGCAGGCGGTTTTATCCACCCTGCTCACTCTGGTGCTGGCTCTGCCCGGAGCCTATGTTTTTGCCCGCTATCGATTTTTTGGGAAAAATCTGCTCCAGGCCCTGATGACCATCCCTTTCGTGCTGCCGACCGTCGTCACTGCTGCGGCATTCAGGGCATTATTAGGGCCGAACGGTTTGCTCAACAACTGGCTGATGGCAGGCTTTGACCTCGCCCAGCCGCCGATCAGAATCGATCAGACGGTCAGTTTTTTCCTCCTCGCCCATGTATTTTACAATTACACCCTGGTCTTGCGGATCGTGGGCGGTTTTTGGGCCGGACTCGATCCTGACCTGCGGGCGGCGGCGACAATGCTTGGCGCCTCGCCCTGGCAGACCTTTCGCAGGATAACCCTGCCTCTTTTAATGCCCGCCATCGGCTCCGCGTCGCTGCTGGTCTTTATCTTCTGCTTCACCAGTTTCGGAGTGGTTCTCATCCTTGGCGGCCCCGGTTATGCAACCCTTGAAGTGGAAATTTACCGACAATCGGTGCAGCTTTTCAATTTACCCATGGCAGCTGCTCCTCTCCCTGATCCAGATCGCCGTCAATTTTCTCCTCATGTGGCTCTACGCCAGGCTTGGCAAAAAATCACGAATCGCTTTTTATAGTGACTCGGCAACGGGCACAGCCGTAAAAATTGCGACAGTCCGCCAGAAGATATTTATCGGCTGCCAACATCCTCTGTATGATTCTCCTGCTGGTGACGCCGCTTCTCGCCCTGGTGATCCGCTCCCTGACGGGTGAAGACGGCCTGACATTTGCCTACTACCTGGCACTCTTTACCAACCAGGCCAGGTCGGTCTTTTTCGTTGAACCGATTTCAGCGGTGGCCAACAGCATCGGTTTTGGTCTTGCAGCCATGACCCTTGCGGTTATCCTTGGCCTGCTGGCCTCAACTTTTCTGGCATCGGCCCGAGGTCAAGAGGCTTCCGGCGCCGCAAATACCTCCCATTCTTCCTTTTGGGACGCAATTATCATGCTGCCCCTGGCCACCTCGGCGGTAACACTTGGCTTCGGCTATATCATTACCCTTAACAGGCCGCCTCTGAACCTGCGCGATTCCCTGGCCCTGGTCCCCATCGCCCATGCTCTGGTCGCCTTCCCCTTTGTGGTCCGCTGCATCCTGCCGAGTCTTCGCCAGATTCCACAGACCCTGCGGGAAGCGGCTGCCCTGCTCGGCGCCTCCCCCTACCAGGTATGGCGGCGGGTGGACATCCCCATTATCAGCCGGGCAATTCTGGTGGGAGCGGTATTTGCTTTTTCCATCAGCATGGGCGAGTTCGGTGCCTCCGCCTTTGTCACCCGGCCCCATACCCCGACCATGCCGGTAGCAATTTTCCGGTTTCTCGGCCAGCCCGGGGATTTAAATTATGGCCAGGCCATGGCCATGAGCACTCTTCTCATGCTGGTCACCTGTTCCGGCTTCTGGCTGATCGGCAGGCTGGACAGTTCAAAAAAATATTTTGAATCGTTGAAGTAAAAAACCAAAAGAGCAATCAATGCAGAATCCTAAAAACATACTTGAGATACACCACCTCTCAAACCAGTATGAAGGACAAGCCCTTCTCCAGGATATCAGCTTTTCCCTGGCACAAGGGGAAATTCTCTGCCTCCTTGGTCCCTCCGGTTCAGGCAAGACAACCCTGCTCCGCCTTATCGCAGGACTTGAAAAAGAAGATGCCGGCACAATTATTTTTGCAGGAAAGGATATCCGGCGTATTCCACCACACAAGCGAAATTTTGGCATGATGTTTCAGGAGTATGCACTCTTTCCCCATAAATCAGTTCGGCAGAATGTTGCCTTCGGCTTAGAGATGCAGCATTGCCCAAATGATGAAGCAACCAGAAGGGTGCAGACTGTGCTGACAATGGTCGGCCTTACCGGCTTGCAACATCGAAAAATCGATGAGCTGTCGGGCGGTGAACGGCAGCGGGTGGCACTCGCCAGAAGCCTTGCCCCGCAGCCGAAACTGCTGCTCCTCGACGAACCTCTCGGTTCCCTGGACCGGGCACTAAGGGACCGATTGACCGGTGAAATCCGAACAATACTTAAATCCCTGGCGGTAACCGCCATTTTTGTCACCCATGACCAGGCCGAGGCCTTCAGCATCGCCGATAAAGTAGCTATCCTCCATCACGGTATTCTGCAGCAATTCGACACCCCGGAGAACATCTACCGGAACCCGACAAACAGAACCGTCGCAGAATTTCTCGGTTTTCGCAATCTCATTGCAGGGACGGTCGATGACGACATGGTGTTTCATTCCCCGCTTGGACCCTATCCAGTTAGTCGATAGCAACTATCCAGTCAGGAAAGACCACTCTGCTGATTCGTCCCGAAGGAGCAGCGCTGGCCCATCCGGTAACGGCACAAGCTGGTGCAATACAGATATCAGGAACAGTTACCGACCGGCAGTTCCAGGGCAGCACCTACAGACTGAGCCTGGAAACTGGACAACAGGCCCTCACCTTCGATCTCCCTATCGACCCACCGCCGCTTCCAGTTGGCCAACCGATTCGTCTTAATTTAAACCCGTCCGCATTCATTCAGATAAGCCGATAAAATCCGTTGTTGAGAAACCGGCCCGACGCCCGGTATAGTAAATAAACGGTACTGGCTAATATTGACAACGGACTCCCATGGAAATTACCCTGGTTACAATTTTCTGTACCTCATTTGTGCTTGCCCTGTCGGGTGCTCTGATGCCCGGACCTTTGCTGACCGTCACCGTCAGCGAAAGCTCCCGGCGGGGGCTTGTCACCGGACCGCTGATGATTTTCGGCCATGGCCTCCTTGAACTGGCTCTTGTCGTCGCTCTTATTTCCGGCCTTGCACCAATTCTCGGCAGAGATGATGTTTTTATTCTTATTTCGCTCACCGGTGGTGCCGTCCTTCTGTGGATGGGAATTTCCATGCTGCGCACCCTGCCGAATCTTACCCTGGATTGTCCTGCAACGAGTAAAAGGTCTCGCAATCTTGTAGTGATGGGTATCGTTCTCAGCGCGATCAATCCCTATTGGCTGATCTGGTGGGCATCAATTGGACTTGGTTATATCATGCACTCCCTGAAGTTTGGTTTGCTTGGCGTGACGGCTTTTTATCTCGGCCATATCCTTGCAGATCTGGCCTGGTATGCTTTGGTCTCTTTTGGCATCGCTAAAGGGCAACGCCTCTTCAGCAACGAATTTTATCGGAAGTTGATCGGGGCCTGTGCACTGTTCCTGATCTTTTTTTCCTGCTGGTTTTTTTATAGCGGCGTGCAGAAGACGCTGGACATCATATGAAGCGACCGGGGCTTGCCAACCATGGACCATAAAAACGAATCCCGGCAATATACCTGCAACGACTACCGGGAAGAGATGATTCTTCTCGGTTTACGCCAAAAACTGCAGCGTCCGGACCTTACCAGTACGGAACGGAAGAGGCTGATCAAAGAGATCGACCGGCTTGAGAAGGCTTTCGGTTTCTGATCCCGATGTTATGATTGGAAACTATTTAACGTGGAAGAAATGATCACTCTTATCATTCGCCAACGGAACGTCTTGATCATTCGACAGGACTTACTGCCCTGCTTGATAAGGCAGTTCTTATTATTGCCGTCGACGGTGGAGCCAATCATTGTGCAAGAGATTAACATCACCCCTGATATTCTGCTTGGTGATTTCGACTCGATCGACCCGGCCAACCTGGCAAGATATAAAAAGAAAGGAATTGCCATTCAGCAGCATCCCACACGAAAAGATGCAACAGATCTGGAGCTGGCCCTCGATCTGGCTGCCGAGAAAGGCGCCAAGATCATCTGGCTGGTCGGTGCTTTAGGCGGCAGATGGGATATGAGTCTGGCTAATATCATGATTGCGGCGAGTGACAAATATAAAGAGAGGAAGATCTTCCTGCTCGGCCAGGACTGTTCTATGCAAATACTGCATCCTGGAAAAAATCACCCAATCAATGGGCTGCCTGACCAAAAGATCTCATTGCTGCCTCTGAAAAATGATGCTCACGGTGTGACTTTAAGCGGGTTTGAATACCCCCTCGCCCAGCAGAGGATCTTTTTCGGCTCCACCCTTGGAATAAGCAATATTCTGAAAACCAACCAGGCAACGGTGCAGCACAATAAAGGCGTTTTGCTTTGTGTTCTCTTTAACCCAAAGTGATCCACAGAACACTGCACAAGGGAAAACGCATTGAAAGTAATCAAACCAATCACTGAAGCTCTTCCGGATGATATAGCAAGAGATCTGGAAAAAGCATGTGCCCTGCATCAACGCGCAGTTTCTGACTACAAGCAATGTGAGGAATTCAGCAGATTAATGTCTGATCTGCTCGCCAGATTGAGGATGCAGGATGCTTCAAAACAGCCGATAAAGTCATGAAGATTCTCCTCGATTGCAGTCCAAAGACAGGTGCCCATTGCGAGAAATCGACCATCGTTAGCCAAATAACCAAAAAACTGAGCTGAACGCCCTCTAGAGTCATTGACCTTCTTGTTGTGCCGCTACGTCAACCATCACCGACAGCATATGGACCCCACCGCCCATGACCACTCCTTTGACCGGGGCAACATCGCCATAATCACGCCCCCAGGCAACGGTGATATAGGTTTCATTGGTCATTAAGTTATTGGTGGGATCCAGATCCACCCAGCCAAAATCGGGCACAAAAACAGAGATCCAGGCATGGGATGCATCGGCCCCGACCAATTTTGGTTTACCTGGCGGAGGAATGGTTTCCATATAGCCGCTCACATATCGTGCTGCAAGCCCAAGCCCCCGCAGACAACTGATAGCCAGGTGGGCAAAATCCTGACATACCCCCTTCCTGTTGACAAGCACCTGTTCCACGGTAGTATCAACCGTGCTCGCCGTTTTATCATAGGCAAATTCGGTATAAATCCGCCGCACCAGATCAGCGGCCCCGGCCAGCACAGGAGTCCCCGCAGGAAAAGACGGCTGGGCATAGGCTATTGCCTCTGCGTTGACTGTTATCAGCGGACTGGCAAAGACAAACTGAGACGACTCAAGTTCAACCGGCTGCTGACGGGCAGCCAGCCTCTTGACAGTCATTTCCCAGGGGATTGTTGTCTCCGGTGCGGGAATGACTGGCCGTGAGGTCCGGACAATACTCGTCGCCGACATGGACAATTCATTGTGCGGATGTTGGACCATAAACACCAGCGCCGTATTGCCAAAATAATCAGTTCGGCGATGCAGGTACTGCGGCTTTGGCACGATCGACACTTGACAGTCAAGAACTTCCTGGGACGGGGTCTCTCGGGGATGCAGAAAAAGTTCATTCTGAGAAAGTGAAGCCGGCGTGGAATATTTATAGCTGGTGTTATGAATAATACGGTATTTCATTCCGGACGTTTACCTGAGATCATTGCATAATGCGGGGTTGCGGGAACTCGGCTGAGATAATGTCCACTGACTTGCTGGGCAAATTCTTTGAGCAGGGATTCCATCGAAGTAAGAAATGTTGCCAAGGACTTCGTTCTCAGGCTTTTCCTGCTCCACATTTCATTCCGGTAAGATCGAGAAGACGAACAGTTGTGAGCATTTGCCAGGCTATCCGTTCCTCGGGACAGGAAAATCGCCGTTCACTCTGCTGGGGGAGATGTTCAACATGATCTGCAAGCTGGCTGAACTGGAAAGCCAGCGACTTAGGATTGCTTTCATCAGCCAGCAGGAGATCGAGTACCGGTGCTAATTGAAAAGCGGATTTATACCTGCCGCGATAGGTCATAAGGCTGTCAGCCACTTCCAGTAAGGATTGCAGAGTATTGCGGGAATCACTGCAAACCTCGGGAAGACTGATACGTATCAACGTCGCCGAGATTCATTGCCCGTTCGACCCTGCGGCCCATGTCCATGAAGCGCCATCCCAGGCCCCGGGTCATGCTTTCCATCGCCAGTCCGCTGAAAGCACTCAGGGTGAATAAAGTTTTATCCAAAAGCTCTAACGGATCGCAGAACGGGTTGTTGGAGAACTCTTCCAATCGGTTTAGTACCCGGGAAGAGTCGATAGAAAGTCGATCCCGAACATTCCGGGCAGTTTCCTGCACACGTCTCAATATGAACACGACACTTTCCGGCCGATCCTTTCGATAGAGAGCATCATGGAGATGTTGCCACAACTCCCGATAAAGCGGCAGGCCAATTTCTGCATCAGATGCCTTGGGGATAATATTTTTCGTCTGAAGTATGTTGAGGAGAAAATTGCAGCTCGGGAATGTCGGTTGGACGATCTTCACCTGATAAACGTCGATAAATTGCCCGCAAGAAGCCGTATTAGTCCTTCGGCGCGCTCAAGGTAGCGTCCTAACCAGAGCAGGTTGTCGGCGACTCTGCTGGGAAGATCACTGCTGCGTTTGAATTCGGAAATGGTGTGGAATCCAGCCATGAGGGTAAAAGGTTCGACCGGTTTCTCTGACAATACCCATATATCTTTGCTCTGTTGCCGTTCCGGAAAATCTCTTTTGAGAGTTTCAGCATTACCCGCAGTAATCGCCAGCCCTCCTGGCATAACTGAAAAACCGTGTTCTGTCGCGCAGGCAAAAACCCGGAGTACATTATAGCACTGGCTGACACCCCGATGGTCCCATGCCGGAGCCACAGAAGGTGTGATAGGAGCGGAAACCATATACTGAGATGGTGTCGTTGCTGATTTCCGTTGCCAGGTCATATCGCAACTGGTCGATAACTGCCGATTGATCCATTGCCGAACTGACAGTCAGGTGGCTTAAATGAGTCATGGCATGATTGAACCCATCGCATGCTCCGCACCACCAGGCCGGATGATTGTCAAGCAGCAAATCGCTGCCCATCAATTGCCGACAAAGCGATGGAAGGAAAGTTTGTAATACCGGAGTATCGACAAAGCCACTGCCAATGGGATTGACGATATCAATATTTTGTTCACGACACACCTGGATGAGCCCGGCAACTCCATTGGCGGTTTCACGCCGCAGCGCAAAAGGATCACTGCTGAGATCCGGGATGTGGCGAAATATAGCCTCCACAGGTTCAAGTCCTGCCAGTTTTTTCAGAAAAACTTTCCCATTGCGCACAGTGAGATCCTGTCCCTCGACCAGCGGATAGCCCATATAACGGGAAAGCAAAGCGTGCTCAAAATAGATAGGGCTGTCCGGACCTGGAGAAAATAGTACAATACCAGGATCGTCCCTGCGAAGGGATGCCCGTTCAATCAGGGCACGATGAAAGGTCTGAAAGAAAGGGGCCAGGCGACGAATCTGGGTTTTGTGGTACAGCTCAGAAAAAACCCGCGACATGACAATCCGGTTTTCCAAGGCATAACCAAGGCCCGCCGGATGAGAACCATAATCACGAAGCACCCGAAAGCGACCATCCGCACCACGATACAGATCTGCTGCATAGAAGGTCAGAAAACGGTTGCCGGAAGGTTCGATGCCATGACAGGAATGCAGAAAGTTGGGATTTGCAAAGACCAGCTCGGCGAGGAATATTGCCATTTTTCAAGCAAGTGCCTGGGGCCGTAGGTGTCCGCCAGGACTTTTTCAAGCAAACAGCGCACGTTGCGCTCAAACCAATTTCGATCTCCTGTCCATTCACCTTCTGCAATGGGCAGTGGAATCATATCTAAGAGCCCAGGGACTGGCTCGCTCTGGTGGTGTCATCGAATGGGTTTATAGTGGCGCCATCTTCGTGGCGCATGCGCTTGGCCCTTTCGTGATGCTGCTGCCAGAACTTCAGGCCCTTTGGCATCCAATGCACCAAGAATTGGCTGCCAATGGTCACGGGGCTGAGTCTCCGCAGAAAACGCTTCACAATAGGCGTCTTTTGACAATAAAACCGTGTCAAAGAGTGGATACGGTTTTGACATCGGGTGGTTAAGTCGTTAAAATCTGTCTTGCTCATAAAACTGTTGATGCCTCGTTGCGATCATAAGATGAGCGACAAAATTGACGCCTCCTCGCCTCTTTACCCCGTTCGGGTTCGCAAATCAAGAGTATATGGAAAATAACGATTGGTTTCCATACTCGGTATAGATATACTTTTCCCCGGCGTGTGTCCACTGGGGACTGAACCGGGCATTGCGTCGTCCTTCGGCCTCATAAGAATTAACCGGAAAGTCCTCATTGCTGCGCCCTCCCGGATGACCCACATGGTAGGTACAGCCAGCCACAGCCCGGTAGGACCAGGTATCAAACAGATCAAAAACGAGTGGAGCATGTACGCCTATTGTGGGGTGCAAACAGGAAGGCGGTTGCCAGGCCCGATAACGAACTCCCGCGACAAAAACACCTTCCACAGTGGTTGGCTGCAGAGGGACACGTCGCCCATTACAGGTAACAATATAGCGCTCGCCGGTCATACCGGAGATTTTTATCTGGACCCTTTCAAGAGATGAATCGACATAACGCGCTGTTCCGCCGCCTCCTGCTTCCTCACCCAATACATGCCACGGCTCCAGGGCCTGGCGCAATTCAATTTCCATGCCCTGATAGTTCATCCTGCCGTAAATGGGGAAACGGAATTCAAAATGAGGATGGAAAAAATCCATCGAGACCGGATAACCCGCCTGGTTAAGTATATTCAGAACATCGGCAAAATCATCACGTACCAGTTGGGGGAGCATAAAGCGGTCATGAAGTCGGGTTCCCCAGCGTACCAGCTCCTGACGATAAGGTGTTGTCCAGAACCAGCTGACAAAGATACGCAGAAGAAGCTGCTGGGCAAGACTCATTCGGGCATGGGGCGGCATCTCAAAGGCACGAAACTCCAGCAATCCCAGCCGTCCGACTGAACTGTCCGGGGAATAGAGTTTATCGATACAAAATTCTGCCCGATGGGTATTGCCGGAAACGTCCACCAGAAAGTTTCGATACAATCTATCAACGAGCCACGGTGGACATGGGTGTTCCGAACTTGTCTGTCGATCCTGTTCGGCAAAGGCAATCTCAAGCTCATAGAGGCTGTCGTGTCTTGCTTCATCAATACGCGGCTGCTGGCTGGTTGGACCGATAAAAAGGCCGGAAAATAAAAATGACAGAGACGGATGATTATTCCAGAAGGTGACAAAGCTGCGCAGCAGATCAGGTCGCCGCAGAAAAGGGCTGTCAGCGGGTGTTGCCCCGCCGATAACGATATGGTTACCTCCACCGGTGCCGGTATGGCGGCCATCAACCATGAATTTTTCGGTGCCCAAGACGGGTTTCCCGGGCCAGCTCATAGAGTCTGGTGGTACAATCCACCATCTGCCGCCAACTGTGCATGGGTTGGATGTTAACCTCGATGACTCCAGGATCCGGAGTGACTTTTAAACATTCCAGACGATAATCAGAGGGCGGTTCATATCCCTCGATCACCACGGGCAGCTTGGTCTTTTTCGCGGTTGCCTCAATGCAGGCCACCAGTTCCAGATACCCTTCAAGAGAAGTAATCGGCGGCATAAAGACATATATCCGCCCCTCCCGCGGCTGCACACACAGCGCTGTCCGAACCAGCCAGGCGGCGGATTCACCCACTACAGGCTGAGGATCTTCGAGAGGACCGGGCTGGGTACGAATAGCCTCACTGGTTATGTGCTCAGGCTTGCCCAAGCAAAGCATCCTGCCCCTCATGCAGATCAGGCAAAGGTGTCCGTGGAGCCATAGGGTCCATAGAGTATTCAGCGGGTAGATCCTCTTTTGCTACCCAGGGCAAGGAGCCCAGAGGAAGACGCAAACCCGCCGGGGAATCACCGGGCAGCAAAAACATATGCTCGCTTCTCAGCTTCCAGGGGCCACTCTTCCAGGAGCCGTGCTGCAGAGGTAAAACATACCCGACCACGGCACCAAGACCGCGCTGAAAAGCGGCCACCATCGTTTTCTTTCTTCGGCATCTTCCAGTTTTGGATCACTGGGCTCAACATTTACCGGAAGCTGCTGTTCTTTTTGCAGATAATGGACGATATCCTCGTAGCTTTCACGAATATAGGTCTTGCTCACCTCCAGGGTGTCGGCCAGGGTTTTGATGAAGACTTCTCAGCCTCGCTGATGCCAAAACCATAATCTTTGGCAACATCTGCCAGCCACTGCTCATCCTGCCAAATTGGCTTGCCGTCTTTTCGCCAGTAACAGCCCAAAGCCCACCTGGGAAGAGATTCACCGGGATACCATTTCCCCTGGCCATAATGCAGAAATCCACCGGGAGCCCACTCCTGTTTCAGTTTTTTTAGGAGACGTTTCAGCGAGATCCTGCTTCTCCCGGCCAAGGGCCTCGGTATTCCACTGCGCACCTTCCATATCATCAATGGAAACAAAAGTAGGCTCACCGCCCATACTTAAACGGACATCTTTTTCCTGAAGTTCCAGATCTACCTGATCGCCTAATTTGACGATATCCGACCAGACATCTTCCGGATAGGGCCGGGTGGAACGCGGTTCCTCAAGGATACGTTTGACAGACATGACATGGCTGAACTCCACCTCGCACTCATCCAGGGCACCGGTAATAGGAGCAGCACTCTGCGGTTCCGGTGAGCAGGCAAGCGGGATATGACCCTCTCCGGCAAAAAGTCCGGAGGTAGGATCCATGCCGACCCAGCCGGCACCGGGGAGATACACCTCCGTCCAGGCATGCAGGTCGGTGAAATCAATTTCCGTACCGGAAGGCCCATCCAGAGACTTGACATCCTGCTTCAACTGAACCAGATAACCGGAAACAAAACGGGCGGCGAGACCGAAACTTCTGAGGATATTGACAAGGAGCCAGGCAGAGTCCCGACAGGAACCACTCCCTAAGGTCAGTGTCTGGTCGCAGCTTTGAACATTTGGCTCCATGCGAATCAGATAGCTGATGTCCTGGCTCAGTTTCATATTCAGATCGACCAGAAAATCAATGGTTCGCCTGGGGCTGCAATCGATTCCCTTCAGGTATTTTTTGAGTTTTTTCAGCAACTCCGAACCCAATTGAGCAGAAATCGACAGGCCCTGACTTCCTCGTTATCCTAGCCAGATAGGGGCTTAGATCTTCTTTGAGTGACTGGTTCGTAGGTAAAGGGGAATTCCTCTGCATCCGGTTCCAGAAAATAATCGAAGGGATTGATAATGATCATGTCCGCCACCAGATCGATCTCCACCTCAAATTCGAGGTCTTTTCCGGAAAAACCAGGCGGCCAAGATAGTTACTGAAAGGATCCTGCTGCCAGTTGATGAAATGATCCTTGGGTTCCACTCGCATGGAATAGCTCAGGATCGGTGTCCGGCAATGCGGTGCCGGGCGCAGGCGGACAATATGAGGAGCAAGATTTATAAGTCGATCATAGGTATATGTGGTCTTATGGTGGAGCGAGATATGTATTCCCAAGATTTCACCGTCATGTATGTCAAAGGGTATGTTAGCTTCGAAGTAACACAGCTCTACCCTTAATTTATTTTATATGTGTCTATGTACAGCCTGCTTGCTACTGCTCGTTGCTGGATGGTCTCGACGATCGGTTTCAGATTAAAGAAAGTTGTGCCAATCGCCGCACCCACCTCATTGATCCTGCCTGCAGATCATCCAGGTACTCATGCAGACCGATCTCAACAACTTCATCAATGTCTGTATATTCAATATCGGCCTGAATACGACCCAATCGTTTTTCTGCCAGATTGATCGCAGCCCCTGCAGGTGTGCCAGTGATGCGATGCAGGCAGACTTTTGCCTTGTTGATACAGTGCCGGATCGAGCGGGGAAACTGGGTGTCAAAAATCAGAAAATCGGCGACCTTTTGTGGGGTAATATTGTGATGTTCCTTTCGATACATCTCAAACGCACTGGCCGATTTCAGTACCGCCATCCACTGGATATGATCAATGGGGGCGTTGACCAGACTGGCCTGGGGAAGCAGCATGAAATATTTTACATCGAGAATCCTGGAGGTCTTGTCAGCCCGTTCCATCATCATCCCGATGCGGGCAAAATTCCACGCCTCGCCATGGCTCATGGTGCAATCCATCAAGCCGGTGAACAGATGACTGCGCATTTGAATTATCTTGAAAAAGCGGTGGGGATCTTCAAGAGCCATGTCCACGCTTTGTCCATTGGTCAGCTCCAGATAAAAATTATTCAGATGTTCCCACATTTCCGAGGAGATGATCTCCCGGATTGATCGCCCATTTTCTCGTGCAGCGGCAAGGCAGCGCAGGATCGAATTCGGGTAGTCCCGGTCAAAGGTGAGAAAGCGGATAACGGCTTCCTGGCTATACCCCGGATCCTTCTTTTCAAATATTTCCTGGTCTCCGGTGGTCATGACGATCGGTTTCCAGTGTTTACCTTCTTCGGAAGGCATATCCAGCAGCAGATTAAGATTGACACTGATAAAACGGGCCACATTTTCTGCTCGTTCAATATATCGGCACATCCAGTAGATAGAGTTTGCAACACGGCTCAGCATTAAAATTCCTCCAAGAATGAATTCGTTTACACAACCCAGGTATCTTTACTGCCGCCACCCTGAGATGAGTTGACCACCAGAGATCCCTTTTTCAGTGCAACCCGGGTCAGACCGCCTGGCTGTACGTAAATGTCTTTTCCGTAGAGTACATATGGGCGAAGGTCCACATGCCGTCCTTCAATTTTATCCCCGACGATTGTCGGCACTCTGGAGAGTGCTATCGTCGGCTGGGCCATGTAATTGCGAGGCTCTGCCTTGATTTTTTCAGCAAAAGAGGCCCTTTCCGATCGGTTGCATGGGGCCCGATCAGCATACCATATCCGCCTGACTCGTTGGCGGCTTTTACCACCAGTTCATCCAGATGGGAAAGCACATACTCCCGGTCTTTATCGTTGCGGCAGATATAGGTTGGCACATTCGGCAAGATGGCCTCTTCACCCGTATAGTACTTTATAATTTCAGGTACATAGGCATAGATAACCTTATCGTCGGCTATGCCTGTCCCCGGGGCGTTGGCCATGGCAATCCGGCCCGCTTTATAGACCTCAATGAGCCCTTTCACACCAAGCATGGAATCGGGACGAAAGACTGTCGGGTCAATAAAATCATCATCGATACGTCGGTAAAGGACATCTATTCGTTTGAGTCCTTTGGTGGTCAGCATATGAACAAATCCATCGACAACCACCAGATCCTGGCCTTCCACCAGCTCCACTCCCATCTGCTGAGAGAGGAAACGAGTGCTCAAAATAAGCGCTGTTGTAAATACCGGGAGTCAGCACTCCAATGGTGGGAGACTGGACATGATCAGGTGCAAGATATTCCAGGACTTCATGCAGCTTACCTGGATATTCGTCTACCGGTCTTACTCTGGAGGCCTGGAATACCTGGGGAAAGGTTCTCTTCAGTACCTGCCGGTTTTCCAGGACATACGAGACCCCGGACGGGCAGCGCAGATTATCTTCAAGCACATAAAATCGTCCATCGCGGTCCCGTATCAGATCGGTACCGGTTACATGGCACCATATTCCACGGGGCGGGGTAAAGCCTTCGCACTCTTTGCGATAGGTTTTACTGGACAGGACAAGATCTTCAGGGACGACCTTGTCTTTCAGAATTTTTTTATCGTTATAGATATCCTGCAAAAACAGATTGAGGGCATAGATACGCTGCTTCAGTCCTGATTCAATCTGCTGCCAGTCAGCGCTTGAAACAATTCGCGGGATCAGATCAAAGGGAAAGATCTTTTCCGTACCTTCATCCCGACCATAGACATTAAAGGTAATGCCCATTTTGAGGAGCAGCGCTTCCGCCTCTTTCTGGCGCAGGGCCAGGTCACCCTCAGGAAGCGACTCAATTTTATCGATAAGCAGCTGAGCTCCGGGACGGGGCCTGCCGTTTTCATCGATCAATTCATCGTAAAAATCCTCAGGGTCATACGTTTTAAATGTTTCCATTGAACCATTCCTCGGCAATGATGTGTATAAAAGATGTTTAAATGATAGCAACTTTTGCAAAACGTAAAAAATCTACGGACATACTTTCTACAGAATCAATATGAACCGGTATCGCTCAATACATTGCACCCGAACACTTTTTGTCACCGGATACACAGCTGGCCCAAACTGGTTATAAACAGCAACATCAGCAGCATCACGACCATAACCAAGAACAACGTATCCACCCTTTACTGCCTCCTGAGTCGCGTCAAAGGTATACCAGCGGCCAGCCAGATAGGCCTCAAACCAGGCGTGCAGATCCATCGGTTCCAGGCCATAAAGATAGCCAACAACCATTCGTGCCGGAATACAGAGACTGCGGCAGAGAGCTATGGCTAAATGAGCAAGATCACGACAGACCCCCCACTGTCTTAGGTTGACTTCCACAGCGGACACGGGGATATCACTCCCACAGGACTCATAGCGGATAGTTCGTGCGCACCCAGGCTTCGATTGCCGCGACTTGATCAAAGCCTAAGAGTTGACCAGCCGTGATTTCAAGAGCCATCTGACCAAAGCGCTCGGCTTCACAATAACGACTGGGAAGGAGATAACATGAGTACATCATGGGGTAAATCCTGAATTTCCACGAATTGGTGCACCCTGGGCCCGGTCGACATTGTCTGCCAGAATGACTTCAGCACCCGTAGAGTACTGGAAAACGCTCCAGGAGGAGCAAGTAATCGTTGACAAAGATTACCGTAGGTATCGGTAAATTCAGTTACCGGTACTCTTCGCACAAGGTGAATTTCTCACTGGCAACCCACTGCTGCGCTCCACTGCGTGGCCGCAACATCAGCACAAAGGGTGTCGGTACAGCAATATCAAACGACAAATCACAGCTGGTATGCAACCGCATTTAACGCACCTCAATCCTCTCATAAATTTTATCCCCAAAATGTGGGACTGACCGGTTGGCAATGTTATGTTTTTTTGGTCAGTTCTCTCAGTCTTTTAACACGTTCTCGATTTTTTTGCTTCATTTGGTTGTTTTCTTTAATCAATCGTCTCTCCTCAGTGATACAGATTGTCAAATACCAACTTATTGCTGTAATAAGCAAGCCCATTATAATGATTGTATAAATATCCATTTTTGTCTTCTTTTTTCTATGTGTTACAGGATCAAAAACAGAATTGTCGCCAGCTCTGAATATTCGAAGACCAAAAACAACTACCATCAACGGTGATTTGCCGAAAAATGGTCTTACCAGCAGCCGATGCCAATCCTTTTGCAATTTGAGTGCCTGAAAAAAGAAACAACGTCATTCCTTGCAGGTGAACCAATAAGAATTATTCTTAGAGCCGGAGAAGAGTATGTAACATCATGGCAACATTGTAAGCATCTGCTCTGTTTCTTACAAAATTGTCAAAAACATATCAGGGGGTACTCGAAATAATGACTTTCTTCCCAGATTTCTTTCGCCATTGTCTCTTCTTGGTGATTGCATCCCTGGCTGGATCAGTCGGTGCACAACAGTTTAGCTGTGCCGGCCTGGTCCTTATTGAAATCAGCGCCCCCGATGACAGTATGGTCAGTGACATCTGTACTGCCTCAGGCAAAGCAATCGCATTTTTAAACAGATACCATTTACAGCCGAAACGGGTCATTAAAATCGAGATAGTTGAAGGCGTGATAGACAGCCATGGATATGCAGCCTACGGCAGTTATGACCGGCAGGAAGACCTCATCCAGCTGATTTCACTCCCATCTATATTAAAGAGCAGTGCATCACCACAAATGTACGATGAACCATTTGACCGAGAGCATTACCATGGAGCCATAGCCCATGAGATTACCCATGCCATCTTTCAACACAACACGGAAAATATAAAAGAACAACTGACCAATGCGGCACAGGAATATCTCGCCCACTCAACCCAAATGGCAGTATTATCCGTGGAACGCCGCAGCCGGATTATTGCGGCGAATCACTTTGGTCCATGGGAGTCCGGCGACTCAATCAGTGTCACCTACATGGGCCTCAATCCGACTGGATTTGCCGTAAAATCGTACCTTCATTTAACCCAGAACGAGGATCCCGCAACCGTTTATCACCCTTTTACTGAAGAACAATTGGTTTTTCATCTCGGTTCCATAGCTGTTCCTCTTGTGCCATGCAAATGTAAAGCATTTTCCTGCAATCCCATGCCCTGCGACGCCAAGCTTCTATTTTTTCCAGCATGCATTTGCAGTTTGACAATTAGAATTTTAACGATATTGTTTTGCGATACATTGTGGCACACAAATATACCAACCAGCAACATTTACGAGGCAGAAAAGTGTTCAAAATTACAGCAATTTCCATCAGTGACCGCAAAGGAATCCGCAAAAAAAACATTCAATCCGGTCAAACTGATCCCCGATTTCGGCTTGGAAGGAGATGCCCATGGAGGAAAATGGCACCGTCAGGTCAGTTTTCTGGCCCAGGAAAGCATTACAACCATGCGCGATAAAGGTCTTGACGTGGTTGCCGGAAATTTTGCAGAAAATATAACAACTGAAGGACTTGACTTAACCAGCCTTACGGTCGGGACCCATGTCAGAATCGGCGAGTCGGAACTGGTCATTTCACAACTGGGAAAAATCTGCCACACCCGATGTGCTATCTACCATCAGGCGGGGGATTGTGTCATGCCCAGAGAAGGTATTTTCGGTGTGGTGCTGAAAGGTGGCACTATCCGGGTTGGCGATACTATCGAGGTGCAGAACAAGTTTTCAGAGGCAGCAGCGATCATCAGCACTAAAGAAATAGAGACGTCCTCTGGAGATGAGCTACAGACGGCTAATCAGAAGAAAAATTCAAACCGGTCTTTATTCGTTTTGATACAATAAGCGACAAAGAAGGCGGGACTCTTCACGGCTATCCTGGAAGATCTCACCACTACCCAGCGGATAAAAAATATCGTCATCTTCGATCCGGCGGGAACTATGGGGCTGGCCTTAATGGGTTTTGCCCGTGATCAGGACCAACCGCGCCGTTTCATTAAAAACGGATCATTAATCGACTACTGCCGCACCAGAGAAGAGCTGGAAAAAATCGCCAGATAATCAATGCAGCAGATCATTGATTATCTGATGATATTTTGAAGAATAGTCACTTTTTCTCGAACTCGCAAAAACCTCAATACAAAGATGGCTGAGTAAAAAGCTTCATATTGGACAAGATGAAGGGTTTTTACGACGTCATCATTTTTCACCCCAATGAACGCCAATGGTTCCAAGCATAAATTTTTTATAGCCGACATGGATAAATCCGGCTTCGGAAAACAATTGAGCCAGCTGATCCGCATTGTAGAAATCCATCGTTGACCCGGTAAGGTACGCATAGGCAGCTTCATCATCGGCAATAAACCTGCCCAGAATGGGGATACCGAAACGAAAATAAAATCGTACCAAGGGATAGAGGATATTTTTATCAGGTGGCGTTGTGTCCAGGCAGACCACTTTTCCCCCGGGCTTTAAAACCCTGTGCACTTCTTTTAACACCTGACAGGCATCATCCACATTCCTGAGCAGATAGCCAAAGGTCACCGACTCGAAAGGTGTCATCGCCAAAAGGCAGCATATTCGCGTCACAGGCCTGCCAGCAAATATGTTTTACAGCAAATCGTTTTTTTGCTTCTTTCAGCATGTTCAGCGAAAAATCTCCACCCACCACCTTTGCCTGCGGATGGATGTCGATCATCAGGGCGCCGATATCCCCGGTTCCCGTGGCCAGATCAAGAGTCACTCCATCACCCGGATCGCCAGCCATTTTGACCACAAACCTACGCCATTTCTGATCCTGGCCCATGGTCATCACCCGGTTCATGAGGTCATATCGACCGGCAATGGCATCAAACATCTTCTGCACCCCGGGGCCTTTACTCACCATCCTTCCTCCATATGTCATCACAATCACCACCAATTTCATCAACAGGGTGCAGAGCCCGGTGTTCTTGGAAAGGCGATAACTTCACGGATATTGGCCATGCCGGTTACAAACTGGACCAATCGTTCAAAACCAAGGCCAAAACCCGAATGGGGAACCGATCCATATCGGCGAAGATCCATATACCAGTCATAGTCGGCAAGGTCGATTCCCGCCTCAATCATCCGTGCTTCAAGGACTTCGTATCGTTCTTCGCGTTGACTGCCGCCAACAATTTCACCGATTCCGGGGACCAGAATATCCATCGCCGCAACTGTTTTATTGTCATCGTTTACCCGCATATAAAAGGGTTTGATCGAAGCGGGATAATCGGTGACGGTTAGCGGACACTGAAAGACTTCTTCAGACAGATAACGCTCATGTTCCGACTGAAGATCTCGGCCCCATTCAACTGGATATTCGAATTTTTTTTTGGCTTTTTGCAGCCTCTCCACTGCCTCGGTATAGGTGATATGGGCAAACTCTTTTTCGATAATTCCCTGGAGCTTTTGCAGCAGTCCTTTTTCGATAAAATTATCGAAAAGCTGCATATCCTCAGGACAGTTGGTCATGGCATCAGTCAGAAGATATTTGAGCATCTCTTCGGCAATCTCCATATTGCCCTGCAGGTCGCAAAAGGCCATTTCCGGCTCCAGCATCCAGAACTCGGAAAGATGCCTTGAAGTATTGGAATTTTCCGCCCTGAATGTTGGTCCAAAGGTATAGACATCACCCAGGGCCAGGGCATACACCTCCGCCTGCAGTTGCCCGCTGACGGTAAGTCCGGCTGATCGACCAAAGAAATGTTCTGCTTTCGTTTTCTCCTGCCCTGTGGTGACCATGAAACATTTCACCGGCACCTTCGCAGTCGCTGGTGGTTATAATAGGGGTATGCACCTGCACGAAACCCCGATCCTGAAAAAATTGATGCACCGCATAGGAAAGCCGTGAGCGAACGCGGCCAACTGCGCCAAGGGCATTGGTTCTTGGCCGAAGATGCGAGATTTCACGCAAAAACTCAAAAGAATGACGTTTTTTCTGCAGGGGATAGGTTTCCGGATCGGCTTTGCCGATGACCCTGAAGCGGGTGGCATGCAGCTCGACATCCTGCCCCTTGGCTGGCGATTCTTTCAGATCACCCTCAACCATGACACTGGCACCGGTCGATAACTGTTTAATCTCAGACCCATAGTTATCAAGTTTTTCGTCGGCAATTATCTGCAGATTGGCCAGACAGGAACCATCATTAACCTCAATAAACGAAAAACTGCCGGTATCTCTTTTGGTTCGTACCCAACCGGCAACAGCAACATGCTGTCCAATCGGTTTTTCCTGCAGAATATTTTTAATGCGTGTCTTCATTATTGCCACCAATTCAGTTTTTCTTTTAGTACCTTACAAATTGTTTCTTGTTTTTGCAAAAAACAACGTAGCAAATTTTGTGAAGGTACTTATCCCCGTGCTTTGCGGGGCCAGAATAATAACCGCCATTTCACCTTGCCCTCAGCCTGTCCGCATTCACTCCGCTGAGCTCTGCCATATGGTCTGCCGCAACTGCACATTTGATAGTAAGGAGAAAAAAGATATCCCGATCCACCTCGGATAAACTTTCAAAATTTCCCTGTCCTTTAGCAATCACCAGATCGGCTGCATTGAAAAATATTCAACGAACTGCGGAGAACATTCGCTCTAACTCGGTTCCGGGAAATCTGCCGCCATTGCTAATAATCTGACCAAATCTGTCCAAGCCGGCGACAAGGGCATCTTCCAAAAGTGCATCATTTATAATAGGTCCGTCTTTTACTGCAATAGTAATATCAAAACCCGTTGATAAAGATATTCAATCAGCAGTGAATCATAGACTATTTCACCGCAATTATCGGTAAGATAGAGAATTTTACTGCCTTTTTTAAGGCGCATGATTGCATCAGAGAACTGTGAAAAATGGTCAACCGCCAACTTCGTCGATACGGCTGCGCTCCAGAGCCGCTTCAATATCAAATGTCTCGAGGCGCCATAGTCGATAATATTTCCGGCGATGGCAAAACGAACCGCAGACGCAAGCTCGTGATCCGTGCCCTGTATCTCCTGCCGCAGGCCGGGTACAATTTTCATGGCCTGCTGATTACTCGCTCTTTTTTTCTCGTAATACGGATCTTCACAACCGGTAATTTCGGCAATTTTGCGGTAAATTGGATTTGCGTTAGCCGGTGGACTTTTCCTCACATCCAGTCCGGCAATAACCGCGGATACCGCTTGAAGGAGATGCGAGTTGCTGGTCTTCTGAACAGCTGAGTAATGCGGGCGACCTGAAGAGCCTGACGCAGCAAACAGGGGAGACATTCTACATGGGTTTTCATAATAAATAATCTTTTCGTACATTTGACAGCGCTGCGAACAGTGAGTTCTTGGCCGCCGGTTCATCGTTGATAAAGCGTCTGCAAGCAGACTGCGAACTTTTTCACGTCTGGTATCATCTGATAAAGGACAGAGATTTTTTACCACCTCAAGCTTGAATCCGGCGGCAATTTCACACACCTCATTCTTTTCAAGATATGCCATCGGTCGGACAATAGAAAGGGTACCGCCAAATAAATCCTGTTTGGGCACCATGGTTGAGATATTGCCACTGTAGATGGCATTCAGCATAAAAGTCTCAATCAAGATCATCTTTATGATGCCCAAGAGCAATTTTGTTGTAGCCTTTTTCACGTGCAATATCAAACAGTTGACTTCGTCTGTTTCTTGAGCAGAGAAAACAGGTTCTCTCCGCTTTGGTCGATATTCCATTCTTCTATCGACCTCAAAATCCAGAGACAATTCCTGCAGCTGTCTGCCGATGGCTTGACTCGGGATCAGCAGCACCTTGCTCTCTTTTCCAAAAACCATGATCTATATAGAGTGCAGTAAGATCAAAATGTATCGGCGCCTTCCTCTGCCATATTTTAAGCACACAGGCCAGGGTTAAACTGTCAACCCCGCCGGAAACCGCGATCAGAACACGATCACCTTCGGAAAACATGGAAAAATCATGCATTGCCTGGCCAATTTTTCTATTAAGTTGGCCGGCAGTTTATACCCGATCTTCATAATCAATGTGATGTGGACGGATTGCGGTAGAAAAGAGGATGAACAGAGGAGAAAACAAAACCCGCAGACCTGTAATTTCACAATGCCACGGGCTTATAAAATAACAGATAAACAAGCAATCTGCTATTTGCAGATAGGGACATTCGCCCAGTCGCTCTTTAATTCCCTGTTCCATGAGCTGCTCGGCAGTTACCCATTTAAAACCTCTTTTCTTGGCTTTGCAAAAGAGAAAATATTACTCAGAAAAGATTCTTGTTCTTCCCGAAAATCAGCAGACCAGAGGATATTGCCCTTTTCGGAATGTCTCAACACCATGGAAAAATCGACCGAAGCCGGTGAATCAGCAGAATACTCTGTCCCTTCACGCTGTTGGTAACGACTTACAGTGGTCAACAACACACCATCACATTTTAGTTTTTGCCCAAGCGCTGCAACAGTACCCGATATGCCGCCGGAAACGTCCGGAACAAGAGAATCGACCTGAAAGGAATTGAGAATACGAACCTTGGGATTTCCCTGCAACTCGCGATCTATCACATCAGTGGCATAGGCAGCCCCTTCTTCAAGAGATTGCGCCTTCGCATAGTCAATGGTTTCATCCTGATCCGACTGATGTGTTGGCCGGCAACACAGCAATACAGGAAAGAGGTTGTATGGGTGCCTGCATCTCGTCACTTCATCGCTCCCGGACTGGGACGAGCACGAAGAGAGCAGGAGAACAGCACAACTGTAAAGAAAAAGTAATCTGAATATATTTTTCCACGAAATGACCCGTACGTTGAAGTAATAAAGAACCTTAAGAAACCGGATATAAATTTGCCAGTCCAAATCGAACTGTATATCAGAGACTTCCCTTGGAAGAGAGTGCGCCTTTAATCGCTATTCCGGTCGTCGCCTTGTTCATCGCCCGACCAAATCCCTTGAATATTGCCTCGATAATATGGTGCCCATTTTCCCCATGCAGAAGATCGACATGTAAAGTGAGGCCACCATGTTGACAAACCGCACGAAAAAACTCCTTGGCCAAGAGCAGTATCAAAAGTGCCGAGTTTTTGTTCCGTCACATTCGCCTCATAATGCAAAAATGGACGGTTGGAAATATCAACAACCACCCGAACAAGGGTTTCATCCATCGGCAGATAACAGCTGCCGTATCGGGCTATGCCACTTTTATCACCTAAAGCTTTGGCTATCGCCTGACCAAGACAGATGCCGATATCCTCAACCGTATGATGATCATCCACTTCAGTATCACCCTCAGCCTTGACAGACAGATCAAAAAAACCATGAACACTACAAAAGAGTCAGCATATGGTCTAAAAACGGCACTCCGGTGCTGATTTCATTTTTTCCGGAACCATCAAGGTCTAGATTGCACCTCGATATCAGTTTCCGCAGTTTTTCTGACAATAGAACTCTTTCTTATCGTTTCCACCATAACCTTCGTAGTTACAACTATTATTTGATAAAAAGAATAAATCCTTGTTTCACGCTTGCTGAAAAACACGGGATAACCTGAAGAAATCCGTAAACATAGATTCCAGTTTAATTCAATATACAATATACTATATAGCGACAAAACCATCTCTATTTTTCGTGACTTTTAAGAAGAAAATAATTATAATGTTCAACTTAACTCAATTGATTTTTTTGATTGACACTCAGTTGCAGACCTTGTATATACACCGCAGTTTTGACACGTAAAAACGAACCACGGCAAATGGGAAACCGGTCAGGATTCAGTTCACTGACCCCTTTTCAGGGATATACGTGCTTTGGTGGTATATATAAGTTAATGCCTGTAAGTAATCTCCATGTAATCTGTTATATACAACAGGCAGTCTGGAGTAAGGCACTAAACGAGCGGGAATAACTCAGTGGTAGAGTGCAACCTTGCCAAGGTTGACGTCGCGAGTTCGAATCTCGTTTCCCGCTCCACTATAATGTACAAAAGGTTCGACACTGTTCGGACCTTTTTTTATTAAATGATCGACCATTTGAGGGATATAATGAAAACCTATCTTGCCCCAGTCAACGAGATCGAGAAAAAATGGTACGTTGTCGACGCAGAGAACAAGGTTCTGGGCCGTCTGGCATCAGAAATCGCCACCCGGTTGCGAGGTAAACACAAGCCGACTTTTTCCTCTTTCATTGACAATGGTGATTTCGTAGTCGTTACCAACGCTGAGAAAATCCACCTCACCGGCAACAAAATGGACGACAAAAAATACTATCGTCATACCGGTTACATGGGTGGAATTAAAGAGGCGTCCGCCAAAGAGCTTTTGGAAAAACACCCAACAGATCTTATTATCAAGGCTGTCAAAGGAATGCTTCCCAGAAACAAACTCGGTCGCGCGCAACTGAAAAAATTGAAGGTATACGCAGGACAAAATCATCCCCATGCAGCTCAACAACCTGCTGAATTAGATATTTAATCTTGGAGAATACAAATATGGCTCAAGATCGCTTTTATGCCACAGGAAAAAGAAAGACTGCAGTCGCCAGAGTATGGCTCACTCCCGGTACAGGTAAGATAATAGTCAATAAATTGGAAGCTGACGCCTATTTTGGCCAGATCTTTCAAAGGCCAAAGAATCGTCAAACCTTTCAAAGTTACCGAAACCCTGGAACAGTTTGATGTGATTGCCACTTTGAGAGGCGGCGGAAAATCTGCGCAGGTAGATGCATTGTCCCATGGCATCTCAAAAGCGCTGCTTGAATCCAATCCCGAAATCAGATTGCAGTTAAAACAGTCCGGTCTCCTTACCCGCGATCCGCGCGAAAAAGAGCGGAAAGAAATACGGCCAGAAAGGCGCCCGCGCCAAGTTCCAGTTTTCTAAACGTTAAGACTTTACTGAAAACGTTTTTAATACCTTAGAAATTCCTCTATTAAAATTTGAAGGTATTTATCCCGACTTATTTTCCGTCTATCGGGGTTATCGGGACAAATCGGTGTACTGCAGGAAACTGCGGTGACCATGATGGTATTAAGGGGAATGACAGTTCAGCTGTTGTTCCCCTTTTTTCATATGCCATCACAATAAACGACATAACTTTTTATAAGAGGAAGTCCACCATGATCAACGTTGGAATTATTGGTGCTTCGGGATATACCGGTGCCGAACTCGCCAGAATACTCTGCAACCACCCGGAAGTTCAGATTACAGCAGCAACTTCACGACAAAATGCCGGTCGTCCTCTCTCAGAAATCTTTCCCAGCCTGCGGGGGAAGGTCGATATTATCTGCGAAAATCTTTCCGTCGCTGAACTGTGCGAAAAAGCAGACTTCTTTTTCACTGCCGTTCCTCACAAAACCGCGATGGACCTGGTTCCCCATCTGCTTGCTGCAGGTAAAAAAGTGGTCGATTTATCGGCTGATTTTCGTCTCCGTGATGTTTCGGTATATGAAGAGTGGTATCAGCCCCACACTTCCAGCCAGTTGTTGAGCGAGGCTGTCTATGGCCTTCCGGAACTCTATCGGAAAAACATTGCCGGCTCCAGCCTGGTTGCCAATCCCGGCTGCTATCCGACATCAATTATCCTGGGTCTGGCTCCGCTCTTGAAGGCTGGCGCCATTGACGAGCAAACCATCATTGCCGACTCCAAATCGGGAACATCCGGTGCCGGACGCGCTGCCCAGACAGGCTCTTTATTCTGTGAGGTTCATGACGGCTTCAGACCTTACAAGGTTGGCAGAGCCCATCGACATACGCCAGAGATCGAACAGGAACTTTCCGTTCTTGCAGGAAATGAAATACGTATCTCTTTTACGCCGCACCTGCTCCCCATATCCCGCGGGATACTGAGCACCGTCTACGCATCACTGGTTCCTGGATTTGATCGACAGAAAATTGATGGTCTCTACCGCGATCACTACCAGAACGAGCCATTTGTCAGGTTACTGGCCGAAGACTCGTTTCCCGCCACGCAGTATGTCAGAGGCTCCAATTTCTGCGATATCTCCTACAAAATAGATGCTGATGACCAACAGGATCATCGTTATGTCAACAATCGACAACATCGTCAAAGGCGCCTCCGGACAAGCCGTACAAAACATGAACTTGATGTGTGGCTTTGCTGAGACTACCGGGCTCAGCGCGGTGCCGCTCTTTCCGTAAGTTCAAACAGCTGCTCAGGATTCTGCGACGATGTCTCCCGGCTTTCGAAATATCAAACTGGTTATCGGCTATGACGGAACCGATTTCAGTGGCTGGCAGCGCCAGCGACACGGACGCACTATTCAGGGCGAGATTGAGCAGCGTCTCACCCTGATGACCAAGGAAACGATTGATCTGCACGGCGCCGGCCGAACAGATGCCGGTGTCCATGCCGAAGGAATGGTTGCCCATTTTGCAACCAGATCAGCTATTTCCTGCCATAATTTTTTGCGCGGATTAAATTCAATGCTCCCTGGAGCCATACGAATTTTTGAGGTCGACGAGGCTGCCCCTGATTTCCACGCCCGCTTTTCAGCCACCGGCAAGCGCTATCATTACAGGTTATACACCGGCAGGATCCAGCCGCCCCAGCTGAGCCTGTACAGCGTCCATGTCACCGGCGAACTGAATCTGCCGGCGATAAAAAATTGCCTGAAACTGCTTGAAGGAACCCATGATTTTGCTTCGTTTGAAAATAGCGGTTCCAGGGATAAAAGTAGCAGTTCCGGGCGGGGCGCAGTAAGGACAATATCACCAGGCTGAATTGATCGAAGAGCCGCCTTGTCAGCTCATCTTGCAATTTACCGGTGATGGTTTCTTGCGAAATATGGTCCGCAATCTTGTCGGGACACTTCTTGAGGTGGGCCGCGGTAAAAACTCTGTCGAGGATGTCTGCAAAATTCTCGAGGCAAGGAACAGAACGATGGCTGCGGCAACAGCCCCGGCCCATGGGTTAACTCTTAAAGAAGTTCTCTACTGATCTGTCAACAGGGCGGGGCATCACACAGCCCTAGGCCCTATTTTTTCAAGGCTGAGTATCTGGCAAGAAGTGACTGCAGTTTCCAGGGAGAAGAGAGACAGACCCTCGAGTCGTCACAAATCGTCATGACATCACAGAAAGAAAGAAATTCCGCAAGGGCCTCACTGATTTCCGTATCTTTTCTCTGAATAATTCTGAGCTGTCTTCTCATATCAAGCCCTTCAATCTTCAAGCCCTTTCAACCATCCGTTTTCTGCCTCACGACAGATACTGAGGGATGACAGACAGGTTATTCCGGCCCCGGATTCAACAGCACGTTTAACAGCCTCGGGATGCCCCATTTCCATGACGACGTTTACATCATCCATATATTTACCAAAACGTTCCCGAACTGTTGCGGCAGTGCCCGAACCACTTTCCCGCATGATCCATTTCTTTCCTTTCAGGTCTTTGGTTATATCAAACACTTCGTTGTGCGCCAGCGGATCAGTTGGTCCACAGAGAACAACCAGTTCATCTTCAAACCATGGACGCCACGAGATCTCATCCCTGCCGGTGAGAGGAGCCTTCGACAAAGCCAACATCAACTTCTTTTTCGAGAATAAGTTTTTCAGCATACCTCGTATTGAATACCAGCAAGTTAACATGGACGTTGGGATGTACTTTTTTAAAGGCACCTATGAGATAGGGCAGGATATAATTCCCAAGCGTGGTGCTGCCGACAATTTCAATACTGCCATCGAGCTTATCATTTCGCTCGGACATAATAGTCTCAATATTGCTCACCTGACAGGTAATATCCTTTGAAAGAGGCAGCAGAAACCTCCCCGGGCATTCAGTAAAAGGCTTCTGCCATGTCTATCAAACAACGACCCGCCTAACTGGTTTTCCAGTTCAGCCAAGGCCATACTGACTGCCGACTGGGTAACAAACAGCTTTTTACTGGCCTTAGTGACCTGGGCTGTTTCAGCGACAGCTATAAATATTTCCAATTGTCTCAAAGTAATAGACATGATTCCTCTCCAGGGTCTAGATCATTTTCACTGATACTTATCATCTTTATTATTTAGGGCACTTGGTGTCAATATAGCACCTTTCGGAAGTTTAACAAGTCTTTTTACATCAAGAATTCCCGAAGAATAGAGGTCTAATAAAGATCGAAAGCATGACAGGACGGTAATCAGTTTCTTATTGACACACTTATAACAATTATTTATCATAGGTCGCGAATTTGACCAGTGGTAAATGTTAACCAACTAGATGTAACTTGGTGGCATTGTATTCATTTTAAAAATACAATCGGACAAGGCAACAGTATGGCACAACAACTCACTGCATTTCTGTACCCGGAACAAGTTCTATGGATAGCGGCATTCACCATTGGGGGCTTATGCTTCGCTCTTGGTCCGATCGCTATTGTCTATCTTTTGATGCCCCTCAAGACCAGGCAAATCAACAACAAAGCACTTCAATTTATTGAATGCGGCATGGACCCTATCGGTGACAGCTGGATTCGCTATGGGGTGGTTTTCTATCTTTACGCTCTCATCTTTTTAGCCTTCGACGTTGACGTTCTTTTCCTTTTTCCTGTAGCTATTGCATACAACGATGCGGTTTTCGCATCTTCTATACGTGATTTTGTCGAAATAGTCCTTTTTGTCGGAATATTATCACTCGCAGTAGTTTATGCATGGATCAAGGGAGTATTTAAGTGGGAACGCAAAACGTACCTCCGTCAATAGTTCAATTCGCAGCAGTAGATAAACTGATTAATATCGGCAGGGCTAACTCCTTGTGGCCCCTGACTTTTGGTATTGCCTGTTGCGCCATCGAAATGATGGCCACTGGTTGTGCCAGATTTGACATGTCCCGTTTTGGTGCTGAAGTTTTTCGCCCTTCCGCCAGACAAAGTGATGTCATGATTGTCGCCGGTACCATCACCAAGAAAATGATGCCGGGTATCAAAACCCTCTATGACCAGATGCCTGAGCCGAAATGGGTAATGGCCCTTGGCAACTGCGCCATTTCCGGGGGACCATTCGCCTTCGAAGGTCAGTACAGCATCGTCCTTGGTGCTGACGAATTTCTGCCTGTCGATGTTTATGTGCCGGGGTGCCCTCCGCGTCCTGAAGCGCTCCTCCAGGGAATAATCGAACTTGAACACCTCGTCTCTGACTGGAAGAGGTGGAAAAACCCGGAGGCTGCAAAAGCTTAAGCCGCGTATTACATTGTTCCGGATACCGTATTATTCAGGTTTTTTAAAGTTCTTGGAGCATTGCAAAATGATTTGTGAAAAAACAAAACTGGCACTCCAAAATCTCTTTCCAGCGCCAGAACCAGCAAGAAGTTGTTCCCGAAGAACAGGTGCAGGAGAAAAAAAGGACAAAAAGAGTCCCAGAGAACCACGCCAGAATGGTCTGGTTGAACGTGATTATGCGGTGCATGGATATCACCTTGACGCCCAGGTTGCCCCTGATCAGTTACTTGAAGCGGTCACAATTCTTAGATGAGGCGGAATTTTTCATTGAAAGCATAACCGGTGTCGACTGGATCAAAGAAGACCAGCTGGAAGTTATATACGATTTTTCCAGATATGACTTTGACCTCTGTCGCGTGGTCATAAGAACAAGAGTTGATCGCCAGAAACCTGAAGTTCCAACGATTACCGGAATCTATGCCGGAGCCAATTGGCATGAGCGGGAAACCCATGAGTTTTTTGGGATTAAGTTTGCAGGACACCCTCACCTCGTGCCGCTCCTTCTTCCTGAAGACGCAGATTTCCATCCACTCTTAAAGGATTTCAAGGCATGAATTCTCCAATAGAACTCCAACCGGACGAGACTTTCATCCTCAACGTAGGTCCCCAGCATCCTGCGACCCATGGTGTTCTGCGGGTCAAAATGGAAATGAACGGAGAATATATTGTCAATGCCGAAACCGTCATTGGCTATATTCACCGGATGCATGAAAAGATGGGCGAAGTCAAAACCTATCCTCAGTTTCTGATGAATCTGAGCCGCATGGATTACCTCGGTGCCCTAGGCTATTCCCACGGACATGTCCTGCTGATTGAAAAAGCCTCGGGAATCGAAGTCCCCGAACGGGCCGAATATATCCGGGCGATCATGGTTGAACTCAACCGTGTCGCCTCGCACCTTTTCTGGTTTGGCGCATTCGTCATGGATCTTAGGTGGTTTCAGCCCGCTTATGTATGCCCTTCAGGATCGGGAACATATCCTCGATATGCTTGAAGGAGTGACAGGCTCCCGCCTGACCTATTGTTACTTCCGGTTCGGTGGCCTCTATAACGATGTCGATGATGAATTTATCTCAGCGGCCAGACGTTTTATTCCCCGGATGCGAAAATCTCTGAAAAAATATCACAAACTGGTCACCGGAAACATCATTTTCCGCAAAAGACTGGAGGGTATTGCCCCTCTCACCCAGGAAATGTGCCGCAAATATGGTGCATCAAGCGCTGTTGCCAGGGGATCCGGCATCAACTTTGATGTACGAAAAAATGAGCCCTATTCGGTATACCCTGAATTTGACTTCGATGTACCTGTCTTTCATGAATGCGACTCCCTGGCCAGATACAATGTAAGAATGGAAGAGATCGAACAGTCCTTAAGAATAATTGAGCAGGGACTGGACAAACTGCCCGATGGTCCGATCATGCCCGAGAAAAAACCGAAAACTCATCAAACCACCTGCCGGAGATTATTATCAGGCCGTCGAAACTGCCCGGGGAAGTTTCGGGATCAGGTTGGTCAGCGACGGTGGCAAGACTCCGTATCGATTGAAGCTTCGTTCGCCAACCTATTCAAATATGCACTTATTTGATGAGGCATGCAGAGGGATGATGATAATGGATGCACTCGCATTTATGGGAAGTCTTGATCTGGTAATTCCCGAGATAGACAGGTAAGAGGAAAATATTCTATGAGCTTAACACTACTAAATGTCATTGTTGCTGTTGTGATAGCCATCGGTTTTGCAGCCCTCAATGCCGCCTATCTGGTTTGGGCTGAACGAAGAGGAGCGGCACGGATTCAGCGTCGGCCCGGCCCCAATATCAATGGTCCATGTGGTCTGCTGCAACCTCCTCTTGATGGCATCAAACTGATGGCCAAACAATTGACGATTCCAGGAGGTGCCGACAAGGTGCTTTTTATCGCGGCTCCTGTCCTGGCAATGTTTCCGGCCATAATGAGTTTCGTGACCATTCCCTTCAGCGAGACCATTGTGGCCAAGAACATGAATGTCGGCATTCTGATGATTTTTGCCTTTGCTTCCATGGGCGGCATGTCCCTGGTTTTTGCCGGGTGGAGTTCTCGAAATAAATATGCCATGATGTCCTCGGTTCGTGCGGTATCCCAGGCAGTTGCCTACGAAATCCCTATGCTTATCACGACCATTACCGTTGTCATGATCGCCGGTTCCATGGATCTCATGGAGATTGTCCATCAGCAGAGTGGATCATTTTTGCACTGGAACATTTTTCCCCTCTTCGGCAATTCCCATAACATCCTGATGCCGATGTCTTTCCTGATCTTTTTCACCTGTACCCTGGCGGAGACCAACAGGGCACCTTTTGACCTCGGTGAAGCGGAAAGTGAACTGGTGGCAGGTTTTCACACCGAATACGGTTCCATGGGCTTCGGCCTTTTCTTCATGGGCGAATATGCCAATATCGTCATCGGTTCCTGCATGACCACAATTTTGTTCCTGGGTGGCTGGAATGCGCCGCTTCCTTTTCTGAGTTTCATTCCCGGAGTCTTTTGGTTTCTTCTGAAACTCTATATATTGATTGCTACTTTTATCTGGATACGCTGGACTTTTCCGCGTACGACCATTTACGGACTATTGAATCTCAGCTGGAAAATCCTTATCCCGCTGTCCCTGTTCAACCTGCTGTTTACCGCAGGATTAATAAAGGTGTTTTAAGATGGTCACCTATTTTTCAGAAATATACCATGGCCTGATCAGCCTTTTTATCGGCATGGGCATAACATTCAAAGAATTTTTCAAGCCCACAGTCACTGTCTCCTATCCCTATGAGACACTGACAATGTGCGACAAATATCGTGGCCATGTCGAACTCATCGAAAATGAAGAGGGAAAACCGAATTGCGTGGTCTGCGGCCTATGTCAAAGGGCCTGTCCTTCAAATTGTATTTCTCTTGATGGCGAGAAACCGGAAGGGGAGAAGAAAAAGGTCCTGACCAAATATATTCTCGATTTCACCAGATGTTCTCTTTGCGGCTCCTGTGTGGAATCCTGCAACTTTCAATGCTCTTGAGTTCTCTAAGGAATACAACCTGGCGAGCACCAGAAAAGAAGATTTCATCTTTGATCTTCTCAAACGTTTGGAGGAGAGGAACAAATGAACCCGTCAATGGTCACATCCCCAAGCCTTTTCAGTGTCGATGGGCTGGTCGGGGTCGTTTTTTTAATTATGTGGCAATTACCATAATCGGCGGCGTGATCGCCTGTAACTCGGAAAGACTGGTTCGTTCCGTTGCCGGACTTATTGTCTGTTTTATCGGCGTGGCCGGGGTCTACTATTTTCTGAATTCACCTTTTGTCGCCATGATGCAGGTACTCATTTATGTTGGAGCAGTTGCGGTAACCATTTCTTTTGCCATCATGCTGGCAGCCCCGGAAGAACAGAAAAGAATCGGCCCCTCCGGCCCTCTTGTTGGTCCTTTAGGCTTTGCCACGCGCTGCTCTTCTTACCGGAGGGCTTACTATCCTTGCCATTAAGACCGACTGGCAGGTTATGGATAAAATCAATGATGGCTCAATCAAGACCATTGGTATCCATCTCTTGACGGAATATTCAATGGTTTTTGAGCTGGTTTCCATCGTCCTGCTTATTGCAATTCTTAGGAGCCCTGGTAATTGCCCGGGGCAGGAGGGAAAGCTGATGTCACTGCTCACACTCTACAATGACCTCAACACTTTTCTCATTATCGGTGCAGTACTTTTCGGCATGGGAATTTACGGTATCGTCACCCGAAGAACCCTCATCGGCATGCTCATTGCTGCTGAGTTGATTCTTGCCGGTTCATCGGTCAATTTTATGGCATTTAACCGTTTCACTTCACCGGACCCAGTTACCGGACAGGTGTTCACTCTTTTTATAATGGCGATTGCGGCCGCTGAAGCCGCCATAGGACTCAGTATCATTATCGCTGTTTATCGCCAGTTCAAATCGATAGATGCAGAAGACACCGTTCAACTTAAAGGTTAGTCAAGGAGCCACCTGGAATGGATTATAAATTACTCATCGCCCTGCTCATTCCGCTCATTGGTACGCTGGGAGTGATGTTCAAAGGGGACAACGAAAACATTCGGGAAGGGATCTCTTCAGTTTCTTCCATCCTTCTCCTGCTGGTTGTTGGTTCAATGATTCCGGCGGTACTGCATGGAAAGACACTCATTTTTCATATGTTCACCATTCTTCCGGGAGTATCGGTCACCCTGCGAGCCGATCGCCATGTCGATGATTTTTGCCATAGTGGCCTCCTCGCTCTGGACGATTGCCGTATTCTATTCCATGGGATATATGCGAGGGCTCAAGGAACATGCCCAGACTCGTTTCAACGCCTGTTTTGCCCTGGCTATCTTTGGTGCCATCGGGGTTGCTTTTTCAGACAACCTTTTCACCATGTATCTTTTTTACGAGATCGTCTCTGTATGCACCTATCCACTGGTTGCCCACCATCAGGACGACGAGGGATACAATGGTGCACGTAAATATATTATTTACCTGACCACCACGGCCAAAGCGTTCCTCTTGCCGGCCATGATTCTCATCTATGTACTGACCGGGACACTTGATTTCGCCTCCAATATCCATGACGGAATTTTTCCGGCAGGGGTAAATGGTACTCTGGTTATCATGCTCTACATCTTTTGTATTTTCGGCTTTGCCAAGAATGGTGTTATGCCTTTTCATCACTGGCTGCCGGGGGCAATGGTTGCGCCAACGCCTGTTTCGGCACTACTCCATGCTGTGGCGGTTGTCAAAGTCGGGGTATTCTGTACCACCAGAGTTATGCTCTATACCTTTGGTACCGATACCATGCATGCCTTCAATCTTGGTATCCCCACTGCCTATTTTGTCAGCTTTACCGTTCTCGCTGCATCGATAATTGCTCTTTCCAAAGATAACTTAAAAGCTCGATTGGCTTATTCCACCGTCAGTCAACTCTCATACATCATTTTAGGTGTGGCCTTGCTTACCGACTCCAGGTATCCAGGGTGGTTTGATACATATCGTCAACCATGGCTTTTCCAAGATCACTCTGTTCTTCTGTGCCGGTGCCATCTACGTTGCAACGCCACAAAAAAAACATATCTGAGATGGGAGGGCTCGGTAAAACAATGCCCTGGACCTTCGGTGCCTTCGGTATTGCTTCACTCAGTATGATTGGGGCACCGCCTGTGGCCGGTTTCATAACCAAATGGGATCTGCTTATCGGCTCGGTTGAAGCACATCAACTTGGTATTCTTCTTATCCTGATTGCCAGTACCCTGCTCAACGCTGGCTATTTTGCCCCTATTACCTATAAGGCTTTTTGGGGCAAGCGACCGGCAGGTGAAACCTTTACCGGTATCAAAGAAGCACCTTTGTCCATGCTTATTCCTATCCTGATAGCATGTACCATTTCTGTACTCATAGGTATTTTCCCTGACTTCATGTTGCAATTTGTAAAGGCGGTGACGGGATGATTGTAAATCTCATCGATTTTCTAAAAGAGCGACTGCAGGCAGTAAAGGTTGGCTGTTACATAGCTATCGCAGTCATGTTGGTCTGGTCGGTTGTTGGAGTTGACACCCATCACGCCCATACCTGGATGGAGGCACACATTCCCGGCTTCTGGTCGATCTTTGGCCTTTTGTCCTGTTTGGTTCTCATTTACTTTGCGAGATGGTTTGGGAAAAGTGGAATCATGACCCGAGAGGATTACTATGACAACTAGTTTTATCCATCCGGCTCTGATTTTGATATGTGGCGCTCTTATTTTGCCATTTATCAAAGAGCCGTTTCGAAAAATCTATCTCTGCAGTGTTCCGATCCTCACCTTTCTGGACGTGATCTATCTCAGCTGGCACCCCGGCGTGCATGGAGTAGTCACTTTCATGGGTGAATGGACGCTTACCTTTGGAAGAGTTGACAGTCTTTCTATGATATTCGGTTTCATTATGGCGCTGATGGCCATAATCGGCACCGTTTACGGTTTGCACGTAAAGGACAATCTGCAACACATTGCCGCCTGGTTTTATGTTTCGGGTAGCCTCGGGGTAATCTATTGCGGCGACTATTTAGTCCTCTTTCTCTTCTGGGAAATGATGGCTTTTGCCTCGACCTTTCTCATCTGGTTCAATAAAGACAAAGAATGCACTGGCCGCCGGTTATCGCTATTTACTGGTTCATACCTTTGGCGGAGTCGTACTGCTGCTTGGCTTCGTCCTGCGCTATCAGGCCACAGGCGATCTCTCTTTTGTCCAACTCGACGAGCATAACACCCAACTCTATACCTGGCTGATAATGGCCGGTCTGATGCTGAATGCCGCAGTTCCTCCACTGCATTCCTGGCTTCCCGATGCATACAGTAAGGCCACTGTTACCGGTGCGGTCTTTATGTGTGCCTTTACCACAAAAACAGCAATTTATACTCTGGCCCGTGCCTTTGCCGGCTTTGATATTCTCATCGTGCTCGGGGTAATCATGGCTATCTACGGCATCATCTATGCCATGATAGAAAATGATATCCGCAAACTGCTCGGTTGGGAAATTGTCAGCCAGGTTGGGTACATGGTAGCCGGTGTCGGCATTGGTACCGCTCTCGCCATAAATGGAACCTGCGCCCATGCCTTTGCTCATATCCTTTACAAAGGACTGCTCTTTATGGCAGCAGGAGCCATCATTCATGCCACCGGAAAATCGAAATTCACCGAACTTGGCGGACTCTACAAAAAAATGCCATCCACCCTCTTTTTTATGGTGATTGGCGGAGTATCCGTTTCAGCCTTTCCCTTCTTTTCCGGCTTTGTCTCAAAATCGATGATCATCTCGGCCAGCTTTGAGTCCCATTTGCTTGTGGCAGGATTCCTCCTCACTCTTGTTTCTGTCGGCACCTTTCTCGTTGCCGGACTTCGTTTACCTTATCTCATCTTTTTTGGTGAGAACAGATGCAGCGAGGAGACCTGGGCCAAGGCTGAGGATCCACCCTGGAATATGCACCTGGCGATGGCTGTCGCAGCATCTTTTATGCTTTCTGATCGGTTCCTACACACCATTTCTCTATAACATGTTGCCCAACGCTGATGTAGCCTATCATCCTTACGGGAGCTACCACCTGAGCGAAACCTTGCAGATTCTGGCATTTACTGCACGTGGCATTTGTTTTCCTCAAAGAACAAGCTTGGACCCAAAGCAACCATCAGCCTTGATCTTGACTGGTTCTACCGTATGGGCGGCAGAGGTTTTCTCTGGCTTGCCAAACATCCTATTCAATGGCTTGATAATACCTGGGGCGTAGCGTATCGAGTGGTTGGCCTTTACTCGCTGATGACTACAGCAAAATTCTGGTCATGGTTCGACTGGCATGCCATTGACGGCGTGGTAGACGGAAGTGCCAGATGTGTAAGGGCAATCGGTCGGAGAGTAACCATTGTCTTGCAGAGAGGGCAGATACAACAGACGATTTATATATCGGTCACCTTTGCTGCTATCCTTCTCATCTCGTATGTCTGGCTATAATATTTTGACCTCAAGGATCACTGGTAATGGATCAACTACTGATTAACTCCGGCTTCCCCATTTTGAGTGTACTTATCTTCCTGCCCCTGGCGGGAGCACTTCTTCTCTTGTTTGTGAAGAATGAGTCACTGTGTCGTTACCTTGCCCTGGCCGTGACCAGTATTGTCGGCGTGCTTTCCCTTCGACTGATCACCGGCTTTGACAGGACAACCGATAAATTTCAATTTGCAGAACACCATAATTGGATTGAAGCATTTAACATCAACTACACTATTGGCGTCGACGGCATCTCCATCCTCCTCATACTCCTGACGACAATTATCATGCCGTTTTGTGTACTGGCATCCTGGTCCTACATAAAAACCCGGATTCAGGCGTTTATGGTATGCCTGCTTATCATGGAAACTGCCATGATAGGAGTTTTTGTCGCCCTGGATTTCGTTCTTTTTTATGTCCTCTGGGAAGCAATGCTTATCCCAATGTATCTGCTTATCGGGATCTGGGGTGGGCCGAGAAAAATTTATGCATCTATTAAATTTTTCCTCTACACCCTGGCCGGTTCAATCTTGCTTCTTGTTGGAATAATCTGGCTGTATACAGTACAATGATTATAGTTTTTTCATTCCGGATATGATGTGGCAGGATTATCCTCTCACTGCCCAAGTCTATCTTTTCCTGGCTTTTTTTCTCGCCTTTGCCATCAAGGTTCCGATGTTTCCATTCCACACATGGTTGCCTGCAGCTCATGTTGAAGCCCCTACCGCCGGATCGGTTATCCTGGCCAGTATCCTCTTAAAAATGGGTACATACGGTTTTCTTCGATTTGCTTTGCCCATAACTCCTGAAGCAACTGTCCTCCTCATGCCCTATGTGCTCTGGCTTATCAATTGCCGGTATCATTTACGGTGGTTTTACCGCTCTTGCCCAGAGCGATATGAAAAAGCTCATCGCCTACTCATCAGTTGGCCACATGGGCTTTGTAACCCTTGGTATTTTTGTCCTCAACATTGATGGTATGGAAGGTGCAATCCTCCAGATGGTCAATCATGGTATTACCACTGGGGCATTGTTTCTCTGTGTTGGAATGATCTATGAGAGAACACACAGCAGGGAGCTTACGTTCGGCAACAGGGGTTGGTAAATATATGCCCGTTTATATCACTTTTCTGGCTTTCTTTTGCCTCTCTTCTTTTGGTTTTCCCGGAACGAACAGTTTTGTCGGCGAGTTTATGATATTGGCCGGTGCCTTTAAATTCGGGACGGCAAATGGTGGTTTTCCATATCTTGCCTTGGCAGCCATCCCTGGTGCTGTTTTGGCTGCCGCATATATGCTGCGCATGCTTCAGAAAATCATCTGGGGAGGTACTGATAATCCTGATCAATCGTGGATCACTGATATAAACAGTCGTGAAATAGTGACACTTGCGCCTTTTCTCTTTTTCGTGTTCTGGATCGGCCTTGGACCTCAACCGTTTTTGGACCTGATGCACACAAGCGTAACACAGCTTCTGCAACAGTTTGATGCCCACCAGGCCCAGGCAGTTGCAGCAGCCGGATCGATTTTACATTGAGATTTTTATATAACCAAGGACCGACAACAGACCTGCGTACCTTTTTACTAATTGTTACACTCCCCGTGAAGGGTATAAGTTCCTTCACGAAATGATTTTCTTGTAAAAAAACAAAAAAATTATTTCTAAGTCACTAAGACCTCGTAAAGGTAACACGATGCTATTTCTACCTGAATTATCACTGTTAGGGGCTGGACTGATTCTTTTCATTTTCAGTTTGGGCAATCCAAGTAGTGGAAAAATCAAAAATGTGGCTATAGCCTTGGCCGCAGTGACACTGATTGCATCACTGCTTTGTATAAAAAGTGAGGGAAATCTCTTCTATTCCGCATATCAGGTCGATTTTTTCTCTCAGATTTTCAAAGTCTTAATAGCCATGGCGACACTTATCATCCTGATTTTCAGTGACAGCAAGGGAGATCTCAAAGAAGAGACCCGATCGGAATATTATCTTTTTCTCTTCATGTCGGTTCTGGGACTTGATGATGCTCGTGTCGAGTGTAGAACTCCTTTCAATCTTTGTCTCACTTAGAACTTTCATCTTTTGCCGTCTATATCATGGTGCCGATGAGAAACAATGCTACGTGCCTCCGGCGCCCAGGTTGAAGCCGGTATCAAATATCTGCTCTTTGGGGTCATGGCAACAGGGTTGATGCTCTTTGGCATGAGCTATATGTATGGCCTGACCGGATCTACTCAATTACCTGTTATCGCAGAAAAGTTGAGCTCTAATGTATAGCCAGCCTGCTGCGGTCATCGCCATTGTTTTGGTGCTTGCTGGATTTTTCTATAAACTTGCTCTCTTTCCTCTTCATTTCTGGGTGCCTGATATCTATGAAGGTGCATCCAATGAAACAACTGCTTTTATCGCTGCAGTTCCAAAACTTGCTGCCGTTGCACTGCTTATTCGACTGGTAACTCTGGTGAGTGCCGAAGGCGAAGTGATAGTTAATGTGCTTATGGTCTGTGCACTCCTTTCCATGTTTTACGGAAACCTGTCTGCTCTCGTCCAAAAAGACGTCAAAAGACTCCTCGGATTCTCCGGTATCTCCCATGCCGGTTTTGTTCTTGTCGGGCTTACTGACTTTTAAGATTACCGGATATGCAACGGCCATGTATTATATCATGGGCTATGTCTTCATGAATCTCGCCTGTTTCCTGGTAATCTGTTCAGTTGCGGAAAAAGGCGAGAATGTTGCGGTCGAAGACTTCACCGGATTGCATAAACGAGCTCCTCTTCTTGGCCATTACCTTGATTGTTGGACTTTTTGCTCTTGCCGGGATTCCGCCTTTTGTTGGATTTACCGGAAAGTTCCTGCTCCTTCTTGGTGCCCTGCGGCAGGGACATCTCATCCTTGTCATTCTTGCTGCAATAAACACGGCCATTGCTCTCTATTACTATCTCTCCATTGTTCGGGTAACCTTCTGCACCGATTCCGAAGATCGAGGAGTCGTTGCAAGTTCCGGTATTAAACAATACTCTCGCGGTACTGCTCATCATAACAATTATTGTCATGGGAGTAATGCCATCACAATTCATTGCTTGATAACCTCGTCGGCAATACAAACAATTATGTGATCTTTCATTTTGCACGTGTTGTCTCAAAAGGCCCTGCATGGTTCACACCTCAGGGCCTTTTTTAATGTGTTCTTCTAGTGGTTATTTTTCATAAGATACTTACAGTCTGCGTCTTCTACCTAGTTTATATCGAACTACCTCTATTTACTATCACCTACATTGTTCATCAAAATCATGAATACCTGGCTTATTATCATTCTTTTTATCCTTCTCACCTCCTATCTCCTTGAACTGGGCGTTTCCCTCCTCAATATCAGGGCTCTGAATCCCAAACTCCCAAAGAATTTGAACGATATACAATGATCAGGAATACAAAAAATCACAAGAATATACTCGAGCCACCACCTTTTTTTCCCTTGTTGAAAACAGTTTTTCACCTTTCTCACGGTTTTATTTCTGCTCTTCGGTGGCTTCAATTATGTTGATATCTGGGCAAGAGGCTTTGGCTTTGGACAGATCACAACAGGGTTGCTTTTTATCGGTGGCTTGGCTTTGCTGTCATTTTATTATCAATTTGCCATTTTCATTATATTCAACATTTGTCATAGAAGAACGATTCGGATTTAATCGTACTTCACTTAAAACGTTCATTCTCGACATAATAAAAGGTGGACTGCTTGCCGTTATTCTCGGAGCCCCCCTTTTAGCCTTATATTGTGGTTTTTCATTAACAGTGGAGCTTATGGCTGGCTCTACTGTTGGTTTGGTGTGGTAATTTTTTCCATTATTGTCCAATTTCTTGCGCCGGTACTCATCATGCCACTTTTCAACAAATTCTCCCCACTTGAAGAGGGTTCATTGCGAGACAAGATCCTCGACTATGCACAACAGGAAGACTTCAAACTCAAAGGGATCTACACAATGGATGGATCCAAAAGATCAACCAAACTCAATGCTTTTTTCACCGGCTTTGGAAAATTCAGAAAAATTGTTTTTTTCGACACTTTACTTGAGAAACTTAAGAATCTGAAATTATAGCTGTTCTTGCCCATGAAATGGGTCATTTCAAACTCAGACATATGATCAAAATGCTCTTTGCTTCAATTATACAAACCGGGATAATGTTTTATCTACTGTCATTTTTTCTCGGCAATCAGGAACTCTCAGCGGCCTTCTCCATGACGAAACACTCAATCTATTCCAGCTTAGTTTTTTTCGGTTTTCTTTATTCGCCGATAAATCTGCTTGTTTCCATCATCTTTAATTTTTTTTCCCGCAGCAATGAATTCGAAGCGGACAGGTATGCCGCTCAAACGACAGGTTCTCCGAATCTATTGATATCGAGCCTGAAAAAACTCAGTCAGGCAAATCTCAGCAATCTTACCCCCCACCCCTTATGGTTTTTCTCCATTACAGTCATCCTCCCGTATTGTCACGGATCGAGAAACTGCATCAATATAAGACTGCGTTGTCTGTCTGAATGAAAATGCAACATAAAACTTGACACTATCCATAGTTAGATGGTTATTTGACAATATTATTTGAATTTTATTTCGTACTATGAATGCTTGATTACAGTAACTGTGATGGAGTTGTCTACCATATCTACTAAAGATATATATTTTTCTGCATTTAGGAGAATAAAATGAAAAAAAATGAGTTTCGGACCCCACTTCTTCAATCAGCTGCAGTACTTGGTGGTGTACTTGTTCTATTCGGCATTGTTTCATCCTCTGGTGCCAGCAGTTCAGGAGGAGGCATTCTCGCCATAATTTTTGGCATTGGCAATCTGATCCTTTTTTTCATAGGCATGGCAATTGCTCTTCTTTTTTCAATTGCCGTGCTTATTGCAATTTTCCTTGCTGCTGTTGCTATGGTTGACTCACAACAGGCATCCCAGATGTACTCTGATTTAAAAAAAAACTTCGCACTAAACGCAGCCTCGCTTAACAAACTCTTCTGCGACAGAAGGTGGAGAA
>CAWDYJ010000026.1:367500-369624 GCA_963806525.1 uncultured delta proteobacterium
AGGTTAATGATTTTGAATCTGCTTTCTAGATGGTAGGAGAACATTGTGGCCGCCTGTGAAGGTACACCGAAAGGAGTGCTGGAGGTTCCACAAGAGCTTATGTTGACACGAGTAGCGAAAATGAGGGTGAGAAACCCTCACGCCGAAAGCCTAAGGTTTCCTGCAGTCAAGTTAATCTGCTCAGGGTTAGTCGGCTCCTAAGGCGAGGCCGAGAGGCGTAGTCGATGGGAAACAGGTTAATATTCCTGTACCACTTTCATAGCGTTTGATGATAAGGGGGGACGGAGAAGGTAAGGCCATCCGGGCGTTGGTTGTCCCGGTTTAAGCGTGTAGGTGGAGGACTTAGGCAAATCCGGGTCCTTGTATAACACCAAGGCGTGATGACGATGTCTTTTAGACAACAAAGTGGCTGGTTCCATGCTTCCAGGAAAATCCTCGTATCTAGTTATGAATGTGACCGTACCGTAAACCGACACAGGTAGGCAGGTAGAAGATACCAAGGCGCTTGAGAGAACTCTGGTTAAGGAACTCGGCAAAATAGCACCGTAACTTCGGGAGAAGGTGTGCCTGCAAGGTGAAGTTATTTACTAACGGAGCCTGGTCAGGTTGCAGTGAAATGGGGGGAGCGACTGTTTACTAAAAACATAGGACTCTGCGAAGTCGAAAGACGAAGTATAGGGTCTGACGCCTGCCCGGTGCCGGAAGGTTAAGGGGACGTGTTAGCGCAGGCAAAGCATTGAACCGAAGCCCCGGTAAACGGCGGCCGTAACTATAACGGTCCTAAGGTAGCGAAATTCCTTGTCGGGTAAGTTCCGACCTGCACGAATGGCGTAACGATTTCCCCACTGTCTCAACCAGGGACTCAGCGAAACTGTAGTACCGGTGAAGATGCCGGTTACCCGCAACTAGACAGAAAGACCCCGTGAACCTTTACTATAGCTTGGCATTGGTTTTTGAGATAACATGTGTAGGATAGGTGGGAGACTTTGAAGCGGCCACGCCAGTGGTCGATGGAGTCACCCTTGAAATACCACCCTTGTTATCTTAGGAATCTAACTGCGGTCCATTATCTGGATCCAGGACATTGTCTGGTGGGTAGTTTGACTGGGGCGGTCGCCTCCTAAAGAGTAACGGAGGCGCGCGATGGTTCCCTCAGGCTGATTGGAAACCAGCCGTAGAGTGTAAAGGCATAAGGGAGCTTGACTGCGAGAGAGACATCTCGAGCAGGTACGAAAGTAGGTCTTAGTGATCCGGCGATTCCGCATGGAAGGGTCGTCGCTCAACGGATAAAAGGTACTCCGGGGATAACAGGCTTATCTCCCCCAAGAGTCCATATCGACGGGGAGGTTTGGCACCTCGATGTCGGCTCATCACATCCTGGGGCTGAAGCAGGTCCCAAGGGTTTGGCTGTTCGCCAATTAAAGTGGTACGTGAGCTGGGTTTAAAACGTCGTGAGACAGTTTGGTCCTTATCTGTTGCGGGCGCAGGATATTTGAGGAGATCTTTCCCTAGTACGAGAGGACCGGGATGGACGAACCTATGGTGCACCAGTTGTTCCGCCAGGGGCATTGCTGGGTAGCTAAGTTCGGCAGGGATAACCGCTGAAAGCATCTAAGCGGGAAGCCCACTTCAAGATAAGATATCCCATGGTGTAAACCATCTGAAGGCTCGTTGTAGACCACAACGTCGATAGGTCGGGTGTGGAAGTGCAGTAATGCATGGAGCTTACCGATACTAATCAGCCGTGCGGCTTATCCATATTTTTTGATTAGAACTCTACTGTGATTAGCTCTACTATTCGATTGGCGACTCTTGGTAATCCTTCGCTTTATCTGAAGGATTTCCTTAGACAGGCTCTATCCCCTTCAGGGGATGAGATGCAAGTTATATCAAGGATGAATAATATACATAAGGCCAAGGGACAAACACCTGTCCCCGCACCTGACTTATAAGATTTTACGGCGGTCATAGCAAAGAGGATCCACCCGTTCCCATTCCGAACACGGAAGTTAAGCTCTTTAGCGCCGATGGTACTGCACGGGCGACTGTGTGGGAGAGTAGGTCACCGCCGTTTTTTATACAACAAAAGCCCCAGGCAATTTCTTGCCCGGGGCTTTTGTCGTT
>CAWDYJ010000027.1:0-219648 GCA_963806525.1 uncultured delta proteobacterium
GCTACATAAAGCTCTGTGTGATCGGTTCCCAAGTGCTTTGCCACCGCCTTGGCATGCTTGGCTTCGTTGTAACCTTCCTCATGAAACCCAATGGTGAAGGTTTTTACCGGGCGACTTGACTGCGCCTGCATCAGAGCCACAATGGTAGACGAATCAACCCCACCAGAGAGAAACGCACCCAGCGGCACATCGGACAGCATCTGCTGGGCGACAGCATCTCGCAATAATCTGTCCAAGGCATCGACAGCCTCATCAGGCGATCCCGTAAAAGGATGTGCCAATCCATCAGCCACAACCTGACGCGCATCCCAATAACGCTGCGGTTGCATGTGGCGATTTTGCGATGAAACCGTCAGCAGTGATCCGGGCAGTAATTTGTGTATACCCTGATAGATGGAAAATGGTGCAGGAATAGTATTGTGGCGCATGAACAGTGACAATGCATTTCGATCAATTTCAGCATTGAAGGCAGGATGCGCCTTGAGCGCCTTCAACTCCGAGGCAAACAAAAAGGTATCGCCCTGCCATCCGTAATAAAGGGGCTTCTCGCCTAAACGGTCACGGCCAAGAATCAATATGTGTATTAACCTTATCCCATACCGCAAAAGCAAACATGCCGATGGCTCGGTTGACTGTACCTGAGACCCCCCAAGCGTCAAAAGCCGCCAGCAGCGTCTCAGTGTCTGAATGACCGTGCCAATTTATCTCGGATTGGCGTTTTTCGCATAGTAATCGACGCAGATTCATGTGGTTGTATATCTCCCCATTGAATACAATCACATAGCGTTCGCTGGGCGAGACCATGGGTTGATGTCCGGCAGGGGAGAGATCAAGGATAGAAAGTCGGCGATGTCCAAGGGCGATGCCTTGATAAGAATCAACCCACACACCTGAATCATCAGGGCCACGATGAGCGAGGCAATTAGCCATTTTTTCTGACAATCGCTTGGGCATATTCGACAGAAAAACTCCCTGAGTGTAAGAAACCGGTCAATCCGCACATTTACTATTGCCCTCTCAGCCGCTTGGCGATCAACTCGTTATAAAATGCCTCATAGCGTTTCACTACCAATCCAATCTCGAAAAACTCCGCCACCCTTGCCCTTGCACGATTACCTAATGCCCATCGCTCGTTCGCCGGTAAAAGCAGCAGAGACTCTATTTCCTCAGCCAACCCTGCCATATCGCCCGACTTTACCACCCGCCCAGTATTCCCTACGATATAAGCCGAATCCCCGACATCCGTAACCACACAGGGCACGCCACTAGCCATGGCCTCGCCCAGTACGTTAGGGAACGCCTCACCATAAGAAGAAGAAGAGACCAATACATCCAGCGCCGCCATTAGACATGGAATGTCGTTACGCAGGCCCAGCAAATGTGTTACATTGTCCACCCCAGACCTTTGCATCGCTTGCATCAACTTGTCATTGTTCCCATCAATTCCCTTACCGGCAAGCACGAAATGCACCGACGGCAGGCGACGATGCAGTTGACCTGCCGCCTTAAAAAAACCGACATGGTTCTTCTTGAGGATCAAAACGCCCAATCAACCCGACAAGAGGGGTATCCTGACTCACCCCCAATTCGGAACGAACCTGAGTACAGGCAGTCTCATCGGGTTTGAAATGAAAAAGATCAAAGCCGTTCGGGATCACCACCATTTTGTCTGCCGCATAACCGAAATCCACATGCACCTGTCGTGCCACCTCTGAGCAACTGAGAATCCGGTCAGGAATCCAACGGGAGATAATAGCACATATACCCACCACGAGGCGCGTCGTGATCTTGGTTTTATCCCGGTCAAGATTGCTGTTACGAATGCCCCACGTCACTGCCGACACCCCAGCAAATTGTGCAGCCAAACCACCCAATAAATCAGCATGGTACATCCAAGTGTGCACCACATCCGCTTTGAGCGTTTTAAGTCGTTGTGTCAGTCGGAAGAACAGTAAAGGATTGAATACTCCTGACCGCATGCCAAGTGCTTCCACTGGAATTTCCAGTACCTGAATACGTGGACCGATTTCTCCCAGCGTGGTGAGCGAAATGATATGGGGCGAAAAATGCTGGCGATCGATCCGCTCCAGCACCTTCAGCAGCATCATTTCCGCCCCGCCGATGGAAAGACCGGTTATAATGATAACCAATTTTAGCGGCTGAGTTTTCATTTCCATTGTTTTACGCCCCGGCCCCATGGCCTTGGGATAATTGACGCTATAACTATTACAAAAAACAGCACCAAGAAAAGACGCTTTTCTAAATTGAGCATATATCCCAATTCGTTTCTGTGGATATAGAAAGCCCAGTAACAAAAAAAAGGTGCCAGTGCAGCCCTCAAGATGATATTACGTGCATAAAGTGTGGCATTGCCAACGGCCAGTACCATATTAAAAACCAAGGTGAAGAATATGAGGAAAGGCCAGCCTCCCGCGCTCCACATTTGCGCCCAAATATTGGCTGCCATCCCATAGCCAACATCTGCAAACAGGGCTGGTTGGTATATACCATTAAAGGTTATATCTTCCGCCCCCAATTCTGAACCAAATACTAAAAACTGATTTAAAGCGGAAAAAAGGTGGTCTGCATTCGTTTCAAAATGGTTTATGACCACCTGATTGAGGGTTTGTTGTACGACAAACGGCTCTGAATGAGTGAACATGACAAGATAAGTATTTGGGTTTTTGAAAGAATCCCAGACAAGGTACCCACATCCCTGCCTTAACGGCGAATGCGATCACGGCATAACCGAACATGAAAGTACCAAACATTAATATAGCCAGTATCATTTTCCAATTAGTCTTTATTAGCCTTTGCCTCCCTTGTTTGGAGAACCAGACAACCAAAATTGAAATAATGCTAATAGCAAGTTCAGTGCGGAATCCAATAAATAAGTTAAATCCCAAAAATATAATAAATATTATACTCAGAAAGTACTGTCGCTTATAGAAGGCGACGGGAAGACCTATGATTGAAGCAGAATAAAATAGGATGTGCCACCGACCTAAGCTTTCCATGACAATCGCTTTTTCCGGTTGCAATAAAATACTACCTGACTGTTGCCAACATACCAGCGAATCCAACACTGGCCAGAGAAATGAGAAGTATTGAAATTCTGGATTCCGCTGGTAAGGTTTTATTCAATTCAAAGGGCTTAGGAAGATATGGCGCAAGACATGCCGAAAGCCAAATTGAAAACATTACAAAAACCATGATCCAGTATACTTCTGGATCAATCAATGTTTCGATCCATGTCCCTCCAACATGGTATGAAGTAACACCAAAAAATCCGGGGAGGAAGTAAATCAACGCGCTAAAATACGCCAGAGAAAAATAATCGAATTGCCGATACTTAACAAAAAAATAGAGACCGCCACATACTGCTAGAATTATAAAAATGACCTGTGGGTAACTCATGGATTTTCTAGCCTCTCCACATTATCATCATGAGCTTATGACCTCTTCATAGCGTTGCACTATACGCTCGACTATATATGGTGCGACAACTACTTTCAGCATCGAGTCGACTTAATCCCTTTGCAAGCCATTGGGTTATGGCTAAAGCCAAAGCCTCACTACTAACAGATTCTGAAATTACACAATCATGGATACCTTCTAGTATTTTTCTCACCCCTCCGATGCGGGCATAGCAACAACCGGCGTGCCGCAGGCCAGTGCCTCTAACACCACATTAGGGAACCCCTCGAAACGGGAACTCAGACACAAAGGCGTCGGCCTGAGCAAAAAAAGGATAGGGATTTTTCTGAAAGCCTATAAAGCGCACCTGCTGCGCCACACCCTTTGGTAAGTTAATTGCTCGAGCTCTCACGCAACGGGCCTTCACCTAAAACGGTAAGCCGCAATTGCGGATTATCACAGAGTGCCAAAGCTCTGATGAGGAGGTCGAATCCTTTTTCGTTGGACAGACGACCAGCGGCCACCAGTTGGATTGGAGTATCCTGATCTTTATTGGTCAGCAGTTCGTACCCCGTGTCAATGGATTCCGCTGCCAGCTGACAGATGCGCCTACATCGACTGGATTGTGGATAACCACTGCCCTTTCCGCCGGCAAGGAAAAGCTCTTTACGAGATCGTCACGCATGAAGTATGACTGGCACACCACGGTATCAAACCGATCGATAAAAGTGGCGGTAGGCCCAGCGCCATAGTCCGGTTAAAGGATAGCCGCGCAACATCTCAGAGACTATACTGGTTTCCCGTGCCACATACCGTATACCATCCGGTAGCAATGGTCGGATTATGGCCAGAGCCAGGTTTAAATGGCCCAAAGTTGAAAACACAACAGTAGGCCGCCTCTGCCTGATGAGCCAGACAATCTTCGGCAGAGCATAGCGCACACGTAAGCAGCCAAGGTCAATTAGTTCCACGTCCATCGGCATGTCCTCCAGGTAATCCGCCCCGTGCATGTCAACCACCCCCAGTGCCAGGGAGAACCTGGACCGATCCAAATGTCGCAGCAAGGTGACAATGACCCGCTCCGCCCCTCCGCCACGCAAGGATGGGATCAGGAATAAAATTTGACGACAGGGTTTAGTCATGCATGACCTCAATACTTTACATGGTGCAACCTCAAGCGGTTTGCGTATCGCATGAAAGCGGCTCGTAAATCCCCAGGGTTAAGAATCCATAATGCAGCCATATAGGATCTACAGCTCTAGCAGGATAACGGCTCTTTTGTCGAGCTATGAGGTTGCTTTCCAGGTCTCGCAAACTCTTCCTACCTGTTATTTGGGCGATCAGCATGGCCATGAACTTACTCCACCTTGTATAGGAGTGAAACTCTTGAACCAATATGATAAAGTTCAGCCAGTTTCTCGAAAGCATGTCTCGGTAAAATTGAAGCAATCTGATTGAGAATTAGGTTAGAATGTACCATGGACCAGATCTCCTTGATGTTGTTTTGTTTTTCGCACATTCATTATAACACAAAGAGTGATCCGGGCCTTATTTGTTTGTTCTTTGACAATATTTGTAATACAGCACTGACAAAAATTATAGATTTAGTTTTTGAGTTTTTGAGCGACGCAAATAATATAAGGAGAAGTTATTGAATTCGGTGGCAAAAGTGAGGTTTTCTTCTCGATTCCCCAAAATAACCTATTGCAAATGCCAATAACTACTCTTTTTAGATTTTTCAACGGCTTACATAACGGTTTGTCGGGGGCCCACAGATGACCATTAAAAAACATTAAATACTCACAAGAATGAACTTTATAGCCAGCTTGTTCATGAGCTTTTTGTAAATCTACCTTTACAAGGGGGACGTGCTTGTTAAAGATCTCTGGCCCCCAAAATTTTTGTATAGCTCCCACGAGGCCTTTCATATTTGGAATTTCTGTTATGACAACACCTCCAGGTTTTGAATAGGGGAAAAATGCAGGACCACGGCTTTCTCGAGTGTCGTCGAAGTGCTCGAGAACACCCATTGAATAGACAAGATCGAATTGTTCGATGAGTTGTTGAGGAGGTTCAAATAAGTTTCCGCAGACGATCTCTCCTTGAACGCCGTGATTCTTCAGCACTTCACGTTCTTTTTGGCAGCCAACTTCTGAATAGTCGAGTCCTGTGACTTGCATATTGTGTTCAATGGAAAAATAGGAAAGCCATGTTGAAAGTGCGCATCCCACTTCAAGGACTTTCTTACCACTTAGCTGAAATTGTTCTATGATCGTCGAAAACTTCTTATGGAAAGAGTAGTCCACAAAATTGACCAAATTGTTGTTGGTCATGTCTGTTTTTTTCGAAACGAGGCTTTAAGCTTCAGAAGTGGAGATGCAGTATTCATTTCCGGCGCGATCGCCTATTTGTCTAGCTTTGAGGCTCCATATTAAATTATCCCCATCAAAAAGTGAAAGAGAAAAAATAAACCACACTTGTCGAAAGTGCGATCCCTTTAGCTCCCATGATATTCATAAAATAATAGTTGCAGAAGCTATATCCAAGAACAAACTAATAAAGGCTCCCCACATCATGGCCGAATTTCTTTTCATTGCCGAAAGAGTTCGCACTAGGAGAATTCCCATCAAATAAAACGGAGTTACTGTAACAAATAATTAAATTGAATTTGACTCACTTCCAGGGTGTCCTCAGGTGTAAAAGCACCACGTTCAAAAAACAAATGAATAATTTCTTGGGAAAAGAAACAAAAGACAATTGTTGCTACGAGGCTAAAAGCAAACACGATGCCCAAAGAATAGTCTCAATGTTGATAACATTTTTTCAATTTGGCGTTCAGCAACAGAAACGGCTGAAAAGGTTGGAAAAATGGCAGTTCCGAGGACGAGCCCACCGAAACCAGTTAAAAAACTGACGAGACGATTCCCGTAGTTCAATTGAGCTACGCTGCCTGAGGGGAGCCAGGCGGCCATCGATTGATCGACAAGGAGAGTGCCACTCATCAATAGAGAACCGGCAACCATTGGAAGGTATTGCTTCGCAACCACTTTAAGCTCTGGAGTCATTTTCCAGTTAAGATGTTTTATTGAAAAACAGCACTTGCGAAAACTAAAAAACAATAAAAGACTCAATTCGACCAATGAACGACCAATCGTTCCCCAAAGGACGGACCAAATGTCGTGAGGTGCAAACAAAAGAATCAAGGACACACTCAGTGAGATTAATCCGAGGAGAAAATGCAGGCCATCGGTAATTGTCGTGAGCATTTAAATAGCTTCGAAAAACCTTGGGATCCGCTATTAATGGCTATAAAACTCAATAAAAAAAACAAAAAGCTTTTGCACCAATAAAGTCTTTTCGGTTGAAAAGTGAAGAGTGAGTGGGGTGAGGACGAGAGACTAAACGACTAGAATGAGAAGACTGAAAAAAACCAAAAGAGCAAACCCATAGGAAACAAGTGAACCAAAAAGCTCTCCCCCTTTTTGCCGGCCATCTTCTTTGAGCATCTGAATATAGGTGGGCACAAATGAAGAACCGACGAGACCCTCCCAAGACGTTAGTGACAAAAATAGGTATGGCCATGGCTACTATGAAAGCATCAAGTTGATCGCTTGTGCCAAAATTTTGGGCGAGCGAGAGAGCTCGCGGACGAGTGAAAACGTGTGAGCGAGAAGAGTGAATACAGCGACCAAAGAAGAAATGGCAGACAATATTTTAGAGACAGTGTTTTGCTCGTTCATAGTTCGGCACTCGATCCGGTAATTCAGAACCCAGTAGAGGGCAAAATGAATCCACCGTAAATTGTCATTAAGAAGTTTCCTAACGCACATCCCTTACAGCCGGCAGTTTTTGAGTTCAGCAAGACTTTTGAACTCTCAGACACATCGAGCCTTTCAAATTAATCAGGAATAACTTAAATATTTGGTGTAAAAGTTGTCGAAGCCCAGCATTACAAGCTCCATATTCATCTATGATCTGAAGAATTCGGCTAATTTGAATTTTGCTTCGATGTGGCATCGAAAGCACCGTTTTGTAGCTCATCTGGAGTGAGATATCTATTCAGGTAATCATATGGATCTAAGTCATTTTTATTCACCACCTTTCAGAAAACATAAGATACCAAGATTGCCGCCTCTCGCCTACGGCATGAACGATACGATTACTGTTTGGATAGTTTTTCAAGATCATCCTTTGCGAGGTTTTCTATTCCTTCACCTGGCTAAACAATGCTCAAGTGCCATCAGTTCGTGCACCAGGCCAAATAGCGATGACCATCAACGTTACAGCACCAAAAACCTTTATGCTGTAAATTGGAATAGCCGGCAGTTTGAAAGTGTCGCCGCCCGATCCAAGCACTCAGTAGCAGGCCAACTGAGTAGGCCGCCAAAGTCGCCCACGCTGCCCCAATCAAGCCGTGGCTTGGTATCAACACCAGATTGAGCAATACATTGACCAGACTCGCCAGCATGACGATCCAGAATTGCCCATCGTGTATTTTCCTAGCTGAAAAGCCAGATCGAAATAATAAGCCTTAATACCCCCGACCAGCGCAGCACAGGCAATCCAGGGCAAAATGTTTGCTGCACTGACGCGAAACTCGGTACCGAGCAAAACAGCCGAAATATTTTCGGCAAGCACGACAAATCCAGCAGTTGCCGGCGCTGCAACGGCCAACAGCAATAGCCCCTGCCGTTTAAGTTGATTCGAAGCGGCTTCAATCCCTTCATGCTCCAATGCAAGTACTATAATGGGGTATGCCGCGAGATTGACGATCATCATTAGCATACCTAAACTGAATTGCGCCAAATCATATCCCGCCGAATACAAGCCCACGGCTTTCTCGTCGATCAACCACGCAATGAGATAGCGATCCGAGGTGCTGATGACAAAGGATAAAACGAACGTGGCTCCCAACGGAAGGCCATACTGAACAAGTTCATATAGCAGCCCACGGTCAACTTGTTTATAGTAGATGTTCTTCCAGAGCCCCCGCGTCTGCAAGATCACAGCGACAACGCCTCCAAAGACAAGCCCCCATAACGGCGCCTGCGCTTCCAAAGCCAACCCAGGCCAAACACCCACCCACCGCCAGGGCCAATATGGCACGAGTCCCTGCTAATGCACCATAACGTATTGGTTCGCTCCGGCTGGCAAGAAGTTGGAGATTGATTTCAAACCAAGCCTGAACCCAGAGGAGAAGCAGCGCTACTGGCATTATCGCCCGCCATGGTCCAGGTTCCAGCAAACCATAAACGACGGTGCCAATACCCCCAGAGCCCGCTACCATGACTAGATATGCAGCCAATATTGTCGAGAGTAATCGTTCTTCATGTCCCGCATCGTGGGGGAAAAAACGCAACAGGCCCATCACTATCCACTGGAACAGCACCGAACCGACAAGGCTGACTGTGGCTATTACCAAGGCATAACGGCCATATTCCTCTGGCATAAGCAGACGGGTATAGACAGAAAGTGCAAGAAAATTGATTATCCCCGGAAGGCCACGTGCCAGGAAATAGTATGCAGTATGTTTAAACAGCATTATTACGGCTGAACTGGTGTGACACCAGTGGAAAGCCATGGCCACTGTTTTGCGAGAGAGGAAATTTACAGAGAAATATTGTCCGTTTTGTTGTTATCATTACCTTGGAATATTTAGATTAACGGTGATTTTTCCTATAATCGCCTCAATTTCCACCCACAAAATCGTATTCAAGGACACTTATTCCAAAGCTGGTGTTATTATCTATCAAAACAAAGCGTATTGGTCCTGTCCCAGAAAACGTACGGGAGTCATTGTACTGGACGTGAAACTTGAAAATGCCCTGAACGTCGATTTTTCCATCAAGCTGTTGCCATGAAGTTTTTTCCACTTTTAAAGAGATGTCGGATGTGGTCGCAAAGAGTTCCTTGTATGTGGGCAACTCAGAGGAAAACGGTTTGCCGTTTTCAACCGCATTGGCTTCAAAGAAGCTGGAGAAAAGGATAAGATTTCTTTGCTGGTATGCCTGTATATAGTTATCTAAAAAGGCATCTATTCTTGACTGCATATCGGGCTGAACCTGTTTCATTGCAGCCGCAATATTTTCGGCTGAAGTATGAATGGAGTTGTCAGGCGGAGCACTTTTGATTTTGAGATGTTGTTTGGTATGATTAACAACAGATGGGTTATTTTTTAGAGGTTCTTTTACAACCGTTGTTGCAGCTTCCTGTGTATCGATTCTATCCGGAGATATTGTTGCAACAGGTAGTTGTTTGTGTATCAGGCGACTTGGTTTATTGGCAATCGTCGCCTCTGGGGAAGTTGTTCTGTCTGTTCTCTGCACTGAGTAATGGTTTTCAGGGAGATGGGGTGGCAAACCCATTTTGCTCGATGCTCTCGTTGTTCATGCTACTGTCTGTCACCGCTCAGTTGATTACAACAGATGGTTGTTTTCTAGAGGCTGTTTTACAACCGTTGTTGCAGCTTCAAGTGTATCGATTATCTGGAGATTTTGTTACATCAGTTTTTGTGCATCAGGCAACTTCATTATTGGCATAGTCCCTGCTCTGGGGAAGTTGTTCTGTTTGTTCTCCTGTACTGGGCAATGGTTTTTCAGAGGAAGATGGGGTGGCAAACCCATTTTGCTCGACGGCCCTCTGTTGTTCATGGCTACTGTCTGTCACGCTTCAGTTTGATTGACAACAGATGGGGTATTATCTAGAGGCTGTTTTACAACCGTTGTTGCAGCTTCCAGTGTATCGATTTTCTCTGAAGATTTTGTTGCAACAGGCAGTTTTTGTGCATCAGGCAAGCTTGTCATTATTGGTAGTCGTCACCGGCTCTGGGGAAAATTGTTCTGATGTTGGATTTAAAGGTATCTGCCCTGTGTCTTCTTTGTTCTTTTCCCTCCTGTACTGCGAGTAATGGTTTTTCAGAGGGAGATGGGGTGGGGAACCCATCATTTTGCTCGACAGCTCTCTGCTGTTTATGGCTACTGTCTGTTACAGTTTCAGGTTGTATTCTTTTAAGGACTGTATCTATGGATTCAACGAGTACCGTGCGTCCTTTCTGAAGACCCGCGAGCATCGCCCTGTTTTTAGTAGTAATCAAAACAATTGTCGATACAATTGCCAAAATAACCAGGGTAGCTGAAGCCCACATAAACAGTTTCTTTTTTTGTCCAATGGAAGATCTGCGACTCTGCTTTTCCGCCACTGTTTGCTCGGGGTACTCTTCTCGTTGCTTTCTTCAGTGTCCTGTGCAGTCAACAGGGCATGATAGGCCTTATTGATTGCAATAAATTTTTCAGGCTTGTCGTGATGTATTGGAGATGCCGTATCTGGGTGATACTGCAGGCTCAGGGTGCGATAGGCCTGCTTTATCTCGTCTTTGCCAGCTCCCGGGGAAATGCCAAGGGTGGCAAAATGATCTTCATTTTCCTGGCTGGGATCAAAGAGGGCGATTACCCGGCTGATTTCCTCAATAAAAAGAATGGAATACAACATTATATTTTAAACAATCACGGAACAACCAGTCGGTGCTGACAGAATCGCCGGTCTTTATACTCTGTAAAAGTGTTTTGCAGGCTGCGAGCATTCCATTGGTTTCAGCAATATAGGCAAGAAGGGATTCGGTTCCGAGCTGCTCGGAATATTTTTGGACCAATTCTCTTATGAGTTGTTTTTGCTGGGGGGTCATTGTGGTTGTTTACTCCGGTGAGATTGGTTCTTTACTCAAGCTCCGAGATGGCAATATTTTTCAGCCACAGCTGCCCCGCCAGTTTATTGTCTATCTGGAGGCTCTCGTTTCGCCTGAGACGAATGACAACAGCAGCACAGTCTTCCGGTACTGCAAAGTCTATCTGGTACAATTTCCAGTCCTGATCCGGCGCTCGACCATCTCAGTCCGGGCGTTTTGCATTTTGCACTTATAGCCATAGATCTCAAAAAATGGTCTCTGGTCGGTGGTTAATTTTTGAGTTTTGAATTCGGCCGTGAGTCGGTATTGTTTGGCACCTGTGAGCGGAACAATCTGATAGAGATGCTGAAATATTAAGGTTATCCCAGCCTTTGAAGCGGTAATGCAGGCTCCTGCCCTGGATATTCCCGCCGGTTTCTTCAAAGCGTTTTTCAAAAGCCTGGTCTTTGCCGCAGTGCCAGCCAAAGGCTTGCTGCATGCATGGCTGCGAAAAATCGCCATTGTAAACGAGACTGTCCGGATTAATATATTTCCGCCAGATATTTCCAGCCTCGGCAATCTTGCCGTTTCTCAGCAGCATTTCAAGAAAAGACTCCAGTTGTTTTTGCTGCCAGGGGTCTTTTCCTCTTCTATTCTGTGCCAGAAAAAGAGTGCCTTTTCCGGCATGTTTTTCCGCTACAGCATTATCAAACAGGGGCATCAGGTTTTCCGGGCCGATATTGTCCAGAAGTTGTTGGGGATCATCCCAGAGGGTAAAGGCCAGCTGCAACGCGTCGTTTCTGCTTTTACCGGGGATGTCGTGGATAATATAGCGCAATTCTGCAGGCAGGGCAGCCAGCCGACCCAGCTGGTAGTCGACCAGGGTCTTCTCCCAGCGCCATCGCTTGAGATCCCTGATGAGGGTATCCACATAGTCCAATATTGCGTATGCCTGCTGTTTATTTCCCAGGTCGTTATTCAGCTCGGCCAGGGCCAGCCAGGCAGGAACATAATAGGCATTGCTGGTCAATGCCCGCTGTAATCGTGACATTGCCCCTGGCATATCGCCCTCGAACAGATGTTTTTGCTTTGCCGACAGGGTCAGCAGCTGTGGGTCACTTGACTGCAAGAGCGAATTCCCTCCGCCTTTTATTTCCCTGAAAACGCTCTGCTCCTGCAGGGCAAAGAGCAGCTGCATAAAAGCGGCGGCAAGCAGCAGCAAAAAACAGCAGATGCGAAAGCCTTTTGTGTAGAAGAGACCGGTCATAAGTGGTTAACCCTTTGACTCCTGACCGTAGTTATAGTTGTAAGAATAGTATTTATAGCCACTATAGGAACTATAGCCCTTCTTCTCACCGCTCTTATTCATAATGGTGCCAAGGATTCGTCCGCCGACATTTCTTATGGCTCTGCTGAAATATTTCACCCCTTCCCGCGGCGTCTCACCTTCGACGGCAACAAGAATCACCCCATCCACCATACTGGAAAGGACCAGGATTTCGGCAAAACCCTGATAAGGAGGACCATCAAGGATAACACGATCATAATCTTTGGCAACGCTCTGGAGGAATTGACGCATCCGTTTTGAGGAGAGCAGTTCGGCAGGGTTTGGCGGGAGGGGACCACTGCTGATAAAATCAAGCCCTGGATAATTGGTGGGCGTTATAACATCAGATAATTTGGCCATGCCGCTCAACAGCGAGGACAGTCCCTGCCCCTTCATACCTTCTTTAAAGACATGGTGCAGGCTGGGTTTACGTAAATCCACGTCGATAAGCAGGCATCGTTCATCTTCCGACAGATAGGAAAGGCAGGCATTACTGGATAATGAAGACTTTGCCGGCACCGGCCAAGATGCTGGTAACGAGAATTGTCTTGGGAGGATCATCGGCCACCGAGAGACGCACCGAGGTCATGGTTGTACGGATGGCCTCAGCGACAGGCGATCTCGGCTCGTTGAAGAATTTCAGGGCCATGGTCTTTCTATCGTCAACACCTGTTTTATCATAGGGGACAAGGCCGAGAACCGGGATGCCAAAACGATCAATCATCTCGTCGGGATTTTTGATGGTATTGTCAAAGTATTCAAGAAGAAATGCGGCACCCACTCCGCCAACCAGTCCCAGAACCAGACCAAGGGCAAGGTTTAAGGCGACTCGAGGTTTGAAGGGGTAGAGAGGTGCCCGTGCCATATCGACAACCTGGATATTGGTGACCGAGGAGCCAAGTGTGGCTTCTATTTCCTTGGAGCGCTCCAGGAGGCTTTGATAGATGATTTTATTGGTCTCCACCTCCCGGGCAAAGATTTTATATTGGGTGGCCTTCTCCTCCAGTTCCATCGCCCTCTGTTTTTGCTCTTCGGTCCTGGATGGCCAGATATTCTTCGGTCTTTTTGGCGGTTTCGTACTCATCCCGAATAGAGTCGAAGATGGCGTTTTTTTCAGCCTGTATTCGCTGTTCCGTTTCATCCATCTGGGCCTTGAGCTGGAGCATCCTCGGATAGCCGGGTTTAAAGGTTGTGCTGAGCTGCTCATATTCGGCCAGCAGGGTCGCCTGCTGTTTTTTAAGTCCTGGATAAGCTTATTCTCAACCATTCGAAAGAGATTGCCCTTTGAATCCGGAGAACTCAACTGGAGATAGCGAGCCTCCAGAGCAATCCTGCTGGATCGGGCCTTGGCGAGTGCATCATTGAGTTCCTCCAGTTGCCGCATGGTCAGGTTCTGCTTAGGGTCAAGAGAGACGATGCCTATTTTTTTGGCAAAGGCCTGCAACTCCAGCTCGGATTTTTCCAGCTTTATCTGCGCTCCTTCGATTTGTTTGTTGAGAAACTTGCCGGCATCCTGCGAAGCTTTCAGCCTGCTGTCCATATGCATATTGATGAACTCGTCCATGGCCGTATTGGTCACTTCCGCAGCAAGTGCCGGTGAAACAGAGGTAAAGGATGACCTCAACAAGCTCACTGTTGCGTACCGGATTGACATTGAACAATTTTTTGAAACGGTCCAGGGATTGGTCAACAATAATCCTATCTTGTGCCTCTTCATCCAGGAGACTCAGGGTGTTCAGGTCTTCTTCCGGACGAATAAAGGTCTTTAAGCTGTCAAAAAGCCCTTTGGCCTGGGCCTCATCGGAACCGGCTTCAGGCTTTTTGTTAAAATCAGGATTATTGATTAAATCCATGCGGGCAATAACCCGGGAGGCGAGTTGTTCGCTTTGCAGCAGTTTTACCTGGGTCTGCTGGAACTCCATGCTTTTCAGCGCCGTTGATTCGACATCATCAAATTTTGTCAGTTTATCCGACTGGGAGGAGACCCTGAGCACCCCATGGCTTTAAACTGGGGGGTCACTATGAAGGTATAGAGTGCGACAGCCGAGAAGCAGAAGAGCAGACAAGCGAGGACAACGGTTTTACGACGGATGATCGTATCAATTAAATCCCGCAGGTCGATCTCGTCTCTAAATTCCGGGACGAGTTCCCGCACCTCGGTGCTCGGTAAATATTGTGCGTTTTGCTCCCGGATAATAAGTTTATTATCCTCTCCCGGAAAATCGTTCTCGGAGTGTCTGTCTCATGGTTCTCTATCTCTGGTAAAAAGTTATATCCAACACCGGCAAATAGCTTGCCGGATACATCAGTCTTAGTGAAAATTTTGTTAATATTGTTATTGCAGACACTGAGGATTTCTCCTCCCTGGAGTGCAGAAATCTTGCTCCATTCTTCAGCATTTATCGGTGCTCTCTCACTAAGGTCATGGGCGTCCGAAGCGATAAAGTGCAGGCAATGCTTTTGGTGCAGCCGGTTTGCCACATCCAGGCTTTCTGGACCAAAGTATCCAAGAGACTGCCTGCATTCACCTGGATAAGCAGGCCCTGTTTGACCAGGCTTTCAAGACATCCAGCCGATTATGCAGGCGGTCGATCCTCTCCGGATGGGCGAGAATCAGTTTTTGGCCCATTTTCAGCAAGGATTTAAGATTCTCCAGCAGGGAATCCTGTTCTCCGTGAAAGGAGGGTTCTATCAGATAATAACCGCTCTCTCCCAAAGGCAGGAAACTGTTGGTGCGCATGCGCTCTTCCAGTCTTTTATGAAAAGCAATTTCCATCCCGGGAAGAACCTGAAGGTCAATATTGTTCCTGTCCAGACTTGCCTGCAGCTCCTGAACGGACTGTTTGACAATTTCTTTTTCCGCGGCCCAGGCTGTTCCCGGCAGAAAGTGAGGGGTGGCGATGACTTTTTTTATGCCTGTCCGCTCGTAGCACCTGGCGATTTCAAGACTCTCGGCCATATCTTTGGCGCCATCGTCCAGACCCGGCAGAATATGGCAATGGATGTCTATAAAGTCTTTGATTTGCACTGCCATTTTCCTCCGGTACAGCTTTGCTGTTATTTGTGAGTCGCTGTCAGTCTTCGGTTGGTCTATCGGCAAAGGTGCAGCCTTAATACTCTCCGCACATAAGGCGAGCAGAGTGACACTATATACCAGGTTAGCGGGTAACCTCCAGCCAAAATCCACCAGACCATGGACCAGAAAGCCGACCAGGCCGCAAAAGGCAGCCGTACCGAGGACGACTCTTTTTTGGTCGATCTTGGTATTTTTCATCACTGACAACAGGCCAAGCATCAGTTTAACCATACCGGAAAGCATCCAGCCGAACAGGAGCAGTGCGACGGGAATTCCCAGCTCTATCAACAGTTCAAGATATTCGTTATGCGCCTTGTCATAGTGGATATGTTCTGGGAAACCTTTAAGATATACCGGTGATAATAAAGAATATGAACCAAAGCCAATGCCGGTCAACCAATGATCCAGGAGCATTGGCAGGGACGAAAGATAAAGATCAATACGATGCTCCCCCGATGTATCGATCGAGCCAAACCGGGCGATAAGTGTATCGAATGCCGAGCAGCGATGCATAGCCAACGATCAGACAGAGAAACAGTGCCAGAAAACCAATTTTACCATTTTTTGAGAAGGGCAAAAGGACAATCAGGCAGAGAGCGACCAGCAACATTGCCAGTATCCCGCCCCGTGAAAGAGAAAAAAGGACCGCCAGAACCATGGTCACGGCGGCAAAGATAAGGAGCGGCGACTGGATTTTGGTTGTGGAAATTCTGTTGGCCGCGATTTTCAGTTTATTGCCTGAATCGGGATGTCGCCACTCTGCGATCTTTTAATATAATACAGTGCTCCACCTGCGATGGCTAAGGGCCAGATCATATTCAAAAGGGACGCATACTGATTCTTATAAATTATAGTGCCATAGGCAGCCCGGGATTTGATCGATAACCAGAGGATGCCAATGTGTGGATTGATAAACTGCATCAGGCCATAGAGTGCCTCAAAGGTACCCACACCGATAAGGCATAAGACAAGGGTAAAATAAAACTTTTTGCTGACGCCAACAGTCGCCTTAGCGTAAGATAATAGAAGATCAGTGAAATCAGGAAGAAGGATCGATAAAAACCCACTATGCCGTTATCACTTATGGCTATAAATTGCTGCTGCGTTCCGGCCAGCTCATTGACCATCCGGACCCGTTCAGCCCGATAAGGCGAGATGACATCAACCCAATCAAGCGGAAGTGGAATCGACTGCAGGATGATATAGATGACCAGCAAAAGAGGCACCACAAGCCAGAAAGAGGGGAGACTCAAATCCTGTCTTTTCTGGTTCAGCAGAAGCCAGCCACCACAGCCAACAAGCATCAGGGCAACATAGCAGCCAAGGACAATCGGGTGTACCGCACCAAAGAGAAGAGGGATGGTGAGAACTATTGCATATATCAGGGAGCTAACCGATCGCTGAAAGGGCATGGCAGTCACAGAAAGGTCCATGGAAAAAATGATTTAGTAATGATATTGCTCTGGGTCCCTGTAACTCACCCCCGTTCCCATGAACCCAAGGGAAAAGCCCGAACCGGAAAATAACATGCCGCTGGCACTCGACTCGGCAAATATCAGGTCCTGATCCTTGAGGAGCAGGGTATCACCTAAACCTGCCTGCATATCACTATAACTGAGACTGACAACCTGACGCTCCACCCCCCGACCCATAAAACGAATGAGTTTGATGCTGTCTTCATCCGCGTAGCGCTGCCAGGCCGCCGGCAAGCGCTATTGCTTCGGTAATGGTCATATTGCTTTCAAGCGAATATGAGCCTGGTTTACGAACAGCACCATCAACAAAACATTGGCCGGATTTTGGAATGAAAACAACATCCCCACCAAGGATTACATGATTGTGGGCCATATTGCCGTTCTTCACCAGATCATCCAGATCGATGATATAATTTACGCTTTTATTGGTTTTGGAATTATAGCGCGTTATATAGGCATATGGTCCGGCATCGTCTTTCAGGCCGTTAGCGATGGCCAGTACATCGAGCAGCCTTCGCTGAGCAACGTACTCGTAGGTTCCCGGTTTTTCCACTTCCCCGACCAGGGTTATCTGTTTACTCATGTGTTCTTTAATATATACCGACACATGGGGATCATGCAGATATTCTTTTTTATAGAGATCCTCAATGTGTTGCTCCACTTCCGCTGCGGTCAGGTTCAGGACACTTACCTCACCCAGCAAGGGCACATTTATTACACCTCGCGAGGAAACACGCACTTCGGTATCCAGTTCTTTTGTTTCAAAAACCTTTATGACCAGCAAATCTCCGGCCCCAAGCAGGTAATCACCTCCTGCCGGATCATCCTCAATGAACAATGGCATCAACAGTAATCTTGTTTTTCAGTGATTCCTGTCCCTGCTGCTTGGCATATGATTCTTGAAATTGTTTGATCGTCGTCGTTGTTTTAAATTTCTCTTCACCACAGCTGCTCAGCAATAAAATTGGCAGCAAAACCAGAATTACCAGAATTACGCGCACACAATTGATCGGATATTTACTCATAGGAGACTTCATTTATTACTTGTTAAAACAAAAATGGGTTATCCCGCCGACAAAGCAGCAGGATAACCCAATTTTCACTTTTCTATAGCTTAAATCCGATCATCAACAGCCGCTAAATCGGAACTTTCAGCACCCCTAAGGAGGTTCTCACGCGAACTAATTACTTGGGCTGGCAGGAGAATCGGAATGCTGGAACCGCCGCCGGCCACCACCGCCACCTGCAAGTGCAGCTATGCCTCCGACTGCTACAGCCCCCCGGCGATTGCTACTATTCGCCGGTGCTGAGCCCGCCGGTATCTGCTGCTCCAGTATCTGCTGCTGTATCTGCGTCAGTCTGCTGCTCCACCAGCTCCTCGGCAGGCACCGGAGGTAACGGGCTAAGAACAATTTTATTATTTGCGTCAACTGTTTTCAGGCCATCCGAAGTGGTAAAAACCAGTCTTCCTTCGGTGACTGCAATTTCTGTTTTACCATCGCTATCAACAACAACAGATCCTTTTACTACGGACTGGCTACCGGCGTTAAAAATCGCTTCAGCAAGCGTATAGGTTCCTTGAGGTGTATAGAAAGAAATTTTGCGAACATTACTGTTAATTATGTAATCAACTTTCCCTTCTTGAACATAGAGTTTGAAAACATCCTGCTCGTTGGTTACTGCCATTTTTGCGCTGTCTGCTCCGATCAGGGAAATACCCTCGGATTTGATCATGCATTTACTCTTGCAAACAAGCAACGAACCGTCTTCAATCGGGTTTTGTCCGGAAAGTTCAGAGACCAGCTTACCATTTTTATAAACCGAAATGTCTCCGAGACCAATACTTCCCCCGGCAGCAAAACCGACACTGGCTGTGGTTAATGAGATTATTGCTGTTAACGCGATTACCTTGAAAAAACTCTTCTGCATTTCCATTCACCATTCTGAGTTTAAGATCGTTAGGTGTAAGATATCAATTGAAACAAATTATCAAGTTTGTAGTTTTCGAATCATCAAAAATCAGGAGTTAAATAATTTTTCCGCTTCCAAAGCATTTATCTGGAAATCAGCTTATACCTTCTTAGCCCTGTTAGACGGATAAACAGCTGTATTTATCCTGATTTTCGCAGCTCAAACAACATTATCACTATAGTTATCATGCCGTTCTTATTACACGGTTTTTCCTGGTAAAGAGGAGATTTCACTCTTCTGGTAAGGCGGGATCAATATCACTTATGTAAACTTTTCCAGATGTGCTATAAACGGGATCTGACTCCGATAAGCGGGATAAGTATTATCTCAATAGTATGAACAGTGCTCATGCACATAAATAAAATACTTGTTCTCATGAATATTAAGATAATATCGACTACTCTTTTTTGTTTCTATTGTCTATTTAATCCCTTCCAGGTGATGCTGGAGGTCTGGTACCTGGCATAAGTGCGTTAAGCCAGGCGGCAGATTTTTTTACCCAGGTTGTTGAAAATGCCAAACCCGCGGTTGTCTATATCCAGGTGAAAAAGAAAATAGAGCCCGCCTCGACAGCGACAAAAGACTCTTTTTCCAACGATCCTGCCATTAAAGATATTTTCAGCGACAAGGATCATCCGCAGCAAGGAATCAATTTCTTTGAAGACACTGACACTTTTGGCTCTGGCTCAGGGTTCATTTTCAATTCTGATGGCTACATATTGACCAACTACCATGTCTTGGCAAACGCCGTCGAGGTAACCGTGACCATGACGGATAAAACAAAACATACAGCAAAAATAATCGGTACTGACAAGGCAACGGATGTGGGTTTATTAAAAATTGATGGAAAAGAACTTACCTACACTGGCTCTTGGCGATTCAGATATTTTAAAAGCAGGAGAGTGGGTTTTGGCCTTTGGCTCCCCGTTTGAATTCATCCAAACAGTGACTGCCGGTATTATCAGCGCTACAGGCCGAAACAGTATGGGGATCAGCGACTATGAGAGCTTTATCCAGACCGATGCCGCAATCAATCCCGGTAATTCCGGTGGTCCACTCGTAAATATCCACGGCAAGGTGATTGGTATAAATACGGCATTTCTTACTCAGACAGGCGGCTATATTGGAATAGGATTTGCGATTCCAGTCAACATTGCCAGGAAGGTTTCAGAACAACTTTTAAAAGATGGCAAAGTAACTCGGGCCTGGCTTGGTGTGGCTTTGAAAGACGCAACTGCCGAACAACTTAAGAGAACAAGGCATCCCGACAACAATTCAGGCCGCCTATATAGTAGAAGTTAGAAGAAAACTCTCCTGCCGATCTCGCCGGTTTGCATGCCGGTGATATTGTCACAGCTATCAATAACACCCCCATTGCCGGTGCTGCTGACCTCCGCAACAGGATATCACTCAGCGCCCCAGAGTCAGAAGTGTTGATTGAATATTACAGAAAATCAATGAAGAACTTCGGCCAGAGCCACGTTGGGAACCCTGCATTAAAGACACAATGCTTGATCTGTCCTAAAGAGAACATTGTTGACAGTTGTTTCGACTGCACGGTGTTTTCCTCAACCTTGATCATCGATTCTGGTTGATATACTCAGCCAGTGTTGCCAGGGATTGCAGGACATTCCGGCTGGTATTTTCGGAGTTCATCCTTACCCCATACTGCTTTTGAATGGTTACTGCAATCTCCAGGGCATCCAGGGAGTCGGTTCCCAGGGGAGAGTCAGGCCCTATCAGCGGATCATCCCGAACAATAGTATCCATCTCCACATCATCCAGATGGCATGTTTTACATATCAATTCCAACAGTTCTCGTTCAAAAGGTTTCATAGTTATTTCAAGTGCACGTTCAACGGGACTTTGGCCGCAGCTGTTTTGATTGTGGTCGAGCCAATTTCCAGGCAAGAAGGATTGTCAGGAGGAAAAACAGAGTCAGCCGGCCAAGGTCATCCCAAACAGCAGTAAAGGAATGTCCCCGGACCAGCAGATCCTGGAAAGCCGTCAGACCCCAGTTGAGCGGCGATATGATGCTCAGGTGCTGCATTGACTGGGGCATGGCGTACACCGGCACCATCACTCCGCCAATGGCGGCTGCTGTGACGACCGCCGTTGATCCCAGGGTAGATGCCTGCTCATAGCTGCCGCAGGCCATCCCTAAAAGTAATCCAAACCCGCAGGCAGCCAGGCTTGAGCAGACAACTGTCAGCAGGACAGCACCAAAAACTGTGGGGTAACAGCAAAGGCCGGGAGGCCGATATATGGAAACAGAAAAAAACCGATAAGGGTGATAAGCAGGAACTGGCAGAGACAGACACCTGATATAAGCGATTATTTTCCCGGCAAAGTGATGCAGGTGGGAGACGGGCAGAGACGCCAGACGGATCCAGATGCCGGATTTCCGCTCTTGAAGAATGGCTCCGGCAATGGGTATAGCGGTAAAGAACATACCGAAAAGAGCCCAGGCCGGCACGTTTTGCTGGACCGGATTATAGGCTGGAGTCTCTCTTGTCCTGAAACTGTCACCATGTTCCTCCAGGATAAACAGAGGTTGCCCAATAAACTCAGAGAGTCCGGCTGCCGGCAATGGTGCAAGATCAGCTGCGATACTGGGATGAGTCAAAAGACTGTTCAGTTCCCTGTCCAGGTTCTCGATCTTTTGCCTCCAATGCGAGAGTTTCCAGAGCCATCTGCAACTGCGCGGTCAGACCGGAACGAAGACCAGGCATAATGCCGGGATCAAAAAAAACCTGTACAGGAATTTGTGGCCGTGGGTGGCCTTTGCCATCTTGTTTGTTTTTTTGCAAAAAGAAGTGCTGTTTCCTTTTTCATTCTGGCGGTGGAGCCTTCCGGAATAATAATGCCAAGCTGATAGTCGCCGTCGGTAACAGCTGCCTGAACATCTTCAATATTTTTTTGCTGTTTATCCCAGTCCACGATCTCAATGTGTCCGCTTTGCAACTGTTGCCGTAACAGGCTGCCAAGCTCCCCTTCATCTAAGTCAAACAGCAGTCCTGGGTTTTCTTTTGTCCCGTGAGTTCCATGACATTTTCCTGAACAAGGGTAATCACAATAACCAGAAGAGCCGGCATGATAAATAGAACCAGCAGTCCGGCACGGTCCCGTCGCAGGAGCAGAAGTTCTTTGGCGGCGGCTGTGAGTATTTTGGACATAATTAACATATTGGAGACAGGCAAGATTCCGGAAAAAACATCATGAATCACGAAGCTGCTTGCCGGTCAGGTGCAGAAAAAAATCTTCCAGATTACGGCGTCCACTCCGGTGCAAGAGTTCTTCCGGAGTGCCCTGTTCTATAATTTTTCCCTCGTCGATAATGCCGATGCGGCTGCACAGCTCCTGGGCTTCTTCCATATAATGGGTCGTATAGAGAATTGTTGTGCCTTCTTGGTTGAGCTTCAGCAGTTGTTTATGGATCAGGTGCCTGGACTGGGTGTCGATTCCGACAGTTGGTTCATCAAGAAAGAGAATTCGGGGCGTATGCACCAACCCGGTTGCGAGGTTGAGACGCCGTTTCATTCCTCCCGAATACGTGGCAACCAGTCGTTTTGCCTGGTCGGAAAGCCTGGCGAATTCGAGACACTGGTCAACTCTCTCCTGCAGTTTTTTTCCGCTAAGGCCGTAAAGTTTGCCAAAAAACAGAAGATTTTCCTTGCCGGTGAGATTGTCATACAAGGCAATCTCCTGCGGTACCAGTCCTAAAATCTGTCTGATCTTATTTGCCTGTTGGTAAAAATCCATGCCCATAATATAAACAGTACCGCTGTCGGGGGGAAAAAAACCGCTGAAGATGGAAACAGCTGTCGTTTTCCCGGCACCGTTGGCACCAAGCAGCCCGAAAAACTCACCTTCCAGCACCTGCAGGTTAAGATTGTTCAAGGCCCGATCTGGTGATTTTTTATACTGCTTAACGAGAGAGTCGGCAACAAGAGCATTGACCTTCTCCTTTTGCTGTACCGGAGATTTTGGGATTTCCATAGCTGTTATTCATGATGGCGTCGTAAAAACTCTTCATCTTGGTCGTTGTTACAATTTTTCTATCATTACGACGTACCGTATGTACGCCGAAATAATATAAAAATTGCACGTCTCCAATATGAAGCTTTTTACTTATCCATCGAACATTGAGGTTTTTACGAGTTTGTCATTTTTGTCGGTGTTTCAATTGTCGAAAAACATTTTCTTCCAGCTGGGCACACTCAAGAAGCTGTTCCGCCATAGCGCTATAGGTATCCTCCGGCCGGCTGCGATCCTTGCAGATACGGGCCGCCATGACCGCGAATTGCCTCCATCCATCTCCTGCAGAAGTGAGCGCCGCTGCGCAATCAATCAAGGACTGATCCCCGAGTTCGTTGCCGCTTTCCTGCAAAAAAGCGGCGTACATAAAACGAAAACCGGCGCCACCCGTGCCAATTTCTTCCTGCATGCGAACAACGTGACCAAGATGCAGAGCGGCACGTTCTCCACCCAGCCGCTCCGGCCATTTTGCCAGCCGGCCCGCCATAAACCGTATCCCCTTGACGCCGATGAGGGGAAATGGACTGTCAAGCATCATTTTACATACGGATTGAATACCCTTTTCAACCAGGGGGCGCCGTTCAAGCTGCAGAGGGACCTGGCTCAGGAAATACATCTTTCCCTTCGGCGCGAGCGCTCCGGAGGCAAACCGGGCTCTTGCCAGGTCTTCGGCAGGACATCGAACCGGTCCAGGGAAAACCGGATCGCTTATCAGGTATTCATTGCCTTGTTTGCCATAGACAACAAGATTGTGCGCATTAAAGTGGAAGCGCAAGGCTCTGGGGAAATAGGGCAGCCAATAGACACCGGTCTGTAAACCGACCGGGATTGATTTTTCAAGCAGACCATCCAGTTCCGCCATTGCCCGGTTTCTGTCGCGAAATTTTTTCTGAGATATGGTAACACCGGGAATTTCACCCAATCGCTTTAAAATATGTCCAGCGGCTGAGCGGTAGGTAACAAGAGGCAAACCATTGATCCGGACAAAAGGGAGGTAGCCGAAAAAAAGACCACCGCCCATACCAAAAGCCATGGCCTCTGAAAAGTTGATCCCCTTATGATGGAACAGGTTGGCGGCAACACCGCTTTCGCAATGGGCAGACTGGGTGTGGGGAAATTTAATCATCAGGCTGGATGTAAGATTTTCCCTGGTGATTGGCAGGCCGTTCAAGCTTGTTCCGGGTCAGGTCATCCAGGGGAATTTTAAATACCTGACTATACTTGTTGAGCGTTCTCTTACCCAGTCTCTTGAAGAAGAAAGGTACCATATGCAGATAAACCAACCAGCGAGGGATGCGTGCGTACTGAGCGAGAAGGCCGGTATCCATCTGATTGACGGTCATATGATAATGCAGGCAGCTCACTCTGCCGCTGGCAACTTTTGCTTTTGAAGCTTCAATTTGTTTTTCTATTTCCTGCCAGGCCTGACGATTGCAAACTGCCACGGGATGCCACATTGAACCGGGAACACGTTCCTGGCTTCCTGTATCATTGGCAACATAACTGATAACTTGCAAACCATCAGTTATTCCGTCAGCGGAAGCGGTATCTTTTCCATCCATATGTTTGTTCAGAAAGTAAGCCCCACTAGAAATTTTATCGAATTCAGGGGATCATTGGGCTCTCTGGTCCCCGCATTGGAGATATGGTGATAACGCACTTCAACGAGCAGCTTGTGCGAGTTCTTTAAATCGTATTTAATTCCGGTTCCGAACTGATAATTACCATTCAAGTCTGCGCCCATCCCGTCGATATCGGCAAAACTATAGACGGGACCACCCCCGCCAAACAGATAAGGCTGCCATTTCTGGCCGGCGGTGAAGGTGTAGGCAGCAAGAAAATTGATCCCGACCATTGCCGAGACATCTGGAGTGACGACAAGAGAGACAGGAAGTTCCAGCAGAAGAGAATGGAACCCCTGGTACCAGCCAGATCCGATGTTATCAAAAACAAGATGGTTGTAACGGGGGACAATATCAACAGTTTCAACCCGCTCAGTAGTCTGTCCCCAGCCGGGAAAACTCTGGCCATAACCACCGAGAATGGCCCAATTGTCCTTTGCGGTGTCAAAGACGACCACTTCAGCAGAAGTCAACCTGGAAGTGCAGGTTAAAAAGATACACAGCAGCAAAGCCGGATGCCCCAGCCATGCTTTACAGTCCGGTTCATTTTTATTGTATAGTGCAGGTGCTTAATTTTAGAAACAGTGACGCACCATGAATACGGCCAAACAAGTTTCTGTGAAAGAGTTGTTATACTGCGGCGGAATCAGCTTTGCAAGGAGATTTGGGAATTAGTGTCACCGGGAGTGTTTATCTGCTTACCGGAGCCTGAATGATTTGACCCAGCGGCACCACATCAACGTTCTGTTGCAAGCCGGTAAAAAGATGGTCCAGCTCCTGTTGCCAGTAGAGAAATTTGTCTTTCTGGTATGGCGGGAGATCATGGAGCATGATAATGTCGCCGGGTTGCAGTTTTTTAAGAATCTTTTGGGAAAGGTTGGCAATATTTCGGTTTCCGCGGTCCAATGCACGGCAGCTGTAGGTAACCGTGATGAGGCCTTCACGGGCCAGAGCAGCACCAAGTCGAGGGCCGATGATGCCGACCGGAGGGCGGAAAACAAGTGGTTGGACACCAAGCTTTTTTAAGACCTCCTGGGTGTTGTGGATATCCTCCTGCAGCCTCCTGTGACTGCGCAGCATAAGGAAATAGTCATGACTCCAGGAATGATTCCCTATTGTGTGCCCCTGGGTAATAATATCTGCGATTAATTCCGGATACCTGATTACATTTTCACCTACGACAAAAAATGTTGCCTGGAGCTTGTGTCGGGCAAGAAGTTCAAGCAGGATGGGAGTTGACGATGGTGACGGGCCATCGTCAAAAGTCAGGGACACGGCCTTTATATCCTTTTTGCCTCGGCTGATAACGGGGAGGAAAAAACCATATCCGGAAAAAAAGGGAGCGACAAAACAGAGCAGAAGGAAAAAAAAGAGGGGAATTGCCGCTAGAATTGGGCTGAAAAAAAACAGCAGTACAGCCGACAGCAGAGCTGTCATGCCGATTTTCTCCGCTGGAGATAAAATATTTTACGATTTCCTTGCGGTATCAACCGTCATTCTCCGCCCTGCCCGACAAACCATCCAGACCAATTCTGGATTAACAGCCGAGACGTCGTTCTCTATAATCTCAAACCCTGTTTCCTGCATACATTCTGCTACCTGTTCTCTTGAACGGTACCAGGGCTGTCGGCCTGATATTTTTATCCGGATATCCTCCAGTCGCCACGACCAGGAAGGCCGGTCGGCTGGCGGCAGGACAAACCTGGTGACTAAAATTCCATTTTCTCTGAGCGCCTGAAAACTTTTTGTAAACAGCGCAGAAACAGTTTCGTCATCCAGATAATGCAGCATATCAAGGAGCAGAACAACATCGGCCGGTTGTGGAACTGTTGGTATTTCGGGCGCCCAGCCAACGGTTACCGCCCCCCGGTCGCCGATGGCCTGGGCGGCCACCCTTACCCGTTCAGGGTCGGGGTCAATGCCATAGACTGTAGCCTGCCGGTAATGTTCAAGGCACCAGCAGGCCGGAACCCCATACCCGCAGCCAATATCGATAATGGTTTTTATATTCTCCTGCTTAGTCCAGCATGGGCGGCAAATCCCTGAACATCGGGTCAAATTGCAGCTTAAAGCGGGCAAACATCCTTGGGTATGGCTCCAGGGTTCGAAATGGTCACGGATACGGACATTGACATCGTCTATTGCTGAACCGCTGATTTTTTTGTTTTTCCCAGGTCCATATAGAACTTCAGCAGGGGTGGCAGCAGCAGAAGGTGCCGAGCAGGGAATACCCGATACCAAGCAGAGAAGTAATACCTATACTTTTTAACAAAGAATGTTCGGCAGCAGCAAGGACACCGAAGCCGACCAGGGTAGACGCACCGGCCATAAAGACGGCGACACGAACCAGGACATAGGAAGGATGGTTGATATTGCCGTAGCGCTGATGCGCCCGGACACAGAAGATGGAGTAATCAATCCCCATGCCAAAAATGACAACAGACAACATCAATGCCGGAATATCAAGAGGATGACCGATAATTGTCAATGTTCCCAGAGTACAGATATAAGCAAAAAATGATGGCAGCAGGGTCAGCAGGGTTAGCTGCAGGCTGAGGTAGAAAAGGAACAGCAGCAGCACCATACTTACCGCAATGATTACCAGCATGGTGGTAAAGGTGGAAAAGAGGATATCCGCCAGCCGCTTGGTAAAAAAAGCTGCATCAAATATTCTGCCATCCTGCCCATAGCGGTTCTGAAAAACAGCTCCATCGTAGAGTTCCCCGGGGAGAACGGTAATAAACTGGATCAGGCCGGAACCTTTTTTGTTTTCTGAGATACCCAGCAGGCTGAAATATTTGGCGGGTATCGGCTGGTCGTGGGCGGTATATGCAGGGTCAAGCAGAGCGAAAAACTCTGTAAAAGCATCTGGCGTAAAACCGAGTTCCGAGCCTGCCGCACGCAGGGTTTTCTTAACCTGTTCCCCCCTGTTGCCGTCCCAGAAAGCACGCCAGGCGGCGAGGTTCTGTGTCGCTCTTTCCCTGCCGGGAAAGATCATCGACGGTACGAAAGCTCCGGTCAGGACATTGTCCTGGATGTCCTGTTCGATTTTTCCAAGCAGCCGGTCGTTGTCCATCTGGATTGTGTTGATATGGTCGGCGGAGTTCATCAGAAAGACCCGTTCTCCAACGTTTCCCCAGACCCTGGTGAACAGTTGCATCGGCGGCAAGGGTTGCACCGCTTACCGTGTTCATGGTGCTTAAACTTACGTGAAAGTGTGGCCTGGCGAAAAAAAGAAGACCCAAAAACAGCAGGAGGGCGGCAATTGCTCCAGGTTTGCCGCTGTTGTACAGAGTACTGACAAGGCCGACGAAGCAGCAGAACACGGCTGTTGCCAGGCGTCATCACCGGAAAAATTCTCGGGAAAATCGAATGAACAAAAAGAAAAGAGAAGAGAATGCCAAGGGCGGTAAATTGACCCAGTTCTGCAAAGATGGGAAACCCGCTGTAGCTGAGAATCAGGAAGGCGCCGATGGAGGTGATGACGGCCATAATGCCTATTGCCCGCACCTCATGTGAAGCGTCCTTTCCCCTGGTTGTGCGGTTGCGATCAAGAAAAAGCAGGTAGGCAATGCCATGATCCACTGTGATGGAAATTATTGCTCCGCCAAAACCCAGCACCATAATCGATATGGAGGAGTGGAAAAGGGAATAGACAAAAATCGCCGCACCGGTACCGGCAAGGGCTGGCACCAGGGACAGCAGGCCGATCAGGGGCCTGGGAAAGGCAAAAAGCAGAAGCAGTGCCAATACCGGCAGTGGCCAGCACCAGAGCCAGCTGCACATCATGGCGGATAATATCTTCGTTATCAAGAGCGGCCCGATAGCCACCCACAGGGGTAAGGGTCACCTTCTGTCCTTTGGAACTGTATTTGCTGGTGATTTTTTGTGAAACATCCGCAAGCAGATCAGCAATTCTGCGGGCAGAAGCTGTGTCGGTTCCTGTTGCACAGCGGTCTGGCTGTGACGAGCAGGTGACGGCCGTCCGCAGAGAGAATGGCGCCCCGGTAAAATTCTGTATTCAGCGAGGGCGCCAGTGGAGCCATTTTGGCAAGCACCAGATCTTTCAGGCCAAGGGGGTCGAGATCAATGAACCCCGTCTGTCCGATTCCCTCCATGCTGCCCAGTTCCTGATAGAGCTGCAGGATACGTTTATTGATCGGTTCTGTCCCCAACAGAGGCAGGACCTTTTGTTCCAGCTCCTTTTGAGAAAACAGTATCGGCAGGTTTCGTGCTGCATGCAGGGCCAGTTCCGGAATCAGTTCGCCGATGGAATCGGTACCGACCTGGGCAAATAAACCGCTGTCATCCATTCTCTTTTCAAGAAAAGCACCGATCTCAACCAGAGTATCAGGATCGTCGTTTTCAAGCATGACGTCCACTGCAATCTGATCGTGGACGGGGTGGTGGGCAAAAATTTCAAGACCATCAGCGATGACTTTTTCGCCGGACGGCAGGGAGCGAACCACATCAGTGTCAATGTCCAGGCGCCATACACCCAGAGCGGCCAAGCCGGCAATTAGCAGCAAAACAACTGCAAGGAGACGATATCGAATCATTGTTTCTTACCAGAATCTGAAGGTCAGTAAAACAAGGCCAAGCAGAACCAGGAGAGGGGCAAGGAGCAAAGCCGGTTTATTGTTCTGATACATTTCGTTGGCCTTCTGGATAAACGGCAACCCACCCAAAAGCCGGCGTATCCGTATCTATCATCACGGTCTGGTTATCTGACCCCGCCAACCCCTGGAAGGCACACATGGGGTGGAGTGCATAAAAATCACTATTTTGCCGGCGCAGCAATTCATCAAAGGGGAGCCCTGTCCAGGGTTGACGAGCTATATATTCGGCAAATGGCTGATTCAGTGCATAGGCATGGGCCAGACATCGGTATTTAATCTTAACCAAACCGGGTGTGTCGGTCCTGCTGCTGCCGTTCGTAATGCAGCCCAGAAACAGTCCATTCCATTTGGTATCAGAATGCAGACCGGTGCAGGCTTTCTGCAGGGCATGGGCATCAAAACCTTGAAAAAAGACATCGTCTTCAAAGATCAGGATATGTCTGGCGTTTGCCGCAAGCCCTCTCTTCAGGCAGGCCAGATGGGACTGGAAAATGCCTTTTTCCGGATTTGCCGGATGTTTTTCAACAATAATAAACTCGACCCTTTCCAGCAGGCCGACATCGGCAAACTGTTTTTGTGGCCAGTAATCTCCTGTCGGTGCGCTCTTTAAGGGAGATACAATAGATCTTATCAAAAAAGGCCCAACTGTCAGGTTGGCCGGTGTCAGGTGGCTTCACGTTGCTGCTTGAATATCGTAATTGGAAATTTTGATGAGATTATAATTTCTTGATTGCTTTGTATAGTGTACTCTTTAATCTGGTCTCGAGGCTGCTGTATTTACCAGGGTGTTTTATATACCATCATCCAAACTGCATATATGACACGAATGATCAGGCAGAGTATAGTAAGAATTGGCAAAACCGGCTACATCCGCTCGGCAATAAAAGAACAGGCCGATCTCTCTGCCTTTAAAGAAAAGCCCACCCCGATCGTGATCGCCGGTGTCTTGTGCATTGGCTTGAGCTATGTTATCGGCTGGCCGGCAGTTGCCGCCCTTGGTGTGCTGTCGGTTAAATTCGAAAATCCCTGGATCGTTGCCTTCGGCGGTCCTGTCACCTATGGCTTATCCCATCTGGTTTTTCTGCTCGGCATGTATCTTTCCGGGGCAAAGTATTCCCTGATCTTTCTGCGCTGGCTGAGCAGGGTCTCCATGGAAAAGTTGCTCGGATGGGCAAACCGTTAGACTGACACCTTAAACTGTTATTTTTTCAAGGCCCCACTCACATCCCGCATCCGCACACCGGTTACAGTTTCGTACACCTGTCCGGCCTGGTCAAAAATATCCAGATCAAAGACCAGCTCATCCTCTGACTGACAAAGTTGTATGACCCTGGTTTGGTAAATGCAGCCTGCCTGGGTCGGCCGGGTTATAATCCGGCGGTCAAATCCCACCGGGAAGGGCACAAAGTCGACAGACTGCTGGCCCAGAACACAGGCTGCATGCAGTGCACCATCCAGAGGAAACGGAGAGCCGATAATCGCCTGGATGGAATCTGTCGGCAGGGCCGGGGCCTTGAGCTTTCCCCAGGCCATGGTACCGGAGAGATATAATGTTTTTCTGCAGTGTTTGGTAATTCGCACCGAAGGGAACCAACTCGCAGTACACCTGTTCTGCGCTGATTTCCGTTGCAGCGCTTATCGGTGGCTCAAAAGTAATATCCGGTGCGGGGAGAGTGTCTGGGGTGGCCGGAGAAAATATGATAGTTGCATGCTCTTTGACTCTGCTCATTGCTTTCAACCGGACTCGGCTGAGTAGTGTCACCTGCACTTGGCCATCGCTCAGGACCTCGCATTCAATAAGTCCTGTGAGTGTCGCAGTGTCAGGCGGTATTTCCAGGAACTTGGCAAAGTGTACATTTTCCATGCGCTTGATATCGATTGCCGGATGCAGCCTGGCAACCCAGCCGGCCAGCAGGAGCATGGCTTCCACTGCAGGCAGAACAGCCCGACCACCAAATCTGTGATCCTGGAACCAGGGGTGAAGATTAATTGTCAGAGGAAGACGTCCGCTGCTCATCAACGAGGGAACTCTTTCCAGAGGTTGATGGTTTTTTCATCTATCTCAACCGGAATAGTCTTGCTGTTGACGGCACAATGTCTGGTAAAACCGGTGCAGCAGACCTCGCCGCTGTCTGCCCTGGTAATCAGGTAGTCAAACTGAAGCTTGACGACCTCCAACTTAGCGGGCCGGGTATGGATATACATCAGGTCGTCATAGAAAAGCGGAGAGTAATAGTTGAGTTCTGTCTTAATAATGGGGTAAATATATCCGCTTTCCTCTATTTTCTTGTACGGATAGTTGGCGTTACGCATCAAGGACGCTCGGCCAAACTCAAAATATTTCAAATAGTTGGCGTGATAGACCACCTGGGAGCGGTCGGTGTCCACATACAGGGTACGCAATTCGCAGCGGTGCCAGAGCAGGCCGCTGTTGGCATCTCTAACAAAACATGGATTTTCCTGGAATTCAGGGATGAAGGGTTTCGGTCGCATTATAATCCTTGAAAGACAATGCAGCAATTCGTCCCGCCAAAACCGAACGAATTGGACAGGACAAATTCATGCGCATGTTTGCGGGCTGTATTCGGGACCACATCCAGGTCACTGAACCCAGGATCCGGAAGATGGTTGACGGTGGGCAGGACGATTCCCTGGCGCATTGCCTCGATTGCCAAAGCTGCCTCTATGGCGGCAGAGGCCCCAAGGGAATGACCGACCTGGGATTTGTTTGCCGACACAGGTATCTTTGAGACACCATCGCCAAAGATTGTCCGCAAACATTTTACTTCCGTGGAGTCTCCCGTAGGGGTTGAGGTGCCATGGGCGTTGACAGCACCAATATCTGTCGGCGATATTTCCGCATCATCAATGGCGTCATGCATGGCCCGGATAATGGTCGTACCATTTGGCCGGGTGAAATGGTGGGCATCAGAGTTCCAGCCGATCCCGGCAACTTCCGCTTTTGGTTTAAGGCCTAATGAGAGGGCCGCCTCTTCGGCTGCCAGGACCAGCACGCCGCCACCTTCGGCCAGAACAAAACCCTTACGGTCCAGACTAAACGGCCTTGAAGCCTGGCTGGGATCTTCATATGCCCGGTCTTTGGGGCCGATTTTAATGGTGGCCAGCATGTTGGCAAAGCCTTGAATAATTTCCGGTACGAGGCATGTTTCAACACCACCGGCAAGAACAAAGTCACAGTCGCCGTCCCGGATCATCCTTGCTCCGATGGCAATGGCATGGTTGCCCGAGGCGCAGGCACCCTGCGGAGAAAAAATCGGTCCGGTAAAGCCCATAAGCATGCCTGCTTTGCCGCCGGGCAGGTTGGCACAGACATTGGGCAAAAGATAGGGGCTGACCTTCAATGGACCTTTATTAACATAGTTGTCCATTGCTATCCGGTATGCATCTGTTCCGTTAAGGGCTGAGCCGATCAGGCACCCGGTCCTGGGCCCGGTTTCTCCATTTATCTCGAGGCCTGCATCGAGAAGGGCGTTGCGACACATCTCCATGGTCAGAAACACATAGGCGGCGTTCCACTGAGAACTCTCTTTTCGGTTTACATATGGCAGTGAGGCCGGATCCCATTCCGGGATCTCCCCGACGACATTGCTGCGGCTTGAGGTCGCGCAGCGGGTTAATCGGCGAAAACCCGCCCGGCCGTCCACCGCGCCCTGCCAGGTTTTGGCAAAAGTGTTGCCGAGGGCAGTAGCAGTCTCATAGCCAACAACAAAAACTTTTCTGTTTTTCGGTGCTTTCATGGATGGTTCTTATTCTGTTTTTTTGAAAACTGCACAGGCGTTGCAGCCACCAAACCCAAAAGAATTCTTCAGGATAAACTCCTGCTCCAGAGGGCGCTTCCCCTCGGCAACACAGTCGATTTTAATTTCCGGGTCAGGTTGGTAATTGATGGTCGGCGGCAGGATATTTTCCTGCATTCCCTGCAGGGCAAAGACGGTTTCAATAACACTGGAGGCGCCCATGGCGTGACCGATGAGGGACTTGTTGGCGCTGACCGGAGGAAGCGCTGCACCAAAAATTGCTTGCAGGGCGTCATATTCAACTTTATCCCCGACCCTCGTTGAGGCCGCATGACCATTGATGGCGGCAATATCTCCGGGTCCAAGAGAGGCATCACTGATGGCATCAAGCATACATTTCTTGATGGTGTCTAAATAGGGAGCAACAAAGTGATGGGCATCCGAAGTCATGCCCCAGCCGGCCAGCTCGGTCCTGTAAGCTATGCCATGGGCCTTAGCAAATTCCCTGGTTGCGAGGATCACTGCGCCGGCTCCTTCAGAGATCACAAAACCCCGGCGATCTGCCGAAAATGGCCTGCTGGCCACTTCCGGGCGGTCATTTTCCCGGCCTTTTTGGGGGTTATATACCCCGTTCATGGTATAAAAACCGGCCACGATCGGTTCAACCAATGCAAAGTCCACAGCACCACAAATGACAACATCGGCACGGTTCTGGGCCAGAAACATGGCCCCGATAATCATCGATGTCAAACCAGTGGCGCAGGCAGTGATAGTTGAGGTTATCGGCCCCTGCGCCCCGGTCTGGATGGCGATCTTGCCGCCGACCATATTGATGCAGGAATTGGGATTGGCGTAGGGAAGGGGGAGCTTGTTTTCGGCCTGCAATTTTCTGTCAGCATTGAGAACCGCGTCCAGGCCGCCAATGGCGGAGCTGTAGGTAACTGCTGTCCGGGGTGCGATCTCAGGGGATATCTCGATCCCGCTTCGCTCAAGCGCTCTGGCGACCGAGAGCATGGAGTACTTGAAGACCGGAGAACTCCAGGCTGCCTGATGCCTGGCGGAAAGAAACGGATACGCTTCATCGTCGATGTCAGGGACCTGACCGGCAATGTGGACCGGGAAATTATCCGGCAGCGGGAAGCGGGTCAGCGGTCCTATACCGCTTTTTCCTTCAAGGGCCAGCCGCCATTGCTTTTCCAGGTTGCTTCCCAGGGGAGAAATGGCATCGTACCCGACAATGACTGCATCTTTGCCGCCCATATCTCATTTACCAGGGGATAAATTGGTAGAGTTTGGCAAACATCTCATAGACCTCGATCCAGTTCTGGAGATCCTGCGCGGTTTTGATATGCGCCCGTTTATTCACCATGACCCAGCTCATATGGGCTGCACCATCCTTGCAGGTTCTGCAGTCGCGGGTTTCCGAGGTACAGCAGCGATGCATGGTCTGTAAATCTGAAGACCAGCGGATAAAATTGGTCAACCGTCTGGGACGGGGCTCACGGGTATCGATGGGTTCGGTCACCGAAGGACACTCCATCCAGCCAAACGGCCTGCCCAGCATTTTGCCTGTCGTTATTATCTCGTGATAATATTTGGAAGAGATCACCGTCTCCGGGTATTTATCCAGCATGTCGTCCATTTCCTCTCGGACAGCGAGCAGTTCGTCCGGTTGCCAGGAAAACCCGTCCACCTCTTCGTCGTTGGACAGGAGCTGCATATGCACCTTGAGACCGACATCTTTAATCTTGCGAATGATTTTTTCTGTTTTACCAAGCTGTTTTGGGGTGATCGTATACAGATAGTAGGCGTGGGGGTCGCCTGCATAGTTGGCGCTGGAAATTCTGAAGGTGTCTTTTCCGCGCAGAATCTTCTCATCTTCAGCGTCCCCCCAGAGGGAAAGGCCGACCATCATGTCCGGAAAACGATCTCTTGGAACTTTAATAAGACCATTGGTGGCACAGAAGGTGGGCAGCCGGCTATAAAAGGCCTCGACCCGATCCAGGCAGAGAGTGGGTTCCCCGCCAATCAAAATAGCCAGGTTTACCCCGCGACTCATCTCTTTTTCAACAAATGCATGCCATTTGGTGATATCCTTTTCTTCAGATGCTGCTTCGTGTTCACCGGAGGAAAAAAAGAAACATCCTTTGCAGCGGAGGTTGCAGCGATCGGTTACATCATAGATCGAGCTGCGGATGTTGAGCTTGGAGATTTTTTTATAACGCTCATACCAGCTGGCATCGAGAAGGGAACTGACGGTTTTCATAATTTTACAAATTATTTAAAGGCGGATTGATAAAGGTTTTACAGAGGTTTTCTCCCTTATCGTATCCCCTGACCCAGACGGCAAGATAGGTATCCACATAGTCGAGCCAGGCGGAAAAGGTCAGAGGGTCTGTTGCATGTCGATACATCCTTGCCGTGACCACGGCACTGCCTGCGGCATAATGCCGGCAGTCGGCGCAATCGGTATCCGGCACACAGCAGGCCGCATCACGGTCCCACTGCAGGTCGGTACGATACTGTCTGAATGATCTGCCAAGGCCAATGTCTGTGGAGGGATTCATCCGGGGATAGGTGCAGGAAAAGAGCTCATGCAGGCCCATATCTGCAGTATGGGCGACTATATTGTAAGGTGAAAAGAGAACGGTCTGCGGAAACTCCTGCAGCATCTCGCTCATAACCGCCCGGGTTTTTTGCAGGGATTGGGTGGTATGCTGAAGACTGCCATTATACCCGACGGGCGCGGAAAACATGTTGAAAGTGATCTGCTGGCCATTTTCAGCCAGGAGCCTGGTTACATCCCGGACCTCATCGATATTAAATGGGGTGAAGGTGTAGACAAAAACCGCCCGGGGGTCGTCCTTGTAGTTTGCCATCTGGCGGATAAGCATATCAGGGGCCTTGCGGATGGCCTGACTGGTCTGGTCATTTCCCCAGACCGAGATATGAATTCGGTAATCTATCTCCCGGGGGATCGGTTTCAGACCGTTGGTGGCTATAGCCCCAAGAGGAATTACCCGATAACAGACCGCACACAGTTCCGGTACCAGCGAAGGCTCAGCGCCGGCAAGGACCACAAAGGTTATGCCCCGTTCCTTTTCCGATGCAAGAAGCTTCTGCCAGGCATTCTTCATCATTATTTTCATCTGCAAACTGCTTTTCGCCTACGAAATAGTAACATCCTTCACAGCGGATATTACACCGGTTGCTCATGTCGTAGGTGGATTCGCGCAGGAAAAAATAGCGACGAACTTTTTCCCACCGTTCCCTGATAATCGGATCAGCAATAATATCGGAGAATTTGTATTCCTGTTGACCAGACATCTATTCATTGCTGTTTAGTTTATCGTCGATGTACTGGGCAATGATACGAACAGTCGTCAGCTTGGGATAATCGTCTTCGTCGATTTGAATCTCATATTCATCGCTGAGAAACAGGGCGACGGTTGCCATGTCCATGGAGTCGATCCCCACCTCGTCCACCAGATCCAGGTCGGGATCAAAGGTCTCGGGGGTAACATCTTCAAGCTTGAGTTCGTTGATGATGATTTCAGCAATTCGGGTGATGGTCTGGGAAATATCTTTACTCATGAATTTGTTATTTCGTCTTGTTGTTGTGGGTGAAAAACATCCAGCCGGAACAGACGTCTTCGTTTCCGCTGGTAATATTAAAAATATATTGATCTTTTTTATTGCCGCGTGTGACATGAATATCGAGCATTTGTTCCGGCTTGATAATTTTTCTAAATTTAACCCGGCTCAAACCCGTCATGCATAAATTTCCTGCGCTCGGACTTGGCGATAAGGTCGGCAACCATTTTCAACTGGGCAATTCCCGGCAAAATCGGATCGTCGGGAAAATGACCGGAAAACCAGGGAGAATCTCCAGCAAATGTTGCTGGATGCAACTATTTCATCTTCTTTCATCTTTTGTTCAGTTAGTCAATGACGTCAAGTCGTTGCAGTAAAAAAATATCCTCCAGGAACACTTCCTACTGGTGGCACAAGAAAATTTGATGAAGGTTGTTGCGACACCAGCAAAAATGATAAAAGGCAAGTTTATACCATTTAGGCCTAAAATACACAACAGGTAAGGCGCCGCTGACTGAACCGAGGCAGGCAAACACTCGGGCGTAACTTTTTACTTATTGAAGCCTAGACAGCAATGGTGGTATGTTCATGCCAGCCCCAACAGGAAAAGGAAAGAGACAGTATGGAAAGAATTCTTGAGCCGGAATTGATGAACGATCCTGCCCAGGCCGCGGCCTATGCTGGATCTGATCTGGACAATGCCTATTGGCTGTTTGTACAATTTTTTCATAAATATTTCCCCGGCCTGGTGGCTGACGATGTTATTCTTGACCTTGGATGTGGTCCGGCCGCCATCCCTCTGCTTTTGGCCCGACAGTATCGTCATTGTAAGATACACTGTGTCGACGGGGCGGCTCAGATGCTGGCACAGGGGAAAAAAGCGGCGCAACGGGCAGGGGTGGAAGATCAAGTACAGTTCTTCCAGGGAACCCTGCCGGATAAACTTCAGCTGCCGCGACATCGATACGGGATTGTTATTTCCAACAGTTTCCTGCACCATCTAACCGACCCGATGACCCTGTGGGATGCGCTCCATCAATACTGTCTGCCCAATGCAGCCGTTCTGATCATTGACCTGCTGCGCCCGAAAACTGAAGAAAGTGCCCGGCATTTGGTTGACAAGTACCTGCCTGGCGGCTCTCCCTATGCTGCGCCATGATATGCTGTTGTCACTGTGTGCCGCGTTCACTATGGACGAGGTCGCCGCACAACTGCAGGAGGCCAACCTTGGCGACAAGTCTTACGCTCAGCATGGCAACTAACTTTCCAGTTTGTTGTCCACGGACGTCTGAACAAATTTAACGAGGAAAATAAATGAAACTGAGTGTCGCTGCCAATTGGGACATGGCCTTACTGGACGGTCTGGCGGAGATCCCTGAGGTGACCTCCATCTATGCCAAGTTACCCTTTGACCTTGTTGGCGGAGGCAGGGCTGGTATCGTCTGCCCTCTGTGGACTGGGATTCGGCCACAGCGTATATCAGTGCAGCTCAACAGCGCTCCCTGTCGTTTTGCTATCTCATCAATGCACCCTGCCTTGGCAGCCTGGAACAGACAGACGAAGGCAAGAAACAGATAGTTTCCTTCATTGGTCAGCTGATCGAGATGGGTGTTGACAGTGTCTCGATCGCCAACCTGGCCGTAGTGGCCCTGGTACGCCGTAATTTCCCAAAGCTGGCGATTCGCGGCAGCGTACTGAGCTGGCCGACGAACCTGCAACGTTTGAAGTACCAGGAATCACTTGGTATTGACCCGCTGATTCTGCCGTACAGTGAATTCAACCGTGATTTTCGTATGTTGGCAAAAATCCGTTCAGGACTTTCCTGCGACATGCAGCTTTTTGCCAACATCTCCTGTATCTATAACTGTCACTACCTTGGTGAACATGCCTCCAGTGTAGGACATGCTTCCCAGGTGACGGAGAAGATAGCACCGGCACATACCTTTCTCGACTTCTACCTCTGGCAATGTACGCGTCGACGTCTGCTGCACCCGGAGCTCCTGTTGATGAGTCGCTGGATTCGTCCTGAAGATCTGCATCAATATGAAGCGCTGGGTTTTGATGAATTCAAGATAATCGACCGTTCACGCTCTACGGCATGGCTGTTGCGGGTAACCAGAGCCTATGCCGATCGGTGCTACGACGGCAATCTGCTGGACATCCTGTCACTGGAGCTGCTCGGAGATCCTGCTGGATTCCATACTGATATTGAGGAGCAGATTCGTGAGCGGATGCGGCATTATGAAAAAAAAGAACGACAGCTGATGCTGCGCATGCTGAAACTTCGCCGTCGGCTCCTGGCACTCGACATCTCCATCGATAATGCTGAATTAGAGGGACTTCCTGGACGGTTTTCAGAAAATTCGATGCGAGCAAACCTACTGCGAAGAGTGCCGCTATTGTCATGGATACGCGGCAAAGGCCATCCGTTTTGACCGGGCGGAAGCGGAGATACTTGCCAGTGATATCAGCAAATTTCTTGACGATTCCCTGACCATAGCCAGTGTTTCGCAACCCAAGATCTCTTTATGATTTTGTCGCTGCAGCGTTACGCCAGCAGGTAGGGTCGGCAGCAAGGTAATCCCCGGTGAGCTGGTACGCTGCTCCCCTGCAGCCATAACATTCCGGTGCTTTTACACAGGAATGACACTCCCCTTTTATCATGTTCCGATAGTTCTTCAGATTATTAATCACTTCACTGTTTTTGAGAATAGAGGCAAGGGGATTGTTGCGGATATTGTCAAGAGGAATAGTCACGCCGACACAGGGCATGACATCTCCGGTAGCCGTCACCACGCAGGATACCTGGTGGCGCATGCATTTATTGCCAGCCAGCGGCGGCTGGGGTTCCCATTTGCGGTTAAATTTCTCCCGGTCGATGGCGGAAAGTCTGGAAAATAATGTTTTTAATTCTAGTGGGTTAATGTTGAGCCAGTCATTTTCACGACCACTCGCCTGGGGAGTAATAATCTCGAAATAGGGCTCAATATTATCCTCCCGCAACCACTGCCACATTGACGGTAATTCGCTGATATTCTGGTCGACAGATCACGGTGCTGATAGCCAGAAACTGCTCCCTGGATGGATAGCCTGCCTCTTGCAGGTGCCTCAGCGCCCGGTTGATAATCTTAAAAGCCCCTTTTTTTCCGGCTAAGCGGTCCTGAATTTCTTCATCCCGGGAATTCATTTTCAGGGCGACCCGCACCCTTGCCTCGGCCAGGACAGCGGCAAGGCTGCTGTCGATTCCCGAACCATTGGTGAACATTTCAATTGCCAGGCCTTGCTCGCGAAGGAAAAGAATCATCTCGACCAGATGAGGATAGATGGACGGCTCGCCGCCGAGGATGATAATTTTTCGTGCCCCCAACTCTTTTGCCTGCAGGATAACATCCTTGATTTCTGATCTTGAAAGTTCTTTGCTGCACTGCTGTTTTTTCCTCAACATAGCAGTAGGAACAGTGAAAATTGCAGATCCGGCTGAATTCTATTTCCATGGAGAGCAGTCTGTCGGCAGCGACGGCTGCACGGATTTCCTGCTCGGTGAATTCAAGATTATAAATCTGCATTGTTTTTAATACCCCTCCAGATCCTGAAAACTGTTCATCTTTTCCCAGCGCTGTACTTCTCTCCGGTAACGGCCTTCCCAGCCATACTTTTTCATAATTCTTCGAAAGTGGATTTTGAGAAGAGGTTTGTAGAAAAAACGCCAGATGGATATCCAGGCCCAGCCCTGGCTTCTGACCTCGGCGGGGGGATCCCACCAGCCCAGCACCACCTGACGCTGATACCAGAACTGGTACTGCAACTGCTCCGAATCCAGGTAATTTGTCCGCACGTTTGCCCACAAGCCGTTGTATTTTTTGTAATTATCCTGATTGGTCATCAGGCCCTGCTCGAGAAGCTGCCGGCGCATGCCCGGTTTTGGGATAGGGGGTCAACACCTGGCAATAAAGCGGCGTCGGCATTAATGGATTTGAAGAATTGATAATTTTCCCGTGATCGATTCTATATCATCTTCAGGAAAACCAAAAATGAGTCCGCCGATAACCATCATTCCGTTCTTATGACAATTTTCAATGGCTTTCTTGGGCATGAGCTGAGACGTCGCTTTTGCCTGCTGCGGTAAGGTTCTTTTTCGATCCGCTTTCAATCCCCAGAAAGACAGAACAGAAACCCGCCTCGGCCATCTTTGCCACCATCTCTTCGTTTTTGGCCATCGACACACAATCGGCCTGCACGATTAGTTTAAGGCCTTTGTATTTTCTGGCAATAATGGCATCACACAGCTGCATAACCCAGGCTGGACTGAGGACGATATTATCATCGGTGATAAAGATCCATCTTGTTTTGCGATTATAGTAGATGTCGTCAATATCTGCCAGGACCCGCTGCACAGGAAAAGTTCGAAAAGTACGGCCATACATGTATTTCATCGAACAGAAGTTGCAGGCGCGGGTACACCCGCGCGAGGTCTCGACAAGCTCAATTTTAGAGTGCACTATATGGTAGCCCCAGGTCAGCCGCCGCTTGTCCCTGATAGGGAGTTGCAGGGTGCTGAGATCCAGGTTTTCCCCGCGGGGATTGTGGGTAAAGACGCCCTCCTTTTTATACGACAGTGAAGGAATATCCGCCAGACTGTCACCACCGGCCAGTGCATTCACCAGGCGTCTGCAGGGTTCTTCCCCTTCTCCCTGAATCATAAAATCGATCCATTTGGCCTCCTCTGATCCGGCAATTTCTTCATACATCAGGGTGGCATGATAGCCCCCGATAACGATCTTGACTCCCGGGCAGGAGTTCTTTGATCAGGTGGGCGATCTTGATGCAGGTATCATACTGCCAGGCCATGGCCGAAAACCGACAAGATCGGGGTCGATTTTTTTTATCACCTTGGTGAGATATTTTTTGATCGAACGGCGTTTACGAATCAGATCGATAAGAAAAACATCATGCTCCGCATCGATATTGCCCCCGACGCTGGCTATACCATGATTGGGCAGATGAACTGCTGTTTCGTGAATAATGATCGGTACCACATCGGGCATAGAGATTAAAATTACTTTCATAACTGTCTCTCGCAGTATGCTTGCCGCACTCGCTGCTAAAGCTCTGCGGTGGAGGGTTGATTTTTCTGATAGTCCGGTTCAATACGATCGATAATTTTAATGCTGATGGTGTTTTTTTTCCTGGTATTAAAGAAAAACTTTACCCGGAGTAAACAGTCGGTCACTATTTTTGAGTTCCAGAACATAGATGGGTGCCCTGCACAGCCGGGCAATTTTGAATGCCCCGTTGTTGAATGCACCGATCTTCCCGTCCCGGCTCCTGGTTCCTTCAGGAAAAATAAAAAGATTGCCTCCTGCTTGCCAGGTACGATGCCATTGTCTCCATCTGCCTGATCATCATCCGGGCAAAAGGCCCTTCGCTGGTAGCCGGGATGTAGCCGGATTTTTTGATCATCCAGCCAAAAATCGGCATGGTGAAAAATCGACTTTTGACAATCGTCTCTGTTCTGGAAAGAGCGCAATCAGCAGCAATGGATCGAGATAGGAAAGGTGGTTGCAGACAATGACCGAAGAGTTGATTGTTGCCACCTCGTCATCTATCTCCAGTTTCTGGCGGGGGGCGGTTGTTTTGACGATAAGAAAAAATATTCGGTAGAACTGACTGTTCAGCCGCTGGAAATAGAGTTCCCGATCTTTTGCAAACGGGCCGAACAGCGAGATAGCGCCAGGAAAAAAAAAGAAGAAAACCAAGGGTAAACCAGGCCCAGCAGACAAGAGTCACGCCGCAGTCAATACTTCGGTCGACCAGAACGCTAAAAGGATGTATCAGGTGTCTGCATCTTTGCCATTTTTTACAAGGAGACAGGTATTCACTCCGCCAAAGGCAAAATTTTGAATGGCGGCAATCCGGAGTCGGAATGTCGGTGAGTTCGCGGGTATGGCGCAGCATGCTGCACCGTTCATCAACATTTTCCAGATTCAGGGTGGGGGCGATAAAACCCTGCTCCATCATATACAGTGGTCAGAATTAATCTCGATCACCCCACAGGTGCCCATGGTATGGCCCATATAGCTTTTCAGGCCGGTAACCAGCGGCCCATCGCCATACACTGCAGCAATGGCCTGGGCTTCTATGACGTCCCCCATCTTTGTTGCCGTGGCGTGGGCGCTGATAAAATCGACGTCACGGGGCTGCTATCTCCGCATCTTCAAGGGCCAGGCGGAGGGTTGCCGTGATCCCATCGAGATTTGGCAGGATAAGATCTCCGCCGTTATTATTGCAGGCAAATCCGATGATTTCCCCAAGGATTTTCGCGCCGCGTTTTTTGGCCGACTCATACTCTTCCAGCAGTACAGCGCCGCCTCCCTCGCCGACGACCAGGCCGTCACGGCCGGCATCAAAAGGACGGGGGGTGCACTGCGGCGTCTGGTTATATTTTACCGAACAGGCCAGCAGATTATCAAAAACCGCCACAGTGGTGGTGTCATATTCATCGGCTCCACCGCAGATCATGGCATCCTGCATGCCGTATTTGATCGTTTCATAGCCAAAGCCGATGGACTGGCTGCTGGTGGTGCAGGCGGTGGAGGAAGCGATGATTCGTCCGGTGATGCCAAACATTCTGGTAATGTTCACCGCCGTGGTATGGACCATGGAGCGGAGATAATCGACCGCGCCAATGGAGGAGAATTTAGATTCGAGATCATTGAAAAAAGTTTTGTAAATATCACGCTGGACGGTCGGGCTGCCATGGGTCGAACCGAAGGCCACCCCAAGACGGCCGGAGGTGATAAATTCCTGAGCTCAGGCCGGAATTGTTCCAGCACATCTTTGGCAACCTGACAGGCATAATATGCCACAGGTCCCATGGTTTTTCGGTACTGCCTCTTGAAATCGTATTCAATGGGGTAATCCACTGTTCCGAAGACTCGAGAGTGAATGTGCTTGGTCAACAGGCCATCGTCACGCAGAACACCGACACCGGATTTTCCCTGTCTGAGATGGTCGATGATGTCATTTTTATTGTAGCCGATGGGAGTAATTGCCGAGCAGGCAGTGATGACAACGCGTCGTTTCATGAATTGCGCCCAGCCCGGTTATTTGCTGCGGGATTGTTGAATCTCTTCAACATAATCAAGGATATCATTGATAGTTCTGATGCCCATTGCCTTTTCTTTTTCCTCACGGGTGAAGGAAAAACCGACAATGAGTTCAATTTTTCCCAGCAGCTCAATGGCATCAATACTGTCAAAACCGTGATCGTCACGAAGATTGTCATCCAGGCCAGGCTGCTCAAATTCGAAATCTTCGGTCAGAATTGTTAAAATTTTATCTTTAAATTCATCTCTGGTCATAATGGGGTGTGTCGGGCTAGGCATTTCTAGGAAAAAATATGTTTATGATTGTGTTCGAATACTACACAGTTTCTTGTAATTTCAAAAGAAAATATTTTTTCCCCTGAAACAGGCAGAATTCAATGAAGATAGCGTCGTAAAAAACCTCACACAGGAGATTGTTAAGTAAGAAGATGAAGATTTCTATCCCCCTCAAGGGGGGACTAAAATGAGTGCCCTTTGGGTAATCTGGTTTTTACGACACCATCAATGGATAAAGCGGTCAAAATGATACCATTCAAAAGGATGTTTTCGCAGGGATGCTTCCAGCAGATCGGCATACTGCTGGGCGGCCTGTGAAATTGCCTCAGCTCTATTCCGGCGGCATGCTGCCTCTATTGAAATGGGGTCGGAGAGAGTGAAGTGATAGTTGTTTTTACTGATGCGAAAGACAAAGAATACGTACAGCGGAGCGCCTGATACCAGGGCAAAAATAAACGGCGCTTCAGGCAGGTACGCGTCATGGTTTAAAAAGGTGACCCGTACCTTGCGCTGGTCCTTGCGCCAGACAATATCCCCGGCCATGGAGACCAGCCCCCTGGCCTGAAGAAAACGGATACCCTCCACAGCAGAAAACGGTGAACTGCTCTCCTGGTCCGCACCGATGATGGTTATTCCTGATCGGCGCAGGTCATCTTTTTGCATCCGCTCCACCCCTTCTTTTTCCTTCACCCCCATATAGAGAAGAAGCTGCAGATCCTTTTTCAGCTGTTTGAGCAGGGTTGCAGCCATTTCCCAGTTGCCCAGGTGGGACATCAGCAGGATACCGCCCTGACGGCCAATGACCGGCTTCCAGCTTCTCCCAGCCTTCTGAGCTAAACCGCACCGCTTTGGCCTGTCCCGCCAGGAACCTGTCAAAATGGATGGTGGTAAAATTCTGATACTGGTTGAACGTACACCAGAGGTGATAGAGTCGGCCCCGCTCGGGGTAGAGAGCAGCATAAAAGCGGCGGCTTTCCGGAACCCGTCTGGAAAAAACAAAATAACCAGCTGCTATAATTCGGGAAATGAGGGCAAAAATCCATGGGCCACAGAATTTTGCCGCCATTTCAAGCAACCTGTACCAAAAACCACTCATGGTCGAAACATCCTGCAGACCCGGGCAAAGATCAGCCTGCTGAAGGTTGTTGAATTACGCATAAAATCACGCCATGGCCGAAAATGGCTCACCCGTTCTCCCTTGGCCTGATAGATGACCGACACAGGTGTTTCCTTGATCTGCCAACCCTGCAGCCGGGCTTTAACCAGTATTTCCACTTCAAACTGGTATCGCCTGGCCACTGTACCAAGCTGTAAGACTTCCGGAATCGGGTAGAGCCTGAAACCGGATTGGGAGTCTTCGACCAGGGGGCCCCCGGCTGCCCAGACCCAGAAGTTGGAAAAGTTACGGCCAAATCTACTGGTCCACGGCACATTTTTTTTATTTTCCATTCCCTGGCGCTTGCCTATGACAATGCACCGTTCTTCACCATTTATTGCCTTGAGCAGTTTTCCGGTATCTTCAGGATTATGCTGCCCGTCTCCGTCAAGGGTGATTGCCCAGTCACACTTTTGTTCGACTGCCGCGGCAAAACCGGTGAGAAGGGCCGCACCTTTGCCCTGGTTGACGGAATGGCGCAGGACCTTGATGCCATCTATCGCCTGGATAATTTCTGCGGTAGAATCTGTTGAGCCGTCATCAATGACGAATACAGGCAGGTCAAGTTTCATGGTTTGCCGGATAACTTCGCCAATCTGCTTGCCGTGATTGTAGACAGGTATTATGACAGCCGGTTTTTGGGGCACCATCAAAGGTTTTCCTTTTCGCCTGAGTAATAGGCTATCGACCAGGTTCCGGGCCCCATATGAACCCCGGAGGTGAGTGACAGCGGTACGAACAGAATTTCTGCTTCCGGCAGCAGAGCCCTTACCTGTCCCCCAACAGTATCAACCACCCATTGTTCATTATCTGAATACTGCAGCATGATCACAGGTGCGTCAGCGCTGGTGAATCGCTCCTTTAACCGACCCATGGCAAAGGCCAGCTGTCCTGTTCTGGCTGCGAACCACACCTCTTTTCTTTACTCCGGTGATGGTTGGGCTGACCACAGGCTTCATCGACAACAGGTCGCCAAAAAAACCACCGGCCCTGGAAATCCGGCCGCCCGCTGCCAGATATTTCAGTTCATCGATAAAGACAAATTCCTCACAGTCACTAATCAGGTGACGGGCAAATGCGATGATATCGTCCCTGGTGTCGGCGCTTTGTGCCAGCCTTGCCGTAAGCAGGGCAATAAGGGCAAGCCGACCGGAGGCGGCCCCGCTATCCAGAACCGTAAACAGATTGTCTGGATCATGTTCTTTCTTCCAACCGATGGCAGCGGCATAGTTGCCGGTAAAAGCGGAGCCTGCCGGAAGATAGAGGGCAGTGGCCGAATTGCTGACAAATATTCTGATAGTGTTGGTGCCGTTCAAAGGTTGAGGCCTGGGCGGTGGTAATCTTTTTGCCCATGCGCAGCAGGGGGTAGAGTTGTTCCGGCAGGCAGAGACTTTCCGGTCTTGAGTCGTCGCCGGTTATGATGTAGCTGTCAAGCAGGGTGATGCCATGGTTTTCGGGCCATCTCCCTGGTGATCGAACCGGCGCCATCCGTTACGATATGGAGAGAGGGCGAGGGCGGCCGGTTCCCGGTCACGCTCTGTGCTACCCTGATCAATTTCCTGGGCGGACCAGTGCAAGATTGAACCAAATGAACTGAGCCGCCCCCGCAGCTGTCCGGGATCTGGAGTATGCAGATGAATCTTGAGTATCGACTCATCCTCAATCATCACAACGCTATCCCCCAGATCTTCAAGACTGCCTTTGTCAGCCCCGTCTATACTGGTCTCTTTCTATTACAACATCAACACAATAATCGTCGTTTATTGGTGGGCGAAAAGAGCTGTTGATAACAAGTTTGCGACCAAAGAGCTCCAGGATGGAAGGGGGCTGCTCATTTTGTTGACTGAGATGTCTGAAAAACCCCTCAAAAAAAACATACATGGCTAAAGCGCCGGAATCCACCACCCCGGCATTTTTGAGTTCGGGCAGGAGCAGAAAAGTATCATCGACGGCCTTTTGCAGGGCAATGTTCAGCGGGCGGTAGATCGACTGCAGCGGAGCCTGTGAAGCCAAAGTGACGGCGAGACTGTCAAAAACCGTAAGCATCGTTCCCGCACGCGGGCTGCCGATAGCCTGCCACGCCTGCTTCCGGCCTTGTGCGGCTCTTGCTGCGCAGGTCGGAATAACTCCGGGCCTGGAAAAATTCTTTAAAAAAAGCAGCCGCAATATTGCCCGAATTGCCGGTGGCAGAGCGGGTCAGCAACTCCAGGGTTCTCCTGCCATCCCGTTCACATTCACGAAGAGGTGCCAGGCTTATGCGTAAATTGGTCCCGGTATCGCCGTCGGCGACGGGAAAGACATTGATCCGGTCAAGAAGATCAGCCCAGGCCGAAAGACACCCGTATCCTGCAGCAAAACTCTTATAAAGATCACTCATAGCCTAGGAGCTGATAGATGCTTGGCCAATCGTATTTCCCATTTTCTTTCACGGGGATCCGGTCAACTATTTTCATGTGACGCGGCAGCGCGTATGGCTCAAGTGAGTCGGCCAGAATTTTCTTTATTTTGTCGGTATCAGCTTTACACCCCTCGATCAGAGCGCCAATTTGGTGTTCACGCCCTCCGGGTTGAGGGACTGCGACAACCGCACAGTCGCTGACGCCTGGTTCATTTTTAATAAGCAGGCGGATTTCTTCCAGGTCCACCCGTTTACCTCCCACCTTGGTGACGGTATCAGCCCGCCCTTCAAGGGAAAACTCGCCGTCTCCCCTGGCTGCAACCCTGTCACCAGCGGTAAAGAAACCTTCTGCATCGACGGGCAGGTCGGGTGATATATAGGGCGAACGTACCGCAAGGCACCCCTTTACAATCTTCCAGTCAATGGTTGGAAAAGGGGTAAAAAACTCTTCTCCATCCGATCTCTTTCTGAGAGCGATGCCGCCTGTTTCCGTGGAGCCATAGACCTCTACCACGCCTGTTTTATTTTTCCGGCAGAATGTCGTCATTATCTGTGGCGTCAAGCATGCCGGCCGATGAAAAGGCCAGCCGCAGTGATAGGCTTTTCCTGGTGTCCCGCAACACCCGGTAGTGGGCTGGGACACTGGCCATGATGGTTACCTGCTGTTTTTTGGAGACAAAAGTGATTTCCCTGGGAAGGATGGTGTTTCGTCGACAACACTGGCCGAGGCAACAAGCGGCAGGATGACGGAGAAAAGCAGGCCGTAGATATGGTATGGCGGGATGGTGGCCATAATGCAGTCCTGTTCCGTGACCGCAAAACGGCTGGCCAGGAAAAAACCTTCACTAAAGATATTTTCCCCTGTTTTTGTCCAGACCTGTGGGGTTCCGGTGGAGCCACCCGTAAAGATTTTCAGCAGCACTGCCCGGGGAGAAACCCGGCTGGTGGGCAGACTCGATGCCGAACCCCGCCTTTGCGGGCAGAGTACCTGCACGCCTTCGGGGAAATCCCTGGGCACATCGGAAATTGCGGTGGTAAAGCCGGTGACCTGCTGCAGCCGGCTGAGGGCCTTGGCGGAAAAAGCATAGGGCAGCAGAAGGGATGGACCACCGCCGAGTGTGGCCAAAAGCGCCGCAGCCATTACTGCCTTGCTGTCAGCCGCAAGACAGACAGCTGTATTCTTGTACTGCCGGCTTATCCAGGGCAGCATGCAGCCAGGCGGCCATTGCATACACCTCGCCAAAGGTTGCACCGGACCGGATAAATTCTTTTTCCGGATGGTTGGGCCCCCGCAGCAGATGATGCAGCTCTTTATTTATATCCAGTTTACACTCAACGCTCATCTTCCCTGTTTACCGTTCTGCCAAAACATTGTCCAGCCAGGGATCTGTCCCTTGGCCTGAAGCTGTTGTCCTCCATTTCCTTTTGTACGACCTGCTTGAAAAGCTTGGCCATCTTTATCCGCTGCGGTTCATCCTGATAGAAGGTATTCCAGGAGTAATCAAGGAGCTCCTGCAGTCGCTTCTGGCTCATGTTCTTTGGCTGAAAAACCACCTTGTCAGCAGAAAAATCATTCCAGTCAGTGGACAGGATACGGTTTTGTCTGCTCAGTTCGTTGTAGGCTTTCGTGTGCGGAAAGGGCGTCAGGACGGTAAATTCCGCAAGATCGAGTTCTATCTCAAGTAAAAAATCAATCAGTTCCTTGATGTAATCCTCAGTATGCGTATCCAGTCCCAATAAAATTGTTCCTTCCACTCCGATGCCATGGTCATGATAGCGTTTGATCCGCTCCTTGATATAGTCGGAGGTATCAAAAACTGCCTGGTACACATACCAGGCTCCGGCCTGGGCGGCCAGGTCAAGAACCTCCGGTTTGTCCTCAATAGGATGGGAACACCATTTTTTTTTCAGCGGGATCATTTCCCGGAACAGCTCCTTCTCCCAGCTGGTATCCTGGGCCAGGGAATTATCAACAATAAACAGCCGGTTATTATCAATACCGGCAATCTCGGCTACCGCCTTGTCAATCGGCCGCGGTCGAAATACTCTTCCCCCCAGATACGATACGGCACAGGGGTAACAGTTAAAACGACACCCCCGTGACGCATGGACCAGGTCAACCATCTGTACACCCTTGTAATTGTAGAGCTTACGGTTGAGAATATCCCTTCGCGCCGGTCCGACAAGGGCAATATCAGGTCTGTCGTCGATAAAATCGTAGCAGGGTTGCAGAGCTCCCTGGTGGAAGTCGGCAAGAACCTGTTCCATCCGTCCTTCGGCTTCTCCAAGAAAAACCGAATCGGCGTGTTCCATGGTTTCTTCACAATGGAGCATGGTGGCAATACCGCCAAAGATAACCTTAACGCCTCTCTTGCGAAACTGATCAGCAATCTCCCAGCCTCTCTTGACCTGGATGGTGAGCATCATGGAGATGCCGACAAAGTCCACCGCTTCGTCAAAATTTATTGTTTCCAGGTTTTCGTCGATGAAATCGATGTCAACATACTCGGGAAGCGCCGCGGCAAAGACCACCGGTCCGTGCGGGGGAAGGTGAAACTCTGTCTGCCTGTCCAGTTTGGCCCATTTGGGGTATATGAGTTTAAATTTCATTCTAGTTTATCAGCACGTATCATTTTCATTTTCAGGGTATAGCTGTTGCGGCCAAGGGAGTGCAACTCAAGATAGCCCGGTATAAGGCTGGAGCCTCTTTTTTCACATGATCGTCCGGAAATCCAGCGATCCAGTGCCAGCTCCGGGGTGTAACTTTTTATCTGCCAGCAGTTATCTGCTGCGGGCAGGATATCGACCACGCCCAGCCCTGGAGAACTGTATCGGCAGACAACTGTTCCGCCACTGCTTTTGCCGGTGCGCACCTTAGCGCCGGGAGGCGGCTGGAAGATCATCTGGATGTCGCGAACCAAGCCCCTGGCAAACTCGGGGTTGTCAAACGGAGGGACGCTCCGCCCGACTTTAAAGCTCTGGTCCTGGAGGAAAAACCGCCTCAAAAAGGGTCAGACCTTCAAGGGTAAAAAGGGCGCATTCGATATCTTTTTCATTCAGGGTGATAACTCCGACCACAGTGGCGCCGGCCCCGTCTCCCATGGTAAAATCGATGGAATGAACAAACTGCCATCTCCCCTTTGGGAAAAATATCCGTACACTCATGTCCCCAAAGGGCGTTCTCTGTGACCGTCAGCTCAGGAGGACCAGGATGCTTTTCTGCTGCACAGGCCGCCATAAAAAACAGGAATGCCAACAGGCAGAACCAATACGATTTCATTATTTCGTGAAAGCGCCGAGTTCATTTTTTTCGGCGGGGTCAATAAAGAGAGCGTCCGGTATGGCTTTATTGACAACCCGGTTGGTAAAGGTCATTTCCGTATAGGCATCAGGGCCTTCAAAAATCGTCACCCCATCAAGATAGCCTTGTTGGTCGGCAAGTTTCAGCTCGATTTTACTGATTAAAGCGGCCAGCGCCTGTGTTTTTGGGGTAAGCAGGACGGTACGTTCATCAGAAAAAGAGACGGTGAACATCTCGTTGTCGGAAAAACGGCCGTCAAGCCAATTGCTGATCTGCGCCAGCACCAGTTGCATGGAGTCAAGCCGCGCCCCCTTGTCTTCTACAAGCCGACCGTCCCTGGTGACAAATTTCTTTACTCTGCCGCCGTGCATAAGCAGGATGGATGGGACGGGGGTCTTGTATTCCCAGCGCAGGGACTGGGGCGTCTGAAAGACCAAGGTTCCGGTTGAGACAAGAGGGCGGATAAGAATTTTCAGGTGCTTTTTCTGGATGAAATCGGCCTGGATGGAATGCAGGCGAATCACCTCCTGGGCAGAAGAACCACTCGTCGAAACCAGTAAAATGAAAAAGGCACAACAGGACAATTGGCAAAACAAAGAATTTCATTAAAACATTCCGCCATTCACCGAGAGTATCTGGCCGGTCATATAGGAGGCTGCATCGGAGCAGAGAAAACCGACAACCCGGGCGACCTCTTCCGGTCGGCCGATGCGGGCCATGGGAATCATGGCTTTGATCTGGGCCTTCGGGGCTTTTTCTATCATGTCCGTTTCAATCAGCCCCGGTGCCACCACATTAACCCGGATGCCGAGTCGGGCGACCTCGGAGGCGACTGCTCTACTGGCAGCATTCAGACCGGCTTTGGCCGCCGAATAGTTGGCCTGGCCGCGATTGGCCATAAGGGAACTGGCCGACGAAATGGAAACGATCGATCCCTGACGCTTACGGACCATTTGCTCTATCACCGGCCGGGTCATATTATAAAAACCGTTCAGGCTGGTGTCTATTACCGACTGCCAGTTTTCCCGGGGCATCATCATAAACAGACCGTCAGCGACGATACCGGCGTTGTTGATCAGGATATCAATACGACCCAGCCTTGCGGCAATATCCCCAACCGCCTGCTCTGCGGCCTGTCCATTTCTGACATCGAACTGATAAATTTCCCCTCTGCTGCCGGCTGCTTCAACCATTGCCAGGGTTTCTTCGGCCCCGTTTTTGTCATGCTGGTAATTGATGACCGTGTAGCAGCCACAGCGTGCCAGCTCGACACAGATTGCCCTGCCAATTCCCTTGCTGCCGCCTGTTACGATCGCTATTTGCTGTTCGTTTTCCATCGTCATTGCAGTTATGCCTGAAAAAGCTGCAGAGTACTTTTGCTGATGAGTGTATTGTTCATATGCTGCTCGCAGACTACTTCTCGTAGCTTTTCAAAATTATAACTATTTACGGCACGGGTGAGAATTTCACTGCCAAACGGCAGGTGATCGATAAGAAATTCAGTTTTTTTGACGCCTACCAGCCAGCCCATTTGATCCGAATCGAGGCCTTTGGTCTGTATTCTCTCCCAGCCATTGCATACTCCTGCCGTCTGGGCCGCCAGCTCCACCAGGATCAAGGGGTGCACCCCTGTTTCATTGGCCATTGGCCAGGACTTTTTTACTCAACACAGGGTGAGGGCTTGCTTGCGGTCAACCTCGAAGAACCTTTTCCACAAGGAGCATATGGCCGCGATGTGGCAGCAGATCTTCCAGGGTCAGATCGGAGAATGGTATAGTATTCATGATTTTCAAGGGAGAAAAGATACCTTACTCTGGAAGAAACCGCCATCAAATCAGACAAATTCCTCCTGGAATTATTTTCGTGCCTTACTTTGGAAAATCTGTCATAAAAAACGAGAAATTGGTAAATACATTTGAAAGATGCTAACTTTAATATATTTTCAGACCACTTACATCACTTGCAGGGGTGCCAAACTAAGTACCTGTCAAGTGCGTGGTAAACAGAATACCGGCCTACCTCTTCTTTATCGGGGTCAGATTGTGGCATTATATAGAGCGCTGCTTTAAAATATGAACAATCTGTCACAAAACAGAGCATGTCCTGCTGCCGATTCGTTGCAGGTTTTTATGAAGCCGTCAATCTTAAAATTATACAATATTATGAGTACACTTATAGAAGAGCTTAAGGTCAAACTTATCGACATCCTGAATCTGGTGGACGTGAAGCCTGAAGACTTTGATGAGCATAGTCAGCTGGTTGGCGGAGAACTCGGCATCGACTCAATTGATGTCCTGGAAATGGTTGTCATGGTTGAAAAAGATTATGGAATTATCATCAACAACCAGGAGGTTGGTGAGAAAGTGTTTTCCTCTCTTGCAAGACTTGCCGATTATATTCAAGAAAATAGAACCGAAGTGCCCTCTTGACCGACGCAGTGGTTTATATCGGCGGAGCAGGGATAATCAGCCCGCTGGGCAACGGACTGTCGGCCACGGAGAAAACTCTGCGGGAGAACCGTTCGGCAATAGAGCCTCTGGTGCTGTTTTCTCTGCTCCAGGATGCTCCCCTGCCGGCTGGTCAGGTGTTTGACCTGCAGGCATCGCCTTATCCCAGAACGCATCAACTGGCGTCTATTGCAGCGAAACAGGCGATGGATGGCTGCAGCCGCCCGCCTGATGCGATAATTCTTGGCACAACGACCGGCGGTATCCTGACCACCGAGGAGTTGCTCAAAAAAAAGGAACAGGATAAAAAGCAGTACCGGTACCACGGTCTGTATACGGTTGCCGACGAGCTCGCCCGGGAGCTGGGTTGTACCGGTCCTGCCCTTGTTGTGTCCACGGCCTGTTCTTCCGGTGTTGTTGCCATTGCCATTGCCATGAAAATGCTGCGCTGCGGCCTGGCCCGGACAGTTCTTGCGGGGGGTGTCGACTCTCTTTGCCGTCTGACTTATTTTGGTTTTCATTCACTGCAGCTTGTAGACCGTGCAGGTTGCCACCCTCTTGATCAAAACCGGCAGGGCATGGCAGTAGCGGAAGGTTCCGGGATGCTTTTGCTGACTACAGAAAAACCGCAAAACTGCCATGGGGTGCTCCTTGGCGCCGGTCTTACCTGCGACGCATACCATCCAGCCGCCCCTCATCCGGAAGGCGAGGGTGCTTTCATGGCGATGCAGAAGGCCCTGGCCGATGCAGGACTTGCCCCACAGGATATAGGGTATATCAATCTTCACGGCACCGGTACTCCGGAGAACGATCTCGCCGAGTCGAAAGCTGTGCGCCGGCTTTTCACCACTCTTCCCCCGCTTTCATCAATTAAAGGAGCATCCGGCCACAGCCTGGCTGCTGCAGGTACGGTTGAAGCGGTAGTGTCGACTATTGTCGTGAACCAGGGGTTGATGCCGGCCAATACAGGCTTACAAAAAGTTGATCCGACGCTTGGTCTGACGCCGCTGACAAGCCCACTCGAGGGGTCCGTAAAGGCGGTTCTTTCCAACTCTTTCGGATTTGGCGGCAACAATGGCTCTCTGGTCATCGGCGCAGTCAATGCGTGGCCGCACCCGACACCCCGGCAAGTCAGTCCAGGACTTCCAGGACTTGCTGTTCACGGGTATTCGTGCCTGACCGGTGCCGGAGGGACAGCTGCCACTCTCGACCGAATAAGGAATGGGGCTTCGGCGGCCGGAATGGCAGAACTTACGACAATTGCCAAAACACTGCCGCCACGGTTGATTCGTCGGCTGAAGCGGCTGCCGAGAATGGCCCTGTTTTTGGCCACACAGGCCCTCGCGGAATCACCCCTTAAAGAGCAAAAACCGGATGCTGTTTTTATGGGGACCAGTTGGGGCGCTCTGTCCGAAACCCACGACTTCCTGACCCGCCTTGAGGAATCGAAAGAACAGTTTCCCAGTCCCACCGATTTCGTCGGATCTGTTCACAACGGGCCAGCCGGCCAGGTGGCAATGCTGTTTGGCGCCACCGGCCCCAATATTACCACAAGCGGAGGGGACTATTCTTTTGAACAGGCGCTATTGTCGGCAGACCTTATGCTTGGTGGTTCAGCTGACCCGGCCTTCGTCCTTGGGGTGGACGAAGGGCATGATGTGCTCAGCCCGCTGCTCGATCCTTCCATTCGACCCCGCATGTCGCTCGCCGATGGTGGGAGTGCCCTGTGCGTCAGCAGGCGAACAACAGATGCCAAATGCTTCATTTCCATTCCTTTTTATCAAAACAGTAAAGCAGAAAACGTGGTTGCCGCACTGGTGCATTCGCTTGGCTGCAGCGGAGAAAAAAGAGTGTGTGTATGGTGTTGTTTTAGTTGGTATCCCCGCCGCCATGCAGAGGGAGGGAGAAAAGCAGCTGGAACAGTTTCTGGCCCTGGCAAAATTATCCGCACCAGTGATCCCTTACCGTAAGTTTACCGGAGAATTCGGTTCTGCCTCGGCTGTGGCGACTAGCTCTCGCCGTTTCGTTTCTCGAGGCGGGGCTTGTTCCCGGGGCTTTAACCGGGGGAGATACTGTCGTCCTTGATAACCGGGTCAACAAAATTCTGGTGCTGGGGCTTGGCCAATATATTACAGCCATGGAGCTTATCCGGGCCTGATGGCGTCGTAAAAATTACCCAAAGGGCATAGAAATCTTCATCTTCTTCGTGTCACGCCCGAAGGAAGTGCCCTTGGGGTGCAAATTTCTCGATCATTCCAGGTACCCTATGTACGCAGAAATAATCGAAAAAATGCACGCCTCCAATATGAAGATTTTTACTTATCCATCGTCGGAGAATTGAGGTTTTCCTGAGTTTGTCGTTCATCTGAATACTGTTTTTTCACAGAACGCTGTACAGTCTCGATCCTTTTTACTCTTTAGACCTCCATCAAGATTCGCGCATAAGGGATAACTGTGGTACAAATTATCATTTTCATCTCCTGCACCTTGTTTTTTATTCGTTTCTCCTGGCGGACTTTGGGCAACCCGGAGAGTCATGGCTTTTACCGCTTTTTTGTCTTTGAAGGGATCTTACTTCTGGTTTTGTTGAACCACCCCTACTGGTTCAAAGATCCATTTTCACCGCTGCATCTGCTTTCCTGGTTTTTGCTGCTCATATCGATTGTCTTCGTTACTCAGTCCCTCATGGTGCTGAGAAAAAAAGGTGGTCACGCTGAGCGGCGGGAGATGCCGGAGAACCTCAGTTTTGAGAATACCGTTCGTATTGTGGAAACAGGAGCATATCGCTTTATTCGACATCCGATGTACAGCTCCCTGCTTTTTCTTGGATGGGGTGCTTTCTTCAAACAGATCAGCCCGTTAACAATTGTCTTGATCCTGCTGATAAGTGGCTTGCTCGTAACGGTGGCAAAGGTGGAGGAGCGGGAAAATATCAGATTTTTTGGTGCCGCATATGAAGACTACATGCAGCGGACCAGGATGTTTATTCCCTGGCTGCTCTAACCCGGATTTCTCATGACCATTGTGTCGATTTAGCTGTGCTTGTTTCAATTCAACTCTTCAAATAGTTGAAATAAACATTGCAGCTTTACACAATGGTCATGAGAAATCCGGGCTAAGCCTGACTTTTTTGGGTTGTTCGGAGAGTCATACAACGGTCATCAGGATCCAGCCAACGGAAAATCTGCCGCTTTCGGGGACCATCCCCAGGATGCGTTGCCCTCGTTCCAGTTTCCCGGAAGAGAAAAGCTCCTCAAGCATGATATAAAAAGAGGCTGACCCGGTATTGCCTTTGGTGGCAAGATTTGAGAACCATCGCTCCAGAGGAATCGGGAAGCCGATTTCCTGTAATCCATGCATGAGCGGCTCCCTGAAGTATGCAGATGAGTAATGGGGCAGAAACCAGTCAATATCCGCTGCCTTGAGACCATGTTTTGCTATCACCGAAGGGAGGCATCGCCCTACCGAAGCATGAATTATCTCCCGGTTGAGCAGACGGGCGTCCTGTTTCACGGTCATTATTCCCTGTTTTTCCAGCATCCCCGGGCCAGCATATTCACGCCAGCCCTTGAGGCTCCCATCGGCCATTTTTAGCGCACCCGCATACATGCAGGTTTCCAGGCGATGAGCATGTGAGATTATTTCAATCCAGTCAATACGGAGGCCAATAGCGCCTATGGCCGGTTCTTTTTCAAGCAGCACAGCCCCTGCACCATCGGAGAGCATCCAGCGCAGAAATTCTGCCTCAAAAGAGAAGGCTGAGTGGCGCTTTGCTTGGTCGGTCTGTTTTCTATTTCCGCTCATGGCCTGAAAAAAATCCGTTCGCAAAAAAGTCGAAGCTGTCTCGGAGCCGGTTGCCACGGCATTGCGGGTCATCCCAAGAGCAACTGACATCGCACCAAATTTCAGGGCAGTAATACCGGAAAGGCAGATCCCGGCAGTGGATACAACCTCACAGGGGCCGGCAACAGCCAGTTCTCCGTGTACCATGGACCCATGCCCCGGCATAATCTGGTCGGGCGAGGAGGTGCCGCAGCAGAGGCACTCTAGCGCCAGGCGGGATACATCCTTATCTTGACGTAAAAGACGAACCGCGCCGGCAGCCAGCTGGGCATTGGTATGGGTCGTTTTTCCGGTTTCAGGGTCGAGGGCGTAGTATCTGGTTTTGATCCCGTTCTGGCCAAGGATGATCTGCCGGGTTTTGGCTGAGACATGGCTTACAGCGCCAAGGTAGGCATCGAGCATATCGTTGCCGACAGGTTTACCGGGCAGCAGGGCGGAAATTGCAGTAATACAGGCATTCATCAGTTATATCCGGGCCTCTTTATGACTTTTAGCAAGAAGCTCGGCGTAGAGCGTATAAAATTTTTTTTCATTAAGCTTTGTTTTGGTAACAGCATTGGTCAACGTGTAATAATCAAGGTCATGATTTATAATCTGAGTCTTCTGCCGATCGTAAAGGTTTGTTCCAGGCAGCGGCGTCATAACGGTAAGCATGGGCAGATCGATAGTACTGTTGTCAAGATAACTCCCCAGGCTTGCAAAGTCACCTTCATCATAGTCCGGCGAGATAATAAAATCTCCAACTATGGTGATTCCCAAACTGTTTAGAATTGCAATAGCCTCGGTATTGATGCTTGCCCTGTTCGCTTTGTTCATGGCCGACAGGTTCGAATCACTGATCCCTTCGAAGCCGATTATTACTGCCCGCAGCCCTGCTTTCTTCCACTCCGCAAGCATATCCGGATGGTGAACAACGGTATCGGAGCGAATATCAGCCAGGTACTGTTTGTTCACCCCCGCCCCAAGAAGAGCCCGGCTAAGATTTTTTGCCCGATCAATATCCCCAAAGGTGTTGGCATCAACAAGCCTGATGACTGGAATGTCCCCAAGCAGTTTGATATCCCTGACAACGGCATCAATGGACTTGGTCAGATATCTGCCGCCTGTCTGTCCCTTAATGCAACAGAAAGAACAGCGATGGGAGCAACCGTAGGCTGAAGCAACAAAGCCCATACGTATACTTAATTTTTCAAGAATATAATGCGAGCGATACTGGCGTACCAGGTTATATGCTGGAGGTCTTTCCTCGACCAGATCGACAACACTGCAGCAGCGTAACGGCAGCACGATCCTGTGCCCTGGATTCGTCCGGATCAGACCGGGCAAAACAATATCATCCCCATTTCCAGCCTCCAGGGCAGATACCAGATCGGCAAATGTCTTTTTTCCTAACCCGGTGACTATGTAATCAACAGCCTGATGATTAAAAAATGCAGGATCATTGCTGGCATGAATTCCACCAACCACGACAATCGGATGATCGTGCTGTTTCACCTGTGAGGCGAGCTGCAAGACGGTGTTTGCCTCACAGGTCACCCCGGTGATTCCGACCACATCAGGAGTAAAACCAGACAACATTTCATCCAGACCAGCCGGATCTGCTTTCAGATCAACAATACGAACATCATACTGGAGCAGATTACCGGCGAGTTCCTCCAGACCAAGAGGTTCACCCCTAAAAATTTGTTTGATTGAATCTATGCCGTAGCGTTCTTCCGGAATACTACGCCCGCAATTGGGGGGATTAATAAGCAGAATATTCATCAGTATCGAACAATTTGTCTATTTTATTCAGATGGTATCTGGAAATTCCTTAACCAGTGCGCAGGCAGCAGTGGCGAAGAGACCAGGAAAAGATATATAACATGAATTTGGGTGGGTACGGTATGAAAAGTGAATGCTTTGTCTTTGCTTGCGTGTTCCACCATTATTATCTGGAGGAGTATTTTTAAGTCGGGAACATGGAGGAGTGACATTTTTTCCTGCATGGGAGTACCGAGTCATCATTTTGGCTGGTTGGCCGAGGCATACATCGGCGCAGGTATCAGTGTTCTGAGTTTTTCTTCTCCAACTGTAATTGCAGCGCTTTTGGTTCCGTGACCGGCATCTTGCAGGTGAAATCAGTACAGACATAGGCAGTGGCTTTGTTGTCAAGACGATCAACGGTTTTCATAAACATGAGCTTTTCGGCAAGATACGCCTGGTTTTCTGCACCGTCAGCCAAAAGAACCAGCCGAGACCGGTCGTAATTATTCCCCGCAGTACGCATCAGTGCGTCGGTCTCTTCTGCGCCCCGCTGGCCCGCAACGATTACCTGGGATGGTGTGGTGTCGATATATTGCCAGGCGGTGAGCAGAAGAGGTAAGGCCGGTGGCTAGTTGTTAAGTACCTCACTGAAAGATTCTATCAGTCGCCGCGCCATCTTGCACCCCATAAGCGGCGTTGAAAATTGCCGCCGTTTGGGGACCAAGTCGTTTGTCGATATCTTCTTTCGTCCAGGGAAAAAGCGCCTTCACCGTGCTGGCCGGAGTTGTAGGGATTATCACTGTCGGCATCTTCAGCCAAATAGAAACCGCCAGCGGGGTCGCGCATATTTCGCTGCAAACAGGAAAGATTTCTTCGGCGGTCCGGGCAAAGCGTGCATCCCTGCTGATCTGAAAGGCATCAAGATAGGAATTGGCCAGTTGGCCCAGAGATAATACGTGCTGCAGAAAATGCCATCCTGGGCAGCAGACTAAGGGGGATGCCGAACAGGATTATCCAATACATTGAGCGTTTTCCCTTTTTGGTTACTGATCAATCGAGGTTCTTCAGTACTGCCATCGAGGCTCTCCCGGGCATCGCCAAAGAGCATTCGGGTATTTTCTTTATAAAAGAGCGGATTGGACACCCCGGCATATCCGGTTGCCATGGACCGCTTCAGGACAATAGTCGTTTTACCTTTCCAGCACTCAAGCACCGGCATTCCTGCGATAGGGCTGTCCGGCACTTCCTGGGCAGCCGGGTTGACGATATCGTTGGCGCCAATAACCACCGAGACATCAACCTTGGGAAAGTCTTCATTGATTTCATCTAACTCAAAGACGATATCATAGGGTACCTTAGCCTCGGCGAGGAGCACATTCATATGCCCCGGCATACGTCCGGCAACCGGATGGATACCAAACCGGACATTGATCTTTTTCTCACGCAGTTTACGGGTGATCTCATGCACAGTATGCTGGGCCTGGGCAACCGCCATCCCATAGCCTGGGATAATCATGACTTCTTTTGCGTTCTGCAGCAATTCGGCTGCCTCTGCACCCTCAATGGCAATGATATCGCCTGCTTCTCCTTCAGGCCCTGCTGCTGTCACCGCCTGAAGTTCCAAAACCACCGGCAATAACGGCAATGAACTTACGATTCATGGCCCGGCACATGATATAGCTCAGGATGGCACCGCTGCTGCCAACCAGTGCGCCAACGACAATGAGCAGATCATTGTTCAGCATAAATCCCGTTGCCGCGGCCGCCCATCCTGAATAGCTGTTGAGCATGGAGACAACCACCGGCATATCGGCCCCGCCGATGGCCATGACCATATGCACTCCGAAAGCAAGGGAAATTATAGTCATAAGGACAAGCGGCACTGTTCCACCGCCTAGAGCCGACAGGCTGACAAATTTGGCACCCAGCCAGATAACGCCCGACAAGCAGAGCCAGGTTGAGCCAGTGCCGGGCAGGAAGCAGCATTGGTTTGCCGCTGATCCGGGCACTGAGTTTGAGAAAAGCAATGATCGACCCCGAAAATGTCAAGGCACCGATCAATATGCCCAGGTAGGTCTCCACATCATGAATAGTCTTGTCGACACCACTGAGCGCAGTGGTATGATCCATGAAATTGGCGAAACCAACCAGGACCGCAGCCAGACCCACAAGGCTGTGCAGAATGGCTACCAGCTCCGGCATCTGGGTCATCTGAACTTTTTTGGCGAGCAGGAGACCAATGGAGCCGCCAACAATAAACCCAAGAAATAAGATAAAATAGTTGTCTGAGACAATACCGATGATAGTGGCCAGAAGGGCCATGAACATGCCGATAATGCCGTAGTAATTACCCCTCCTCGAGGTCTCGGGTCGGCTTAAACCGCCAAGGGCAAGGATGAACAGGACGGTGGCACCAATATATGCTACGCTTACAATACCTTGTGACATGTGTTTCCTCCTACTTCCTGAACATGGCCAGCATGCGATGGGTGACAGCGAAGCCGCCGAAAATATTGACACTGGTAATCAAAACAGAGATTCCCGCCAGAAATATGATCAGACCGCTGTCGGATGAAATCTGCAGCAGTGCCCCGATAATAATGATACTGCTGATTGCGTTGGTCACGCTCATCAGCGGCGTATGTAGAGATGGGGTGACATTCCAGACAACCATGTAGCCGACAAAACAGGCCAACACAAAAACGGTAAAATGGGACATGAATGCAGGTGGTGCAACGCTGCCCAGCCCGAGTAAAGCAATACCGCCAAGAACAAAGGGCAGGATGAGGCGCAACGGGCTTTGTTTTTTGTCGATTATCGGTTTTTGTATTGGAGGGGCCGGTTGTTGTTTTGGCGCAGCCGAGAGTTTAGGCGGAGGTGGAGGCCAGGTAATTTCGCCTGCCTTGATGACCGTTGCCCCACGAATAATTTCATCTTCCATGTCGATGTTGATCTCGCCGTTTTTTTCAGGGGTTAAGTCGGTCAGGAGATGGCGAAGATTGGTGGCGTAGAGCTGACTGGACTGGGTGGCCAGACGTGACGGCAGGTCCGTGTACCCTATAATGGTCACGCCGTGTTTCACTACGACCTTGTCCGCTTCGGTAAGTTTACAGTTGCCCCCCATTTCGGCGGCAAGATCGACAATGACGCTGCCTTCCTTCATGGTCTCAACCATGGCTTCGGTGATCAGCTCCGGCGCAGGTCTGCCGGGGATAAGCGCCGTGGTGATAATGATGTCGACCTCTTTTGCCTGGCGGGCAAAAAGCTCCATCTCGGCCTTGATAAATTCATCGCTCATCACCTTGGCATAGCCGCCCTCGCCGGAGCCGTCTTCATCTGCAAAGTCAAGCATCAGGAACTCTCCATCCATGCTTTCAACCTGCTCTTTTACCTCGGGGCGGGTATCAAAAGCCCGAACGATTGCGCCCATGCTTTTGGCGGCACCAATGGCCGAAAGACCGGCAACTCCGGCACCAATGACCAGGACCGTCGCCGGAGGAATTTTCCCCGCGGCGGTTATCTGGCCGGTGAAAAACCGGCCAAAGTGTTGCGCAGCTTCGACAACGGCGCGATATCCAGCGATATTTGCCATCGAGCTCAGTGCATCCATTTTCTGGGCCCGGGAAATTCGCGGAATAGAGTCCATGGCCAGGACAGAGATTTTTTTCCTGGCCAGGGTGTCCATGAGCTCCTGGTTTTGACCCGGCTGGATAAAACTGATAAGGGTCTGGCCCTCCCGAAACAGATCAATCTCAGCGAGTTCAGGGTGGCTTTCGGGTGGTCGAACCTTGAGGATAATGTCAGAATCACGGTAGAGGTTCTGAACATCACTCTCTATTGCTGCACCAGCATCACGGTAGGCACCATCCGTAAATTTCGCTGCTGAACCGGCACCAGACTCAATGGTGATTTTAAAGCCTAGTTTTTGGAGAAACCCGGCCACTTCAGGCGTCGTTGCTACACGTTTTTCACCTTCATGTATCTCTCTTGGTACACCGATTCGCATGCTGTGTCTCCTCTTTGTTGAATAAGATACTTATTACGGCTTGTTCCCCTTGACCTGGGGTACAACGGGGAGGTGTCTGGAAAATATTTTTCCAGGAAACTGTCGAAATAACTTGGGCAAACAATGATGAAACTCGTTTGCATTAAGGTAATAACTGATCTGGAAAAAGACAACAAGAGGTATTGTTGATTAGGCAAGGCTACTGATGATCTCATTGCTTTCCGCCCATAAAACAGTTTTTTGTCCGATCTTGTCGATATCAAACAAAATACTTAATTTTAGAATGGGAACTGTTTGCAGTAGCGGGTCTTGGAAAAATTTTGGGGTTTCCTGGCCGTTTTTCTGCAGGAAACCCCGGGTATTGATAGTGAGGGTAGATTGTTATACGTGATGGCGTTGTAAAAATTCCCCAAAGGGGATAGCAATACCCAAAGGGCACTCATTTTAGTCCCCCTTTGAGGGGGATAGAAATCTTAATCTTATGCGTTGTTACGCCCAAAGGAGGTGCCCTTGGGGTGCAATTATTAAATCATTACGACATACCGTATGTACTCAGAAACAATATAAAAATTGCACGCCTCCAATATGAATCTTTTTACTTATCCATCGGAATTTGAGGTTTTTACGAACTTGTCATACGTAATTATAAAAATTAATCAGCTGAAATTTTAAGGGAATTTTATAGTGATTTTTTCGTCGCCACTTTCATGTTTGGATTTTATCTTCAGATCCATGCTGTTGTTGCGGATGCCAAAGGCGAGAGTCGTTTCCGCTTTGTTGCCTTCGAGGTGAGAGAGCTCCCGTACCGAATTGATGATCTTTTCCCCAATTGGTCCACCGGGAGATGGGAGTTCCGCTTTTCTGTATTCGGCGGTAACTTTTACGCCGTCTTCTTTACTGTTAGCAATGGTAATTTCTTTAGCGTTGCTGTTAATCCCATGCAGAATAGCCAGGGCGACCCATTTTAACGCGGCCTCGTCGGTATCAGTGTCGTTTTTAACGGTGGACATTTCTTTCAGCGGGTCGTTGGTGGCAAAACAATCACAGAGACCCTGTACTTTCTGGTGTAAATTTACAGCATCTTTCATAATGTTCTCCTTTAGATGAGAGTTTGTGGCCTTCGGCTATCAGATATTGATTCAGTGCGTTGGCAGGAAAAACGCTTACTCATATAGATAATCACCTTTTAGCCTGACACAAATATTTCTCTCTGACAAAATATGGGCAAAAAGTGTTTTTCACCCATAGGAGCATATAGAAAAGAGATGGTTAACCGCACCCTCCGCCCGATCCGCTGCAGCTGCCGTCGGCACAGGACGTTCGTCTTCCTTTAAGGGCAGAGGTCTTTTTGTTTTCGTAAACAGCTTCCAATCCTTCTTCGATAAATCCGGCGGCCTCCACGGGCTTTACCCCTGATTTGGACAGAATATCAAAAGGGGTCTGGCCGACACCGCTGACCAGCACAGCACGGCAGTCGCCGAGGATTTTTGCCAATTGATGCCAGCGTTTTATCCCGCCGCCGACAGCGGGACCGGAACGGTCTTCTACCTTGCGATAGGAGTTTTCGCTCTGTTCCCAAATCTGAAAAGTGCGGGCTTCGCCAAGATGCTGGTTGATGAGTATACCTTCTTCAGTCGCTACGGCAACGTAGGGACGCATTGCCGGGGGCATTGGTTTGAGTGACGAACAGGCTGTCAGGCAGCTTCTGAATTCCTCAGTGCGATCATCATCCAGTAAACCGACCGCATCGGCCCGGCAGCGGGTGCAATGACGCATCTGCGGCAGATACTCTTCCGCCTTGGCCCGGAGCTGTTCCATGAGTTCTTTGTCCGGTTGCGGCGATTTCACCAAATGGGGTGTTGACGTTGGGAAACATGGCCATGCAGTTGAGGAGGTCAACCCCCAGTTCTTTCATGGTCCGGGCGACATCTTCGATATGATGGTCATTGATTCCCGGGATGACGATGCAGTTGACCTTTACCGTAATGTTATGGGCTTTAAGCTTTTTAATCGCCGCCAGTTGGCGAGAGAGTAAAAGTTCAGCCGCCTGCAGTCCCCGATAAATGACATTGCCGTCTTTTACCCAGGAATAAATTTTTTGGCCGATCTCCGGATCAACAGCACAGACGGTGATGGTTACATGGGAGACTTCAATCTCGGCCAATGCCTCAATATAGGGACCAATGGCCATCCCATTGGAGGAGACACAGAGAAGTGTTTCCGGGTGATTCTTTCTGATGGTCCGCATGGTAGCCGATGGTTTCCGGGCCATTGGCAAAGGGATCCCCCGGACCGGCGATACCGGCAACGCTTATCCGTGGTTCTTTTTCCAGAACCCGCTGCATATAGACACCGGCCTGTTCCGGTGAGAGAACGGTGCTGGTAACACCTGGCCGTGACTCGTTGACGCAGTCATATTTACGATCACAGAAGTTGCATTTAATATTGCATTTTGGTGCCACGGGCAGATGGACTCTGCCGAACTTACCTTTTGCGTCAGCATTGAAACAGGGATGGCTTTGGAAGTCTTTTTTTCCTGAATTTTTCATAATATGTCCTTCGAGTTCTTGTTATGGCATCATTACATATAGCTGTAGCCGACCGGGGAGTCGCTTTGTTTCTTGTCGATGACGGTATTGGTTATGAGGTCAAAAAGTGTTTGTGCCCCGTGGTAGCCCAGATGGAGAATCCTTTGCCCACCGACACGGTCATGGATGGGAAAACCCACCCGGATCATGGGCAGATTTTCTTTTCTGGCAAAGGCGTAGCCTTTAGAGTGGCCGATAACGAGGTCCACCTTCAGCTCTTTAGCCATGGTCTCGATATCGAAAAAATCGACATCTTCTTTTACTACTGGAAGCTCGCAATCCATTCCTTCAAGCACCCCTGCTATACTTGCGGCAAACTTGCCGCTTTTGCCGCCGGAGGCGCAGAGCACGGTGTGGATACCGATTTCAGCAAGAAAGGAGGTCATGCCAACAACGAGATCCTCCTCGCCGTACACCACGGCCCGTTTCCCAAAAATATATTTGTGGCCGTCAACCATGGCGTCGATCAATCTGCCCCGGGCGGCTTTATACCTTGCAGGAGTACTGTTTCCGCTTAAATCCTCGAGTCGATCAAAGAATGCATCGGTTGCCCGTATGCCAATTGGCAGGCCGGTTTGATAAAGTTTTGTGTTAAATTTACGTTCCAGGACTCTGCCGCCCGTGTTCTCTGGCAGAGTTGAACCGAACTCGATTGTCGCCTTGCGCCCCGCCCATGTTTCTGATAGCTGAGAGTGGGGTTCCCCCTTCAGGGATCAGCGGATAATCGTTTTGCGCCTGGCCATCCAGGGTGTCCGAGTAGTCGGGCAGAATTGTCGCCTTTATGGCAAAGTCGTCGCACACATCCCTGAGATAGCGGATATCGGCGGTGGAAATAAAGCCGCTGAACAGATTAATGGTTTCATTGGGTTCTGATTCCGTTGCCAACTGGTCAATTATTTCTCGTACGGCGGCATTAAAGCCTTCCATATGGGTGCCGGCAAAACTTGGGGTCGAGACATGGACCACCAGAGGCGCATCACTGGTACCAAACTCTTTCTGGTATTCGGCGAGGATCATCGGCACATTGTCGCCAATAGTTTCCGTCAGGCAGGTTGTTGCCACGCCGATGACCTTTGGTGCATATTTGGCGGTGACATTCTGCAGCCCGAGTTTAAGGTTCGGCCCGCCGCCATAAATGGCCTGTTTCTCGCCAAGAGAAGATGAGGCGATATCAATAGGTTCATTAAAATGACTGATGATATAGCGTCGCATATAGGTGGCGCATCCCTGGGAACCATGGAGGAAGGGGACACATCCTTCTATACCCCTGAAGGCCAGCGATGCGCCGAGGGGTTTACAGAGTTTGCAGGCGTTGGTGGTTGCGGTATAGCTTGGCATTGTGGTCATGACTGATCCTCCTTTGTTCGGCGGGGGACAAACTTCCAGACGGGACTCATCACCGAGCCGTACACCTCACGGGCAAAATTCATCATGCCCTGAAAGCCTGCCAGCATCTCTTTTCGTTCGTGGTTGTGGTCACAGAAGGCCACCCCGAGTTTATAGGCAATGGGCCTTTCTTTGACTCCTCCGACAAATAGATCAACGTCCTTTTCTTTTAAAAATGAGGAGAGTTCAAGCGGGTTGGAATCATCGACGATGATACACCCTTCGTCGGTAATCTCGTCAAGTTCGATATAATCCTCTTTGGTGCCGGTCTGGGAGCCGACCATAACCACATCCATGCCGATAAGCCGGAAGGCTTTGACGAGAGAAAAGGCTTTAAAGGCCCCGCCGACATAAATAGCTGCTTTTTTGCCGGTCAGAGCCTTTTTGTATTTGGTCAGCTCGGGGAGGAGGGTGGCGAGCTCCTCTTTGACCAGCTGCCGGGCTTTGTCCAGCATCTCCGGGTCATCAAAATGACGGGCAACAGCGTAGAGCGCTTCGGCCATGTCTTCGATGCCGAAATAGGACACCCGTATGGAGGGAATGCCGTAGCCGTCTTTAGCATGTTGGCAAGATCCATGGTCGCCCCGGAACACTGGACCACATTGAGTGCCGCTCCATGACATCGCTGAATATCGGCGACCCGACCATCGCCGGTGATATTGGCGACCACCTCTATGCCGATGCGCTCAAAATACTCACGAATCAACCAGATTTCGCCGGCCAGGTTGAAATCCCCCAGGATGTTAATGGAATGTTTGGAGATATTGCTGATGTCACCCATTCCGACGAGGCGGGACATGGCCTGGCATGCTGCTTCATATCCTCCGCGTTTATTGCCTTTTTTAAAACCTGACGATTCTACCGGCAGCACCGGGATGCCTTTTTCTGCGGAGGCCTTTTTGCAGACAGCTTCCAGGTCGTCACCGATAATCCCGACTATGCAGGTCGAATAGACAAACGCGGCTTTTGGTTTATGCAGGTCGATAAGTTCATCCAGGGCTTTGGCAAGTTTTTTCTCGCCGCCAAAGACAACATCGAGCTCCTGCAGATCGGTGGAAAAAGAGAGCCGGTGCAGTTCAGGTCCTGACGACAGCGCGCCGCGTATGTCCCAGGTATATACAGCACAGCCTATTGGGCCATGGACCAGATGAAGGGCATCGGCGATCGGGTAGAGGACCACCCGGGAACCACAGAAGACACAAGCGCGCTGGCTTACGGCTCCTGCCAGGCTTTCCTTGTTGCAGTCAATGGCAAAAGGGGCAGAGCCCTTTCTGTGGATCTGTTTCGATCTATCCTTTAAAAGAGGTGCAGAACTCATAAATTGGCATCCTTTAGTCGATGGAGGTTGATATATGGTTATCTCCCATTCAGCAAAGGGATGTGCCAGATCGTTATTGTGTAAATAATATATATAATATCAGATAGTTAGATAATGTCTTGAGTGGTGAAGGGGACGTTGGACTGGTTGTGGGAAATGCTACAAAAATGAAGAATTATTACCTGTTTTGTAGATTTTTACGGTCATGGTCAGGGGTGGGGAGGATTTTGTCAGAGACAGTAGAGGTGTATTGTAGCCGCAGAATCTGTCTTGTCACAGGTTTTGATCCAGTCGGATGCGCAAAAATGATGGGAATTTTGGCATTCCAGACTGATATCGCCCATAGAATTTGAAGGTGACAACTGCAGCCGATTGGCGGTGGTGATGTCCTTAGAGCGTCAGTGAAGCCGCCGCCGATTTTAAATTGCCTGCCGTCGTCAAGCTCAACCAAAAGAGCACCCATTCGTCCCTCATTTCTTCCCTTGCCGGGCAGATGTGCTATAACCTTTGCCTCACCATCCTCATAATTTTTTACCTTGAGGATTTCCGTGCTTCGTCCTCCAGTATAGAGTGCATCCGGTTGGCGGACAATCAATCCTTCGCCGCCGAGTTGTTCGATCTGGGCCAAGCTGCTCCTGCAGGTCTGCTGCATCGCCAACTCTGGTTTGGCGAATGACAAAAGCATAGGCTGAGGGATGTGCGGCAAACCACTCTTTCGCTCTGGCAATTCGCTGCGTAAAACCGCCGGGTGCTTCTGGCACATCGAAGATGGCCAGCTTGAGCTGCAACCAGCCGTTATGAGGCTGCTGTCTCTTGACGATGGCCACGGTCTGCTCAAAACTGCCACGTCCTCCCCATATTTCTCCCTCCACTGGAAAAGGCGGGAGATCACGGACAAATTCTGCTGGGGGATAAAAAACAGTGCCATTTTTCGACAGCAATTGTTTGCCGTCCCAATACCCCCGGACCCCGTCGAGTTTTTCACTCATCAGCCAGCCGGCAACGTCGACCTGTTCTGTATAAACTCCAGGCAGCATAGGTTCAGCGGCCCCCGGGGACGGGGATCGCCAATAAACTGCAATACCAAAACATCCAAACAATTTTGCTTGTGATTGCCTGCGGTGATCCCTGCCAGCAAAAATATCCTGAAAACATCTCCTTCCTCCATAAAGTGATTGGTTCAGGACGACTCCAGTCGACCATGTATTAACTGGTCAGAGAGTAACAAGAAGATCTGGCTAATTCCTTACAGTCAAATTTTTTGTGATTACGACCGAACTGCAGCGAGACCTTTGGAGATGGATGAAAGTAGCAAAAGATCATCGCGAAAGGTCCAGCTGAGCTGATGAATAAGGCCCGAAGGGTTGCCGACAGGACGTCGGCAATCGGCGGCCAGGCCAGGGAAGGCCTGTCTGCCGGACTCATCGGCTCGGGGGAGAGGCCGAAGAGTGACCTTTGGTACTTTTATCCATCTCCGATTACAAGCAAGTTGAATTTCGGTCTTAATCAAGATTTTTTGCCTTTTGATTTTAGTCTGCACTGTGGCTTGAACTGTTATTAGCAGTACAACATGCGTTGACAAATCCGGTTAAGTCGAATAAAAAGCATATATCGCTAGGGGTGCAGTGAGTGCTGAGAGGATGATATCCAACCCTATGAACCTGATCCGGGTAATGCCGGCGAAGGGAAGCGGCCTGCTTGAAACCAAGGTTTCAGGGCATGAAGATTGGCCAGACGCCGCTTTCCCGTACTGTGGGAAGGCGGCTTTTTTTTTGCTTTTTGCTGACAGGAAGAGCTATGGAAATAGAGGTGCGGGTCAATGGTAGTGGATGAGCGGATGAAGGAGTGCACGATCGAAGATCTGGTCGCAGCGAAAGGGCTGGCTGCCGCTTCATTGGTGGTGGAATATAACGGCCGGATCGTTAAACAGGCAGACTGGAGTCAGGTGCAGCTCAAACAGGGAGATGTCCTGGAGTTATTCAATTTTGTCGGAGGGGGGTGAGCCCATGCGGGATGAACAATTGAAAATCGGCGGCCATGGTTTTTCCAGCCGTCTTTTTACCGGGACGGGGAAATTCGCTGCAAAAAACTGGATTCCCAAAATGCTTGCTGCCAGTGGTTCCGAGATGATTACTGTGGCGCTGCGTCGAATTGACAGTGGGGGAGTAGGTGAAAATATCCTTGATTTCATCCCAAAAGAGTGTTGTGCTGCTGCCCAATACCTCCGGGGCCCGTACCGCCGAGGAGGCTGTGCGTATTGCCCGGATTGCCAGAGAGGCCGGCTGCGGCAATTTCGTCAAAGATCGAAGTGATCACCGATATGAAGTATCTCATGCCCGACAACTCTGAAACCTTGCGGGCCACAGAGATTCTTGCCCGAGAGGATTTTATTGTCCTGCCCTATGTGCTTCCCGATCTGACCCTGGCCAAAAAACTGGAAGATGCCGGTGCTGCTGCCATCATGCCCCTTGGGGCCCAATCGGGACCAACCGCGGGCTTGAAACAAAGTCGCTGATTGCTCTGCTGATTGACAATTGCCAGGTTCCTGTAGTCGTTGATGCCGGTATCGGACGCCCCTCCCACGCCGCTGAAGCAATGGAAATGGGTGCCGATGCCGTTCTGGTCAATACCGCTATTGCCACTGCAGAGGATCCGGCGATGATGGGCCGTGCCTTTTCCCTTGCGGTTGAGGCGGGACGACTTGCCTATCTGGCCAGAATGGCTGAAGAGAGCGCTCTGGCCCAGGCTTCATCACCATTAACCGGCTTTCTCAATTAAGAGCATCAAACCCCATCTGTCGTGACGCCGAAGGAAGTGTCTTGGGGGCAGGCTATATTACGAAGTACCCTTATACGCGAAATATCGAATGCACGCCTCCAATATGAAGCTTTTTACTTATCCATCGACAATTGAGGTTTTTATGAACTATGCATAAAAGGGCCAGGGGGTGAAAAATATGTCATTTTATAATGAGATTGAGCGATATAAAGGATTTTGATTTCCTAGATCATTTTTTGACGGGTAACTCCCAGCGGGTAGAAGCGGCGCTCGGCAAGAGAGAAACTCTCGGAAACAGACTTCCTGGCACTTTTAAGTCCTGCGGCATCTGCATATCTAGAGCAGATGGCCAGGAAGGCTCAAAATCTGACCGTGCAGTATTTTGGCCACACAATCCAACTGTTTATCCCGCTCTATATTTCCAATTTTTGCTCCAATGAATGCGTGTACTGCGGTTTTCATCGGGGAAACAATATTACAGCGCAAAAAGCTGAGTCTTGCCGAGATTGAGAACGAGGCAAAAGCAATCGCCGCGACCGGGATGCGCCATCTGCTTCTGCTCACCGGCGAGGCGCCGGGCAGTAACTCCCATGGACTATCTTGAAGAAGCGGTTCGGCTCTTGAAAAAATATTTTGCCTCGGTGGCAATTGAGATTTTCCCGATGGATGAGGAGGATTATCATCGGCTGCAGCTGGCAGGAGTTGACGGCTTGACGCTCTATCAGGAGGTCTATGATGAAGATCGCTACGGCTCTGGTCCACAAGGCGGGCAGAAAAACCGACTATCGATATCGGCTCGATGCACCTGAACGAGGGGCCCGGGCCGGTTTTCGCATGGTCAATATCGGTCCTCTGCTCGGGCTCGGAGAGGTGCGCAGCGAGGTTTTCTTTACGCGGGCTTCATGCTAAATACCTCGATGATACATTTTCTGCAGACGGAAATCAGTCTTTCCCTACCGCGAATGAATCCGGCAGAGGGAAATTATCAACCGAAGTTTGAGGCGGATGATCGGACCTTTGTGCAGTTCATGACCGCTCTTGCGCTGTTTTCTGCCCCGGGCCGGTATAACGGTTTCCACCAGAGAGAGCGCAGCTTTTCGTGACAACCTTATCGGCTTGGGGCAACCCGTTTTTCCGCAGGTTCATGTACCGGGGTCGGTGGCTACGGCGAGGCCCAGGAAACGGGCTACGCCGCAATTTGAGATCACCGATGAGCGAAGCGTGGATGAGGTCGTCCAGGCTATACGTAATGCCGGTTATCAGCCGGTATATAAAGACTGGGATATGATCTGATGAAGATTGGGATTGCCGGGGTTGGCGGTATCGGCTCGAATGTGGCTGTGCATCTTGTTCGTGCAGGCTGCACCTCATTAAAACTTGTGGATTTTGATCGGGTGGAGCACTCCAACCTGAACCGACAGTTTTATTTCATTGATCAAATTGGTGGTTATAAGGTCGATATGCTGCGGGAAAATCTTTTGAGAATAGTCCCGGAGGCGACTATTGAGACTGCCAAATTGCGACTTGACGCCTGGAAAATATGTTGGACACGTTCAGCGACTGCCGGTTGCTGGTGGAGGGATTTGATGATCAGCAATCGAAAAAACTGCTGGTGGAAACATTTGCCGATCTGATATGCCGATCATTTCGGCCTCTGGAATTGCGGGAAGAGAAATTGAGGCAATTAGGGTCCATCGGCTTGGCAATTGTACTATCGTCGGCGATTTTCAGACGGATTTTCGCTCGAACGGCTGTATGGTCCGAAGATAGCTGTAATTGCCGCCATGATGGCGGATATTGTTTTAAAAACACGGTGAATATCATGACTGAATATGAAGGAAAGAGAGAAGTATTGCCGGCTGGATTATACGGTATTACCGCCGAAAAATTCTCGGCCGGACGCACCAATATCCAGGTCGTGGAACAGATGATTAAAGGTGGAATTAAAATCATCCAGTACCGGGAAAAGAGACCCGCTAAAAGTTACCAGTGCCATTCTTGAAGAATGCCGACAGATCCGTGCACTTGACCCGTGCGGCCGGGGTCACCTTCATCGTCAACGACTATGTGGATGTGGCGCTATTGGTGGATGCTGACGGTGTTCATGTCGGTCAGGATGATCTGCCGGTGGGTGAGGTGAGAAGACTGCTCGGCAGGGACAAAATAGTCGGGCTCTCCACCCATTCCCCGAAGCAGGCCGAAGAAGCGGTGCGGGCAGGTGCCGACTATATCGGTGTAGGACCGATCTTTGCCACCAAGACAAAAGAGGATGTCTGTGATCCCGTTGGGTTTTACCTATCTTGACTGGGTTGTCAAAATATTTCTCTGCCCTTTGTGGCCATTGGCGGCATCAAGCTGCACAATATCGACCAGATTATTGCAGAGGGGTGTGAAAACGATCTGCCTGGTAACCGAGATTGTCGGTGCAGACAGATATTGTTGCCAGGGTAAATGAACTGCATACGCTCCTTACTGCATCCTCTCGAGGCCTCCAGAAAGAGGTGGTGAGTCACTAACATTTTGAAATGTTTTTTAAGACGTTATTAATTCTTCCTTACCATTTTATCAATAAAATCGAGGACAAACTGGCGCTGGACGGGGGTGGCGTGGGCGATGCAGCTGCAGTGCAGGTTGACCTGGCTCCGTACCAAAAGCTCGAATTTTACTGCGCTGTTGGTCAGTTCCACGGCCAGGTGAAAGGGGCCATGCTCGTCCTTATGCTCCTGCTGGATGTCGGAAAGCAGGTCGTCGGGAAGCTGGAGCCAGTAGAGCCCGATCATGGGGCCATGTTTGAGAGATCTTTTCAGATAGGAGTCGATATTGTCGCACTCCATCGGTGAGAGTTCATCAATGACAAATTGTCGCATATATTCTTCCTCGTATAGATATCATCAACCAGGGTTACGTGTGGGGTGTATTCATTTCAGGTGTCTTCTTATATGTCCAGCCAGGTGGTGTCGCGAGTTCAGATTTTCACAGCCGTCTTCGCGGACGACATACATGTTTTCCAGTCTTATGCCGCCCCAGCCGGGAATGTAGATTCCAGGTTCAACGGTGACGATCATACCGGGTTTCAGCTTTTTGTTGCTGCGCGATGAAAGTCGTCGGTTCTTCATGGACGGCAAGACCGACCCCATGGCCCAGCGAATGGCCGAAATAATCGCCATAACCCGCATCGGCGATGATATCGCGGGCGGCTTTGTCCGCATCACAGCACCTGACTCCGCTCCGGATTGCTGCCGCTCCGGCCAGCTGGGCCTTGCGGACCAGCCGGTGCAGTTTCCTGTAGCGTTTGTCTGGTTTGCCGGCCACCAGATTCCGGGTCATGTCCGAACAATAACCATTCAGAATCAGGCCCATGTCAATAGTCAGTGAGCCATTTTTTTCTACCGGGCTGCTGCCTGGGACGGCATGGGGCAGGGCGCCATTCTCACCGCTGGCAACTATGGTGTCAAAACTTGGCCTTTCAGCCCCTTTTCGCCGCATGGCTGACTCGATGGCGAGGGCGATGTCGATTTCAGTAGCATAGCTGTCGAGAGTACTGTGGATTTCGGCAAAAACTTCTTCGTTGAGACGGACGGCATTGCGGATGAGATCAATTTCCACTTCATCTTTAATCTCCCGCATTGTTTCCACCAGGCCATCCGTCGGCACAAGCTTTATGCCTTTTTTGCCAAGCGTTGTTATCATCTTCTCGGCAAAGGAATAAAGGGTGTAGCCGCTTTCAAAAGCCAGAGATGTTATCGCCAGATCCGGCAGGAGTTGGTCAAGCTGTTGCAAAACTCCCTTGGTGTAGATGACCGTCTCTGCCCACGGTACATCGCCTTCCGCCTGAAGTTTATAACGAAAGTCGGTGAGGAGGTGCACCTTGCCCCTGGCTGGAATCAGCAGGAGTCCTGAGGTTTCCCCTATCCCGTGGTCACCGCTGCGGTAACCGCACAGGTATCTCCGGTTCTCTGGTTTGGCGACCAGCATGCCGTCAATCTTTTTTCGTCTCAGTTTTTCCTGGAGTTTTTTTATGCGCCGCTGGTAATCCATAATTTCTGATATTGTCGAATCATCGCGCCGCGGGGGAGAAACGTTCGAGAATGATTTCCTTGCGTTGTTTCATGGCATCATTGTATTGATTGTTGAGGCTCGTTAACATTTTTGCCAGTTCTTCTCTGTATTGGGGATGCATTGCCGGGTTGGCCGGTGTCTGATCTTTCCGGCCCTGGCCTCTTTGCTGCTGTTCCAGTTGGGTCCTGATGGCATCTTCGAGCTGCTGGGTCATCTGTTCCTTGTGTTGGCCATACTGCTCAAGTATCTGGTCTAATTCCTGGCAGATTGACGCGATTTCACTACTTTTTCCGCCAAGGGAGAGTACACCGCGCAGAGCGATTTTTCCCGATGCCTGCAGTTGTTCATCCCGGGGGAGGACAATGTTTCGCAGCAGGGTCTGGGCCATGCCTTTTCTTATTGCTATCTGCTCCTGGGTGGTTGGGCTTCAAGCAGTTGGGCGAGATCCGTTTCCTGCTGATTGAGATAATCAGCGGCAAGCCGCATTCCCTTTTTGATCAGATCTTCGTCGTCGACATTTGATGGCGCTGCTGCGGCCATTTTTGCAGCACGCTCGAGCACCATGTCCATTGTACTTTTAATTTCTGCCATTTCATGTGTCCTTGGTTGAGAAAGTCTGCGTATGGCTGCAGGTGAAAGTTTATGCTGCTTTCTGAAAAAGAGTAAAATTGTGTTCTCCGTTACGAATGGGGAGAATGTACAACAGACCTTGGCCGATGGCAAAGAAAAACCAGTTAGAAGCTCCTATCTGCGCTGCAATCGCGCCGCAAAGAAACCGTCTATTGTGTCAGAGGGAAGTGGGGCAAAAAATTTGTTTTCGACAAAACCGCGGGCGGGTTCGGGGAGGCAGGATCGAGCAGTCGGTAAGCAGGAAATCCGGATGGGTTTGTAAAAATTCATTGACCACGTGTTGATTTTCTTCCGGCTCAAGTGAGCAGGTGGCGTAAACCAAAATACCACCCGGCTTGATGAGTTGGGAGGCAGTGGCCAGAAGGGCTTTTTGCTCCTGTTGGTAGCGCACCAGCTCTTCTTGCCGCCTATTCCACCGGATATCCGGGTGCCGTCCGGTGACGCCGGTACCTGAACATGGGGCGTCGATGATGATGCCGTCAAAAGACAGATCGTCATGCAAGGCAGAAAAATTCTGCAGAGTTCCTTCATGGATGATGGGAGCGTTTTTGGGAAAGAGGCGGGAGATGTTTTCTCTTAGTTTTCTGAGTCGGTGAGGTTCCGGTTCCACCGCATGGATCTGTACATCATGTTGCTTTGTCAATTGAAGAAGGTGTGAAGTTTTGCCGCCAAGACCGGCGCATGCATCAAGGTACGTGGCCCTTGAGCGGAAAGGGCCAAGGAGACTGGTGGCGAGTTGGGCAGCCTCGTCCTGTACCTGAAAATAGCCTTCAGCGTAACCTGGTATGGTGGTGATTGGCCCGTGAAAGTCGGGAAGGATAATTGCATCCAGGAGAATATGTCCCAGGTCGCCACACTATTCCGGCCTCTTCCAGGATTCGGCAATAATCGTCTCTGGCGATAGTTGCACTGTTCACTCGAAGGACAAGCGCCGGTTCGCAATTATTGGACCGGCAGATTCTCTCCGTTTCTTGCAAAACCAAAATTTTGCTGCCATCGTTTGACCAGCCAATCCGGATGGTTGAGAAGCAGTTTGCCGCCTGTCGTCGGTAAGAGCCTCTGTGGCAAGAGTGCTTTTTTGTCGAATAGCTTGACGCAGAATGCCGTTGACAAATCCATGCAGTCTTTGCGGGATTTTTGCTGCCTTGCAGCTGTCTACTGCCTCGTTTACGGCAGCTGATTCTGGAATACGTTCAAGAAAAAAGAGCTGGTAGAGGCCGATGGCCAGGGCCTGATGGACGAAGGGGGCTATTTTGTGAAGCGGGGTCCGGGAGAGGAGAGCCAGGATTCTATCCAGGTATTGCCGATGCCGGAGGACGCCATAAATCAGCTGCATGGCGAGGTTTCGCTCATTGGCTGGCAGACTGTGTTTTTGTACTGCCTGATCAAAAAGATGCTTGACCGGTGAACGTTTCTGGTAGAGGGTGCAGAGGATTTCAGTTGCTGCAAATCGAGCGGTTTTGGATTGTTTTTTTTGCAATGTCTTTCTACCGGGATTAATTTTACTTTGGCAGCGAGCATAATAATGTTGTTGCCAGGTATAGTCTCCAATTGGGTACGGAAGTGAGTGGGCAATGTAGCAATAATCTCCATGAAGGGAAATGGAAAAAGATATCGTCAGAATGTTGCCCATCTTCTGAGCTTCCTTTCGATGGACAATCCGGGGTCTGGCTGGTATGTTTTTTGGGGAGTGAGGAGTCCTGGTCGAGAATTTGATCAATAAGGTTATGCGTTGTTATGAATAAAAATTCTTATCCCTGCGGCATTACTGGCAATAGCAATTTTCTGCAGGTTTTGCACAAGCCTACACCAGGGCAGAGGTCATCGAACGCGGTTTTCTGCAATGCGGTGTTTCATCCGGTTCTCCCGGCTTTTCCGAGTGTTGATGCAGAAGGCAAATGGACCGGTCTTGATGTGGATATCTGTCGGGCCGTGGCCGCAGCGACCCTGGGCGATGCCGATAAGGTGGAATTTATGCCCCTTGCGGAAAACGAGTCTTTTACTGCCCTGCTTTCCGGGGAGGTGGACCTTCTCTCTCGCCACTCGACCTGGACATTTACCCGTGAAACAGCCCTTGGCGTCCATTTCGCCGGTATCAGTTACTATGACGGCCAGGGATTCCTGATATCCAAAAAGCTTAATGTTGATCGTGTGTATGATCTGAAAGATGTGCAGGTCTGCAGTCCTGTCGATTCCGATTTCGAGCTCAACCTGATTAATTATTTTGAAAGAAATAATATAAAATACAGAATCGTTCCCTTTGACACCCTTGATTTCAGCGGTAAAGGGTTTTAAAAGAGAGGCCTGTGATATGATTTCCATGCAGCAGTCACAGCTCTATGGCCTTCGATTGGGACTGGCTGACCCCGATGGTGCCGTGGTGCTCCCTGAGACAATCGCCAAGGAACCTCTTGGGCCGGTTGTCCGGCAGGATGATGATACCTGGCTGAATATCGTTCAGTGGTCGCTCTATGCCATGATAAATGGTGAAGAGCTGGGGGTGACTTCGGCAAATATCGACGAGATGAAGATGAGTAATGTGCTCGCCGTGAAGAGGTTGCTTGGGCTGGGGGGAGCAAGAGGAAAAGGTATTGGCCTGAAAGATGACTGGGCGGAGCAGATTTTACGTCAGGTGGGGAACTACGGCGAGGTTTTTGAGCGAAATCTTGGCTCCCGGTCACCCCTGAAAATAGAGCGGGGTTTGAATGAACTCTGGACCCGGGGGGGACTGCAGTATGCCCCTCCATTAAAGTAACTTGTCTTATTAATCTAAAAATGAGGGGTCTTAAAAGAACAGCTATATTTTCTTGAAAAGAGTCGCAGGCCTGTAACTGCTTGGCCCTTATTTGTGGTCTGGTTTGCCCAAACTTGCTACGGCCACAGAAACAGATGCTCCGACCATCGGATTATTGCCCATGCCAATGAGGCCCATCATCTCCACATGGGCGGGAACGGAGGACGATCCGGCGAACTGGGCATCCGAATGCATGCGGCCCATGGTGTCGGTCATGCCATAGGAGGCTGGTCCTGCTCCCATATTGTCGGGATGGAGGGTACGGCCGGTGCCGCCCCCGGATGCCACCGAGAAGTATTTCTTGCCTTGCAGCAAACACTCCTTTTTATAGGTGCCGGCAACCGGATGCTGGAAACGGGTTGGATTGGTGGAGTTGCCGGTAATCGAGACATCGACACCTTCCAGATGGTTGATGGCAACGCCTTCGCGGACGTCATCGGCACCAAAACACCGCACTTTGCTGCGTTCACCGTCAGAGTATGCTGTTTCTTCGACAACACTCAGTTTACCGGTCGCATAGTCGAAACTGGTCTGCACATAGGTGAACCCATTGATCCGGGAGATGATTTTGGCTGCATCTTTACCAAGACCGTTGAGGATGACCCGAAGCGGTGTTTCGCGCACCCGGTTGGCCGATCTGGCGATGCCGATGGCCCCTTCCGCCGCGGCAAACGACTCATGGCCGGCCAGAAAGGCAAAACATGCTGTTTCTTCCCGTAAAAGCATGGCGGCAAGATTGCCGTGGCCGATACCCACTTTGCGCTCGTCGGCGACTGATCCGGGGATACAGAAAGCCTGCAGCCCCTCGCCAAGCGTTGAGGCAATCTCTGCAGGCCTTTGGTCTGGCCCTTTTTAATGGCGATGGCTGCCCCCAGGGTATAGGCCCAGACCGCATTTTCAAAACAGATCGGCTGGATACCCTTGACGATCTTGGCTACGTCTACATCATAATTGTGACAGATTTCACCGGCGTCTTCAAGAGATTTCATGCCATATTTTTCCAGGACAGGAATAATCTGGTCGATCCGCCTGTCATAACTTTCAAACAGTGCCATGGTTATTCTCCTTATTCCTTTCGTGGATCAATGGTTTTGGCCGCATCAGCAAATCGGCCATAGGTCCCGGATGCATCTTGTAGTGCCTGGTCGGCAGGGACCCCTTTTTTGATGGCGTCCATCATTTTGCCGAGACTGACAAAGGCATAGCCGATGATTTCCTCGTTTTTATCAAGAGCAATCTCCGTCACATAGCCTTCAGCCATTTCGAGGTATCTCGGACCTTTGGCGCTGGTGCCGTACATGGTACCGCAAACCGACCGCAAACCTTTGCCGAGATCTTCCAGACCGGCGCCAATGGGCAGGCCCCCTTCGGAAAAAGCGGACTGGCTGCGGCCATACACTATCTGCAGGAAGAATTCGCGCATGGCGACGTTGATCGCATCACAGACCAGATCGGTGTTCAGGGCTTCAAGGATGGTCTTACCCGGCAGGATCTCCGAGGCCATGGCGGCTGAATGGGTCATGCCGGTACAGCCGATGGTCTCGATCAACGCTTCTTCGATGATCCCTTTTTTCACATTAAGGGTGAGTTTGCAGGCACCCTGCTGTGGGGCGCACCAGCCCACTCCGTGGGTGAGCCCGCTGATATCGCTTACCTCTCTGGCTTTGGTCCATGCACCTTCCTGGGGAATAGGGGCAGGACCATGATTTGTCCCCTGGGCCACGCGGCACATTTCCTTAATTTCAGAAGAGTATTGCATTCTTGTCTCCTTGGGAAATTATTCATTCTGTTAATGATTTTTGTAATGAGGGTAAGCCTTGGGGGCCTTGGGGGTATCAGGCAGGAGGCACCTCCCTCTCCAGTCGCCGTATTATAGTAGGATTGTAACAAATTACAAGAGCTGGAAGGAGCAGGGTGACGTGATCCTTATCCGGGCTAAATGACCCGAATAAGGATTGTGTTGTATCCTTTACTTACAATTCGGTGAGACGGTCAAAAAGGGATTGATCAGCTTCGATCTTGGCACGGTTGCCGATAATGGACGCGGTAACTCCTGGGGATCATCTGGGCAAAGGCCGGCGCAAAACTGCGCAGGTCGGCCAGGGTGGTGGAGATGATCTCTGTCAGCCGCTGTTGTTTGTATTCTGCATCAATTCCGTTCAAATAGTCGTTTCTGGCGGTTGCGCCTTTAGCTGCGGCACTGCGCAACGGGTCGAAATTCCCGTAGGTGCCGATGATGAGCTGTTCCATGACTTTATTCGGGAGGTCCAGGCTGGCAATTATATCAGGGACGCAATTATAGGCGTCATAGGTTTTCTTTACTTGAGGGTCGCGATAACTGACAAAGGCCAGGTTGCCGCTGATTTGACCAAACTGGATGAAGCAGCCATATGCCCCGCCCAACTGCCGCACTGTATTCCAGAGGTAGTCCCGGGAGAGATAGGTTTTCAGAACCTCGAAGTGGCCGTTATATCCCCTGCCGTTTGGCAGCAGGTTGCCACCCTGGACGGCAAAGACTACTTCTGCTGCGGTGATAAAGGCCTCATGACTGGCAAGCTGCAGCTCCGGCAGAGAATATTTTTTGACAGGGGAATCGGCCAGGGCGTCGTTGATACAGCTGCCGGTTTTGGCCAGGTGGTCAAGCTCCCTGGCCATCGGCAGTGACGGCCAGGATCAGGTTGTTTTTGTTAAAAAGGAGAGTAGATATCTTCTTGAGATGCCTCAATGAACTGATCTTCCTTGTGCTGATAATTGAGGACAAGATCTTTTATCGCCAGATAAGAAGTAACTCCGCTAAACATTTCATTATAGCGGCCACCCATGCTTAAATGGGCGAAGACCCGGGTGGCCGGGAGGTTGTATCCTTCGCTCTGAACAGAATGTTCGGCCCAGGCAAACTCTCTGCCGACTATCTCACGAATCCTTGCCTGGTCACTAAACGAAACGGAGGAAAAAATTTCCGCCAGCAGCTGCAGAGCCCGCTCAAGGTAGTCAGGCAGACATTTTATGTGGAGCCAGAAAACAGGCCGGGTTGTCTCCGGTTCCTGTCTTTTGGTGTAGCTTGTCAGGGAATGGGAGAACGAGCCGGTGCAGGTGGCAATTTCTTTGGCGAACTGCTGGTAGTTGAGCCTCTTGGTGCCAATTTCCGTAACAATCGTCCCGAAGAGATCAAGCCAGGGCAGCAGGTCGGGCGGCAGGCAGGAGATGTCAAAACCGATATCGATATAAGAGATGTGGTTGGTTGTCAGTTCACTGACCAGCACCTGCTGACCAAACATTTCCGTTGGCCTGACTGAGTGGAAGTCTAACTTTGTTGACAGGTCGGACAGGTTCAGCTGCGGCAGTAGGGAGAGTGTTTCAAGACTGTTTGGCCGTTGCTGCTCCTGCATCAGTTCTTTTGTTCGGCTGATCCGGTGCACGTTTGTCCTGCTCAGATACTGTCGCATCATAGGCCATGAGCCGTTGCTGTTCCTCGGCCTGATTTTTCTGTTGTCTTTCGGGGATCTGGTGTCAGGGTCACGGTGACGGTTGCCGGGTTGTCGATCAGGAATTTCTTGATCAATTCTTCAAAATAGCCCTCATCGAGTGCCTTGCTGGCGCAGGGTCTGGACGAGTTCTTCGTTCATCAGATGGGCGATTGGGTCAGAGTCATATTTGAGTCCGGTCATCGCCTTGCCAATGAGATCAAGTCCGCGCTGGGGTTTGCTCGCCTCCTCCCGGTAGTTGAACTCAAATTTATTGAGTTCGGCAAGGACCAGATCCCGATCAAGGCCGTCGGCTACCATTTTTAGAAGAGAACTCCGGTACAAGCTCGAGAAAACTGTCACGATGTTCGGCTTCACTGCCGACAAGATAGGTAATCATCAGAGTTCTATAGGACGAAGTAGCCAGATAAAGCCCCCCGAAATCCTTACAGAGGCCACTTGACACAATAGCATTTTTTAATGGCGAACCGTCGGAGTTGAAAAGAATATTAGCAATGACCTGGAAGGCGCTGTTCTCCTCGCGTTGGGCAACGGTGGACACGTTGGTGCCAACGGCCAGAAAGGTCTTGCCTCTTGATATCGGTGGAGTCAACTGCATAGCTGTCGGTGATGAAGACCGGTTCGCTGGGAAGGCTGCCTGGTTCGATAACTGCCTTGGCAACAGGTTTCTCGAAATTGGCAAAAAATCTTTGCTGGAGAAACTGGAGTTCATCTTCCAGCGGGGCATCACCATACACGAAAAAAACCCGTTGGAAGGGTGGTAATGGTTTTTGTGAAAGTCGCAGAATTGCTCATAGCTGAGATCGGGGATGTTTTTCGGATCTCCGCCCGATTCATGGGCATAGGTTGAGCCGGGCATGAGCCCGCCAAAAATATGATGAAAAAGATACCGAATCGGATCGGAGAAAGCGCCTTTCATCTCGTTATATACCACGCCCTGAAATTTTAGCGGTTCATCCGGGCCTTCCTGGTGATAATGCCATCCTTCCTGTTCAAAAGTGGAGCGGGCGAGCAGCGGATTGAAAACCACGTCGCAGTACACATCCATGATGTTGAAATATTCCTGCAGGTTTCTGGTGGCAAAGGGGTAGTAGGTGATATCGGCTCCGGTCATGGCGTTGAGAAAGGTGGTGAGCCCGCCTTTATTTATTTCGCCAAATACATCCTTTACCGGATATTTCTTTGATCCCATAAGCACCGAATGTTCAAGAATATGGGCTACTCCCGTCGAGTCGGTGGGGACGGTGCTAAAAGCTGCGGAAAAAGTCTTGTTGGTGTCGCTGTTTTTTATTGCCAGGAGTGGAAACTTGAGCAGTTCATGTTCAAAGACATAAACATCGGAATTAATTTCCTGGATAAATGTGTGGGTCTTGAGGGTAAAACCGAAAGAGGTGGAGCCTGGAGTAAATGTCATTGAAAATCCTTACGCAAAGTGAATAACCATCAAGATGAATCATAAACCTTATACAAATTGTTTTTCGGAGTCGAGCAACAGGGTAACCGGACCGTCATTGACCAGTTCGACTTCCATGGCGGCCTGAAATATGCCGCTGGCAACTCTGATCTTTTTGTCTTGTACCTCCTGGATAAATTGCCGGTAGAGCGGTTCGGCAATTTCCGGGGGGGCTGCCGATGAAAATCCAGGCCTTCTGCCTTTACGACAATCGCCGTACAGCGTGAATTGAGAGACGATAAGCATTTCACCATCAATGTCTGCAAGAGATCGGTTCATTTTGCCCTGATCATCCTCAAATATTCGGAGGTTGACAGTTTTTTCCGCCAGCCATTGCCGATCAGTTGCTGTATCACTGCCCCGAATTCCCAGCAGAACAACCATGCCATGTCCAATTGCCCCATGGACTGTGCCGTTTATTCTGACCGATGCCCGGCACACTCTTTGTATTACGGCCCGCATCAATTCTCCCGGTGACGAAGGTTCTCTGAGCTTTTCCCTGCCGATCAAGAATAGCATATAGCCTGGAGCACGACAAGATATTGTTGGGTGAGAATCTTGCTGATACTGCAGAAAAAACAGACATCTCCACCTTTTTCTGGGGCGGTCAGAAATTATCGAAACGAGAGTGCGGCAAGGAAAATTTTGCGGAAGGAACAGGAGCTTAATAACAGGGCGGCAGGGCACAGAGAAACGAAAGGTGTTGGTATGGGTAGTTTTTGGTTATTGTAAGGGGGAAAGGTGACTAAGGATGGAAAAAAACGATGGTTATGGGTATTTGATCTCTGGAGATACTATGGGGATGAAAGGAGGAGGGAGCAGGACGATGAATGGGATTCAAAATGAAAAATTTTTAACCACAAAAGAAGTCGCCAGGCTCCTCCATGTCAATGACAAGATGGTTTATACTCTGGTCAACGATAAAGGGCTTCCGGCAACCAAAATAACCGGCAAGTGGCTTTTCCCGAGAAGGCTGGTTGAGGATTGGCTGGAAACAAATATTCTTAATTATCGCAAACCCGGGCTGGGCAGTTCCTCGGATGAGGGTATTCTCCTGCTGGCGGGCAGTGACGACCTTCTCTTCCAGAAAACGCTGGCTCTATTCCATGCCAGGGACCGCAGTACTATTGGTTTTTTCGCCAATCTCGGGAGCATGGGCGGATTGAAAAGCCTCCGGCGCGGTCTCTGTCATATCGGGGTGTGCCACCTGCTCCAGGATGACAACGAAGAATACAACTTTGACTTTGCCGAGCAGGAGCTGGAAAAGGCACCGGTCTTTGTCAATTTCAGCCGCAGGCAGCAGGGCCTTCTGGTGCAAAAAGGTAATCCCAAAGAAATCGGTGGAGTGGCTGATCTGGCCCGGAAAGATGTCACAATAGTCAATCGTCCTTTGGGCACGGGAACGCGACTGCTGCTCGATTACGAAATTGCCAAGTCGGAAATTTCTTCCGGACAGATTTCCGGCTATCAGAATGAGGTTTCCCGCCATCTTGATGCCGGCCTGGAGGTTTTTGCCGGGCGAGCCGATGCAGCTCCCGCCATCCGCGCTGTTGCCGGTCTGCTGGGGCTTGGATTTATCCCGCTTCGCTGGGAAAGATTTGATCTGCTCATTTTACGCGAACGTTTTTTTGAGCGGACAATTCAGAATTTTATCGGTCTGCTCCACGAGGAGGCTTTTCGTGAGCTTGCCGGTACTTTTGAGGGATACGATGTCTCATTGTGTGGAAAGATGCTTTTTCCTGATAATTTTAAAACTGAGGAGTAATGTATGAAGAGTATGAAGAAACTATTCGTGTGGGTTGGGGTTGTCTGTTTGCTGGGGATTTTTAGTGGAAGCGGTTGGGCGTCGGATAAGGTATTGAAGATGTCGACGACAACCAGTACCCAGTCTTCCGGCCTGCTTGACATACTGCTGCCCGAATTTGCCAAAGATACTGGTATTGAGGTAAAGGTAATCGCCAAAGGAACGGGTGCGGCGATACGGGACGGGCAGGATGGCAATGTTGATGTGATCTTTGTTCATGCCAAGGGGCGCGAAGAAGCTTTTGTTGCCGAAGGTTTTGGTACCAAGAGATATCCCGTTATGCACAATGACTTTGTTATAATTGGTCCTGCTGCAGACCCTGCAGGAATAAAAGGGATGTCGGATGCCGGTCAGGCTCTTGGAAAAATTGCCGCGGCAAAAGCAACCTTTGTCTCCCGTGGAGATGATAGCGGTACGCACACCAAGGAACAGGCACTCTGGGCGGCGTCCGGTGTCCCTGTTGTCGAGCAGACCCAGAAAATAGTCAGTAATGGTAAAGAAAAGGAGATGAGTTCTAAGGTTCCGGCCGATTCCGGTGACTGGTATATGTCCATCGGCCAGGGCATGGGGAAAACCATTACCTTTGCCGAAGAAAAACAGGGCTATGCCTTGACGGATCGCGGAACCTATATCAAATTTAAATATGGCAAAACTCCTCCGGTCGAACTGGATATCCTCTGTGAGGGTGGTGACGCTTTGGCCAATCCGTATGGAATTATCCCTGTTAATCCCGAGAAATTCCCCCAAATTCAAAATGACCTGGCTATGCAGTTTGTCAACTGGATCACTTCCGAGAAGGGACAAAAGCTGATCGGTGATTACCGTCTTGAAGGGCAACAGCTTTTCTTCCCGGATGCTCAATAAGTTTCTGGCAAATTTTGCCTCAATTGGTAGGTTTGAGGGAGGCTATGTTCGCATACGCCTCCCTTGTTCTTTTTATTCTCTATTATCTGAAATTGTTCCGGAGTGTGGACAGCTGATGGATTTGCTCTTTGACAGTGTGCGGTCTGCTTTATTATTATTTATGTCTTTTGATGCGGAACTGATGGACATCGTTTGGGTCTCGCTCAAGGTGAGTTTCGCCTCCACCCTGATTGCCTCAATTTTTGGTATTCCGGGTGGTTTTCTCATCGCCTATTCAAATTTTGCCGGCAAAGCGGCTTGTCCTGACCTGTCTGAATACTCTGCTGGCTCTTCCCACGGTGGTCATCGGCCTTCTGGTCTATTCTTTTATCTCCAGGCGCGGCATTCTCGGCCCTCTCGATCTTCTCTATACCCAGAAGGCGATGGTTATCGGTCAGGTAATTCTGATCGTTCCGGTGATTATGACCCTGACTATTGCCGCCATCAGCCGAATTGACAAGCGCTATCGAATGACTGCCCTGACCCTTGGTGCGAGCCGTAACCAGATGGCCCTGGTTATTCTTAAAGAGGCGCGTTATGGAATCCTGGCTGCGGTCATCGCCGCGTTTGGCCGGGTGATCGCCGAGGTCGGCATAAGTATGATGCTGGGCGGCAACGCCAAGGGATTTACCAGGACGATGACCACGGCAATGGCCCTGGAATATGATAAAGGGGAATTCGTCCTGGCGGTGGCCCTGGGGATTACCCTTATGGCTTTTGCTTTCCTTATCAATATGCTGTTTCATCTTATCCAGGGCAGGATGGGTAGCGATGCTGTATAGACTTCGAAATATCAAGAGGAAACATGGTGAGCCGGACTGTCCTCAGCATCGATGAACTCGACATTGTGCCCCATCAGATCTACACTCTTATCGGCCCGAACGGTGCCGGAAAAACGAGTTTATTGAAAATTCTCGCTTTTCTCGATAAGCCGAGCAGCGGGAGTTTGTACTTTTCTAGATAAGGAGGTTTCGTTTGACGAGAAGCATCTCTACGGGTTACGCAGGCAGGTGGTGCTGCTCGATCAGGATCCCATTATGTTTACCGGCTCGGTGTGGCAAAATGTCGAATTTGGCCTGCAGGTACGCAAAGTCCCCTTGCCGGAGCGGCGGAAGCGAATCGAGGAAACACTTGAGATGGTTGGCATGGAGAGTTTTGCCGGGTACAACGCCCAGGGACTGTCGGGAGGGGAGACAAAACGGGTTGCTCTGGCAAGGGCATTGGTTCTGCAGCCGGAGGTGTTGCTCTGCGACGAGCCGACCGCCAATGTCGATAATGAAAATCAGGAGATAATTCTCAAAATTATCGAAAGAATTAACAAGGAACGGAATGTGTCAGTCATTTTCTCAACCCATTTTCTTTCCCAGGGACAACGGCTTGCTGACCAGACACTGCTGCTGCAGAACGGTTCACTTTCCGATATCGTCAGTGAAAACATCTACCGTGTAACTGTTGTCGATCGTCGGGAGGATTTGTGCACCTGTCAGTTGACGGGCCAGTTTTTCCTGAAAATTCCGCAACATATTTTCCCCGATGGGGTCGATCTCGCCAAGCTTCATATTGATCCACATCGGATCATTTTCAACCTGCGCAAATGCAAACCCCGCTGAAGGAAATATTTTGAGCGGACATGTCACCGATCTCTCCCAGGACAGCGGTCGGATACGGGTTGTCATCGATGCAGGAATAAAACTGGCCCTGCTTCTTTCAATGGAGCAGTATCGCCTGGGAAAAAACAGGGATTGGTGAGAAAGTGCAGATTTGTATTCCCTACACCGGTATGCATTGTACCCGAATACATCCCGCTATCTGACAGCTGTCGTTTTGGGTGATCGGTTTTTGATGATTTGCGATACTTCACGGACAAAAGCAAACTCGCAATGAACCGGACATCGACTCAACTCCTTCCAGTCGAGACATTTTTTCGGACATTCTTCTGATAATTGTTTGTTCTCGAAGTACTTTTCCCCATTAAAAAGACTCAGAAACAACTCTGCCTTCAGTGCCATAGTTGAGCCACAAATTTCATTTTCATGGGTAAAGTAAAATAACCCGTGCTCAATCGTCCCGAAATTTGCCTGGTAGCCATTAAAATTCACCTCTGGATCATCCATAAAGGTATTTCGAGATACCCATCCTTCTGACACATGGGACAGGACTTAAAAATCAGTTTCTTTGCGGCCATATCTTCTCTCATTGTTGATCATTTAAAAAAATCAATATTGGCGAAAATATCTGAAAATGCAATGTAAATACAATGTAAATAAGAAATCGACAGGAGTACCTGCGTTTGCCGCATTTAAGTAACTTACTGAGTTTTTGTTTGTTTTTTGCCGGACAGCAAAAGTGATTTTTGTCTTGAAATTATATTGAATAGTTAGTTAATTGAAATTGATACTAAAGGATTCATACCATATCCGGTTTACTGCTGCTTGGTCCGGTTGGTCTTTGGTATCAATGCATAAAATCTCCACTCTCCCTAAGAAGTAGTTACTCATTCTTATTCTACAGGAGGTTCAATGGACGCCGCACAAGAAACCCGCATTTCCGTCAACAACCAGTATATGCTCATTGCCGAGATTGATCCGCCCAAAGGGGTCAAGCTGGACACTTTCCTCGATACAGCTTTGCAGATAAGGGGGCGTGTCGATGGTGCACGGGTGACCGACAGTGAACACGCAATCATGCGCATGTCGCCCATAGCTCCCTGTCTGGCTTTGAAAGGAAAAAGGTTTTGAGCCGGAAATGATCATTACCGGCAGAGACAGGAACCGGATTTCCTTCCAGGCTGACCTTCTTTCCGCGGCCGCACTTGGCATTAAAAATATTGTCATCAAAGAAGGGCATGATCCGGCAGAAGGGGATCAGCCGGTGGTCAGGACAAGTGGTGATCTCAACCTGGTATCGATGCTGCAGTGTGTCTCCGCGCTTAATAATGGTAAAGATCTGGCCGGCGAAGCCCTCAATGGCGCCACCGATTTTAATATCGGGGTGGCGATTGATCTCTCCGATGATGTGAATTTTAACCGGGAGCGGGCCGAATTTTTCAAACAGCTTGAGCAATATGGGGTGCAGTCGGTGACCCTGGGGCCGACCTATGATCTGAATATTGTCGAACAGTTTCTTCCCTTTGCCGAACAGACCGGCATTAAGCTTTTTACTTCGGTAATGTTTTTAAAATCGGTAACGATGGTCCGGTATCTGAACAACTTGCCGGGAGTGCCGTCGATTCCTCAGGAGTTTTTGAAGAAAATGATGGATGCTCCAGTAAAAAAAGATGCCGGGATGAAGGTGGCGGCTGACCTCATGAGGGATCTGGCCCCTCTTGGAGACGGAGTCGTTTTACATGCCATGGGATGGAGGGACAGGCTGCCTGAATTTCTGGATTCCATTGGTCGCTAGGACGCTGTGAATACCACCGCCGTTCTCTCGACAGCAAACAGGGATGCTGCTTCACTGATCGAAGATCTGGGTCCCTATCATTATCTTCATACCATTCTTGAAGAAACCCCTAATGGCGTCATCGTGGTGGGTCCGGACCATCGGGTGATCCATGCCAACCCGGCCGCCAGCAGGTTTCTCGGAGTCCCCTACGGGACACTTGATGGATCGAGTCTTGAGGATTGCTGGGAGAGCATAACGGTGATCTCTTTCTCCTTATTCGGGATCATTTTGAACAGCGGGGCAAAGAAATCGGTGGAAAAATACGGCATGAACTGGAATTCACCAGAAATGATGAAAGGTCCATTCTGAGCGGTGTTGTCGTTTTTCCACCTGCCAATAAAGACTACTATCTTTTTTATCTTATAGATATAACACAACAAAAAAACCTCGAAGGCGAGCTGAGACGGCGCAACGCCTTCTTCCAGAATCTTATCGACAGTTCTGTCGATGGTATTATTGCCTCGGATATGAAGGGTAAAATCATGCTCTTTAATCAGGAGGCGATGTCTCTACTCGGTTACAGCCAGGCCGATATCGAGAACCTGCACGTCACCCAGCTCTACAATGAAGGGTGTGGCCTACGAATTGATCAAAAGGATGCGGAGCAGCCATTTTGGCGGTAATGGTAAACTGTTACGTCATGAACTCATCGTCAAGCATAAAGATGGTCAAGATATTCCGGTAAGCTTCTCGGGTGGCATCATCTACGACCGTGATCAGGAGATTGCGACTTTTGGTCTGTTTACCGATCTCAGGGCCATGCAGCAGATTGAAGAGGACCTGGAGCAGACCCACAAAATGCTGATGCAGTCGGAAAAGATGGCCGGCCTCGGTCGTCTTGCGGCCGGAGTTGCCCATGAAATCAATAATCCGATGTCCGGGATCATGCTCTATGCCAATCTGGTTCAGGAGGAACTGGGGGCGGACCATCCGCTCTCCAGTGACCTGCAGACAATTATTCATGAGGCGGAGAGGTGCAAGGTCATCGTCGCCGATCTTCTGGAATTTTCCCATCAGACAACCTATGAAATGGAGCTGGTCAATTTAAATGATGTCATCCAGAAGACCCTTACCATCCTCCAGCACCAGCCACTTTTCCAGAATGTCAAGATCACTCGGGAGCTGAATCCCGAATTGCCGCCTATTTACGGTAATGCGATCAGACTGAATCAGGTGGTGATGAACATTGTTGTCAATGCAGCCCAGGCGATGGAAGGGAAAGGGCCAGTTGCGTATCACCAGCAGAACCAGAGCCAATCAGGATATCAACGAAATTACTCATTGAAGACTCTGGACCAGGAATAGACAATCAACTTTTGGAAAAAATATTCGATCCGTTTTTTACCACAAAGGCAACGGGAGAAGGGACCGGGCTTGGCCTTTCAGTCTCCTATGCGATAGTCAAGGAACACAAAGGGTCCATCAGGGTAACGTCCTCGCCTGATACCGGGACCACCTTCACACTTAGGTTTCCGGTGGTTATGGAAACTTTGACTGGAGAGAACCATGGAGAATAAAAGTATTTCCCCAGATGAACGGAGTGAAAAATTCCTCAGGAAATTGCAGACAAGAGATATCGATGTGCATGCCTGCTATCAATGCGGCCGCTGCTCTGCAGGGTGTCCCATCGGTGATTTTTTTGATTTAAATGTTATGGAGGTCGTCCGGCTTGCCGCCTATGGCCAGGAAGAAAGGCTGCTGACCAGTCACGCTATCTGGTTGTGTGCCGCCTGTGAAACTTGTGCCACAAGGTGCCCCAATGAGATCGAAATTGCCGGACTCATGGATGTCCTCCGTGAACTGGCCATACGAAAAGGAGTAACCCCGGCCGAGCCCCGTGTGCCACAGTTCCATAAATCATTTCTGGGTTCAGTGGGCAGGTGGGGAAAAGCCTACGAGATAGGCATGATCGCCAATTATAAAATCAAATCCGGTGATCTGATGGGTGATATGAAACTTGGTCTGGATATGTTTTTAAAAGGTAAGCTCAAACTGGTTCCCCATTCAGTTGAGAAGAAGGCCGAAATCAAGGAAATATTTTCCGGCAAGGGAAAGGAGTACGACAGATGAAACTCTCTTATTACCCCGGCTGCTCCCTTGAGGGGACGGCGCTTGATTACGACCAGTCGGTACGGGAAATCTGCTCCAAATTAAATATTGAACTGGTTGATATCCCTGACTGGAACTGCTGCGGCGCATCATCAGCGCACATGACTGACCATGAGATAGGGCTGCGCTTGCCCATGCGCAACCTGCTGCTTGCAGCCGATGGAGGGCAGGACATCCTTGTTCCCTGTGCCGCCTGCTTTCAGAGACTGAAGGCGGCGGACAAAGCATTGCGGGAAAATCCGACTTTTTGGGATGTGAACAACTATGCCCCACAGTTTGAGATTATCCATATCAGTACCTTTCTGGCCAGACCGGAGATACTTGCCGCAATCAAAGAGAAAGTGGCTGCACAACCTGGGAGAATTGGCCATAGCCTGTTACTACGGGTGTCTGTCCCTAAGAAATCCGCGGGTGACTGATGCGCCCAATTGGGAGATGCCGGAGACCTTGGAATTGATTGTCGATGCCATTGGTGCCAGACCAGTTCCCTGGTCCCACCGGACTGAATGCTGCTCCGGCAGCCTGACCATGGCCCGGCCGGATATCGCCGAAAAACTCGTCGAAGACATTGTCACCGCCGCAAGAAGGGCAGGCGCCAGTGCCCTGGTGACCGATTGCCCCATGTGCCAGGCTAATGTTGAGAGTCGTCAAGCTCCGCAGGCTTCCCAATCATCTCGTGGAGAATCAGACGCCGGATTACCGGTATTTTTTGCCACTGAGTTGATCGCAGCGGCTCTCAGCGGCACCTATCCCACCAAGCAGCAGAAAGTGCATCTGGTATCTCCGGCTGTGCTTAGCAGAGTAATGGGTGATGCAACAATCAGCAAGGAGGATTCAGCATGACAGGAAACCTCAACACTTTTTCAGGCAGCGGAAAAAATCCAACCGGGGCGGTTATGGTTATCGGCGGCGGCATCAGCGGGATGCAGTCGGCACTCGATCTGGCCAATGCCGGAATCAAGGTCTATCTGGTGGAAAGTTCCCCGGCGATAGGCGGCAAGATGGCCCAGCTGGATAAGACCTTTCCGACCAATGACTGCTCTATGTGTATCGTCTCACCCAAGCTTGTCGAGGTGGGTCGCCATAAAAATATCGAACTCTTCACCCATAGTGAGGTGAAAGACCTCTCCGGGGATGCCGGCAGTTTTACGGCAACCGTCGTGCGCCACGCCCGCTATGTCGATGTCGCCGCCTGCACCGGTTGCGGGCTCTGTGAATTTGTCTGCCCGGTTACCCAACTCTCCCACTTTCCGGAATTACCGGCGGAAGGAGAAAAAAAGAGTCGTAAAAAGGCCAAGGAAAAAAGAATCATCAAGGGACCGGGCTCGCCGCAGCCCACCTCTTCGCATAAATGGACTTTTACCGTTGATGAAGAGGCCTGCGCCATGTGTGGAATCTGTCACAGGGCCTGTCTGCACGGAGCGATCAGCTGGGAGAAGAAACAGAAGGCGGTCATCGATCAGGACAAGTGTACCGGCTGCGGGGCCTGTCTGGTCGCCTGTCCGGAAAAGTTTCTGGCGATTCGGGTCGATAAGGCACCGGACCTGGAAAAAAGCATCGGTGCTGCTGTGTATGCCAGATCGCAAAGCCTGAAAAAAGAATTTGGTGGGCCCGAGCCAAAAGACTGCATTCGTTGTGGTCTCTGCGCCATTACCTGCGAAAAGGTAATGAATATCGGGGCCCTGAAGATGGTGGAAGAAGGGATTGAGGCCGGTGTCGATATCTGTCAGGTCTGTGGCGCCTGCGTGTCTGTCTGTCCGGTGAACTATCTCACCATTGACCAGGTGACCAACAGGACACCGCGACCGCTGCAGAACAGTTTCAATGAAGGGCTGAACGGTCGAAAACCGGTCAATATTCATTATCCCCAGGCAGTTCCCAGGGTGCCGGTCATCGATGAAGCGAGCTGCGTGCAGCTTAACAGCGGTGCCTGCGGCACCTGCGCCACGATCTGCGGGGTCGGGGCCATTCATTATGACCATAAAGAGATTGAAACGAAGATCGACATCGGCTCGGTGATCTTTTCTCCGGGAATTGAGGTTTTTGACGCAAGGATGCGCGGTGAGTTCGGCTATGGTTTGTATAAAAACGTGGTCACCAGCATTGAGTTTGAACGGCTGCTGTCCGCCTCGGGCCCAACTTCCGGAACGGTTGCCCGGCCAGGCGACGGCAAACATCCAAAGAAAATTGCCTGGATCCAGTGCGTCGGCTCCCGGGATCATTCCTGTGACCGGGATTACTGCTCGTCTGTCTGCTGTATGTATGCGACAAAAGAGGCATTTATTGCCAGAGAACACGATTCGTCCATCGAGCCGACCATTTTCTATATAGACATGCGCTCCTTTGGCAAGAATTTTGACCAATATGTGACCCGCGCCAAGGACCACAATGTTCGGTTTATCAGGGCCATGGTCAGCAGAGTCTTTGAGGATCCGGTCACCGGTGACCTTGAGCTGCGCTATGTCGATGAGTCCGGCAAGAGACAGACGGAGGGGTTCGATATGGTTGTGCTCTCCGTTGGTATCCAGGTACCGCAGCCGACCAAAGAGCTGGCCGGAAAACTGGATATTGCGCTGGATCGCTACGGTTTTGCAGTAACTGACTGTTACCAGCCGCTGGCAACATCCCGGCCGGGGATCTTTGTCAGCGGAGCCGTCAACGGACCAAAGGATATTCCGGAGACGGTCTGTGAGGCATCGGCTGCGGCTGAAGCTGCGTCGGCGAGTCTTGCCGAGACCCGCGGCAGTTTAGTGACCGTCGATCCACTCCCGCCTGAACGGACGGTGGGGCCGGATGATGAGCTGCGGATTGGTGTTTTTATCTGTCACTGCGGCACCAATATCGCCTCGGTTGTTGATGTCGAGGCCGTGACCGAATACGCCAAGAGCCTTCCGGGAGTTGTCTATGCAGAGCATCCGCTCTATACCTGTTCGCAGGATTCCCAGGAACGAATGCGGGAAATTATTGAGAAGCACAGGTTGAACAGGGTGGTTACCTCCGCCTGTTCGCCGACGACCCATGAGCCGCTCTTTCAGTCGACCTTAGAGCAGGCTGGCTTGAACAAATATTTCTTTGATATGGCCAACATCCGTGACCAGTGCAGCTGGGTCCATCCTAATGATCCTGAACTTGCCACCGAGAAAGCGAAAAGATTGACCCGTATGGCTGTTGCCAATGCCACCGCCGGAGAAGCACTGGATGAGCTGGAGTTTGCGGTCGACTCCCGGCTGCTTATCGTCGGCGGCGGTGTTGCGGGGATGACTGCGGCGGTGGAAGCGGCACGGCAGGGCTTTGGTGTCTATTTAATTGAACGTGAACCGCAGCTGGGCGGACAGCTGATGCATCTCCAGCGAAGTGCTGATGGCCGGAAATTCAGTGATTTTCTTGGATCCCTGCGGGAAAAGATAGCCGCTGATGAGCGGATCAGGGTGTTTACCAGCAGTGAGGTGGTGGAGCAGTCCGGTTTTGTCGGCTCTTTTGAGACAGAAATTGTCATGCCCTCCGGGGCAACACGAACCCTTAAGCACGGGGCAATACTGGTTGCCACCGGGGCTGAGGAGTATCGACCGGAACTGCACGGCCTGGGAGAGCTCGATACGGTGATGACCCAGACCGACTTTGGCGCGGCCCTTGAAAACGGTAGGGCAGGCGACTGGCAGCATGCCCGGGTGGTCATGCTCCAGTGCGCCGGTTCCCGCGATGAAAACTACCTGCCGTACTGTTCCCGGGTCTGCTGCAATCATGCCCTCAAAAATAGCCTGCGCTTTAAAGAGATGTTTCCTGAAGCCCGCGTTGATATGCTCTATCGGGATATGCGCAGTTACGGACTGGCAGAACTCGATTACCGGGCGGCCCGCCAGGCGGGAATTAATTTTATCCGCTTTGATCCTGATGAAAATCCTCCGCAAATCAGTACCGCAGAGACAGGAATTGAGATAACTGTCACCGATCCTTCCATTCGTCTGCCGGTACGGCTGCGTCCAGATCTGCTGGTTCTTTCCACCGGCATGAAAGCCCGGGATACCGAAGAGCTCGCCTCGATGCTGCGGGTACCGAGAAATGAGGGTGGTTTCTTCATCGAGGCGCACGCCAAACTGCGGCCGGTGGACCTGCCGAGCGAAGGGTTGTTTATGGCTGGAACTGCCCATGGCCCAAAGAGCAGCAGTGAGACTATTGCCCAGGCCCAGGCGGCGGTGGCCAGGGTCTCGACACTGCTTTCAAAGAGTAGCCTGAAGATGTCGGGGATCGTCTCCAAGGTCGATCCGACCAACTGCGCAGTTTGTCTGACCTGTGTCCGGGCATGTCCGTACGGGGTGCCGTTTATAAACGACCAGCATTCAGCGGAGATTAACCCGGCCCTCTGTCAGGGGTGCGGTATCTGTGTCGCCGAATGTCCGGCCAAGACCATTACTATTGGTCGTTTTGACGACAGGAATATTAAAGCGAAGATTGAATCCTACAGTGCGTCTTAGGTTTTTTTGTTTTTATGAGTTTTCAGGAGGAATAAAAACTATGCATGACTTTTCACCCAGTGTCATCGTTTTTGCCTGCCGCCACTGAGCGTACTCTGCCGCGGACCTGGCAGGTTCGGAAAGAAGATCGTATCCCCCGGCAATCAGTATCGTTATGCTGCCCTGTACTGGACGGATTGACGAGTCTCTGCATGCTTAAGGCTTTTGAAAATGGGGCGGATGGCGTGATGGTGATTGGCTGTCTGGAAGGTGATTGTCATTATGTGAACGGGAAATATACGTGCCAGGGCACGGGTTGAAAGGGTACATGCAGTTCTTGAGCGAATCAGGATTGGACCCAACCGTATCAGAATGTACAATTTGAGTGCAGGCGAGGGCTCGAAATTCGCCGCCTTTGCCAATGAATTTGTCGATCAGATCCGAGAAATCGGACCAAGTCCCATTAATCTGGTGCGTGCTGGTAAAGCTCCGGTGGTAACAGAGAAGGAGGCAACATGATTACAGGAACACCGAAACCCATCGAAGAGATCATGGAGATGCTTGAGCCGTACGACAACATCGTCCTGGCAGGTTGCCATGGTTGTGTGACTGTCTGTCGTGTGGGTGGAGAAAAAGAGGTCCAGGTGCTGGCATCGACCCTGCGGCTGGCAAGGGAAGCAGCGGGCAGAAAAATCACTATTCGGGAGGTGAGCCTTGAGCGCCAGTGTGATCCTGAATATGTCGAGCAGATGCGTCCCTATATTGGTGACTATCAGGCGGTTTTATCGATTGCCTGTGGCGCCGGGATCCAGTTTCTGGCGGAAAAATTTACCACCACCCCGTCGCTTCCGGGTATTAACACCGGTTTTCTCGGGGTCACCGAGCGGCAGGGCGAGTGGTCGGAGAGGTGTCAGGGCTGCGGGGATTGCGTTCTCCATCTGACCGGCGGCATCTGCCCCGTTACCCGTTGCGCCAAATCGCTTTTCCATGGCCCATGCGGTGGATCAGTACAGGGCATTTGTGAGGTTGATAAAGAAGTAAAGTGCGGCTGGCAGCTCATTATTGATCGTTTGGTCGCTCTTGATCAAATGGAAAACTATGGCAAGCTGAAACCGTATAAGGGGTGGAATGCCTCAAGAGATGGCGGACCACGCCGAATTATCAGGGAGGACATGATCTAATGAAATCGGGAAGCAATCTGGAAAAGGTACTGGAGGCAGGCCACTTTTCAGTTACGGCGGAATGCGGTCCTCCCCGTGGTGCCGACCCGGACATCGTCCGGAAAAAGGCAGCATTTGTCAAAGGTAACGTCGATGCCTGCAATGTGACCGACAATCAGACATCCGTGGTCCGTATGAGTTCGCTTGCCGGCTGTCTTTTGATTAAAGAGGAAGGGATAGAACCACTCATTCAGATGGTGGTTCGGGATCGTAATCGTATTGCTCTGCAGTCAGATCTGCTTGGGGCCTCGGCCATGGGGGTGCGGAACCTGCTTTGTCTGTCCGGGGATCATCAAAAGTTCGGCGATGATCCCAAGTCAAAGAATGTTTTCGATATTGATTCAATGCAGCTGATCCATCTCGCTAAAACTATGCGGGATGACGGGGTTTTCCCTTCCGGGGATAAACTCCAGGGGGCACCGAGGTTTTATATCGGCTGTGCTGTTAATCCTTTTGCCGATCCCTTTGAGGTCAGGGTGCCGCGGCTGAAACTGAAGATGGAGGCCGGTGCTGATTTTGTCCAGACCCAGTGCATCTATAACATGGATAAATTTAAAAAATATTTGGAACTGGCTAAACGGGAGGGATTGCACGAGAAGGTCAAAATTCTGGCCGGAGTTACTCCGTTAAAATCGGCCGGAATGGCAAAATTCATGCGCAAAATGGTTGCCGGAATGGATATTCCGGATGAGGTGGTCAACCGTATTGCCGCTGAACCGAAAGACAAACAGGCTGCTAAAGGCATTGAGATGTGTATCGAGCAGATCCAGGAACTGAAAGAAATGGAGGGGATTGCCGGTGTCCATGTGATGGCCATCGAATGGGAAGAAAAGCTGGAGGAAATCGTTGGTGGTGCCGGACTGCTGCCCCGACCTGTAGTGGAGTAGGAAAGAGAGAATATTTATTGTGTACTCATAACGGAGGAAAGAAATGTCTGAGAAAAAAAAGATACTGCTTGTAGACGACGATCCTGATTTTGTTGAAGCTGTAAAAGTAATTGTCGAAAGTGGCGGCTATGACGTGCGGGTCGCGTATGATGGCAAGGAAGGGCTCGAAGCGGTTAAGGAAGAAAAGCCGGACCTCATTGTTCTGGATGTGATGATGCCGGTCATGAACGGCCATGAAGCATGTGCCCAGTTAAAAAATAATAAAGATACCGCCAAAATCCCTGTTATTCTGCTGACCGCCGTGGCCGACAGGGTGACAACCAGTACCTATACCCATCGGGATATGCTGGAGAGTGAAGCGGAAGATTATATGCCAAAACCGGTAGAGCCTGCGGAATTGCTCGAACTGATTAAAAGCTGGTTGAAGTAGACAGAAGGTCTCCTGCCGTTCCTGCCAAGGTGGCAAGGAACGGCAAGGGGAAATACATAACATACCTAAAACTTGATAAATTCGCAAAAACCTCAATTTGCGATGGATAAGTAAAAAGCTTCATATTGGAGGCGTGCGATTTTTCTATCATTCCCGAGTACATACTGTACCTGTAATAATAGAAAAATCGCAACAACAAACAGGATGGAAGGTTTTTACGACGCCATCAAACGTGTTTCGCCCTCAGCAACCTGGAAAACGCTATGGATAATGTGCGCATTTTAATCATTGATGACGAGAAGGTTATCCGGGAAGGTGTCGAACGAGCCTTGTCCAAAAGAGGCTATCATATCGTCAAGGCTGAAGACGGAGACCAGGGGCTTAGGTTCTTAAAAGAGCAGGATTTTGATATTGTCCTGACCGATCTTATGATGCCCGGTCTCGACGGTTTTGCCGTCCTGGATTGGATCCGGGAAAATCAACCCAATGTGCAGGTGATCGTCATAACCGGTTTTGCCACGGTTACCAAGGCGGTTACTGCCATGAAACAGGGTGCATTTGATTTTGTCGGTAAGCCTTTTACCCCGGATTATATCCGGGTGGTGGTCGATCGAGCCATCGATAAACTGGCCATGCGTGCGGAAACAGAACAGCTGCGTGAAGAGAAGAAACGAGGGCTTGAGGCGATCGACAAATCCCAGAGCCGTCTGAAATCAGTATTCAGCTGCATGGCCGAGGCCGTTCTTATTACCGATGCGGAAGGCATTGTCGTGTTGCACAACCCAGCGGCCATCAAAATCCTCGAGATACAGACCGATCCGGTTATCGGTAAACCGCTTTCGGCCTCCATCCGGGATCAGGCTGCGGCAGCTATGGTGAAGGAGGCGGTGAGTAAGTCGGTAGTGGTGACCCGGGAGTTTGCTCCTGGCGCCATATCCCGCAAATATCTCCGCGCCTACTGTTCCCCGGTGACAACCGAGCAGGGTGTCGTGATCGGCTCGGTCACCACCTTTGAGGATGTCAGTGCCCACAAGGAAATTGATCGGATGAAATCCGATTTTGTCGCCATGGTCGCCCATGAACTGAAATCGCCCCTGGCATCCGTTGAACAGATGATCTACGCCCTGCAGGTTGGCTGTGAGCATGAGGCAGCCAGTTCCTGCAACGCCCTGCATAAGCGGATGACCACCCGAACCAAGGATCTCCTGCGGCTGATAGACAATCTGTTGAATCTCTCCAAACTGGAAAGCGGCACCGTCGTTTTTAACCTTGAGCCGGTGAAGGGGGAAGAGGTGATTCGTGATGTGATCGATATTGCCAGGCCGCAGGCGGAAGGAAAGAACATAACCCTCAGCTATGAACCTTGTGGTGAAGAATGGTGGTTCAATGTGGACTACGATCATATGCGAACGGCGATAATGAATATTGTCTCCAACAGCATAAAATATACCCCGGAAGGAGGACGGGTTGTGTTGTCGACCTCTGTATCCGGAGGCTTTGCCAATTTTTCTGTGCAGGATTCCGGCATCGGCATCAGCAAGGAGGATATTCCCCATATCTTCGATCGATTCTTCAGGGTGAAGGGGAAGGCCACCCGGCATATAACCGGCTCGGGACTTGGCCTGGCCCTGGTTAAAGAGGTGATTGAGGCCCATCAGGGGTATATCGATGTCCAGTCAACTCCTGACGTGGGCACCACCTTTGTCCTGAGTTTTCCGCTGGCACAGATAAATGGTGGTGCACCGTCGGCAGAACTTCAGCTGGCTGACTGAGTTTTTATTGCACGTGTTTAAAAAGTGCCTGCAATACCTCTGCACACTGCAGGCACCTTTTCCCTCTTCTTCTCCCTGATATATTCTGCTGGACTCAAAACTGTATATCTTGCAGTTTTATCTGATAGGTAATACACTTTTTCCAGAGCCATCCGAAAACTTTAAACACCTAAGTTTGATGGCGTCGTAAAAAACCTTCATCTTGTTCGTTGTTACGCCCAAAGGAAGTGCCCTTTGGGGTACAATTTTTATTTCATTACGAGGTACCGTATGTAGCACCGAAACAATATAAAAATTGCACGCCTCCAATATGAAGCATTTTACTTATCCATCGAAATTTGAGGTTTTTACGAACTTGTCATCTGTAATACGCAGTATGAATTGTCTCAAAAGAGCAGTTTTGTTTACAAAACCTGCCTCGTATCCAGTCGCCTCTGAAGTAACGCCTCTTTTTCTCTTTCTGTTGTCCTGTAACAATTCTTGTTGCAAAACCCCACAGGGAGAAGTTTTTTGAGTAGATAGATATACCTCTGGTGAATTAGGTGAAGACAGTCACATTGTGTTATAGTGAAACCAAATGTGGATGCTGCTCTTTCTCGAGATCAGAATATAAACAGAAATTTTTACGTAAGAAAATGGAAAAAAACAAGCCTGAACTGATCAAACAACATCTTGACTCTTTTCCCGTTCTCCCTGCAACTGTTACGAGATTAATGACAGTTACCAAGGACCCCGAAAGTTCGGCACAGGATGTCATGGAGGTTATTGTTGCCGACCAATCGCTCTGTTTTACGATTCTGAAAATCGCTAATTCTGCCCTTTTCGGACGTCCCAAAAAGGTTGATTCTTTGCGAATGGCTGTATCGATCCTCGGTTTCAATGAGGTGCAGCGAATTGCTTTGGCCAAAGCACTCATCAATTCATTTAATAAATTGGCCAAGTATAACAAGTCTGCAGTAGACAGATTCTGGCAGCATTCATTTACCTGTGGAATGATGACCAAAGTCATTGCCCAGGATCTGCAGATGAGTTCTGAAATTGCCTTTATGGGAGGGCTCATTCACGATATCGGAAAACTGATCATGCTGGAAATTTTTGTCGATGATTATGCCCTTGACTGGCTGACCAGATTCAGCAGTGAACAAAGTCGACATGAAGAGCTGCATATGTTTTCGTTCACCCATGATGCCGTAGGCGGCGAGCTCCTGCAGCAATGGCTCTTTCCAGAAAATTTAACCACTGCAGTTGAATTTCATCATCGTCCCGACCGGGCAGTGCGAGAGCAGGGGATTGCTTGCGTTGTCCAGCTTGCCGATCTTCTGTCGTTTTACTGCTGCAATCAGGAACCACCCAGCAATGATGCTATCCAGACAGAAATTAACAGATATCTGCCTGGTCTCGAATCCCTGTGGCAGAAATGCGGATTATCCTGGGAGAGCAACGCAGTAGTCGGGTGGTATAATTGGTTGTTGGAAAACTACGATCAGGGATCCCAGCTCAAGGAAGCATTTTCTAGCTGAGGCTGGTCTGGTAACGCTCTCTAAAAGTGATATTTTTTTTATTATCCCGCTACCTAATTTTTTGACCGCGTTATGTCAATTTTGAAACACACCGCAAAGAAAATATTTAGAGAACAGGTGAACCTGCTGTTTGCTAATTCAATGGTGCCGATATTTCTATCTGTGCTGGCGGCTGCTCTATTGTGCTGGGCCTTGCACTCTGTCATCAGCCACGATGTTCTTACTCTATGGTTTGCTGTATTTTGTAGTATATCCGCAATGAGAATTGCCCTGCTTGTTCTGTTTAAAAGAGAGGAGTCAGGTTCAGAACATAGGGAATTCTGGTACTGGTGTTTCCTGATCGGCACCTATGTCATAGCTGGGGTATGGGGATCGGCAGCCATTTTTTTGTTTCCTGAGGAGAGTCTGTCACATCAGATCGTATTTTTTGTCATTATGATCGGTATGGCTGCGAGTGGTATCTCATCCCTGTGTCCGAGTTTACCGGTGGTCACCGGATTTCTAAGCCTGGCGCTCATGCCGCTGATATTACGGTTGCTGGGTGCCGGTTCGAGCGATTCGTTGTTTAACGGTTCGCTGATCCTGCTTTTTTGGGTGGTTTCCCTTTTTGGCGCCGTCAAGATACATGGTAATCTGCGTGAGAATATCCAATTGCGTCTGCAAAGTATAGACCGGGAAAAAATTCTTAAGGTCAGTGAACAGCGATATCGCTACATCTTCAAAAATGCCCCTTTAGGAATAATTCATTATGATGTTGAGAGTGTCATCGTCGATTGCAATGAGGAGTTTATCAGGATTCTCGGCTCGTCAAGAGAACTCCTCGTTGGCTTGAATATGCTCGAAGTTCTCCATGAACAGAAAATGCTCCAGGCGATCAGGGATTCACTGACCACCGGTGAAGGATACTACGAAGGTGATTATACCGCTGTTACCAGCGGCAGGACCACACCTGATCCGAGTTTTTTATAAGGCGATAAATTCTCTGGAGCAGACTCCTATTGGTGGCGTTGGTATCGTTGAAGATTTTACGGAAAAGAAGCTGACGGAAGAACAGATTCAATACTATGCCTCCTATGACTCATTGACCGGGTTGCCAAATCGGCGTCTGCTGCTTGAACATTTAAGCCACGAATTGTCCCGGGCCAGGCGGCGTGGCCATTATGGGGCGTTGCTGTTCATCGACCTGGATAATTTTAAAACAATAAATGACTCCCTGGGCCACTCGGTAGGCGATGAGCTGCTGAAGGTTGTCGCAAAGCGTATCAGAGAATGTATCAGGCAGGAAGACACCGCTGCCCGGATGGGCGGGGATGAATTTATTATCATTGTCACTGAGCTGGATCGCTCAATGGGTCTTGCGGCCCATAAAGCGAGGGGTATTGCGGAAGAGATAAGTCTTTGTCTTTCAGCCCCCTGTCAGATAGAGGGGCGGGATCTGCAGATCACCCCCAGTGTCGGCGTATCTCTTTTTCCTAAAGACGACAAAGGTGTGGATGACATCCTCAAACAGGCTGACACGGCAATGTACCGGGCCAAGGCTGCCGGCCGCAATGCAATCCACTTTTTTCTCCCCAGCATGCAGGAGGCTGCAGACGAGCGCCTGCGTCTTAATACCGAGATACGTAAGGCCCTGGAGGAGGATCAGTTTGCCCTCTACTACCAGCCGCAGGTGGACATATCAGGAAAACTCGTCGGGGCAGAGGCTCTCCTACGCTGGCACCATCCGCAAAGAGGTGTCGTTCCTCCTGGGGCTTTTCTCGATATAGCAGAAGAAACCGGACTTATGCAGGAGATCGGTCAATGGGTGTTGCGAGAGGCCTGCCAACATATTACACAGTGGGAAAAGGCACGACTTCTCAGCAAATTGCAGACCATCTCCATTAATATCAGTGGCAAGGAAATCGCTGTACCCGATTTCGTGGAGACAATAATTACGGTTCTTGACGAAACTGGTGTCGACCCTAATTATATAGGAATCGAGCTTACAGAGGGCAGTCTGGTTTCCACTGGAAGTGACATCGTTGAAAAGATTATGACCCTCAGGCAAATGGGCATTAAATTTTCTGTGGATGATTTTGGTACCGGATACTCTTCACTCAGCTATTTAAAGAGTCTACCACTGAATACCCTCAAAATTGATCGTTCTTTTGTCAATGACATCCACGATGCCAAACATGATGTCGTGCTGGTTGATACCATAATCATGATGGCGCAAAACCTGGGGATGGAGGTTATTGCCGAGGGGGTGGAGACTGAGCAGGAGCTTCACTATCTCAACAGTAGAGGTTGTGTCGTCTATCAAGGATTCTACTTTAGCAAACCAGTTCCTATAGAAACTTTCACAAAAATGCTCGAATCAGGAAGCAGCAATCTTGACGGTCAGGAGGCTTGTACATAGGATTCGTTTCCTATTCTGTACATAATTCCAAGATATTGGCTGTTGCCTGCAGCGTGCCTCCCAAGTCTTCAGCCAAGGTATCAAAATGGATACAACACTCAGTAAGAGAAAAAAATCACTAACCAAACAGACTGCTGACCATTCGATTGCGACCGGATTGTTTGGCGTGGTATAAGTTCTGATCAGCTTTACTTAAAAAAGTTTGTGGCGATGCTGCACCATCAATATAGATGGTTGCAAGTCCAATACTTATAGTCACCATGTCGGCAACCTGCGAGAAGCGGTGTGGAATATTGAGATCAGTAATAACCTGCAGGCAGCGATTTGCAATGATCTTTGCGGCAGCAATATCCATTTCCGGCAACAGCATGACAAATTCCTCACCTCCATAGCGCGCAATGAAATCGGCTGGTCGCCTGAGGACACTGTCCAGGGCTTTGGCAATTTTTTGAAGAGCTATGTCCCCCATTGCGTGACCATAATGATCATTATATTGTTTGAAATAATCAACATCGATCATTGCCATTGAAAATGGGCTTTTATTTCTAGCGGACCGTGCCCACTCTTTGTGAAAAACTTCATCGAAACGTCGTCTATTGGATATTTCGGTGAGACCATCAAGGTGCGCTAGCTGATCAAGAAGTTTATACTGGTGGACAATGCGCAAGTGATTTCGGATGCGCATTTTAACAATAGGTGGAGAGAAAGGCTTGATAATATAATCGACAGCGCCAAGTTTAAAGCCGTGTTCTTCATCCTCAATCGACTTAAGAGCGGTGACAAAAATAACTGGGATGTTTTTTGTTTTGTCGTTATTTTTCAGATGTTTAATTACCTCATATCCCCCCATTTGGGGCATCATGACATCGAGCAGTATGAGATCTGGAGGAAATTCACCAAAAGCATGCGAGAGTGCCTGTTCTCCGCTGATGGCTAATACGGGTACGTATTCATCCTTGAGAAGTTCTGCCAGCACTTTCAAATTCATTTTTTCATCATCAACAATCAGAATACGCTGCTTTTTTTTTCTCATGCATAATCAATTCTCAAGCTGTTGCTGTATCCTTTTCAGCAAGATTGCTGTCATATCTGCTGCCCTTTCATATTCGATGTCGTCAATTAAATCCGCAATGGTTTCTATTTGTTCATCAAGCCCCGTACCTGCAAGTCGTTTTCTAAGCTCTATGAATTGTTCTTCTGCTGCCACCTCACCTCTTTTTAATTGCCCTATCAGCATGAGTATCATTTTTACAACTTCTTTTTCCCATGCTGCTATTGTTATCGGTTTTTTATTTGTCTTAAGCGGCTTCTCTTCCTGCAAAGCGGGAAGTACTGAGAGAGTGGAGAGGACTTCATCCAGCGCTTCAATAAAACTTTTCAGATGGTATGCCGCATCTCTGCGATGATCGTTTCTCAGCGCATCTTCCAGTTCTTGTGCTGTATTCATCAGTGAAAACGAACCAATATACCCTGAAACACCTTTTATCGTGTGTGCCTTATTTTGAATTTCCTGCCATTGGCCGGCCACTGCCAATTCCCGCAGAATGTCTGGGAGGGTACTATAATGTTTTTTGAAATCATAGAGCATTTTTAAAAATAGTTTTTTGTTATGATTCAATACCTTAAGTGCTTCTTCCTGGTTAATTCCAGGCATGAAAGGCAGTGAATGGTCTGCCAGGCAAATCAGTGGTTCTTTTGTTGCGGGTAGGGGGGATTGTTTCCAGTGGTTTTTCCGCTATCCAATTTTTTAAAGTTTGGTAGAGTGTGGCCTGGTCAATAGGTTTAGTGATATGTTCATTCATTCCTGCGGCCAGACTTTTCTCTCTGTCTCCATCCATGGCGTGAGCCGTCATGGCGATAATCGGTATATCTTTTAAGTTGGCTGTTCTGCCGGATCCTTCTGGTTGCTTCCAGACCATCCATCACCGGCATCTGGATATCCATCAGCACAAGGTCAAAGTTTCTCTCTGCAAAGCATCAAGGCACTCCTGTCCATTCGAGGCAATCGTGACAACCATGCCGACCTTTTCCAGGAACTCTCTCGCCACTTCCTGATTGATGGTATTATCGTCGACAAGCAGGATCTCTGCCCCTTTGATTTTTTCCAGGTTTGGCTGTTTGTCCCTGTTTTTTAACGTCAGAGACTCCGGAATGGTTTGAATATTTAGAATATCCAGCAGCGTATTGTACATAACCGAGGCATATACCGGTTTTAACAGGAAGCCATTCAATACCTACCTTTTCTGCTTCCAGGGATGCCTCCTCACGCCCATTGGCGGTTACCATCAACATTGCCGGAACATTGGCAAGAGAGGCATTGGCCTTAATCCTTTTGGCTGTTTCAATACCGTCAATTCCAGGCATTATCCAATCCAGCAAAACCACATCGTAAGGATTTCCCTGCTGTATGGATTCTTCAAGAAGAGCGAGAGCTGTTTCCCCATCAACTGCAGTAGTTACTATCAATTTTAAATGATGTCAACATTGCAGCTGAGTACATCCCGGGCTGCCTGATTATCATCGACGATAAGGGCTCGAAGCCCTCGCAGACGTTCCGGAATTTTGGCTTTTGGTTGTTGAGTATTCTCTACAGTTCGAAATTTTGCTGTAAAAATGAATTCCGTACCTGCTCCGAGTTCACTTCTGGCCCATATCTCACCGCCCATCAGCTCCGTCAGCTGTTTGCAAATGGCCAGCCCAAGACCAGTGCCGCCGTATTTACGGGTAATGGAATCGTCGGCCTGGCTGAATGCTGAAAAGAGGTCTTCGATTTGCTCCTTTTTCAAGCCAATGCCACTGTCACGTACGGAGAATCGCAGTGTCAGTTCATCCTCGATATTGCTTTTCCAGGCTTACTGAAATAACAATTTCGCCTTGCTCTGGTGAATTTGACAGCATTGCCAGCCAGATTCATCAGTACCTGTCCCAGCCGCAGGGGGTCTCCATCAATGGTGATGGGAAATCTGGGGATCTATCTGAAAGACAAATTCCAAACCTTTTTTTTCAGCCTGCATGCCAACAACATTGGCGATATTGCCGAGTATATCTTCGAGAGTAAAAGGGACTTCTTCCAATTGCAGCTTACCGGCGTCAATTTTGGAAAAATCGAGAATATCGTTAATGAGTCGCAGCAGGGTATTGGCAGAGCTCAGAAGCTTTTCCGTATAATTATGCTGTCTTGGTTCAAGTGGTGTTTTTTGCAGTAAAGAGGCCATGCCTATAATACCATTCATCGGCGTGCGAATTTCATGACTCATTCGGGCAAGAAAATCACCTTTCGAGGCATTGGCGGATTCCGCGAGTTCTTTGGCCTGGATCAACTCCCGCTTCATCTGCTTTTGGAGGGTCATGTCCATGGCGGTGAAAAGATAGCCAACAATGCGCCCATCTGGATTGTACAGACTGGTGATAGACAGGCTTACCGGCAGGTGCGTGCCATCCTTGCATACATAAAACCACTCCTGAGCGCGGCTGTGTTTCTGTTTGACAAATTGGTCAAAAACCTTCATGTCATGAAGGCCGGATCCGGATGTGCCGCTCACGCCACTGACCTTTTTACCATAATGATCCAGTTCGCTCAGCCAGATGAAGGGACAGAATACTGCATTTGTCGATCATTTCTGCAGGGTTGTAGCCAAGCAGTGTCGAGGCCCCTTTGCTGAAGAGTTGGATAATTCCATCAAGATCGGTGGCGATGATTGAGAGCTGAGTCGCGGCATCTAAAACCGCCTGTCGTTCAGCATTAGCGGTTTGGAATCGATGCAGCATGCTTTCGGTTTGTTCAAACTGCTTAACCACGAAATCAGCGGTTATCTCAGCGGCCTCCCTGGCAACTTTGATCTCGCCGCGCAGCATGTCGATTTCCTGCTGCATTTCTGCTCTCGTTTTTTCCATCAGCCTGATGACCCTTCAAACCGTGAGCTGCAATGGTAACACTCAGTCTGGCAGCCCGTTCAATCGTTTCTGTCGGTACATTCACCCTCAAGTCCGACAAGCACAATTTCCTCTGGCAGTTCTCCATCACACACTTTGGGAAGCACTGCAAGTAAATAGGCCAAACCTGCTCCATGATCAAAATGAAATTCATCGAAGGTGCTGATTATTTCCTGGCTAATCGAGCAGCACAATCTCACCGGGTTGGGTAAATCCGCTAACCGCATCGACAAAAACCACCCTGCCTCCCTGTTCCAACAAGCGGCAGGAGGTTCAGCCCGGCCAAGCCTCCTTCGACAAGCTCTATTTCAGCAGGCAGTGGCTGCATTTCCTGCAATCTGGCCAGGACCGCAAGCCCGGCTGCATCTTCTCTGACAAAGCGATTGCCAATGCAGATAATGGAGCTTTTCACCGATTAAAGCCTATGGATAAAGTACCTTTTTTTTCCCTTTTGGACAGTGTGTACCGCACACACCAGGCATGGATCAAATGACCGGACAACATGTCCCGCTTCCACCGGATTGTTAATATCTTTGATCGGGGTGCCGATCAAGGCCTCTTCCCATGCTCCACGGACACCACGTTCATCACGTGGGCTGCCGTTCCATGATGTTGGGGTAATTATTTGATAATGAGCAATTTTTTCATCCTGGATCTTAACCCAATGGCCCAAGGCGCCGCGGGCTGCCTGGATCATGCCGGCACCTTCGCCGTCGGGAATGCTCGTTTACCGGGTGATAAAAACTGTCCTCCCGCTTCTCCAGGAGTTCTGATATCAATGTTGCCATAGGTTTCAGGAGATGGGCGGGACGTACCAGGCGGGCCAGTTCCCGGACAAAGACATTGGGACCATCTTTGCCTATCATATCCTGAAAGAGTGGGTTGCCATCAATAATCATTTCAGCCAGAGGTCCAGTTTCAACGACTTCTCCGCCGTATCGAGGGGCCTTGATCCATGAGTAGGACCTGCTGCTCTGGCCTGAGGCATATGGGGTTGTCGCGCCGGCAAATGGGTGAGCCGGGGCAGCACTCTGCTCATACCAGGAATGCGAGATATCTTCGGAAATCTTCCCGGCTTCAAAGGGGAAAACCTCGGTGCCGACAGCAAAACCAGCAGCCGATTAATCTTCCGTCAATTCCCGCTAGGCTGGTCTCTTGCGGGAAGGGTAAAATTGCCATAGGAGAGAAAACGACCGGAACCTTTGCCGAGCAAATCAAGCCCTGCCAGGCGGGCAAAGCGGATAAAAAAACCGACCTCACTCTCTCGATGTAACGGATTTTCGTCAAGCCAATTGTTAAGGTCGTCAATACTTTGTATTTCCAGCCATCTTTCTATGGAACAGCCCAAGAACGCTCCGTTCATACCAGGAGCAAAATCGTTCATAGAATAATTCTGCACTGGAGGATTTTGGAAATTTCCGGAATTGAAGTGACTCCTCCAGGGACCATAAAAGAGGTATGGGGCCATTGTCCGCCAATTATGGCCACGATCTGCAAGAGTCGTTTGCTTTCCCGAATGACTTCGATTGCCGCATTTCCCTCCAGAGGGCTGTAGCGTTTCTGCTGCCTCTGACTCCCAGATGATGGTCTTGATATGCCTCCCGGTTGGCAAAGTCGACCATAAACATCAACAATGCCTGGCGGACATCGCTCTGTATTGTTTCGACCATCAGGGCCAGATTGCGCAGGCGGCGAGCGTTATCGGGAGGAGTAACGCCGGCGATTGCATCCAAGAGCCTCAACCGCAGCGGTGAGGTGGGTGAGACTGCAAATACCGCAGACACGCGGGGTCATCACCAGGCCATCCAGTGCTCCACGTCCGCGCATCATGTTTTCAAAACCACGAAACATAGTGCCGGCGCTCCATGCCTCGGTGATAATACCATCTTCAATCTCAACCTTGATTTCAAGATCACCTTCAGCTCTATTCAGAGGAATGTTGATTCCTTTTAATGTCGTAACCATGCTGATTTTGTCCTTCTAAGTACTTTATCGATTAAACTTTTGATTTGCGGTTTTTAAGATGCTCAGGTGCCGCAGCAGCAGCCATGCCTTTATAAACCATATAATGAGCGCGGTTGACTCCCATGGGCAGAGAGAGCGGTATTCCTTCGATATTGGGGGTTTGAAAAAATGATGTGGCCCTTGGGAATTCGGGATCTGTGCAGCCAAAACATGGTACTCCCACTCTTGGTTTTGAAGAATGTTGATTCCAGAGCAACTTATTGCAGGGGCCCGGTACCAGCGGTCCGGCACAGCCCATATGAAAAAAGAGGCAGCCCATCTCACCAAAGTCAGATTCTTCCACCCGGTATTCGTGGTATTCATTTCGGGTGCAGCCTTGATGAACCGTAGTGCCGTACCACTCGAGAGGACGCTGGTATTTATCCAGCTCAAGAATGACCCCATTGGCAACGGAAATTATTGCACCGGCAATAACATCATGATGGCAGGGACAGCCCGCGAGATTAATTACAGGCTGGCCGGATTTGGCGATGAAATCTTCTCCGAGAAAACCACCCCGTTCTTTTTTGATAAACTGCAGTCCTGTGGCTTCAATGGCGTCATCAGAGCCAAAACCGCCAAAAGAGGCACAGGTTCCTACCGCCATGACCACCTGGGCCTGCGATGCGAGGCTGTAGATGAGTTCTTTTTTGGGTTTGCCGGCTTTTGTATGGAACATCCCGGTACCTGCCGGCCCGCAGATAACTGATCCTTCGACGATGAGTATGTCCAGTCGTTGCTCTCCGGTAAGAATTTTTTCGATGAAGCAGCTCATGATTGTCAGGGGAAATGTTGGAAAGTGAAGGGTGCCAGAGCAGTTGAATGTTCAGGGTGCGAAAGAGCTCAACGACATTTGGATATTCACTGCTTAAAAAGGAAAAGGTATCTCCTCCACATCCACCACCCTGCAACCAATAGGCTGTCTTCACAATATATTCCTCCTCTTAATCTGGAAAACGACCAAAAATACTATTTAGACAATAGTATCGGGGATAGATCCTGCAATGTCAACACCAGGATGTCCATTGTAATTTTTTTGAGCAATTAGGTAGTTAGGTCTTCTTGAGGGAGATAAGTTTCCAAGCGTGATAGCTCTTGCTTTTCTTGCTGGAATCATTTAATCAGCTTCTCTTCTTCTGGCCCACGGGGCAGACTCTCGCCCGTAAGTGATTGGGCTTTTACACATTTTACCAATGACGGTTATTTCTTTATGCTTCAAGCACTGGCGTACCAGGTTTTGGAACTGTACCGGGAGTTAGATAAAGCGGTGGCCGGATTTGCCGGGAAGTCGGGGCTTGCCTGTCCGCAAGGCTGCGGCCATTGCTGTTTGTCGGAAAAGGTTGAGGCAACGGTTTTGGAGTGCATTCCTCTGGCATTCGAGTTATTTCGAACCTTCCAGGCTGAGCTTATTTTGAAGCGACTGGAGAAAAACGAAAATGATAAACGTTGCATCCTGTATCGTTCCGATTACGCAGATACTGGTCTCTTGGGTTGCACTCAATATCCATACCGGGCGGTTGTCTGCAGACTCTTTGGGTTTGCCGGTAATCGGGATCGTGACGGGATTTTTCGCCTGGCAATGTGCCGGATCATGAAGGAAGCGGGCGGTGCAGGCCTTCTCCCTGTGACCATCGATGATCCTGATATCCCTATGCCGCTTTTTGTTGACGCTGGCTTGCGCATCACAACCCTGCACCCTGATCTCGGCACAGAACGACTACCGATTAACACTGCACTGCGGGAAGCCTTGCTGAAGGTTGGTATAATGCTGCAGTTGACGCCTTGCGAAACATTGCCTGCACACAATGATCATGAAGACCCGCCGCGTGATCCAACGCTTCCATACCCCGCCTTAGGTCGACGGGCCGCCTGATGGGTTAATGGAGACTTTTCTGAGCCGGATTTCGGTTTTTTTTCCAGATAGTGGTACTATAGATCGAAAATTATTATAGGCTATAAATGGCAGTTGGTGTAAACCATACACGGGAAAACGTAAAAGCCGGTGATGCATTATAGTGACAGGAACTTCTTCTCGGAACCAGCGCATGAAACCTACAAGATCTGAATTGATCAAGCAGCACATTGACTCGTTTCCAGTTTTACCTGTAACCGTAACGAGATTAATGAACGTTACCAGCAATCCCGATTGTTCTGTGAAAGATGTCGTCGAGACCATTCACTCCGATCAATCCCTCTGCTTAACCATTCTTAAAATTGCTAATTCCGTGCTGTTCGGGCGTCCTCAGAAAGTCGATTCAATTAAGATGGCTGTGGTTATCCTGGGCTTTAACGAGGTGCAGCGAATTGCCATCGCCAAGGCACTCATCAACTCGTTCAGCAATTTGCCCAGAAAGCACAAACCTTATGTCGATAAGTTTTGGGAACATTCCTTTGTCTGCGGTATGGCCGCCAGGCTTATTGCCCAGGAGATGGGCATTGCAGCCGACATCGCCTTTATGGGCGGCCTGATTCACGATATTGGCAAGCTGATCATGATTGAAACTTTTGCCGACGAGTATGCACCTGAGCGCTGGATGGCAACATTGAGCAGTGAGGATACGCTCCATGATGAACTTGAGATGTTTTCTTTTACCCATGATATCCTGGGTGGTCAATTATTGAGGAAATGGTTCTTCCCGGAAAATTTAGTCACTGCAGTTGCGTATCATCATCGACCGGTCGAGGCAGCCAATGACAAAGGTCTTGCCCATGCCATCCACCTTGCAGATATCTTGTCGTTTTATTGCTGTAATCAGGAATTGCTTGGCGATAAGGATATTGTGACGACTATTCATGGTTTATTACCTGGCCTGCCATTGGAGTGGCAGGGCTTTGCCTTGCCACTGACAGATGATTCGATAGATAAGTGGTTCAATTGGCTGTTAAGCAACCTGGAGCAGGGCAGCATCCTCAAGGAAGTTTTTTCTGCCGGAGATACGGTGAGGTGATTAACAGTGGTTCTCTTTTTTCTTGCTGAGCAGTCTTCTTTTTGACAACTGATGGGGTAATAAGCCGGGCAAAAGATTATATCGGATTCTTTGCAAAGCAGTGGTCGGATTTGTCGGAATTTCGGTCTTTTTTGTCCTGTTATTCCGTTATGTTCCCGTGCCCGTAACACCGCTCATGCTGATTCGTTCCGGAGAGCAACTGTCGGCAGGAAAAAAACTGCAACTGCAGCACAGCTGGGTATCCTTTTAACGAGATCTCGAAAAATCTTTCTTTAGCTGTTGTTTGCAGTGAAGATCAAAATTTTATGAGCCATTTTGGCTTTGACTTCAAAGCCATTGAACGTTCCGTTGAGGAGGCAAAAAAGGAAAAAAAACGATTGCGGGGCGCCAGTACTATTTCTCAACAGACTGCCAAAAATGTATTTCTATGGCCAGGTAGAAGCTGGGTTCGCAAAGGTTTGAGGTCTATTTTACCGTTCTCATCGAAATTTTGTGGAGTAAAGAACGCATTCTGGAGGTCTACCTGAACAGCATTGAAATGGGCAATGGGATCTATGGCGCTGAGGCGGCTTCACGGGTTTATTTTAAAAAAAATGCCAAAACTCTTTCAAAAACCCAGGCAGCTGCCCTTGCTGCTGTTTTACCCAATCCGCGGGAGTATAAAGCCGATCCGCCAAGTCCATATATTAAAAGCCGAATCCGTTGGATTGTGCAGCAGATGAGCCAGTTGGGGGAGCTCAGGTTCAGGTAGGATTTCTCAAATTGCAGACAGAAGCATTCTCAGTTCATGTGGTGAACATATGCAACCGATGTCATCGCTTCAATGCTGACTCTCCATCCTTTAAGCGATATTCCTCCGCGTTGATATTGCGCCGCCGCATGATCTTCTGGAGAGCGGCTCTGGTCAGTCCAGAGATTTCTGCAGCTTGCGAAACATTTCCGCCGGTTTCAGACAGCAGCCGTAATAAATATTTAATGGTGAAATCGTCGAGGACCTGTTCTTTGGCAACTTTGTAGGCAATGATTTTATTTTTGCCGCTATGATCAGGATATTCTGAATCGGCTCTATCTTTTTTGTTGAGATTCTCAATACTCTCTATATCTGCGACGTCGATCACATCCGACATGCAGAACATCACTGCCCGCCGGACAACATTCTGCAGTTCGCGGACGTTTCCGGGCCAGGGTCTGCCCATCAAGACATTTTTTGCCCGTTGACTGAAGTGTTTCTCCGGGAGGTCAAGTTCCTGACAGACCTGACTGGTGAAATGGTTGACAAGCAGTGGGAGGTCATCAATAATTTCCCTCAGGGTCGGAGTGCGGAGAGAGACCACGTTGAGCCGATAAAACAGGTCCTCACGAAATGTCCGTTGCCTGATCATTTCTTCAAGATCAAGGTTGGTAAGTGCTATTACCCGAACATCGATTTTCTCTGTTCTGGTTGCGCCAAGCGGCTTGATCTCCTGCTCCTGCAGCACCCGAAGCAGTTTGCTTTGTACTGTAATCGGGATGTCACCGATCTCGTCCAGGCAGAGGGTTCCCCCGTCCGCTTCGGCAAAAAGTCCTGGCTGGTCATGGTTGGCGCCGGTGAATGCCCCCCGGACATGACCAAAAAGCTCGCTTTCCAGAAGATGCTCGGGAATGGCGGGACAATTGACCATGACCAGCCGTTTATCACGTCTGGCGCTGAGATTGTGCAGGGCCCGGGCGGTCAGTTCCTTGCCGGTACCGGATTGCCCTTGCACCAGGGTCGTGTAATTCGATCTCGCCACCGTGCGCAGCTTTTTCAGGAAGTCGCGCATCGGTTCGGATTGGCCGATAAATTCGGTTAGCCCGGCCAGGTCACCTACCTTTTGTTTTAAAAAATAATTTTCCTGGATTAATCGTTTTCGTTCAATACTTTTACGGATAATCCGACAGATATCATCCTTATTAAATGGTTTGGTAATAAAGTCATAGGCCCCAAGTTTGATAGCTTTCACGGCGGTTTCAATACTGCCGAATCCGGTCATCATGATAACTGTCAGCCAGGGGGCAATTGTGCCGAGTTTTTTGAGAAGTTCCAGGCCGCTCATCCCGGGCATTTTAATATCAAGCAGCACCATATCGACGGGGAATTCTTCAATTTTAAGGAGTCCGCTCTCAGCGTCGGGGGCAGTGAGTATTTCAAGGTCGTCGATATTTCGACCCAGCATTCTCTTCAGTCCATTGCGCATATCCTGTTCATCGTCGATTATGAGCAGACAATCTTTAGCCATGAATATCCTCATCTGGGTGGAGTGTTATGATAAAACGGGATCCTTTGCCGGGGATGCTTTCCACGGTAATATCTCCATTATGATCCTTGATTATCCCATAACTTACCGATAGCCCCAGCCCGGTACCCTTGCCGGGGTCTTTGGTTGTAAAAAATGGATCAAAGATTTTCTCAGCCGTTTCCGGAAGGACTCCGCAGCCATTATCGTCGACGGTAAGGGTAATGGTTTCATGCACCTGATCATACCTGGTGATCAATAGAATATAGCCATTTTCCTCAATTGCCTGGGCACTGTTGAGCAGCAGGTTAAAAAAGACCTGTTTCATTTTGTCTACATCAAGCCTGATCATCGGAATCGTGTCATCAAGATCAAGGTCAATAGTGATGTTTTGCTGTTGAAACTGATTTGCCGCAATCTGCACAACCTCCTGAATAATATTATTGATGGAAGAGAGTTCTTTGACAGATGCATGCTGCCGGGAAAAATTAAGCAGATCGGCAATAATTGTCCGGCAGTTTCCAGCATGTTTTTCGATAATTTCAAGATCCGCTCTGGCCTCCGCTGACAAAGTTGGGTCATCTTTGATGAGATCTATATGGCAGAGAATGACCCCGAGTGGATTATTGATCTCGTGGGCTACCCCGGCTGCGAGCTGGCCCATGGAGACGATTTTTTCGGTCTGTTGAATGTGTTGTTCCAATCGTTTCTGGTCGGTTATATCCTTCACATAACAGACGGTGCTTCCCGTTAAACCCTTTTCGTCGCATATAGGGTAAAAGTAGACCAGATAGATCGCCCCGTTTTCCATGGTAATCTGACGGCTAATGGGACTATTGGCTATGGAATCAAGAATATCGCCGCAGGCCATCAGGGGGCACTGGCCGGCAAAGGGGAGATCGGTGATTGAATAATCCAGAACCTGGTTCAGGGTCACTGCATATCGGCTTAAAAAGGCCTTGTTGACATTTTTTATTTTACCCTGGTCGTTGATGAGAACGACCGGGTCGGTGATTCCGTCAAATACCGACTGCAGCAGTTCTTTGCTCTGGAGGATTTTTGCTGCATAGCGCTCAAGTTGTTCGCGATTTTCCTGCAGATCGTCGGCCATATGCTGAGCCATTTCGGTGAGTGCCCTGATCTCGTCCACCGGTGCCGTGGCTGTTCTGACGGGTACTCTTTTTTCATCTTTCAGGCTGGTGCGGAAAATGTTCAGCAGATTGTTGAGGTTCTGGGCGATAACCCTGTTGAAAAAGATACTGATAATTGCGTAAAGAAAGAGAATCGACGGAATGACTCCCATAAAAACCGTCAGGGCAATTTCTTTTATTTTTAATAAATTCAAGTCCACCGGCAGACCGACGCTGATGACTCCATACACATTGCCAACATCCCGGTAAAACCCCCGTTCCTTGCCATAAAGCTCAAGAATCTCCTTTGGAGCGTCTTCCGGGCGGCCATGGCAGTGACTGCATGATTGTTCCGAATATACCGGTCGATAACGCATAAAGTAGCGATGTTCGTCCTGTTCAATAATGCCCTGCCACTCCTCAATAGCCGGGTTGTCGGCAAAATACCGAATCATTTCAATCTCCCGCACATCGGCCTCGTAATCGGGGTTGCGCGCATTAACAGCGACGCGGCGATAGATAAAGTCATGGAGATCCTGATTGAAGCGTTCCATGACTTTTCTGCTGATATAGGAGGACGACATAGCTTCGAGGATGAAGGCATCCTGCCCCAATTCGGCATACATTCGGGGGCGCAGTTCCTCTCTGACATAGCTGCGATTGGCGGCCATCGCCGTCATGACCAGTTCCGTCTTCTGGTACGCTTCGTCTTCCAGGGATTTTTTCTGAAAGTAATAGATTGTTGTTGAGGCAAGTGCTGAAAAAAATACCAGAATAGCTGCCAGACCTAAGAGGAATTTTGTTTGCAGGCTTGTGTATCTGCCCTGCTCAAGGCCTGGTTTTGTTCCCTTTGCGGTCATGCGTTCTCCTTGAACATAAAATCACCGGGAATATGCCGCGAAGTCATCCCGCATGTCTTCTACCCACTGGTATCGAGCGTTTTGGTCATAAGCCAGGGATTTTTTGATGATCGGAAGAAGACCTTTTGGTAATTTCTTATGTTGGATAATACTGTTTTCAATCTTGCCTTTTGCGCTGAGCCATGTCTGAAGCGAATGCGGCTGACCTGTTGTGGGGAAATTCACCGGTGTAGGCGAAAAACAGCATGACCCCCAGTGAGTAAAGGTCGCTGCGTGGATCACCCCGCAGCCCGTTTATCTGTTCCGGGGCCATATATCTGAAGTCACCCTGGGGCCCTATGCCTGAAGCAAAAATAGTATCGGGCAGCTTCTGCCAATTGGCAAGACCCAGGTCGATAAGCACCGGCGATGCCTCGGGGCTAATGAAGAAATTTCCTGGTCGCAGATCATGATGGACAATTTCATTTGTATGCAGATAGGCGACCAGATCGAATATCTGCATAAAGATGGAGATGGCAGCTTTTTCGTTCTTTTTATAAGGCTCTTTACTCTCCATAAACTTGGCACCGGGAAGAGAGTGCAGGACCAGAATATCATTGATGCGTTCTTTGACTTTGGGCAGGTTTTTATGGCTGCAGTTCTGCATGATTTTCAGTTCGGTCTGCAGACATGCCCGGTAGAGAGGGTTGGCGTAGAGATTATTAAACGGAATTTTGAGCAGGACCTCTGTCCGGTTTTCACTGTGAATTCCCTGGTACAGCCACGACATCGCCCCGGTTGTGATCGGTTTGACGATGGCATACGGCCCGATAAAATTGGGTTGAAGATTGTCACCGCGCCTGGCAGTTCGCACATATCTGCTCAGAGAACGAAAAGAGGCCTGGAGGGAGTCGAGTTCATCGGCTGTAGGGTCCTGGGGGCTTTGTCCGCTTTGTTCACTTTGCTGTTCTTGTCCCGGGCGGCTGAAGGTATGGGGATTATCCTGCAACGAATCGATAACTCCGGCAAGCCGGGTGACCACCAGTCTATCAAAAAGAAAATTAATAACAAAAAGCAGTACAAGTGAGCCGCCCAGGGTGACAACAAAAATAACACCGGTGAGCCTGGCCAGGCGGGCCAAAGGTTTGGTGATGGGAATAGACACGGAATCTAAGCCGGCCAGATCACCTTCAGCAAACCGGAAGCCACCGAAGTCGCCGTATTTTTCGACCATTGAGCGGGGTGCATCTTTTGGGTCACCGTGGCAGCTCAAACACTCTTTTGCCATATAATCAGGAATCATGCTGATAAAAGATGAACCTTTCTCGCTGTTGACCTGACCCTGCCAGAAGGAACGGTCCCGGTCAGCCTCGAACCAGTCAAACATCTCGTCTTCCCATTGATTGGTGGCGTTGTCAGGGTTGCGGGGGTTTTGCGAAACCCGGCGATAGGTATAGCCCTCCATCTTTTCTTGAAACAGCCGCATAATTCGCATACTGACGTAGGTCGTGGACATTGCTTCAAGAATAAAACTTTCATCGCCATGTAGCTCATACATTTTGGGGCGGAGTTCCTCTATCACATAGCTCCGGATTGCTTCGACTTCCTGCAGGATGAGTCTCGATTTCTCCAGGGCGTCCTGCACCACGATTTTCTTCATGTACCCGTAATAGACGCCGGAAAGAACGAGGGCAAAGACCACCATAATTATGGATGAGAGCAGCAGGAATTTTTTTCGCAGATTGATTTTTTCAAAAGACAGCTTCATGTGCTATTTTCCTTTAGCCAGCCGTTTTGCCAGATAGGCGGGTAATCCTGCAGCTAATAATTTTAGCTGCAGTTTGCTGGTGATCAAAATGTACCCGACGATAGGTAAGTTGCTGCAGGCGTGTATCGTAAACAAGATAACAGGCCATGGGATTGCCGTCCCGCGGTTGACCAACGCTCCCGCAGTTAAAAATTTGTCGCCGCCTGCCGTTGACAGTATACACTGAAGATGGTTCAGGTTCTGCAAATGAGATGCGGAAAAACCTTTTTTGGGTAATTATCAGAGGTTGATGGGTATGGCCAATAAAGGCAAGCCGTTCTCCTCTTTTGGCGAAGGTCCGTGCCGCATATTTGCGGGAATTAACGTAGCGCCAGGCCTTGGGGTTATAGGGGTTGGCATGGGAGAACACCATATCTCCCATCACCCGTATCGGTTCAAGACCTTTAAGAAACAATAAATTTTTTTCTGTCAGCGTCTCCATGCTCCAGAAGATTACCTGTTGTGCCGCCTTACTCATGCCGTAAGGTGTCGTGTCCCAGGTGGCTGCTGCATCATGATTGCCTAAAAGTATGACAGCATTGGGCAGCGACCTCACGAGGTCGATACATTCGTTGGGATTTGGCCCATAGCCAATGAGATCTCCGAGACAGACGAAACGATCAATCCGTTGTTGTTGAAAGTCGCTGACAACAGCCTGCAGGGCTTCAATATTGCCGTGTATATCAGAAAAAACAGCAAGTCTCATGTTTTTTTTACACCCGGTGCATCCTGATGCTGCGACCGGAGTTGCCTGCTGATCTTCTGGAGTCCTTCTTTAAACGCTGCAGACAGAGGCATGGCTTTTTGGTGATAGAGTTTAATCATTTTGGGAAGGTCGTCGTCTTCAGCCGTTTCCGCCATTTCTAAAACAGCCTGGTGAAATTTTCTATGGGATTCTGCAACATCTGCTGTCAGCTCCACCCATTGTGACGCTTGCGGAAGCCTGGACAGCCATCTTTCAAAATGACATGTCGCCCCATCATCTTGTCCGTGCTGTAGAGAACCGTCCAGCAGGCCATGGGACGTTGCGGAAAACCAGTTGAGATGGTGCACCCAGGTATCGGTCAGAAAAAGATCGATTTCTGCGAGCAGCCCCTCGCTGAGTTCATCATGGTGGGAAAAAAATGGCGGTGCTGCCGGCGATACCGCATCGGCGATAATCACTTTGGCTGTGGCGTGTTTGATGACCTTTTGGATGGTCGATCCACCAAAGATAGCAGCCAGTCCTTTCGGGGATCGGGGTGGGCCGAGAATGATGGTATCCGCACAAATTTGCCGGGCTGTTTCTGTTATAACCTCGCTCGCCTCCCCTTCTTTGATACGCAGAATAGGCTCGAGGTTGTATCTTTTCAGAGTGGCGATATAATGGTCCAGTCTTTTGCTGAAAGCCTTGCCTTCCACTTCCACACTGTATTTCACAAGACTCTCGCTATCAGCTTCTTCGGTTGATACCAGCAGCGTTATCGCGCCGCCCCGTAGGAGAACTTCGCGTTTCACCTGCTCGATGACAAGGTCTGCATGATCGTGGTCAATGATGCACCCCAGAATCTGCCGGTCACTTGTCTGTTTCACCTGGTCTGCCTTCTGGCTGTCGTCAACTATAAGTGAGCATCCGGCAAAATTAAAAAACCACAGAAAAGGCAGCGGTTTGGTGACGAGTTCACCCAGCACGGATATTGGCAAGGTGTTGTGATTGGTCAAATCGAAAATGAATTCAGCGATTTTCCGATATCTTTCTTCTGGTCTTCTCGCCAATGTTTTGAGAATAATTTGTTGAATGGACGGCGGAATAGTCGGGTCATAATAACGTGGAGGGATCGGATCCCGTTTGATCCGCTCCCTGACCCTGGAAAGTTTTTTGGAGCGATCATGGGGGAGCTGTGCGGTAAGCATCTCATAAAAGAGTATGCCGAGGCTGTATATGTCACTCTCCTTATAGTCTCTGCGCCCGCAGATCTGTTCCGGGGCGATATAATACGGTGTGCCTTTTGGCCCTTGCAGGTCGCTGGCCAGCAAATCATCATGGGTCAAATGATTGGCCAGACCAAAGTCGAGAATTTTAATATCATTGTCGGGTGTGACCATGATATTTTCGGGTTTTAAATCGAGATGAATTATGGATTTCGAATGGAGGTATTCGATGCCTTCGGCAATTTGCAGTATATATTTGCAGGCGGTCGCAAGGGGTAGTTTACGCTTTTTATTCAGCTGCACCCTGAGATCTTCCCCGTCGATATATTCCATGACCAGATAGATGCCGGATCGGTCCCTGCGCAGGAATCTGACGATACGGTCATGGTTCAGATACCTGCCGATGCACTCTTCGTTCTGATACTGGTAGTAGAGGATGGGACGGTTGAGGATATCATCCAGGGGAATTTTGAGGGCAACTGTTTCAGGGTAGAAAAGATCAGAGGCTTTATATACACGGGCCATCTCGCCGTCATGGAGTATCGCTGTGATCCTATAGGTATCTATGTGTTCACCTGGCGAGAGCGGGTCCATGCTGTCCTCATCTACGGGAAACGTATGGCTCCATTACTTTTACGGGGAGCCAAGGGGCTTGAGTACAAAAATCACATATCCGACCACTATCAATAGGATAACAAAAATTTCCACGACTGTAAGCCTGATGAGCATGAGTGAGATCTTTCGCTGAGACGGGGTCATCTTGAGAATTATCCTGTTCATGATAAATCGGAAGAAAATTGTGTTCGGAGTGTTGGTAAGATACATCCGAAGATATTCTTTAATACTCCTGATCCACAGTACAGCGTGGCGCTCTACTGCTTCGCTGGGCTCTTCTTGTCCGGATCTGTAGCAGACTTCAGCCCAGAAAACGTTATCTTTTGCGAAAAGGCAGACCTTCTGGTAGTCACCCTGCTGCAGGCCAAGTTCCAGGGTCTTCGGGTCAGTAGATGACGAGGCAGCCGTTCAGTTGAAAGGCCTGCTCCGTTTCGTGATCTTTCAATGCCGCCGTAAAGGTATTCTTTTCTGCCGTCAGCTTTTCGACTATCCAGTGGGGGTTGAGTCTTATGAGTGTTTCTACGGACAGGAGATGGGTAAGAGAAAGCTGCTGTGTTTTTCCCCGCACGGGCAGGTTAAGATCATACTCTTTTCGCATACAGGATCACGGTACCGTTAAAATAGGACAGGGCAGCAGGGGATGGAGCCGTTCATTAGACAGGGTTGCGGCGAGGCCCGGAGTCATTTTTACGGAGAATAATCGGTTCGGCTTTTTGCTGTAAGCCCCAAGAACTATCAGTTTACAACCAATTTTTTCTGCAACTTCTGCGATAGTTTCTTCGATTCCTCCGACAACTTTCATAAATTTTGCCTGGTCAGCCAGGGGAAACTCGCCTTTAATGCGCTGCCAGTCTTCGCCAATTTCCCGTCCCAACTGTTCATCAACATAGTCTTTGAACTGGGTTCTGGTGGTCGAGGTGTTCAACCAATCGTCACTGGACATGATGCTCCAGTCTTTATCAACAATGGTGAGTATTGTCAGGCGGGCGGCCGGAAAATTGGGCAGCAGATGAGTGAATACGTACTCTTCCGCTCTTTTGGCCCCGGCAGAACCATGTGTACATAATAAGACATTTGAAAACATTGGCAGTAACTCTGGGTAGAAAAAAAACCACCGTAGTCAGCAGGCTAAAAAATGGTAAATACGGTGGGGTATGGAAAGAAAGGTGTCGTGCATTCATTGCAGAATATACTTACGACACCTTTCATAAAAGCAACAGGTGCTGTTTATACGAGCCATTTGGTAAACAGCAGCACAATAAAGGTGGTTGCCAGACATAATACCAGCGCGGTCAGGTCCTCATTTCTTTCACTGTTGAAGACTGACAGGGCTCTTTCTTCTAATTCTTCGGTATTTGCATTATCTGAAATTACCGTTTGACCTTTGCCGGCATCGCCGGTTTCTATGGTTTTTTTCTCACTCACTATAGTACCTCCCCATCAACTTAAGACAACATCTTTTACGAGCCAGAGAACGACAAAGAACGAGAGTGTCGCCTTAGCTATACCTGAAATACCGCCGATAATCAACGGCCAGCCGCCTGCCTGAAAAATAGCTTTTTTAGTGATCTGCATGCCCAGGCCGATCAAACCAAAGGCAAAGAACCAGATCATGCAGTCGGTCAAGACGGTTACGGTTTTCGAGCTCTTATGTACCTGTTTAATGGCATGCTGGATCACTGCCTTAACATCAGCATCAAGGGGGATCTGTTTAGCCTTGGCAGCGGAAAGGATACTTTCGAGTTCCGTCATGCGGTCCCTGCCGACTCTGTCAAAGAGCTTTTTATCATCTCTTTCATTAAAGTTTCCGGCAATCTGCCGCTGTCTGTGCAGATCCTCGACTGCCGCCATCTGGGCTTCATTCAGTCCGGTTATTTTGCCATCCTTTAAGGCGTGATCGAGAGTGACCCACTCTTCGTCGGTTATCTGGGTTCTGTCGTTGTAGCTGACATCTATGAACTTTCCTTTATAATGCTGGGGTGGTGAAAAAAGACCAGCTGAAGAAAGACCGAAGAGCAACAGGAAACCAAGAATAAAGATTGGAAACTTGTCGATGACGACTGTTTTAAAGGTCAGTTTCTGGCCGCTTTCCTTGCCAAACCAGGTGGCCAGAACCAGGACGATAATGGGAAGAAACAGAACGCGGGTAATATTGAAAATTTCGGCAACTTTCAAAGTTTTGATATCCACGGCATTAAAGGCCAGGGCGGCGGCGGCAACCTGGGCGGAGTTGAGGATACCGGTGCCGGCCCATGCTCCGAACTGCACGGGATTCATGCCCGCCATTTTGCCAATTGTTGGAAAAACAAACATGCAGATAATACCAAAAGAGAGAATAGTGCCGATGGTATAGGCCATCTCTTCACTCTTTGCTTTGACAACCGGAGCCACGGCGACTGTTGCGGAAACACCGCAGACGCCCATGCCGGCGGAAAGGACACCGGTCATGGTCTTGGGTTGCTTGAAGATCTTCCCGAGCCAGAGCACCAAAAAAACGGTTCCAAGGACAAAAATACCGATCAGCCAGACACTGTAGATTCCCAACTTGGCAAGCTCGGCAAAGCTGTACCGTGCGCCGAGCATGATAACGCCCATTTTCAGGACGAAACGGGCACATTTAACACCAGGTGCGGCAAATTTCGGAATACCAAAAGTATTAGTGACAATCACGCCAACCAGCAGCCCGAGTATGACGTAATTGAGGTTAAGCACCTTGTAAATTCCAAAGCCAAGGGATGGTTCAAGGGCCTTGCTCCAGATCTTGACCATGGGCTCTGCATACCAGCGAATAAACATGGCCAGGAGCAACAAAAGGATGATGCCCCCCAGAGGCTGGAGAAAAAATCGGTCGAAGAGGGTGGTACCTGGTTTTTTAAAACTGTTAATGAGTGCGCCGACAATTCCTATTCCGGCGATTACGAGACACATTACAACCTGCATATCCATGGTCTTATGGGTATGCAGATACTTCATCATTGGTAAAAGCGCACCTGAATTGGCGATGAGACCATAAATCAGGAGCACGCCGCTCATGATAAAGACGGGCATGTTTTTCTGTATTTGCGACATCTAACTCCTCCCCTATAAAAGATATTTTACCTTGAACCGTCATTTTCCAGGAACATCACCTGGTCGTAACGTCAAGGCATTGCTGATAAACAGGATGGGTTTATGCAAATACTGCACCACACGACGAGGCATGGTGGAGAAAGTTGCAATTCTTTGATATTGCAGTGATTGTGGGAAGTAATTGGGAAAGGATGGAGCGAAACCTTTGGCAATATCGGCTGCCTGGTCGGCAACTAAATATGGCAGTGTTGCCAAAAGTTTCCATGAAAGAGACCCAAAAGGTAAAGGGCTTGGAAGGTCACAGGAGATATCGCCCTTGTCCGTCCTGTCTGGGGCCGATAATTCTGAGGTTTGGAAACACCTTTCTGGCAAGAAAAAAAGTAAGACCAACGATATTTGTTAAGACGATCACCTTGGCGAGTCCAGCTCCGGTAGTAAAGTTGAAGAGTAAGAGGGATTCTGCCAGGTCAATGAGGGACCATATACCAAGGAGCCGATAAACGCCCCCGTGAAAGTGGTAGACAAAATAGGAAAAAACAATGGGGACAAGAATCTTGATTACGATAAAAATGGTCGATTGGCGAAAATCAATGGGCCATTCCGAAGCCAGAGAGAGACCGGCCTGGGTTAAGAGAAGGATAAACAATAGAGCATTATGCTTCAGATACTTCTGCCGCAGCCCCGGGTGGGGGATACTGGCCAGGCAATAAGCGAATTTTGCCGAATCCTGGGGGGCTTTACCTGAAAGATCTTTAAAAATTTCTTCCCGTGATCTGCCGAGTTCAAGTTGACCAAGAATTTTATTATTTATCGTCCAGCAGACCCATATTTTTTCCCAGATACCTGTCATGATTTACTCAAAAGCCCTTGTCCAACTTCCTGGTGTGGTCCGGTGAGCAGCAATTCTCGCAAATTATGCTTATTTCACGACCAGAACCGAGCAGGGAGCTGTATGCAGTACTCTATTTGTTACACTGCCAAGCAGAAGTCCCTCCAGATTGGTGCGCCCTCGGCACCCCATAATGATCAGGGTACAGTTCTCGATTTTCGCAACATTGGGTATCATTGCTCCGGCCGGTTCTTCCATTAATCGTTCTTCAAAATCAACTCCTGCTTCCCGCAGCCGTTTGCTAAAGGGAGCAATGAGCTGTTCTGCGTTCTGCAGGATAGTGAAAATAGTATCGTTTCGCAGAGGTTCTCCCAAAAGAGTCGGGAATTTTTTATGGCAATAAACCAGTATCACCTTTGCCCTGAGATAATTTTGTGTATTCTATGGCAGTGTCAAGAACTTTGTCGGAATGTTCGGAACCATCGACGGCAACCAGTATTTTTTTTTGACTCATAACATATCTCCCATCTCAACAAGAGGTTAGACATCTGAAAAAATATCCAGTTTGACATTCTGATCCTGCATCTCTTTTACAATAGAGATTTTAATATTTTAACCCCGGTTAAACGGGAAGACAAGCCGGGACTCGTTTCAATCCACGTGTTTGCGGGGATAAGTACTTTGACGAAATGCATTTATGCCAAACAAGAAATGAATTTCTAAGGTACTCAACAAGCGGCAAAAAGTGATGTATTTTTTATGGTCGATCGCTTGCCTTACATTCCCCCAAGTTGCGGCAGCACTGCTGCGGCAAAACTCAATACGAAAAAGAAACCACACATATCAGTGACTGTCGTCAGCAGTGGACTGGATACCAGGGCCGGGTCGAGTTTTAACTTTTTGAGCACCAGAGGGAGCATGCCGCCAAGGGTGACGGAAACCAGGGTGTTGGCTGCCAGTGCGCCGCCGACAACGATTCCGAGCCAGGGATTTCCCTTCCATAAAAAGGCGACACCGCCAAGCAGCAGGCCCAGTACGATGCCGTTGATGAATGCCGACTTTCGCTTCTTTGGCCAGCACCCAGAATAATTCACCCGGCCTGACCAGCCCAAGAGACAGTTCGCGCATGGAAACCGCCACCGCCTGATTGCCGGAACAGCCGCTCATATCACTGACCATCGGCAGAAAAACCGCCAGGGTGATAACTGCGGCAAGGGTGTCCTGATACATGGCAATAACACTTGCCGCGATGATATTGAGGACAATATTCATACTCAACCAGGACAGCCGCCGTCCGGACCGGGTGAGCAGGGGCATGGTCCGGAATTCTTCGCCGCCGATAATACCACTCAGCCGCAGAAAAGTTTTGGTTTTTCGTTTGTTGATTGCTTCCTCAATGGCATTGGGCAGCACGACGCCAACCAGTCGTCCTGCATCGTATCCACAACCGGTGCACCGAGCAGATGATGTTCCTCAAAAAAATCATCAAGTTCCTTGAGTGAGGCTTTGTCGGAGACACTGAGAGGGAGAAGAAAGCATTATCTGGTCGAGCTGGGTTCCCCGGGTAGGGAACAGCATGTCATGCATCCGCAGCACGCCGACCAATTTTTCTTTTTGGTCAACGACATAAAAATACTGCACATGATAATCGATGTATTCAGTCCCGATTGATTTGAAGATCGTTAAGGACATCTTTGATGGTCTGATCGGTTTTATAGACAAGAAACTCGGAAATCATCAATCCGCCGGCACAGTTTGGATCGTACTCCAGCAACATCCTTGCTTCTTTGGCGTCTTCCTTGCCCATTTTCGCAAGAATTGCGTGGCTGGCCTGTTCATCCATTTCACCGAGCACATCGACGAGATGATCGCTGGAGAGTTCTTCCATGATGGCCGCCGCCTGTGCTGATGGCATATCTTCCACCAGATCGGCAGCCTGGGCATCCGGGATATCCTCGATCATGTCAGCGGCATCTTCAGGGCTGAGAAGGCTGAAAAGCATTTGCTGCTCTTCTTCGTCCAGACGGGAGATGGCTCTTGCTGTCTCAGATGGGCTGAGGGTTTCAATAAATTGTGTTAACTCGGCTGCTGCTTTGTGTAGTGATCAGCTCACTGAGCATTTCCCATGAGGGAATTAATTTACTCATATATGACCTCTTGATATGTAGGCAGAGTACAGATATTTACACCGAATGTACTAGTCGTGTGACAAGTTGATCAGTACGTGTCGAACGGTTGTCGAATAGTAGCATATATCGTGAACATTAAGCCCGCTCTGTCGTCTATCGATAGTTTGTTGCGTTCGAACTCTGATGGAATTATCTAGTCAGTTAGGAAGAAATGCAACCGCCCGCACTGGTGAGCCATCGGCATCTGCAAAGCTCAGTAGGAAAACAGGAGAATTCAAATTGATCGCAGGGCAGGGCAGCGAGATTGGTCAGGTTCTCTATAATAATCGTATTTTTTTCTAGCAGGGCCTTATGAACAAGATAATTCTGGCTGTCTGCTGTATCGGCAGAGATAGTGTCTAACCCGAATCCTTTTAAGCCAAAGCTGCTTAACCAATGAGCTGCCTCCAGAGACAAAACAGGATAATTGGTAAAGTATTTCTCAGATCCCCAATATTGGTTCCAGCCTGTATGGAGCAGCAGAAAATCGACATTTTTGATTTTGTCCTGATATGGCTTTAAATGGTTGACGCCAATAGATTTGGCTGCGAAATTAGCAAAATTCAACAGTAAGGCCGGTCCATAAAAATGCTCTATTGCCAGCATATCAAGAGTTTTGTGACCTTTGATAAGATGGGCAGGGGCATCAATGTGTGTTCCTGTGTGTGAATAGAAGGTGATTTTTTTTTCAAGAAATCCTATCTCATCAATGGAACATCCGGTTGTAATTCTCGGCGGTTCTGTGCCGGGATAGACCGGCATGTTTGGTGCTATAGGATGAGTTAAATCGACGATCTTCATGCATTTCACCGTATTTATTGATTTTTTGTCAGCAAATTTTGGGCTTGACCGGCAAAGGGTTGTTGGCTATATGTGGCCGATAGACAAGTACTCTCTATTTACTTGGAACAAAACATGGAATTACAGACATTTATTAACTTTTATTTGAAGATATTTTTTATCCTTACGCCGTTTTTTGTGCTTTCTGCATTTCTTTCCCTCACCCGGGATTTCCAGGATGTTGAAAAGAAGCGGATTGCCATGAGAGTGACTGTTGCGGTAATGATCAGTTCGTTTACGATCTATCTCTTTGGCAAATATATCTTTGAATTATTCGGAATCACGCTGGATGCCTTCAGAATAGGTGCCGGAACCATCCTGTTCCTTTCTGCTCTGTCCATGCTGTCGGGTACTAATGATACGGCAAATCAGGGGAACAACCATGACATTGCTGTTGTTCCCCTGGCCATGCCTATGACCGTGGGCCCTGGTGTTATTGGTGTGCTTCTGGTCATGGGGGCCGAAGCCGGATCTCTTATGGAGAAATTTGTCATCGGAGCGGCGCTGTTTCTTGCCGTAGTCACCATGGGAATAATCCTCTATCTTGCAACCAGTGTCAAGCGCCTGATCGGCAAGCAAGGTTTGGTTATCCTGCCTAAAATTACCGGACTTTTTGTCTCGGCCATTGCTGCCCAGATCATTTTTACCGGGATTCAGAATTTTTTAAAACTCAGCTGAGTCTTATGCGTTTAGAATGGCCGGCAGTAAAATTTAGTAGAATGCCAGATTTCTCATAAACAATTTCTATCAGTTTGAGGTGTGTATGCGGATTTTGGCAGCTTCTTTTTTGCTGGTGGTATTTGCTGCAGTAAAAGCATCGACAACATCAGAAGCGCAAGAGTCTTCCAGATGCAGACTATTGCGCCTGCACCTTGGGACATAAAACAGCGGAATTGCTATTACCTAGTACCCATCTGGAAACGGCCTCTTTCTCCAAACCTTCGTTGCTCGATTTAGAAGAAAAATTTTCGATTCTGGACAGACGCTCCCTAAAAATAGGAGTCGAAATGAATGGTCAAGTTGTTTCATGCCATCAATATCAACCAGCATCTGGTTAATCCGGTCACGAATAACCGGTTGTTGGTCTTCGGGAACCTTCAGGGAAATCGCCACCTGGCCGTTTTTTGCAGTGACAGCCGCATTGGGAAAATCAAACAATTTCTCACTGACCAGAGCATGCATTGCCGAATCCGCCAGAGCCGCTTTTGATTCGGTTGTCTCCTGAAAAGAGGGCAGTTCGACGGCATTAGCAATGATATCGACGGCCTCGTCCTCGGACAAATGACCGATTCGTATAATCAGGTTATACGTTTCGGGGTCCATTATGTCGATGCCATACAAAAACATGCCCCATTTGCGGCGTTCTTCGTCATCTTTTTTGAGAATATACTGCGCCTTTTCCTCGGGAATATTTTCCCGGGCCATCTCGTCGGCAACCCTTTTTTCAGTGTCGGCAATGATTCTGACTTTCAGCACATGGGAGATATCACTGACAAAATGGTGACCGACAAGGCCGTGATATATTACGTTGCCGGGGAGAAAATGTTGGAGGATTGCTGACCGTATGGCTGTCTTAAAACGCTTTTTCCCATGGGGAAAACGTTCAAGCACGGAAAAGGCATCATTGAGCCCTCGGACCAGCTTGATTTCCGGCAGATGGAATTTGTCCAGATTTTCAACGATCTGGTCCCGGGATAAACATGAATAGCCAAGTTTTTTGGCAAGTTTTTCAGCTATTGATTTACCGTGATAGTAACTCCCGCGGGAAATGGTGATGATCGGCATCAGAACCTCCTTGTGATGTAAGGGTTGGCGAGAAAAGCTTGTTGAGGAGATTGCCTCCCGACGTGGCTGACGGGAAAATGGTTCTGTAATACTCTCTATTCATGCACAGGGTAGACAATTTTTTACCATATATCAATGCGCAATGTTAATCGGCATAGATCATTTTTATTCTGCTGCATCAACTGAAAGCGTGGTGCTTTTCTTGACAGGGAACTGTTTGATGATGATAGGAATAAGACATGACTCTCTGGGAGACCTATCGTTAGCCCTATGAAGAGATGGTCGTTTACTCATTTTAAAAAAGGAGAAGCAGAATGTCGGAAAAGAAAGAGAAAAAAGCAAGAAGAAAGGACAAGAAAGACAAAAAGAAAAAAGATTCCAAAAAGAAATGTTGCGGGGAATCTGTTTGCAGTACGAAAGATAAAAAGAAAGACAAAAAAGGAAAAAAGGACAAGAAAGATAAAAAGAAAAAAGATAAGAAAAAGTAGTTTGTGTGCATCCAAGACAGCCCGGCTGCGCTCATCTGAATGCCGGGCTGGTCTGTCGTTTTTCTGTCTTTTTCCTACGCAGCCTGTTGGGTGATATAAGAGTTGTCTTCTGATAAACTGGCTTTCTTCATTTCCAGATACTGATCAAAGTTCATCAGCATGTCAATTATCCCGTCCGGGGTAATTTCTATAATTCTGTTGGCCACGGTGGACACAAACTGATGGTCATGGGAGGCAAAGAGTACTACCTCCGGAAAAGCCATCAGACCGTTATTGAGTGAGGTGATCGACTCAAGATCCAGATGGTTGGTCGGTTCATCAAGAATGAGGACGTTGCTGTCGGAAAGCATCATCTTGGAGAGCATGCAGCGTACCCGTTCGCCGCCGGAGAGGACAGACGTTTTTTTGGTCGCCTCTTCTCCGGAGAAAAGCATTTTTCCCAGGAATCCGCGGATAAAACTCTCATCTGTTTTGGGTGGGGCAAACTGGCGCAGCCAACTGACCAGATCAAGCTGATCATTATCGAAATACGAATTGTTTTCTTTTGGGAAATAGGCGCTGCTGATTGTCACTCCCCAGCGGAAGCTGCCTTCATCCGGCTCAAGTTCTCCTGCGAGAATCTGGAACAGGGTGGTTTTGGCCAGACTGTTCGGCCCGATGAAAGCGATTTTGTCACCTTTGTTGACAGTGAGGGTAAGGTCTTTGAACATGGAAACCCCCTCCACCTCTTTACTGAGTCCTTCGATCTCCAAAATGATATCACCGCAGGGCCGTTCGGGCTTGAAGACAATGTAGGGATATTTTCTCGACGAATTCGGCATGTTGTCGATGGTGAGTTTTTCCAGCAGTTTTTTACGTGACGTCGCCTGTTTTGCCTTGGACGCATTGGAGCTGAAACGTCTGATAAATTCTTTGAGTTCTTCCGCTTTCGCTTTGGCTTTCTTGCTCTCGGTCTCTTTTTGGCGGAAATGCAGCTGGCTGGCCTCATACCAGAAGTCATAGTTGCCGACATAAACCTCGATTTTGCCAAAATCGATATCGGCCATATGGGTGCAGACCTGATTGAGGAAATGCCGATCATGGGAGACAATGATCACGGTGTTGTTGAACCGGGCGAGAAAATCTTCAAGCCAGTTGATGGTCTGCAGATCGAGTTGGTTGGTCGGTTCATCAAGCAGCAGGATATCGGGGGTGCCGAACAGGGCCTGGGCGAGCAGTACCCGTACCTTCTCGCTGCCGTCGAGTTCCTTCATTTTTTTCTGGCGCATTTCTTCCGGGATGCCCAATCCTTTGAGCAGCACCGAGGCTTCTGCCTCTGCCTCGTAGCCGTTCATTTCACCGAATTTGACTTCCAGTTCTCCAGACAGGATACCGTCTTCTTCGGTGAAATCCGCCTTGGCATAGAGGGCTTCACGCGCGGCCATTACTTTGTAGAGCTTTTTGTGGCCCATGATCACGGTATTGAAAACGGTGTGTTCGTCAAAGGCAAACTGGTCCTGATTCAGCATGGCGATACGCTGCCCGGGGCCTTTGGATATTTCACCGCGATCGGCGTCAAGCTGACCTGCCAGGATCTTCAGAAAGGTGGATTTGCCGGCACCGTTGGCACCGATCAGTCCGTAGCAGTTGCCAGGGGTGAATTTAATATTGACGTCTTGGAAAATGATTCTCTTGCCATAGGAGAGGGCAATATTGGATGCGGTAATCATGGTGGTGTCCTCATAAAAAAGCCAAAAGGAAACTTCCCATGGCATAGAGTGTTCTTGGAAAAGAAATGCAGGGTGAAAGAGTTACTCTTCAACAGAAACAGGGAGTTCTTTTTCCTCAGCAGGATCCGCCTTTTTTTCCTGCTTGCGCAGTTTTTTTTCTTCTTTTTTCTTTTTTTTGGCGAGTTCTTTTTGTCGTTTTTCGTATGAATAATTTGTTCTGGCCAAGACTCTCTCCTTAGATATTGGTTAGTGTTCGGCGTAAAAATTCATTGGGGTAAAAAAAAGCCCCCGCAGAGTGCGGAGGCTTTTTGTGGTCGAACTCAGTTCTTACTGCTGAACAACATTGGCAGCAGCAGGACCTTTGGGGCCGTCAACAACCTCGAAGGTCACTCGTGCGCCTTCTTCAAGAGATTTGAAGCCCTGAGCCTGAATTGCGGAATGATGAACAAAGACATCGTTGCCGCCATCTTGCTCAATAAAACCAAAACCTTTTGAATCGTTAAACCACTTTACTGTTCCTTCAGCCATCTTGTACTACTCCTTTTTGCTGGGTTCCTGTGGAACCCTTTTTAATGTAGCCGAACCATCACTTTGATACTTCGACTGGAAGTCTGGATATCCAGACAAAATCGATTATCTTTGTACAGGTTTGCTTGTTCCAAAATCAAAAGAACAAGCCTTGCTGCGTCGACTTTTGCCACGGGTGGCGGCAGCCGGTTTTTTGCCTCTCGGCGTCTGCCGGGAGAAATTATCTCTTCTGTTTTCAACTGCGTCTTCTTCTGTGGTGTTTGCCGCAAAATCAGCAGGAGTTGCCTTGACGATTCATTTTTTTGCCAAGATTACGCTCGATGAGAGAAATCATCTTGCTGTCATCGCGATCGGCAAAGGTCATAGCCTGCCCGCTCCGTGTGGCGCGGCCGGTACGGCCGGTGCGGTGGGTGTATGTCTCGGCAGTATCCGGCACATCATAGTTGATGACATGGGAAATGCCGAGCACATCGATACCCCGGGCGGCAATGTCAGTTGCGACCAGAATTTTGAACGTGCCGTCGCGAAAACCGTCCATAGCCTGCTGCCGTTTTTGCTGGGAAAGATTCCCCTGCAGCGAGGTAGCACTGAAGCCGGCCTTTTCCAGCACCAGTGCCAGGCTTTTGGCCTTATATTTGGTGCGGGTGAAGACGAGAGTACAGGCCATGTCTCGCTCTCGCTATGATGCTTTTCAGCAACGAAGTCTTTTTTGCTTTGGCTACCTGGTAGAGCTCATGGGAAATTGTCGGTGCCGGCAGAGTGTGGTTGATCTGCACCGTCACCGGCTTGTACAGAATATCTTCGGCCAGATGGCGAATTTCCTGCTGGCATGGTCGCGGAAAAAACCAGGGATTGACGTTTTGTGGGCAATTGTTTGATTATTCGTCGGATATCCGGGAGGAAGCCTTTGTCGAACATATGATCGGCCTCATCTAAAACCAGCACTTCAACAGCTCTCAGGTTAAAAGCCTTATCATTCAGCAGGTCAAGCAACCGACCGGGGCAGGCGACGACAATTTCTGCACCTGAGCGGATTTTGCTTATCTGTGGCTGTTTGCCGACGCCGCCGTAAACGACAACACTGCGCAGGCCGGTTTGTTTGCCCATCTGACAGATGTTGTCATGGATCTGCTCCGCCAGTTCTCTTGTGGGAGCCACGATCAAAGCCCGTACTATTTTGCGGGGGCCATCTTGTAGTCGCTGCAGTATGGGCAGAACAAACGCTGCTGTCTTTCCTGTACCGGTCTGAGCCAGGCCAAGCATGTCACGGCCGGCAAGGATTGATGGGATGGCTTCTTTCTGGATTGGGGTGGGGGCTGTATAACCGCAGGCTGCAATGCCGGCGCTTATCTTGGGGTGAAACTGAAACTCATTAAAACTCATAATACTCCATTGTATTTCGTGGTGAGATGCCAGGGGTCATTCCCTGGTTCCTCGATCTGCGTATCTTTTAATGATGCCGCCAGATAATTTTATATCATTTATGAATGAAAATAATCCGGTTTTCTTCCGGTGTATGGGTTAAGATTCGCTATAAATTCTCAATATCTTTGCGCAGCAGCTGGGCTTTCTGATTTTCAGCCTCTGCACATAACTGATGCTTTTGTTGCCTTGAAAGTTATCACTGAGTTCTGGTTGCAGAACTGAGCCGTGAGGCTTAAAAGGATATCAAAAATATTTTTTGGTCCTGGTGTGTGAGAAAATTCCGACAAAAAATCCATACTGTTTTAAGTAATCAGCATGTACTTCGACGGCAACGAACGACGCTTGGGAAACAACGAGGTTAACGAGGACTACCTGAAGGGGATTTGCTCCTACTTAATATAATTCAATGAGCGGCACTATACTCTCTTCTTAAGATTATGCAAGGAAATAAAAATGACAGGTTCTGTCTGAGAGCGTGACAGTTGAGTGCCGAAGTAAAGATGAAGCGAATATGCAGAAAGGACAGGACGATTTATTTCCATTTGAACTTTTTTTCCTGTTGGGGCTCTGGTCGAAATTTGAGTTGCAGTCCGTGAAGAAAATTGCGCAGGATCTGATCTTTGCAGCTGCGGTAGTTTTTATGATCAGGTTTACGGAAAAAAGCACTGAGCTCGTGCTTGCTCATGGGGAAATCTGCCAAGGCCAAAATATTCAATATATCTTCGTCCCTGAGGTTTAAGGCGATTTTTAATTTTCTGAAAATAATATTGTTATTTAAACGCTTTTCCGGTTTGGCTTGTGATCCTTCCCGCCTGCCGCGTTTATCGTTGATCAATCCATTGAGAAAGGCAGCCAGTTGAATGTCGCTGCAGTTTTTATACGCCGGATCATCATCTTTTTTCAACCAATCACTGATTTGTTCCCGTGTAATGCGATAGTCTGCCTGGCAGAACAGAGTCAATCATTTTTGAGTCGGAAAAGTTGAAGGTATAACGGATACGGCGTAATATATCGTTATTATTCACATCTGTTCCTGTAGTAGGGGTTGAGGAGTATGGTCTTGCACTGTTCTTTCTCTAAATTGGAGTCGATGTAATGCCTTTGCTGCAGGTAATTCTTAGGCGTATGACGGTTTATTTTACAATTTAAATCAGATAGCGTAATTTTATCTTCAAATTTTTTTAACTAAAGGTTAAAGTGTGGTTATAGTTTGTTATGGTAAGCAAATTTTCAAAGCGTTTAAATCGAAATGATCTCCCTGCAACAGACCCGATTGCCTTCAGAAGGCAGTACATTCGTACAATACAGGTTGTGAATAGTTTTGAGAGCAGACGATGTTGCTCTGGCACCACTGGTAAAACATCGACAGTCAGTAGGTCCTATTCAAAACCTTAACACAAGGAGAATAACCATGTCTGAGAGTGTTTACAAAATTATTGAAATGGTCGGATCCAGTCCAAATATCATGGGAAGAAGCTACCCAGAACGCTGTCAAATCGGCCGGTATGAGCCTGCGCGATCTGCGTATAGCCGAGGTGATAACCCTGGATATGAAAGTTGATGAATGACAAGCCTGTTGCCTTTCGGGCTCGTGTGAAACTTTCGTTCAAACTTCTTTCTGATTAAGCCGCATCATTTACATACTCTGCCTCTTTGACAAAGAGGTAGCTTACATTAGGGTCGGATTGACTATGGGAGGCAGAATCAACAATGAGTTCTACCCTCATCTACGTCTAATTACGGACGCACCTATTACTCGTTAATGACCTCAATTGAACTAATCCTCGAAGATTGGGCGCCCATCAGCAGCACACACACTGCTATTGACCAGCAGCTCTTTTCAAAGATTCCTCGATTATCCAGTGATTTTTCTGCACAATAGTCGCGTTTGTTCCGGCCAGCGAGTTCGATTTAGCGGCGAGAGACCGTGCCTGTAAATATTGCTGCTGTTGCAGTTTAACCTCGGCAAGCTGTGACCATAGCGTGGCATCCTTCGGTGCTGCCCGCAGACCTCTTTCAAGGGTGGCGGCGGCAAGATCAGGTCTGCCCTCGGTCATCTGCATTGCTGCCTGCCGACTAAAATTGACGGCGACAGCACTTGGTTGCTCCGGTGCCTGCCTGACAGGTTCGGGTTTAGGTTCCGGCTGCTTTTGCTTCTCCGGGACAGCCGGGACTGGGGCTGGAGTGGGATAGAGACCGGCTGTTCGGGAGTATGGGTGGCGCAAGCCTGGAAAAGCAGGGCCCCGCTAGCCCATAAGAGCAAGAGTTTGCAGGTTTTTTTCGAGATTGTATGCATAGTTTTTTCCATTAAAGTTGGTCCGATATCTTCTGTTTAAACTTTCACTGGAGGAAATCAAAAATGCTCTGTAAGCCTTTTTGCAGGGTTTTTTCTAATTCACTGTTATTATTGGTTTTTCTGTTGTTTTTAGGGTCGCTGCTTGCATTGCAGCACCTCGGGCAGCAGCCCGCCGCTGATAAAAGGCAGCAGGGTTTTCTCCGGGACGGGGCAGTTTTCATTAAAAATCTTGCCCGATAGCAATATTTGCATAGTACCAGCTGATAGTGTCGGGTGGTTGCGGCTCGTAGGGGGCTGGTGTCGATTTTTGCCATGGTGGCTGCCCATATCCCAAGGGCACCGGTGGCTCCGGTGAGACCGGTCGGCATATTGTCGTCGCGTCCAACCCAGGCCACGGCAACGTGGGTGCTGCTGTAACCGGCAAACCAGGAATCACGCAAATTGTCAGTGGTACCTGTTTTTCCTGCAACGGTCAGCCCTTCGGGCAGAAGGCGCTGCAGCGATCTGCCAGTTCCTTCGGTGGTCACGGCCTGCAGGGCATATGACAGACAAAACACCGCACCCGGGTCGACATTTTGCTGCACTGTCAAAGGATAGCGTTGCAGGGTATTATTCTCCTGGTCAGTTACAGCAAGAATGGCCCGCAGCGGAGTCTCATAGCCACCGGCGGCAATGGTCTGGTACATCTGCAGTACATCAATGGGGGGGAGTTCAACCGCTCCCAGCAGCAGGGATGGATAGGCATCAATTTTTTCCTGCAGGCCGAGGTTTTTCAGGGTATCAATAACGGCTTCCAGTCCCAGGTCCATGCCCAGCTGCACGGTGGCGGCATTATACGAATGCACCAATGCCGTCATCAGGGGGAGTGGGCCATGAAAGATATGATCATAATTTTCCGGCTGCCATGTCTTTTCCTCCTGCGAGCGGCACTTTAATCGGTGTGTCGTAGATGGTGGTCAGCAGATTGTAGGACTCTGGCCGGGCCAGGGCCGTCAGGAAAACTGCCGGTTTAATTATAGAGCCGATCGGCCTTTTTATGTCGAGTGCCCGATTAAATCCGGCCTGACGGAGATGACGATTGCCGACAACGGCGACCACCTCGCCCTGGTCCACCGAGGCGATTACCAGAGCTCCCTGCAGTGTATCCGGCTTTTTTCTCCTCTGCGTTTTTCAATGGCTGCCAGTTCACTGGTAAGACTGTCTTCCGCTGTTTGCTGGATAATCGGGTCGAGGGTGGTAAAAATCGATAAACCTTCACTGCGCAGGTCCTCATCCTGGTAATCCCGGGCCAGCTGCCGGCGCACCAGCTGCAGGAATGCCGGATAGGGGGTGATGCCGGAGGGGATCTCCTCGGTTACGGCGAGGGGCTTGGTTTTAAGTTCTGCGATGTCTCGGGGCTGATGGTTTGGTGGGAGGCGAGGATGTCGAGAACCTGATTGCGCCGGGATGATGGCCCGTTCAGGCTGATGCCTGGGGATTATAGTAGGATGCCCCTTTGACGATTCCCACCAGGAGGGCGAGCTGCTCCGGATCCAGTTCGCCAAGATCCCGGCCGAAATAGAACCGGCTTGCCATGGCAAAGCCGTGGATAGCACGTTTGCCATCCTGGCCCAGGTAGACCTCGTTGAGATATGCCTGCAGAATTTCATCTTTGCTGTAGTGGTACTCAAGCAGCAGAGCCATGATGGCCTCGTTGACCTTTCGGAGCAGGGTCTGTTCACTGGTGAGAAAGATATTTTTTACCAGCTGCTGGGTCAGGGTGCTGCCGCCTTGAACGGTTTTTCCTGCCCTGAGGTTGGCGAGAGCGGCTCTGATGATGGCGGCAGGTCGGATCCCCCAGTGGGAATAAAAACTGTTGTCTTCGATCAGCAGCAGAGTTTTGATCAGCAAATCCGGGGCATCTTCCAGCTTTATCAGCAACCGGTCTTCATTGTGGGTTGGATAAATAGACGCGTACTGGAGCGGTTCCAGGCGAAACATACTCACCATCTCTTTGCTGTCTGGATCTCGGAGGGTGGTAATGGTCTTGTTCTGTATCGCAAACTCTATATGGGTTGCCGGTTGGAGGACATCCGGAAAAGGAAAAGCACGGCTGTAAATGGTGACAGTGCTGTCTTTTATACTGTATTCGCCAGGTTTATCGGGGATATCCCGTCGGCTGTAGCGCAACTGTTTCAGTTCTTTTTCCAGGGCGCTGACGGATATGGTTTTTCCGACATATAATTCCAGGGGGCGGGCATAAATCCGGGCCGGCAGTTCCCAGCGTCTGCCCTCAAATCGGCTGGTGATCTGCTCGTCAAGTTTTTTTACATAAGGTACGGCAAGCAGCAGGCAGCCGATGGTCAAAACAAGAAAAATGGATATCAGAAGAGATGATTTTTTCATAAACTATCTTTAAAAATTATCAGACAAGGACCTCTAGTTGAGCTGTTTTCTTGCCTTTATCTTGGCATCAATGAGTTCTTTGTGGCTCAGGCGCAGGAGGTTGGCCAACTTTATGGGCAAAATGATCTTCATGAGCGTCGAGCTGGGCATCGATATGAATGATGCGCCAGACGGCTTCCATAACGGCAATCTTCTCCTCTTTGCTGTAGTGGGTATTCATATACCGGGTGAAACGGAACAGATCAATGGAGTCATTTCGTTCGTGATGGCTGGCGGCAATCAGTTCATCGATTTCCTGCCGGGGAACACCACACTCTGTAGTGAGCGTTGCGACGAGATGCTCCATTTCCGCATCGGAGCACTCCCCGTCGATATGTGCTGCCTCCAGCAGGAGAACGCATAAGGCTATATGGGCTTCTTCGGTTGTTTCGATATTCGTTGGTTCCTGTCCAGGTGTTTTGTTGAGAATTTTTTTTATCAGATGAAGCATTCTGTTCCTTTAATTTGTATGTTGCGATAAGACAATACAGCAGCCAGGCTAAAGACTCCCTATCCGGTAAGGCTTATTTTTACAGCCACCGCATTGGCACCAGACAGTCCGCACAGGAAGATGGTGAAGGGTGCTGCCCCGAAGGTCCTACACAGCTCGATTTCCTGACCAAATTCCATCACAATGGCTTTTTTGCCGAATGCCTCCACCTGTTTTCGAAATTCGTTCGGATCTGCTGCGATGACCGGAAAGGTATTGTAGTGCATGGGGATGGCCACCTTGGGGTTTGCCAGTTCCACAGCTTTTACTGCATCCGTTATTCCCATGGTGAAATTATCCCCTATGGGCAGAAGCATATAATCGAGCGGGGTCATCTCACCGATCAGTTTCATGTCGTAAAAAAGACCGGTATCACCGGTATGATACAGGGATTTACTGTCGATGGTCAAAATCACACCGGCAGGTTCGCCACCATAGGTATTGTCCGGGGTCATCGAACCATGGTGGGCGATGGTGAATTTCAATCTGCCGAAGTCGAAAAGGTGTGAACCGCCAATATGCATATTGTGGGCCCGGAACCCTTTGTCGATGCAGTAGTTGGCAAGTTCGTTGACGCAGATGAACAGCGGGTCGGTCCGCTGGGCGATCTTGAAGGCATCGCCGACATGATCCCCATGGGCATGGGTCAGGATAATGAAATCGGCGGTCAGGTCAGCTGATTGCACCGGCGAAGTCGGATTGTCATCAAGAAAAGGATCAATCAGGAGAACGTGACCATCATTGGTAGTGATCTGAAATGAAGAATGAGAAAAATATCTGAGTTTCATATCTGCCTCCAGGTTTGGTTGAAAAAGTGCGGTCTTGCTGTCCTCAAGCAATGCCAAAGTGGTTCTTCGATCTGACAGTAGCAGTAATGGACACCGTTTTCAATCGGTTTGTCTCTGGTTCAGGCAGAAGTGCAGTACGGCAGGGCGAATTACAACAGCAGAAATTCCCTGAAGTGACCGCGCATGCAGTGATTTGAGGCCATTGAGGAGGAATAGGCTCCGGCATTGATCAGGGCAAGATACTTTTGCTCTGTCATATCAGGGAGGAGGATGTTTTCATACCAGACATCAAGTGCTTCGTTGATATTTCCTGTCACATGAAATGGCGTGCGGTTGTCCGATTTGTTAGAAAACAGTGGTACCGGCTGAAACGGCAGTTTGTAATAGGCCGGCTCGGGCGCTATATTGAATCCCCCGTCCACTCCCAGAAAATGTGTGTTCTGTTTTTTTTCCAGATAGGTAATACCCAGAAGCAGGAGCCCGGCGTCTTTGGCCAGATAATCTCCCGGTTCCACATCGACTGCAAGATGACGATCGGTGAAATATTTTTTGATGATTTCCGCCCATCTGCCAAGATCGAGCGGTTGGTCCGAGGCAACATGGGGAACCCCGAGTCCGCCGCCGATATTGACCCGTTGCACGGTTGGCACCTGATCGACAAACCACAGACATTTTTCTATAACAGCCTGCCACTGAACGAGCTGGTCGGTCAGATAGCCGCATCCGGTATGGAAATGAATCCTGCGGATCGTAAGCCCGAAGGAGGCTGCGACCTCCAGCGCTTCGTGGAACTGTTCTTTGAAAATCCCGAACTTGGTGGTGACGGGACCGGCATACTGCAGTAACTCGTTGCTCGCCCGACTGACTCCTGCCGCTGGATTGATGCGGATACCTATCTCCGCGCCCGGCTTTCTTTTGCCCCACTCGCGAATTGCATGCAGTGAATCGGCGTTAAACAGCAGCCCGTCATAGCGGGCCAGCACGTCAAAATCTTTCTGGGACAGACTTGTTGCGGTAAAGGAAATGTCACCCGGTGCAAAGCCGCAACCGAGAGCGTGTTCAACCTCAGCCGGTGAACAGGCGTCTATGCCGCACAGTCCGGTCTGTTTGAGAAAGGTCAACAGAGGGGCAAAACGGTTGGCTTTCATGGCGTAGAACAAGCGGTGCTGTTGCTGTCCGCCGATTGTCGCTAAAGCGCTTTTTATCCGCTCAATATTTTCTCTGACCCGTTGGGCGGAATAGATAAAAGCAGGGGTGCCGAACTGTCTGGCGAGATCGGCAACCCTGTGTCCGGCAAAGTGCAGATGCTGCTGCTGGTAGCAAAGATCGGGTCTTTGCCACCAGTCAGGAGGTTGGTCCCGGTTTCATTAGATAACAACCGACATAGCCGATATGCTCCGGCAGGACGATGGCAGATTTTCGTGATCCTGGTCTTTGATAGGGTAGATTCCAGCCTGCCGGTGATCCAGCCACGGCAATTTTCTGCTCCGCAGGAGCAGGGAAACTGCTTGAAGAGATAGTCTTCAGTCTCGGCATAATCCATATAGAGATAGCTGTTTGCCGCTATGTCCTCTAAGTGCCGTCACGGTCATTTTTTTCATGTTAACCGAGATGTTCGGAGCGCAGGAGTGCAGGAAATAACCGGAGAAATAAGGATCAAAATTATGACTTGTCTTTGACAACTGCAAAGTATGCTGTCTGATATCAGGTACAGAATGTCCGGTAATCCTGGCCATAATCGTCACCTTTTTTAAAGGACCGGTAGGTGATGACGCCTTTGCCGGTCTTTTTGTCTTTGAAAATAATGGAAAAATCCTCAGCACGAGGAAACAGTGGATCATCGCCTAGTTCAGGGGGATATAACATTGGGGGATACTCCAGATAAAAAGAGATTGGGAAGTATCCCGGCAATCCAAGAAGAGGATTACAGGGAGTTGAAAATCGACTATATAAACTAAAATTTCAGGAATACAATTATTATTTTATCAGGAGATAAAAGATAATTTTCTGGTCCGGAGAAGCTTTCTTCTGACAAGGGTTTTGAGTGTTCGATGCAGCTGATCAGAAGAGAGATTAAAAGTATTGAATTTACTGAATATAATGTTTGTTCCTTCGCTGCGCGGTAGCAGGGTTCTCAGGTATGTTCTATTTGGCTGCAGTACCGTTTTTTCAGTTCGCTGATATGCGCCGGACCGATGCCGCAGCATCCGCCGATTACTCTGGCTCCCATTCTGATCCATTTTCCTGCTTCCACGGCATATTCCTCGGGGGAAATAATGTCATTGAATTGCCAGCTTGGCATGACAAAGCGTCCGGAATGGGCATATACTCCCAGTGTGCTCCTGCCAGCATGTCTTCAATATGGCAAAAGCCTCGGTGGTATCGGAGACTTCGGTGTGCATGATAAATGCGGCGGAACCGCCGATTTTGGAAATGGCCTTGACGCCTTCCACCAGGGTGTGTCCACGTTCCCACAGCATAATGTCGCCTGCTTCATTACGTTTGCAGCTAAAACCGAGCCAGACAGGAAGTCCCGTACTGCACGCAGCCTGCACGGCAAGTGATCCCTGTTCAATATCTTCGATCATTTCTATGAGCAGGATATCGACTCCGGATTCGGCAAGGAGTTCGGCCTGTTCGACATACCAGGACAATGCCTCGTCGAGCGGGGGATAACATTTCGTCGCATCGGAGCAGAAAGTGGTTGGGGCAATCGAACCGGCGATTGCCACAGGGGCGTTTGCCGCCATCTCGCGTGCACGGACTGCCAGTCTTGACAGCTTCAATGTTGAGCTGTCGGAATTGTCCCGTTAATCCGGCAGGGAGAAGCATGTGTCTGGCTGTCGAAAAGGTGTTCACCGTGATGATATCAACACCGGCCCGTATGTAGTCTTCATGAACAGCCTGGACTATTTCCGGATGGGTGAGAATCGCTTCGGCGGACCATGCCTTGCTGTTCATCGGAACGCCTCTTTTTTCAAGTTCGGTCCCGGTGGCGCCGTCGAGTAGAACTATCTGCCCCTGGTGTAGTTTTTCTTCGAGAAATGCGATATTTGTCATTGTTTTCCTGTGTGGGATCTCTTTTATGAGAAATGCAATTATTTCATTGTACTATAAAAACTAAATCAGCGGGTCGCAACATTGGCGAAAAACCATTATGATGTTGCATAGTCCTGCGGAATGTGTGCTCCCCTATTTATGGTGGGTCCAGGTCTGAATCTATAAAAAATGCAAAGATGCACCTATTCTCCAGTATCTTTGCCCTGAAAAACCAGAAAGGTGATTGTAAGATTGAGCCTAACAGCGGAGTGAAAATGAAAAAATTTATCATAGCCGGTATCGGCGAACTTCTCTGGGATGTGTTGCCGGAGACAGAGGTGATTGGCGGTGCACCGGTAAACTTTGCCTATCATGTCACGGCTCTTGGGAGCAAAAGGCGTTCCCATCTCTACAATTGGCCGGGACGCGCGGGGAGAAAAGGCCCTGGCCGAATTACAAAAGCGTGGTGTTGATACCTCGGCGATCTCAATTTCGGATGAGTATGTTACAGGGTATGTAATTGCCATGGTGGATAAAGAGGGGAAAGCCAGTTACAATTTTCCCGATGAGGTGGCCTGGGACCATTTGCTGATCAATGAGCATGCCGCGGATCTGCGAAACAGTCTTGATGCTGTCTGTTTCGGTTCGCTGGCCCAGCGATCGGAACATTCGCGTCGGGTAATTCATAGTTTTCTCGACACTCTTAGGCCGGAAACGGTGAAGGTTTTTGACATTAATTTTCGGCAGGATTTTTATTCCAGGCAGGTTGATTGAATCCTCTCTAAAGCGAACTGATATCTTGAAATTAAATGAAGAGGAATTGCCGGTTCTGGCCCGGTTGCTCGAACTGCAAGGAGCCGGACGACAGATGGCTTGCACGCGCTTATAACGAAATACCATCTTAAAATGGCCATACTTTCCAAGGGGGCAGCGGCAGTCTTCTGTTGACTCCGGACAATTCCTCGGATCATCCGGGAATTGTCACCCATATTCAGGATACCATTGGGGCAGGGGATTCATTCACGGCTGCGGCAACTATCGGCTATTTACAGGGGCTTCCTCTGGATGACATCAACGAACAGGCCAACAGAGTAGCTGCCTATGTCTGCTCACAGCAGGGTGGTATGCCGCCTCTGCCTGATCTTTTCAAAGAATAATGTTCTCAACCAGGAAGAAATTATGACCAGAAAATCTTTTCAGGATTACTATCCGGAGTCTCTCAGCCATTGTTACGGCTGCGGGCCTAATAATGCCCATGGCCTGCATATCAGCAGCTTCTGGGATGGCGATGCGGCAATCGCCACTTTTCATCCACAGGAATTTCATCTGGCCTTTCCCGGCTATGTTTATGGCGGGCTGATTGCCTCGCTGATTGACTGCCACTGCGTCGGTACTGCTGCTGCTGCAGCGTACAGGGAAGAGGGGCGGGAACTGGGCGCTCTCCCGCATTCAGGTATGTTACTGGCTCCCTCCATGTGGACTATCTCAAACCAACCCCACTGGGACCTCCCATCGAAATACGGGCAATGGTTGAGGAGATAAAAGGAAGAAAAACGATTGTCCTCGCCACTGTTTCGGTTGACAATGTCGTCACCGCCAAAGGGCGGGTGGTTGCGGTACGGATGCCCGACCACCTCAGGGAGGAGCAAGCGCAGAGTCACGGTGCACCTTATTCTGCTTCTAAATCAACCTCCATGAAATTGAACCACATCCCGTTGTGTTGGGCATGGTCCAGTTCGATCTGCACGACATCTACGTGGCGATCTTCAATCTCAAGGAATTTTTCAAAGATGGACTTGATATCTCCATCCGTTTTGCTGCATGCATCCTGATAAAAAGCGGAGGTCTCTTTTTCAAGCTTGAGAGCGCTGCCCAGCACGGATTTGATATCCCCCAGCATCTGTCCGGGGATTTCCGCCTTAAGATGTTCGATCCCTGATTCAAGCTGTTTTAGGGTCGGAATTGGTGACACCAGTCGGTCAATGTCAATGGCTCCTTTTGTTTTCAGCTGCTTGAGACTGTAGTGCAGAAAATCAATATGGGATTGTTCATCGTCTGCCAGGGCAAGAAAGATTGACTTGCCGCGTTCATCATCGACTATTCTCTGCCGAGAGTAGTAGAAATCCCTGTATTTTTTCTTCATATTGCAATGCCGTCGCAAAAATTTCATGTGAATTCATTGAGTGTTCCTTTACTGTTGCCTGCGAATTGATGAGGAAAATGAGAGAAAACTTATTCGGTACTGCAAATCACAGCGTTAGTTACAAGAAAGTATAGCTACGCGAAGATGATTTGTCGACAGGTTGGCAGTCTTTAACGTCAACCATAGACCTGCTGAATACTTGCTGCCAGATCATCGTAAAACTCTGTAACGGTGTCATACATGACATTTGTACCGGTACTGAAATGGAGGAGGATGTCGTTGAAACATTTCGGTAAGTGGGGATAAAGTTTTTTCAGGTTAAAAATTCTGTCCTGGGAAAGAAGAGAGAGGTCGTTGATGTGCAGGGTTGCAAAAACCTTCTCGCCCATTTCGGGATTACTGCAGAACATCCACCGGGCGGAAATTTTTACGGCCGAGAATATACAGCAGGATGTTGCCAAGCCCAATCAGGTCAAGAGCGAAGGGCCTCTCGGGAAGATAGAAATCGTAATCAAAATCGATCCAGCGATAATGTCCCTCTTCCTGTCGACAAAAATATGGTCTCTTCTGATATCCCCATGCTTGAAACCATGGTGGTGGAGCAGGATAATCGCCTCCACCGATCGGAGGAAGCGCCGGAGAAAATCTTCCGCATGGGTTGACAAGATAATGATCATGGTCACAGTCAATCCGACCGATTAGCCGTGTCCAGCCTGGTACCCTGGATGATATCCAGCACCCGCACCAGATTACCGACCTGCATCGAGAGTCGAATATCCCTGCATAAACATTAAATTGCCGTGCACCAGATCCAGCACCTGGCCTTCTTTTTCCGGTCTGCGGTAGCAGGTAACCTGCAGCTGGTCCAAGGGTCAGGGTGAAATTTTTCGTGGAAGACCAGTTTGAGAATCTTTCTCTCCCCGGATTCCAGATCATACACTTTTGGTACCCACTGTTTTGGCTGCTCCTCAATGCCGAATCTGCCCTCTTTGGTGTAGCCGACTACCAGAAAATACCTGTTGTCGACATGGATGATATCACCATAATCTATGCGGGTGAAGTCACTGGTATCGCTGAATATCTTCGGCTGTCGACGCAGGTGCTTCATGGCGTTATGCTTTTTAAGCAGCGGGAGGATATGCGGGGGGAATTGGCTCCAGTCCACCATAGTTCACCCCACTATCCAGGCTGTGAAATCGTTGCAGTGTCTGGCAAGGGCGTTGGAGATCGAGCCGAACAGAAATTCTTCAGCCTTGGAAACCCCCCGCTTGCCGGTAACCACCGTACCGAAATTTCCCATCCGCTGCACCTCAAGCACGGTATCGCTGATGGTCTTGCCTTCTGCCATATGGGTGGTGCAGTAGACGGCTTCCCGAATGATGCCGGCACCAATCAGAATCTCCAGGCATCTGCTCAAAGATATGTTCGGCTCTGACGATGCGCTGGGCCTGGTATTCTTCCAGCACACCGCCTTTCTGGTGAAAATCCGGTGGCGGTTCAGGGTAAACGTGTAACAGACAGATCGAGACATTTTCCACGTTTCGGGCAATCTGTCCGACATATCTGACTGCCCGGAGAGAGGATTCCATCTCGTCCACTGCAATGAGAATATTGTTCCAATCGGCCATAGCATCCCCCACTTTGAAGTTACATGGCGTATTCCTTTTATCCGGATATCATGTGTTGTTCAACTCCGGGTTTCCAGCATTCAAGCAGTTTAATCAGTTCCACCATGGTCTGGTGGGTGGGGACTTTCACCCCGTGTTCCTCAGCATAGCGGCAGATTGCTCCGTTTTGGGCATCGATCTCGGTCGGCTAGCTCATTGAGGATATCCTGGAGCATGGAAGAAAGATTGTTGGCACTTTTTTCGCATGCGTCAAAGAGCAGTTCATACAGATCGGGATAGACGAGTTCGACGGAGCAACTATTGGCCACTGCTCTGCCTTCATCAAGGAGCCGTTTCATCAAGGTGATGGATTCCATCTTGGAGGTGAGGGAACCATTCGGCACCTGAAGGATGGCCGACACCGGATTGATCGCTGAATAGGTGATCACCTTGCACCACAGCCTGCCGAGTATTCGTTTGACCATCTGGGTCTCAATGCCGCTCTGGTTGAACACCTGGTGGATGTTTTCCAGCCGTTTGGAGAAGGTGCCGTTCAACTTCTCCGATATAGGTTCTGGCCAAGCCGCCGCCCTGTCTGACCCGGGCATCGCTGAGAGCTGTTCCGGACATAAAGGTAATGCCCAAAAGGATATTTTCTTTCGGGACAATTTTGGCGGCGACTTCCAGGTTGCCAAGTCCGGTCTGCATGCAGAGGAGAGGGCAGGATTCGCTGATGAGATGGGCAACGTCTTTTACCCCGGCCAGAGTGGCCTGGGATTTCACCAGGAGAAGAACGAGATCGGCTTCGGTGAGAGAGTCGGCTGAGAACAGAGCCCGGACGGGGAAAGATTTTGCTTCATCAGGATCTCGCTCGCCGTCAGCTGATCAGGCCGATCCCTTTTTCCTGCAAAGCACCCAAGGTTTTCTGGTCATTATCAATCAGGGTGATTTCATTGCCACCCTTGACCAGAAAATAGCCAAAAAGCCTGCCAATTGCACCACCTCCGACAATCACAATTTTCATAGACTGCCTCCGTATATCATGATGTTGGAAAGGGGTAAATTGCCATTCTCATAGCCTCTTATAGGGAGATGTTTTCCTGCAAAACCTTTCCTATTATGTCATGGAAAGAGCTCCTGCAACATGAGATTATTGTGTCGGGCAGCAGATGGGTCGGACTGCCCTGAAAAATTTCTGCCGCTTCCGCCTCGGTCTCCGACAGGGTTGGGTGCGGATGGATAGTCAGGGCCAGGTCTTCGGCCAGAGCACCCATCTCGATAGCCAGCGCCGCTTCACTGATCAGCCCTTCGGCATTGCGGCCGGTGATGCCTGCCCCGAGAATACGTCCTGTTTGCGGATCGGTCAGCAGCTTGGTGATGCCGTCGGTCATGCCCATTGTCTGGGCCCTGCCCGAGTATTTCCAGGGGAATTTCTGAACTGTACAGGGAATGTTTTCCGCTTTTGCCTGCTGTTCGGTGAGTCCGCACCAGCTGATCTGTGGGTCGGTGTAAACCACCGCCGGAATAACCCGGGCATCAAAGCCGGAGTTTCTGCCTCCGATCACCTCCGCGGCCACTCTGCCTTCCCGGATGGCCTTGTGGGCCAGCATTACCCCCCCGGTGATGTCACCCACGGCAAAGAGATGTTCGTCAGCGGTCTGTTGCCGGTCATTGATCTGGATAAAACCCCTGCTGTCCAGCTTGACTCGGGTCTGTTCCAGGCCAAGATCGTCGCTGTTGGGGATTCGGCCTATAGCTACCAGGACCCGGTCAAAACTGGTGCTGTTCAATTTTTCCACCATGGTTCAGGCCGACATCAAGCCGATCGTCATGTTCTTTTATATTGTCCACCTGCACGCCAAAACGAATGTCGGTAAAAAGCGTGGACAGTTGTTTTGGCAAGGGGATGAACCAGATCGGCATCAACCTGGGTCAAGTAATCGGTCTTCACGTTCCACCAGAGTTACCTGGCTGCCGAGTGCTGCGTAGATCGAACCGAGCTCCAGGCCGACATAGCCGCCACCGACTACCAGCAATCTTTGTGGGAATATCGGGGAGCTCCAAAGCTGCGGCCGAATCCATTATCCGGGTTTCCGGGAGAAGGAAACCCCGGGCAGCTCCAGCGGTCTGGATGCCGGTGGCTATAATCCCGTGTTTGAATCGTATGGAGCTGATCTCCGCTCCTGCGAGCCGCACCCTGGTTGAGCTCTCGAAATGGGCCCTGCCCTGGATAAGCAGGATTCCCCGACTCTTGGCCAGGCCGACCAGGCCATCGGCCAGTCGAATCGATGACCTGCTCTTTCCAAGCCAATCATAGCCGCGAGATCAAGCTTTGGTTCGCCAAAAGTGAGGCCCATTTTTTTTGCCCGCCGGGCATCAAGGATGAGTTCTGCGAGATGAAGAAAAGTTTTGGAGGGAATGCAGCCTTTATGCAGGCATACTCCACCGGGGCGGGGGACGGCATCGACCATGATCACATCAAGGCCCAGATCGGCTGCCCTGAAAGCGGCGCCGTATCCTCCGGGGCCGCCACCGATAACCAGCAGATCGGTGCTCATTTCCATATCGCCCATAACCATGGTGCAGTCTCCTTATATCATGGTGATCAGCAGTTCATCAGGATCTTCCAGGGCATCAATCACCATTCGCAGAAACCGTATGGCGTCGGCGCCGTCGACCACCCGGTGGTCAAAACAGAGGACAATCGGCATAATCAATCGGGGAACAATTTCATGTCTGTCGCGTTCGTCGGTCATGACTGTCGGCTGCATCCGTCCCTGGCCCAGGCCGAGGATGGCCACTTCCGGATGGTTGATGATGGCGGAAAAGTGACTGCCGCCCAGGGCCCCGGCATTGGTAATGGTAAAGGTGCCGCCCTGCATTTCCTCACGATTGTGCGTGCCGGTGCGGACTCTGGTGATGGCACCATCGACTTCAATGGCCAGTTCCTTGATGCTTTTGCGGTCGACGTCGCGGATTACCGGAACCATCAGGCCGTTTTCCGTATCCACCGCTATGCCGATATTGAAAAAATGCTTGATGATGATTTCCTGCGCCTGCAGATCAAGACTGGCATTGAAATAAGGATAATTTTTCAAGGCGGTGGCAACGGCCTTTATGGCAAAAACGGTCATGGTCAGCCTGCCGCCGGCTGCCTCAATTTCTTTCTTATGCTTTTGCCGGAAGGCTTCAAGCTTGGTAATATCGACATTGTCCTGGCAGTGAACATGGGGGATCTGATTCCAGGAACTGGTCATCTGGTTGGCCGTTGCCCGCCTTATTGAGCGAAAAGGCAACCGTTCGACTGCTCCCCATTTGCTGAAATCCGGCAATGGCGCCCGGTCTGGAGCGGGTGACGGGGCGGCGGTGCTCGCGGGTTTCGGCCGCTCGTAATCGTCAATTCGGGAACCGCTTTCCGGCCGGCATGGCTTTCGACATCTTCTTTAGTTACAATGCCGCCCGAGCCGGTTGGGGTGACTTCATACAGATCGACTTCCAGCTCCCTGGCCAGTCGTCTGGTGGAGGGCGAGGCGGGGACCGGCCGTCGCTTTTTTTCCGTGCTTTCCGTATCTTTTCCCCTGTGCTCTGTCGAGCCGTTACCGATATTGTGCCGCTGTTTCTTCTGCCGGAGCAGGATTTTCACCTGCATCGGCGGTAAAGGTCATCAGTACATCGCCGACCAGGGCCATATCGCCGACCTTCACCATGATTTCACTCACCGTTCCGGTATAGGGGGAGGGGATCTCCACGGCGGCTTTATCGGTCTCGATTTCCATGATAATATCGCCTTCCCGTACTGCCTGGCCAATGGCAACGGGGAGGGCGAGTATTTCCGCTTCATGAACACCTTCTCCAAGATCCGGTAACCGAAAAGACAAGGTCATAATTGCTCCATATTAATTGTCTGCAGGGTTTTGCGGGCTGCAGCCGCTATCCTTTCTGCACTGGGAATATAGCTTTTTTCTCTGCTGAAGTAGGGGATGATGAGATCAAAGCCGGTGACCCTTTCTATTGGTGCCTCGAGAGAGTAGAAAGCCCCTGTCATGAGTCTTGCGACGATTTCCGCACCGGGGCCGAAACTCCGGGGCGCTTCGTGGACGACAACCGCCCGGCCGGTCTTTTGCACCGATTCGATCATCAGGCTTTCATCCAATGGAGATAAGGTGAGAAGGTCGATGACTTCTGCCTCAACTCCGTCTTTTTTCTGCAACTCTTCTGCGGCTTCAAGGGTCGGACGCAGCATGGCACCATAGGCGATGATGGTCAGATCGTCGCCTGCACGGACAATATTGGCCTTGCCGATAGGCAGGGTTTCCTCTGTCTCCGGGACTTCCTCGCGAAAGGCTCGATACAAAGCCTTTGCTTCATAAAAGATCACCGGATCGGGGTCACGGATGGCACTGACCAGCAGAGCTCTGGCGTTGCGCGGTCCGGAGGGGATAACCATTTTCAGTCCCGGGGTGTGGGCCCAGTAGGCTTCCCGACTTTCTGAGTGGTGTTCCAGGGCCCGGACCCCGCCGCCGTACGGGGCGCGCATAACCATCGGCACGGTGAGTCTGCCCTGGGTTCGCCAGCGCATGCGGGCTGCGTGGTTTTCAAGTTGATGAAAATTCTGGTAGGAAAAGCCGGAAAATTGAATTTCGCAGACCGGTTTCAGACCATAGACGGCCATGCCTATGGACATGCCGACAATGGCGGATTCGGCCAGTGGGGTATCGATAACCCGGTCACTGCCGAACTGGTCTATCAGACTGGTCGGTCACTCTGAAGACCCCGCCGTCACGGCCGATATCCTGGCCGAGCAGAACCACCGAATCATCTTTTTCCATTTCCTGCCGCAGCGCCAGATTAAGGGCCTCAACCATTGTCATCTTAGCCATGGCGCTCCTCCCCGTCGCTCTTTTCAAGTTCGTCGGACCAATTCGGCTTTCTGTGCCTGCAGATGGGGCGGCAGTTCGGCGTAGAGATGATCGAACATATCAGGCGGGTTGCCAAGTTCTTTCATCTGCTGTTCCGCCCGGTCGATGGCGGTCTGGATTTCCAGTTTGATTTCTTCTTCCAGAGCGGACAATGTCACTTTCTGGAAGAATATTTTTTTTCCGCAGATAATTTTGATAGCGAAGAAGGGGATCTTTCTTCTTCCAGAGTTCCACTTCTTCCTCGGATCGGTATTTTTTGGGATCGTCAGCAGTGGTGTGCATCATAATCCGGTAGGTGACGCATTCGATAAAAGTTGGGCCGCCACCGTTTCTGGCCCGGTCGACAGCTTCTGCGGTTGCTGCATAGACGGCCAGGATATCGTTGCCGTCAACCTGGATTCCCGGCATCCCGTAGGCCAGAGCCTTCTGGGCCAGCGTCTCGGAATGGGTCTGTTTGGCAAGTGGGACAGAGATTGCCCACTGATTGTTCTGGCAGATGAAGATCACCGGGCTTTGATAGACTGCTGCGCAGTTCATCCCTTCGTGGAAGTCGCCCTCGGAGGTGGCACCGTCGCCAAAGAAGGTCATCACCACCTCGTCGGTCTTGCGGTATCTGGCCGCCAGGCCAAGGCCGACAGCATGGAGGATCTGGGAGGCTACCGGCACCGCCATCGGCAGATCCCGCTGATTTTCAGGAATACATGGTACCCTCGTTGTAGCCGTTATAGTAGAGCAGGAGGCTTTCCAGCGATCTCCCCCGCATAATTTCCGCGGCTGTTTCCCGAAAGGAAGGTGCCAGCCAGTCGCTGTCCCGGAGCAAAGCTACAGCGCCAATCTGCGCTGCTTCCTGCCCTTTTATAGGGGGGAAGGTGCCGATGCGGCCCTGGCGCTGAAGATCAAGCATCCGCTCATCAAATCTTCTGCCGAGCAGCATGGCTCGAAATATTTTCAGGTGTGTTTCGTCGGGTATATCGGCTCCAGCTTGGCATCAAGCTTGCCGTTTTCATCCAGGATGGAGAGGTAATCAATATCATTGTGTGAAAGCGAGATGTTTTCGAACCATAAAGAGATTCCTTTTTGTCGCGGTTAGAACTCAATAGAGCACATTATATAACTCAAAAAAGGAACAACACTGCTCCACTAACAATAGACATGAAGTAAGCAATTTCAATTGGAAAGGTGGATGAAGGGGTGAGAATGACGGAACCTTCAGAAAGAGATCTGTTCCTGTAAAACTGCACTCTTTCCGGTAAAAAAGGTGTGTCCGAGGATTTCCATGGGATCATGCGGATGGACATTCGCTATTCAAACTGTGCCTCTGAAGCTGGCAAATTCTTCCTTGAGGCTCTCTATTTCCTGGCGCAGCTCGTCAATCTGTTCCTGCAGCTGCGCCTTTGCGGTCAACCATGGTGGCAGCCTCGGGCCGGGACGTATCGGCAATAGCCGGATCCTCCGGCATGCCACCTACAAGATGCGCGTAACGAGACTCTTTGCGGCCCGGTTGCCGGGGGAGCTTTGTGACCAGCTTCATGTCTTCGAGATTGGTTATTGTTTCCTGGACTTCGTCGAGGCTGGAAAAACGATACAACCGTTCCGTGCGACTGCGTATTTCGCCTATGGTTTGCGGCCCCCGCACAAAAAGAATGCAAAGGATCGCCTGTTCCCGCGCAACCAGCTGCTGCTCCCGGGTAAAAATTTGTTCATATTTAGCGACCCGGCCAAGGTCGCTTTGCCTGACAAGTTTCCTTTCTTTGAGGCCGTTTAAGGCATAACTGACTGTTTCCTCATCATAAGAGACGATCGGGTTGCGGTTGGATTTCTGGTTGCAGCCATTTGTTAAACCGTTCAGGGTCAATGGATAGTAGTCCGGAGTTGCCATCTCTTTTTCCATCAGACAACCAAGCACCCGGATTTCGTCGTCAGTAAGTAAAATGTCCATATGGCGTGCCTATGGCTAATTTGGTGAAGGTTCGACTCTTTTTTATCTCGGCCAGGAAAAAAAATATCGACTGATGCGGTCAATAAGTTTAGAGGGCGCCTCAAAGACTTTGATTACTACGTTTCGATGGTCCGATTTTTTGCTGCCCGCCAGTTTAAAGTCGGAATAGAACTTTTTGCCGCATGAGGGGCACGCCATAAGCATCCCGCCGATGTTCTTTGGAAATCGCAGCATCTGGTGACACTGCGGGCACTTTTTTTCAGTGTGGTCAGTCATGGCCTTGTAAAGAAGATCAGATAACTATTTAGTGTCCATCCAGAAACGGCCTTTTCTCCTAACTCTTTGTCGTTCTCAAAATTTTATCCTCGCAGATAAGCGAGTATAGCGAGACTTCGATATGAGTTATATGCACCCCAAGGGCACTTCCTGCGGGGCGCCTACGGTAAAATTTATCGAGCGCCTCGTTTTAAAAGAAAAGTTCTCGTCTCTGGATGGACACTATGTAACACTCCGGCCGATCCCGATAAAACGACAGGAAAGCGGTTTTTTTTAAAAAGAGCGGAAAATGAAATAGTAACACATGGTAGTGTATAGCATTTGGTAGTGTATAGCATTTTTCATCAATTTTCAATTTCGTATACTGTGGACCAATTGATTATTTCCTGCAGGATAGCTTGAAACCTCCCGCAACTTGTCGAAAAGAGCCGGGGTATCTTTAGAGTAAATTCGTCCGCTGTTTGCAAATATTGCTCTGCAATGGTACAAATTCTCATAACATTTTTTCGAGTTACTATTTATCTTCAATCACTTAATCGAACTATCATGCTCCCTTATTTGTTCTTGTTAAGGTCATCCCGGCAATTCCCCGCAGGCAAAATGTTCTGCTTCGTTTTTTTTCTTCTGCTGACCTTAGCTGTTAACGGTCACGGCCGTCCGACGGAGAGTGACATTTCAAAAGCGATGTCGAAATACATGGTATGTTCTCCGTTGGAACTGATGCAGGTGAAAAAACACCTTCCCTCTCTTGCCACTAAAGAGCTCTGTCTGGCAACAATATATTCTGAAACCGGGGTTCAGCCGTTCTGGGTGACAGGTGCCGGGCCGACGGAAAAAGGCGGAATTATCCTCAGCTACCTGAAAAATTCCTCTCAGCATGGTCTCGACCCCAGTGAATACCAGGTGGATCGTTTACTGGAGCTCTGGTCAACTGAAGATGTTGATGAACTTGCCGAGCTCGATACCATCCTCACCTACAATCTCGTCAAATATGTCCATGATATCAGCTATGGTCAGCTTAAGCCACTCGAGTCAGACCCTAAACTGTTTGCCGAGGCTGGCGATCAGGACTTCAACCCTGTTTTACCATGGAGCATATTCTTGCCACCAGCGATCTTGATAAATTCCTTGCGGGTCTGCCTCCCCAGCACTCTCACTATCGAGCCTTAAAAGGAGCTCTCGAATATTATCGGAAAATGGCGGAGCAGGGTGGCTGGTCAACCGTACCCAAGGCGCAAGTCTGCGTCCCGGTGATGCCAGTGAACGTATTAAAGCGGTAAGGCAGCGACTCCAGATTACAAATCCCTTCTCTGGAGACTCCAGATGATACCGTTGCCGCTACTTATGATCCTCAGCTGGAACAGGCGGTTCTGGCATTTCAACAGCAACACGGTCTTGAAACGGATGGGATAATAGGCAAAAAGACTATTGCCGCCATGAATATCTCTGCTGCGGAGAAAGTTGCCTATAATTCGTATTAACATGGCCCGCTGGCGCTGGCAGGCCCACGATCTTGGCGACCGGTATGTAATGGTCAATATAGCCGGTTTTAATCTGAAGGCGTTCCAGGGGGAAGACGTAGTACTGGATATTCCGGTCATCGTCGGGCAAGAGCAGCATGAGACTCCGGTTTTTAGCGACAACATAAAATATATTGATTTCAATCCGTTCTGGAACATTACGCCGAGTATCGCCAAGAATGAAGAATTACCCGAACTGCGCAAAAATAAAAATCACCTGGTTAATCGTCATGTCCGCCTGTTCTCCAGTTGGCAAAATGACGCCGTCGAACTTGACTCCACCGCCATCGACTGGCATACTGTTTCCAGGAGCCAGATCGCTGGCTATAAGCTTCGGCAGGACCCTGGACCCTGGAATGCCCTGGGAAAAATTAAATTTATCTTTCCCAATCAATATGCCGTCTATATGCACGACACTCCGGCGCATAACCTGTTCAATCGAACCCAAAGAGACTTCAGCCACGGCTGTATCCGGGTGAGCGATGTTCTGAGTCTGGCTATTTTCCTGTTAAAGGACCAACCGGATGGCTGGTCACCTGAAAAGGTCAAGGAAATTTACCATCAGGACCAGCGTAAAGTGATACGATTGTCGGAATTTGTGCCGGTCCACATAACCTACCAGACGTCGTGGGTTGACAAAAGTGGTACAATTCATTTTAATAGGGACCTTTATGGGCGGGACACTAAATTATACAAGGCTCTGACCAAATAATTTTCTGCCGCCACAGTAACTCTTTTTCATTAACGAATAACAGCAAAAATCACATTTTATGAATAGACGCAAATTTCTGATTATGGCAGCCCAGGCGGCGGTCGGTCTAACTCTTACTTCACCATTAGAAATAGCGGCCCGAACTCTTCCCGAGAATAAAATTTCATTTTTTCATACCCACACCGAGGAGCGATTCGATTTATGTTTTTCGGGAGAACATGTTCTCCTGCGGAAAAGAAACAAGCTTTTTACCTTTCTTCGTGATTTTCGCACCGGAGATGTGCATCCTATCGATTTTCGGCTTATGGGTATTCTCCTTAAAATCCAAAAAGAAACCGGCAGCAAAGGTGTTTTCGAGGTGATCTCCGGATACAGGTCCCCACAAACCAATGCATCTCTGCGGAGCAAAAGTAAAGGCGTTGCAAAAAAAAGTTTCCATTTGAAAGGTAAGGCCATTGATATTCGTCTCTCCGACGTGCCCACCAGAGAACTTCGAGATGCCGCCATATCACTCAAGGCTGGAGGTGTCGGTTATTATGCCCAATCGGATTTTGTCCACATTGATACGGGACGTGTTCGCACCTGGTAAGCGCGGCAGGAATGACCCGAATCAGCGAAGTCCTCTTGCAGCGGCGAAGATTAGAGACGTTGATAGATTGGTAAATATACCTCAAATGTTGAACCGTTTCCGGGTTTGCTGATAAAGTCAAGCATCCCGCCGTATTGTTTTACAATTCCGAGGGTTACAGAAAGACCCATACCGGTGCCTTCACCTCTTTTCTTGGTTGTAAAAAAAGGATCTAAAATTTTGTCCCGAATTTCGTGTGGAATTCCGCATCCAGTATCGCTTACCGACAATTTGATAAATCTGCCTGGTGTCAGGCCAGGCCAGCTGAAGTCTGAGTTGATCCTCATCGAACTGCACTTCAGAGAGCTGGACTCCAAGAACACCGCCGGTGTCTGACATCGCGTGTCTTGCATTGGTGCATAAATTCATTACTACCTGGTGAAGGTGGGTTGCATCAGCCATAGTCCAGGCATCAGACTGTATGTCAAGATGTACTGTGATGTTCGGTGGCAGTGAGGAGGTAAATAGTTTGAGTGTTTCTTTTACTATCGCACTGACTTGAATCGGTTCGGTCTGGATGTCTGCCTGACGGGTAAAGGTGAGAATCTGATTTACTATTTCTTTTGCGCGCATTGCTGCGGCCAGGATTTGCTGGAGATTATCATTTAATGGCTGATTCTTTCGGCACGTCCATCAGGGCCAGTTCGGCATGGCCCATTAAGCCCAGTAAGTATATTGTTGAAGTCATGGGCGACTCCACCGGCAAGTGTTCCGATCGCCTCCATTTTTTGTGATTGAATCAGCTGCCTCTCCAATTGCTTGGATTCAGTCAAATCCTGCCAGGTTTCAACCGCACCATAAACCTTCCCGTTTTCTTCTTTAAGCAATACCGCTGCCCCGTAGAGCCATTTGCCGTCAATACCCAGACCGGGGAAATACATTTCCGCTTCATATGCGCCCGCCAAGAGTGATGATTCTCTGTATATCGGTATTGTCGTGTCGTTGTACGCGTTTTGTTAAAATATCGTCAAATAAAAGGTCAACGATAGAGTATGTTTTTTTATTATGAAAAGCTTTGGCGTAATCTTTTGAGCCAACTATTGTATCAGCAGCCTTACCTGTTAAAAATTCGCAGGCTTTATTCCAATGGGTTACTGTGCGATTTTCGTCAACCACATACGCTGGTATTGGAATGCCTTGCACTATTTGCTGCAGTCTTTCCTGGTTTTGATATATTTCTTTTGTCTTAAGGCGTACTGTCCGTTTGAGCCACCAATTGCAAAATAAAGCAATTATCAGCAAGAGAATAAGCAAAGAAAAACCAAGGAAGCCGTATTTTTTTATTCTGCGAATTTGCTTGTTATATTTATCGACGGAAACCCATTTTCGATAAATTTCGTCATATTCACCTGATTGCTGTAGGGCAAATATCCCTTCGTTGAGTTCTGCTAACAGGTCCGAGTTCCCATCAGCCACTGCAAAGCATAATTCCTGTGCCAGTACCGGAGGGCCTGTTGTCTCGACATTGTTGATTTTTAGATCGTTTAAAAGATCGAGCCCATGTAATCGAGGCATAATGACACAATCATGTTTATCCTGATGCCAATAATTGCATGGCCTCAGTGGGGGTCTTCACGGAAATGATCGAACTTGTGGGTCCTGTTTTTAATCAGCCAGTCATGGGCATAAACATCTTCAACAATAATGATTTCTTTTTCTTTAAGATCGTCAAGAGACGTAATAGGTGTCTCTTTTCGGATAAAAATAGCATAGCTAATCATCGCAGTGGGGGAGAGAGAAATCAAAGATTTTGTCTCTCTCTTTTGAGTAGAGCATGCCAGTGACCATATCGATTTTATGGTCCTGCAGATCACGGCGGATATTGCTCCACGTATCGAGCATAAATTTGATGTTCAGACCCTCTTCTTGGCGATAGCTTTCAGCAAATCAACGGTATATCCATCAGGATTTCCTTCAGAATTTTGAAACTCAAGAGGTGCAAAATCTTTATTAACCCCAACTAATATCGTTTTTTCCGGGGAAAACCGGACTGGATCGGCAAAACTGGTTGCGGATAACAGTAAAATCGAGAGAAAAATACCAAGAAACAGCGAGTGACAGCTCATTGTCCAACAAACCCCTTTGCCCATCATCTATCTTCCCTCTTTCGAATTTTAAGACCAAATACTATTCATTTATCAAAGTCATTTGCGGTACAGACGCCAATGCCTGCAGGGGAATCATCTCAACGATATCCGGAAATGATTTGCTTGACAATCCCAGTGTCTCTAGTCTTTCAGCCAAAGCATCAGTATTCAAGCGTTCAACTTCCAGGCCGACGTGAAATCTGGACATGAGAAGATCTGCCAGATAAATGATGTGGACGAGATCTTTACTTTGAACCGCCGTTTCAGGGCTATGGTGGCATCTTATGGTCTCGGTCAGCGGTTCCGGAAACGACCATCGCAAAGCAAGGGTGGCGCCCGCCTCCCGATGATCAATGCCGAAAATGGCCCTTTCAGCTTCTGCAGAATTTTTCCCTTCTTCATTCAGTTGGCGGTAAAAAAGCGGTAATGCCGTCTGGATATATTGATCCAGAACGACTTTGCCGATATCATGCAGCAGCCCCGCAGTATAGGCTAAAGCAGGTGGTGCTTTACCCGTTTCCTCGGCAATCTTTTCGGCGATGAGGGCGGTTCCAACAGCGTGATGGTAGAGGCCGCCTTTACAGAGGGAATATCCCATACCCGCCTGACTGAAAAAAGTGGCTATTGCCGCCGAGATCACAAATTGAACTAATATCTTTTGTCCCAGATAGGCCAGGGCATGATCCAGGGATGCAATCTTATTCTGGCTTCCCAGGAAAACGGAGTTGCAAAGTTTTATCGTCTGGGCGCTGAGAGTCTGGTCTTTTCTGATTTCCGAGGTGAGCAGAGCTATGTCGTAGTCGTCTTCATTGATCAGCCGCAATATTTTCAAAGCGATCTGCGGAATAGGCTGCAGATTCTGTATTGACTGTTCGATTTCCTCCGCCGTCGAATATACGGCTGCATTCTTTTGCGGTAAATCTTTCAAATCCGGATGGTTCGATGGTACACTCCCAGGTCTGCATATTGAGTTGCAGGACGCATGTGAAAAAACCGCCGGTTTCTGATTGCACAACGTCGATGCTTTTCTTGGTGAGAAAATCGACAACCTGGTCGGTTGTTCGTCCGCCAATGTCGAATTCCAGGTCATATTTTGCCAAAGGTCCGACAAGTGCGCCGCCGGCAATCCAGGCCTTGAGATTCTTCGGTGAAGCTCCTGCGGCCAGCATTGCTTCAAAAAAAAGAGGCAGGCCGGTCGTGGCATATTTTTCAGCCTGAAGGCTGCCGCCATGTAATGGCGGCTTCTCCAGCAATAAATGAAGCAGTCCGCCGACACGATTTTTCTGATCAAAAAGTGCCAGTCCGACACAGGTGCCCAGCGAGGCACTGAGTAAAAGAGGCTTTGACCTGCTCACCTGATAGGTGCCGGGGGCAACATGAAACCGCTCCAGTTTTCGCATAACAGTGCTCTTCACCCTTCTTGACCACGTTGACCCCAATGCGGAAATCAACCAATCAATGTCCGCCGTTAAATCTTACCTTGTTTTCTGTGCGAATCCCGTCTGCATGGTGCCTGGGCATTGACGCTTATACGTTATGTCGATCAGTACGACTATGGTGCTGCATTTTAGTAGTGGAATAAGCACTTGAAAAATGGTCCCTGCTGTGGTCAGATTTTGGCTCCGTAATTCCAGGGTTCCTATTTGTTGACCTGCAGTTAGTTTTACTCGCTCGTAAAAAAGGCGAAATCTTTTCTGGTGTTATACTTCTCTTTAAAATAATGGAGCTGATATGAATTGTTCCCGTAGAGTAGTAAAAACTGGTTATCTTGCGCTCTTTTGGCTCACCTTGCAACTCTGCTTCTCTCCTGTGGCTGGATATGCCTTATCCCCGCAAGAGACCTTGAAAGTAGCGATTATACCGCATCGTTCAAATCTTGGCAATGAACAGGCATACAGCACATTCTTCAGTGCATTGAGTAATGCAACCGGGCTTGGATTTACATGGCTTGGCAGTAAAACCTACGATGATGTGGTCAATAAAATTGAAGAAGCAGAGGCTGATATTGGCTATGTCGGCCCGTTTGCCTATGTGGATGCCCAAGACCGTTTTGGTGTTAAAATTATCTGCCGGACCTTAAGTGAAGATAATGACGAATTCTATCACAGCATGATTATAACCAGAAAAGATTCCGGAATAAAAAATCTGCAGGATCTAAAAGGCAAAAGCTTTTCCTTCACCGACCCCAAGTCGACGTCCGGGTATCTCTTTCCCATGGCCGAATTAAAGGCATCAGGAATTAACAAAGAAGATTTCAGAGAGGTCAGGTTTTTAAAGCGGCATGCAAACTCACTGCTTGCGGTCTATAAAGGACATGTTGATGCCGGGGCAACCTCGATCACGGCTACAGATAAGATTGATATCAACATGGACGAGATCCAGATCATCTGGCAATCAGAACCCATTTATCGAGGTCTTTGGATTGCCCGCAAGGACCTTCCCGAAGAACAGTTCGACAAAATTCAACAGGCTATGCTGCAGATGAGTGGATCAGAAGAGAAGGAAGCAATATTTAACGAACTGACCACCAAGGGTTTTATCGTGGGGAAAGACAGCGACTATGATAATGTTCGTCAGGTTATAAGATGGATGAAGGAGAACGAGTTTCCTTTGTGAACGGCCATTTTTCCCTGACTTTTCGTTATTCTGAAAATTGATGGTGTCGTAAAAACTCCTCATCTTCTTCGTTGCGCGCCCGGAGGAAGTGCCCTTGGGGTACAAATTCCACTATCATTACGACGTACCCTAGTACGCCGAAATAATAATGAAATTCACACGCCTCGAATATGAGGATTTTTACTTAACCATCTCAAGGTTGAGGTTTTTACGAGTTTATCAAAATTTACTCTTTACAATATGCTATATGTCTGCGGATAAATCTGGCGAACACCTTGATTTAGAATAAAATGTCTCATTTCAGGATGGAAACAGAACGCATTTTTCGCATAAAAACTAAGCATTTGGCTTTTTCATAATTCGAGGATATTTTGTTACCCTTTCTTACTATTCGCAAAAAAATTATTTTTTCTTTCCTGGTTCTCATCATCTTGATGGGCGGCGTGTTTGCCGTAACTTCCTATTTTCGTATCATTGAAACGATGCACAAGGAAATAGCCAAGCATGGTGTGGAAGTGTCAAAAACCTTCAGCCAGATGGTGACCCCGTATATTTTCGAATCGGATTATGTCACTATTATTGACAACACCGATGAATTAATTGCCAACAGTGATATCCGCTCGGTGGCTATTTTAGATATCAACGGGACACCCTGGCTGACGACCCAAGAGGGCCAGACCAAGGTGTCAACAAAGACTCCATTTTATCAGGATATTATCAGAAGTAAGACCATAGGACATCGTCAGGTTTCAGCAGATGGACAGAAATCTCTCGAACTGGTTAATCCCATTACTGCACTGGGAGAAGTTGTTTATCTGCTGAAGCTCGAAATTTCCCTTGAGAGCATTAAAAAAGAGGCAATGTCGCGTATTCGTGAGGCGATGGCTATCTGCTTGATTATGACAGTTGTGGGCACCGTTCTTGGCGGATTCCTTGCCAGATTACTGCTTGAGCCCCTGCATAATCTTCTGCAGGGTACAAATGAAATTGCCGAAGGGAATTTATCCCACCGAATTCCTCTTACATCTTCTGACGAGATAGGGGTATTGTCGAAATCTTTCAATTCAATGGCGAGCAGCCTGGAAAATGAATTGGCGGCAAGAAAACGGATGGAAACAGACTTAAAGGAGCATCAACAACACCTGGAAAAAACCGTCCTGGCGCGGACAGCCCAGCTGCGAGAAAAAAATGCCAGGATTTTAGAGGAAGTCGAAAGACACCGGACAACAGTATATGCCTTAAGGGAGAGTGAAGAGCGGTACCGGCGATTTTCCGAGGTTACCATCGATGGAATTGTTTTCCGTGATGAGGGGCGTATTATTGATATGAACGGTGCTTTCATGAACATTTTCGGCTATCGGAAAGAAGAACTGCAGGGAAAAACATTGCAGGAGGCCGTATCTCTTCCCAAAGATAGAGATATTATCAGCGATACCTTTATTGAAACAACAGGGATGCAAAAAGATGGTACGACGATTCATCTTGAAATACTCAGCCGGGGATTGGCAGACAACAACAGACATCTGACCGTAACGTCTATTCGAAATATAAATGATCGTAAATTGCTCGAAACCCGTCTCCACCAGGCGCAGAAAATGGAATCGATCGGTTTGATCGCTGGAGGTGTTGCTCATGATCTGAATAACATTCTCACTGGTATCGTTGGTTATCCTGAATTTCTTCTCTTGGACCTTCCTGAACAGAGCCCAATGAGAAAACCCCTGGAGCTGATAAAGGATTCCGGCATAAAAGCTGCCGCGGTGGTCTCTGATCTGTTGACTATTGCCAGGGGAGCAGCCAGTGTGAGAGAGCTTAGAAATCTGAACCACCTGGTCGGGGAATATCTCAGTTCGCCTGAGCATGTAAGAGCTCAGGAAAAGCATCCGGGGGTGACGCTGGTGAGCGATCTTCAACCCGATTTGTGGAATATGTATTGCTCGCCGATTCACGCGACAAAGAGCATCATGAATGTCATTTCAAATGCTGTAGAAGCGACAGGGGAGCGAGGGGAAATTGTCATTGCCACCAGAAATGAATATATTCACCAAAGTACTGGTGGCAAGAAGAACCTTAAAGAAGGAATGTACGTGGTCTTCAGCGTATCCGACTCCGGTCCTGGTGTTTGTGATGAGGATATTCCGCATATCTTTGAGCCATTTTTCACGAGAAAGACCATGGGCCCCACCAGCGGTTCCGGACTCGGTCTTACCGTTGTGTGGAATACGGTACTCGACCATGAAGGGGCAGTCTTTGTTGAAAAGAATGATCCGGGTCTCACATTTCATATGTATTTTCCGGCAACCCGTGCCTGTCTCAAAACAGATCGGGTGGGCGTCGACTTGAATGATCTCCACGGTAATGGTGAACATCTTCTTGTCGTCGATGATGATGAGCGGCAGCGGATAATTTGCAGTCAGTTATTGATATCACTTGGCTATAAGGTCAATACCATCGCCTCCGGGGAAGAAGCCATCGAATACCTCAAAACACATACTGTCGATCTGCTGGTTCTTGATATGATCTTAGGAAAGGGGATGAACGGTCGCCAAACCTACAGCGAAGTTAAAAAGAGACTCCCTGACCTGCCGGCCATAATTGTCAGTGGCTTCTCTGCAGACTCCGAGATAAAAGAGGCCCAGAGGGTTGGGGCTGGTCGGTTTGTCAAGAAGCCGTATACCATTAATCAGCTCGGTACGGCCATTAGAGAAATACTCAATACCCGGTAAAAAAATTAGCACAAGAAAGGTGAACTGGTTCAGGTAATCTCTACACTGCGAAGTGGTTTGCCTGCTTTAAAACTCCGGATGTTTTCTACTGTCTGGTCGATAATCCGCTGCCGTGCCTCCCTGCTGGCCCAGGCGATATGGGGGGTGACAATCAGGTTGGGCAGCTTTGCATCAAGAAGTGGGTTGGACTGAGTTGGCGGTTCGACGCTCAGGACATCGACTGCGGCTCCGGCAATTTGTTTTGTCTGCAGGGCTTTCACCAGCGCCGTTTCGTCGACCAGGCCGCCGCGGGCACAGTTAATCAGAAAAGATGTCGGTTTCATCAAGGCAAAGGTTTCTGCATTTATCAGGTTTCTGGTCTGGTCGGTGAGTGGGACAGTGCAGGGTCAGGATATCGACTTCGCCAAGCATGTCTGCAAGCGGAGGGCGATCATCGGGTGGGTTCCCTGGTCTGCGGGCAATGACAACTTTCATCCCAAACGCCTGGGCGATTTCGGCGATCCCCTGCCGAGGGTTCCGTAGCCGACAATCCCCAAAGTTTTACCTTTCATCTCAAGTATGGGGTAATCGAGAAAACAGAACTGACTGGCCGTTTGCCAGCGTCCGGCCTGCTACTGCGCTATGGTAGGAGAGCAGGCTGGTATGCAGGGCAAGCATTACTCCGAAGACATGCTGTACAACCGAATCGGTGCCATATGCCTGACAGTTGCAAACTGTAACCCCCAGCTCCGCTGCGCCCCTCAGGTCAACGACATCGGTACCGGTGGCTACGACGCAGATCAGACGGACTGAAGGGGTTGTTTCGAGATGCTGGCGGGTTATTGTAACCTTGTTGAGGATAATAATATCTGCTCCGGCGATCCTTTCTGCAACTTTGTCTGTGGGGGTGGTGTTGAACAACTGTAATGAACCACACTCTTTTTGAGATTGGTCAGGGTTGAGGTTGTGAGGCCTTCGGCGTCCAGAAAAACTGCTTTCATGCCATCTCCTCCATGAGGTTAAGGTGGCTATTTGCTCAGCGTATCTGCTCTTGCTGTCAGACTGCCCCAAAAGGCGCTTGGCAGATATCTGGTATTTTTTGCGGTAATATGTTCTGTCTTCTTGAGTTTATAGTAATTTTTTAATATTATTGATAGAGTTAAACGTTAGGGAACCGCGCTGCAATGATATTTATCTCTTGAATGCTTTAATTGTCCTCTCCAGGGAGAATGACTGCGTGAATGATTTAAACATAAAATTCAAACGGCCGGGCATGGTTCGTATGAATGTAATTGTTAATCATTGTTACCATTCTCTGTTACTTAAATGGATGTACGGGTAAGACCACGGTTATCTACATTCCCTACGGAGAAGGCACCAGAGTCAGTGTCGCAACTGGAAGAGAATGAGGCGATAACCGAGGCTTTGAAAGAATATTACATCAGCTGGCAGGGAACTCGATATACATATGGCGGACTTTCCCATAACGGGGTGGATTGTTCCGGTTTTACTTTGCTTACCTACAAGGAGCTCTTCGGGCAGGATCTGCCCAGGACCGTCAAGGAACAGGTGAAAGAGGGGGTAAAAATATCTCAGGCATCGCTGCAGCCTGGGGATCTTGTTTTTTTTAAAACAGGGCTTTTCCAGAAACATGTAGGTATTTATCTGGAGGATGATCTTTTTATCCATGCCTCCAGGTCAAAGGGAGTCACGATTTCAAGCCTGCAGAATCTTTACTGGCAGAAGAGATTCTGGCAGGCGCAGCGCTTACAGCCTGAAGCAGATTTAGAGATCTTGTCTTCAGGGATAAGAGAGCAAACTGTTGCGGTGGATTATTAAACTGTTGCTGCCGTTCACCTCATAAAGATCATCCAAAAGTTGCATGCCGGTTTTCAAAAAGGCAAGCAGTTCTTACTTTTACCTTCAAGGGTGATCTTCTCCTAACTGATCGAAAATAGACTTTTCATTGGTAAAATGCTAAATAGTTTCCATCCTGAAACTAAGTATTTTGGTCGAAATCGAGGCGTACGATATTTTTTACCACAGGCATATAGTTGATATTCCGAGGATAAAAGATCTTGTGCAACGATGAGATCGGGCAAAATGGTCGTTTCAGGACGGAAACTAAATAGGCTCGTATGTTTTACTGTGAGATACGAATGGAGTGGCCCACAGGGCTAATAAAAAGAATTCTTCATTTTTACAATTTACTCAATCTATAAGAAGAAAATATGGAAAGATTATTGTTATTGCTGTTGCTGCTTTGATCGGAACCTCTTTTTATTACTGGTTTTCCTGGATGGTTAATAAAAAATCCATGCAAGATTTTATTCTGTCTCCATCTGTGGTTGATGCATCCCAATGCAATCTGTTATTGGCGGACCGGGATGGCACTGTTCGCCTTTGTTCTCTATTTCTTTTCCGGGTATCAGGCCATTGCCATAATAATTTTTACCTTTGCGGCGATACTGGATGGGGTTGATGGAATAGTGGCGAGGAATTGCAATATGGTCACCGAGTGGGGTGAGTGGCTGGATCCCTTGTGTGATAAACTGACCTATCTGCCCCCCTGATTGGTTTTGCCTACGCAGGGATTCTCTCGACGAAACTGGTCTGGATTTTGGTGGCAGTGGAACTGTTTGGGCAATTTTTTGCCAGAAAGATTCTTTCTTTTTTGAGTTTTTCAGTTGCGGCAAACAATTTTGGCAAAATCAAGGCGATTATTTGCTTTGCCCTGGTTATTTTTTGTGCGTTACTGGATAAAAATCCCAGCGTAATCAATATGGGTGACGAGGTTCTCCTGGCCTGTATAATTCTTTCTTCTGCCTCGCTCATCTTTAAGTTCATTCCCAATAGACTCTATGCGGATATTCTTTCATCGCTTAACTTTTTCTGTGGCATAACAAGCCTGTATATGACATATACTATGCATTTTGCCTGGGCAATTGTGGTCATAATCGTGGGGCAGCTGTTCGATTTATTTGATGGCAGGATGGCGGAAAAACATGGCGGTACTATATATGGTCCGTATTTGGACGATATCGCCGATTTTGTCAGTTTCGGACTTTCCCCTGCCTACATCATCGTCAAATCAGGAGGGTCATTTTCCTGGTTCTTCGCCTTGATTTTTTTTAGCGGTGTTGCCTATCGACTCGTTCGGTTTGTGACGGTCGATAAAAAACGAACAGATCTCCCCGAGGGTATCTTCAATGGCCTTCCCAGTCCGGCAGGTGCCCTTATTGTTCTTGGGGCGGCATTAGTTTTTCCTCCAATTGTACTATGGGGAGTTGCTGCCTTGTCTGTTGGTTTAATGGTGAGCCATATCCGTTTTGCTCATTTCGGCCGTGTTATCATGAAACAGATCCCCAGGCCGCTGTTTTTCCTCCCAAGTGCCATAGTGATCGTCACCATCGCCTTCATTCTCAAGACGAAAAGTGTCCAGACTTTTGGCTACCTTATTCTCTGTTCGTCCCTTGTTTATTTATTTGCAGGGAGGAAATGTCTGCTGCCGGAGATGCGGCTTAAATAAGAACCCGGAGTGCAAGGGATGGTTTTCCGTGTCTGCTGCAGAAAATAAGGAAAAATGAGCTGGTAAAAACTTCAGTCTCTTTCAGAGATGACGATATGAAATCCCTTTAATATCTTCTATTATAAGATACAGACAGGGGACCAGCGCCAGGGTGATGACTGTCGCAAAGACAATGCCGAACCCCAGAGACAGAGCCATGGGGATCATAAACCGTGCCTGCCTGGAGGTTTCAAAGATCATCGGAGCCAGGCCGCCGAAGGTGGTCAGGGTGGTGAGCAGTACTGGCCGAAAACGGCGGATTCCCGCTTCTTTTATTGCCTGCGGTGGGGTTGTTCCTCTTGCGTTGCTGTTTATTGGCATAGTCGACCAGTACCAGGGAGTCGTTGACGACAACGCCGGAGAGGGCCACCATGCCCATCATGCTCATCAGGCTCAGGTGATAATCCATGATCATGTGGCCGAACACTGCGCCGATTATTCCAAAAGGAATGGCGATCATGACCACCATCGGCTGCAGGTAACTGCGAAACGGGATGGCGAGCAGAAAATAGATGCCGCCCAAAGCGAACAGAAATCCGGAGAGCAGACCCTCCACCCCCTCTTTCCGATCTGCCTGCCGTCCCGTGTAGCCATAGCTCAGGCCTGGAAAAGTTGCAGCGAGTTCCGGAAGCATAGTTTTGTTCAGAGCCGCCAAAATAATTGGCGAGTCACCAATGGGGGCGACATCGGCCGAAACAGTGACGGTTCTGCGACCATCTCGCCTGTTGATGCTGGTATAGGCCCGGCCCCGATCAACGGTGGCGATTTCCTTAAGCGGGACAAAAACTCCGGCGGGGGTGGTGATGAGCAGGGATTCTATATTAAATTCACTGCTGCGCTGCTCCTCCGGGAGACGGACTCTGACGGTGACTTCATTGTTGCCGCGCTGCTGCCTGAGGGCGATGGCCCCCTGGTAGGCGTTGCGCAGCTGTCGGCCGACTTCGATGGTGGTAAGCCCCAGGCTCTCTCCCCATTCATTCACCTTGAAATTGAATTGGATCTTTCCCGGCGTGTAGCCGTCATCGACATCTTTGACCGGAGGAAAATCTTCAAGTCTGCGCAGCGAGCATTGCACTGGCCTGATCAAGGATGGTGATATCCCGGTGGCTGAGCTCAACTGAGATAGATGCGCCGCTGCCGGGGCCGCCGCGATCGGATTCATAGCGCAGGGACTGCAGACCGATGATCGGTCCGGTTGTCTGGCGCCAGAGCTCCGTGACAGCATCGGTGCTTAGAGGGCGAACTGCCGGAGGGGTGAGGTTGCCGTTTATCTCCACAACGTTGCCGTTGACTATGGCATATACCGATTCCAGCAGTTGTTCTCCGCCATTATTTTCGGCCACTTTTTCCAGCCCATCAATCAACTGGTTCTGCACTCGCAGCATTTCAGTGGCCGGACTGCCATAGGGCAGAGTTGCAGTGGCCACGGCCCGATCTGATTCCACCCGGGGGGAAAGAATCATGCGGATCCGGCCACTTTTTACATAGCCGGCGGTAACGATCAGAACAGCAATCAGCAGGGCGACCGTAATATATCGAAAACGGAGAATGTATTCGAGCTGCGGCCCGTAAATGTTGCGGATAAAGTAGAGCACCTTGCGGCCGAAAGCCTGCTGCAGACCCCCGAGAAATCTGGTCACCCTGTTGCTGCCGTTTTTTCGGCTGTGCGCCAGGTGCGAGGGCAGGATGAGCAGTGATTCAAGCCATGAAATAAGAAAGACAATTATCACCACCACGGGGATGACCCGCCAGATCTTGCCCATCACCCCCGGCACCAGAGCCAGCGGGAAAAAAGCGACGATATTGGTCAGGATGCTAAAGGCAATAGGTGTCGCCACATCCTTTGCTCCCTGGATGGCGGCGTCAATTCGATTCAAGCCCTGCTGCCGATATTCGTAGATATTTTCCCCGGCAATGATGGCGTCATCGACCACAATACCAAGAGCGACAATGAAGGCGAACATCGAGATCATATTGATGGAGACATCAAAAAAAGGCAGAAACAGCAGGCCGCCCAAAAAAGAGATGGGGATGCCCATCGTTACCCAGAATGCCAGTTTCAGTTCGAGAAAAATACCCAAGAGGACAAGGACGAGGGTCAGGCCGATAAAGGCATTTTTTAAAAGGAGCTCAAGGCGCTGTTTGTACATGTCAGATCGGTCGCTGGAGATGGCCCAGTTGACTGCAGGCGGTAGATCTATCTCGATCTCTTCCATCGCCTTATGGGTTGCCTCGGATACCCCGATAGGGGTCTCATCCCCAACTCGGTAGACGAGCAACTGCATGGAAGGTTTCCTGTTGAACGTGGCAAAACGGGTGGCATCTTCAAAACTTTCACGCACTTCGGCAATATCTTCCAGGTGGATTATGGCGCCGTCCTCTGTGGTGATTATCGGGATCCTGGCAAATTCACTGGCCCAGCTCCGGCGGTTTTTTACCCGCAGCAGGACCTCTCCGGCCGCGGTCTCCAGTTTTCCACCGGGAATTTCAATGGAAGCTTCGTCAATTATCTTGGCTATTTCGGCAAGGGTCAGATTGTATTTCCGTAAATTTTCCAGAGGAACTGCCACTTCGATTTCATAGTCACGACCATCGGCCAGATCAACCTGGGTTATACCCTCGGTCTGCAGGAGCCTGTCCCGGACCTGTTCAATCGACTTCCCGCAGGGAACGTTCCGGCACATCACCAAAGAGATTGAGACGGAGAACCTGGCGTTTTATTGCATCAAGGGTTATGACCGGATCTTCTGCGTCAACCGGGAAGGTCGTTATCCGGTCGACTTCCTGTTGAATGTCCTGGAAGATCTTTTGCGCGTCGGCATCATCACGGAGTTCGGCCCGGATACTGGCACTTCCTTCACTGGCAGTAGCATTTACTTCTTTAATGCCATCTATACCACGAATGGCTTCCTCCACTGCCAGAACGATGCCCTGTTCAACTTCTTCAGGGCTGGAACCAGGGTAGGCAACATTGATGGACACCGTGTTCAGCTCAAATTCCGGAAACACTTCCCTTTTGATCTTGGTGGTCATGAACAGCCCGCCAAGGATCAGCACGATCATAAGCAGATTGGGCGTGACCCGGTTGTAGACCATCCAGGGAATGATGCCCTTTTGTTTCGATTGCTCTGACTCGTTCACTGGGTAATTGCTCCATTTTTAGCTGGTGATTCATCCTGCAGCTGTGTGGGCAATGTCCGGTTGATCCTTGCTGTCTGGTATGAGTTTCAGAGGCGAACCTGCTACTGGAGCGGCAAGGCCGGAGATGATCAGCCGTTCACCGTTTTCCAGGCCGGATTCAATAAAGACGCGATCATTTGTTCTGGCAACAATGTCCACATGACGAATTTCCAGGGTGTTGTCGTCTTGTCATCAACCAGATACTGTCATTTTCACGCAGGTAGTCTCGATTAATCGACACGACCGAGTTCAGTTCAGTCCCCTCGATATCTGCCTGAACAAAAGAGCCCAGCAGGATTTTGGGTTTATTCCGGTTTTCTGCGAGAAGGCAAAGCGGGTCTTTGATTGCCACATAGACTGCGGCCATCCGTCCCTTTTCTTCAACATCGGCCGCCAGCCGGATGACCTCACCGGTACGCATGGAGCTATTGTTCCCTTTTTCCTGAAGAAAGATCTGTACCTTTGACCCTTCTTGCCGTCCGCAGGGAAAGTTATCCATTTCAGTTGATCTGTTGGAATGGCAAGTTTCAGCCAAAATTCATCGGTTCCAACCAGTCTGGCCAGGACGGTTGATTCGGTCACTCTCGTGCCGTAATTGACCGATCTGGACAGCACGACGCCATTAAAAGGGGCTTTGACTTTGGTGCGTTTAAGATTGAGTTCCGCCTGGGCAAGGGTTGCTTTAATCCCCTGCAGGGTCGCTGCTGCATGCTGAGCTGGGGTTCTCGCAGCATAAGTTTTTTTTCGGCCTTGCTCACTTCCTGGCCAAGAATTTCATATTCTTTTCGGGCAATACGCTGGTTGCCCATCTCCAGCTCAAGATCGTTCTGGGCTTTGGCGACCTCACTCTGCAGACTGCACAACAGCCAGTTCGTAATCAACAGGATCAATGGTCACCAGGGTTTCGCCTTTGGTAAAAAAACCGCCGGGAACCATATTGTCGCTTATGGCGATGATCTCACCGCCAACGCCGGGGGTGAGGTTGATCTCTTTTGCGGCAAGGACCGTGCCCATGCCATTTATAATAAGCCGGTGGGTCCCATGATGTACCTCTGTTACCTGGACGAGCGGTGGACTGGGCTCTCGTTTCTGCCGTTTGGCCTCGGGGCCGGTGTTCATGAAGTGGGTGGCCAGCACCACGCCCCCGCCAAGGAGGGCAGCAGAGAGAAGAAGTTGCAGGAGAATGGTTATTGACCGTTTCTTTTTTGGGGTTCCTTGGGGAGCAGGAATCTCATCCGATTTCATTAGTTACTGCCTCTTGCTAGGGTGTTGATAGGTGCAGGAAGGTCATTTCTGTTTTGGGCATCGGGGTCGGTTTCCTTGAGTGGAATACGTACGCTGAGTGCCCGATAGAGCGCAATCCGGAAGTTTATCAACTGGCGTCTGCTGGTGAGAATATTACGTTGCAGTCCCTGTTGGGAGACGAGAGCCTGCAGGACCCTCAAATAACCCTCCGCCCCCTGCCGGTAACGGTTGCCAACGTGTTCAATGGTCTCAGTGGCATATTGCAGCTGGGTCTCCTGGCTGCCCAAAATGGTTTGCTGTTGCTTTTCTCTGACCAGACTGTTTTCCACTTCTCCGATTGCCTCAAGAATAATCTGGCCATGATTAAAAAACTGCTGTGTGGCAATAGATTCGTTTTTTACGACCTCCTCTTTACGCCGTCCTCCGTCAAAAAGAGGTCCGAGAAGATTAGCGCCAAGGGTCGAAAACCAGTTGTTGAAAAGTTCTCCGGAATGTATCCCGGAGGTAGAGAAGTCTGCTGAGATACTGAGCCTCGGCAGCTGGTCGGCGATAGCAGCGGCCACACGGTTATCGGCGGCCTGCAGCCTCTGAAAACTGCTTTCTATATCCGGTCTGTTGGTGAGAAGATCAAGGGGAATGCCGGTTTCAGGCAGAGGAGGCAGCATCGGCAACTGGTCCGGTTGCGGCAGATCCTGTATTACCCGGAGGGGCACCAACCAGTATGGCCAGCTGATGCAGAAGGATTTGTGCGTCACCCCGCAGTTCGGCCAGTGTGGCAACGTTGCTCTCAACGAGCTGGCGCTGCTGCAGTACATCAGCGATGCCGACTTGGCCGGATCGAAACTGGGCGGAGATAAGTTCTAAAACCTTGGTGTTGGTTTCTTTCTGTTTGGTGACCAGTTCAATCTGCAGATCGGTTTCCACCAGTTGAAACCAGGTTGTCGCGACTTCCGCCGCTATGGATATAACCGCAGTATGGTAATCCGCTTCCGTGGCCATTGCATCAAGAACTGCAGCATCCGTCTGGGCGCGCAGTCTTCCCCAGAGATCAATTTCATAGGAGGCTTCCAGACCCAGGAAATAATTTTTTCTGCTTTTGTCCGTCTGGTAATTTCTGGTTGATGAGTAGCTGCCCTGACCGTCAAGGGCAGGTACAAGTGATGCCCCCACCTGCCTGGCGATAGCTTCAGCCTCGACAATCCTCTCTTTGGCAATGCGCAGGGAAAAATTATCGGCTATGGCCTGGTCTACAAGCAGGGTGAGGGAGTCGTCCTTAAGGTCGAGCCACCATCTGGTCTGGAGTGGCACCTCACCCGGCATGGAAAAACCTGCCGGCAACTCCATCGGGGCAACAGACCGCTTGGTGATGGGGATGCAGCTGCAAAGGACTGTGAGTGAAAGAACGATGAGTCCGATTATCGGGCCCAGAGAAAAACAGGCATATCTCCGGCTGCGTACTTTTTTCGACATAGTCCTCATAGTTTGTCAGTGACTGAATGAAACGTAAAAATGACGACCAGCACATTATGTAGTTATTGGTCGCTTTGCAACATTGAAGTGGGTCTTCTGTTGTAAAAAGAGAAAATCCAAAATGTATGGACGATCTCATCAATCAACACGGTTCATCGCCACAGGTATGGTACTATCAACATCGTCCAGAATCAGAATACCACGACTTTCTAAAAAATAGAGGGGAAAAACAACATGCGACATATTGCAATCATAATGGCAATGAAAGGTGAAGCCGAATCTTTGCTGCACCGTCTTCAATTGCGCAGGCAGGATCAAGTGTTTCGTTCAGGTGTTCCGTTTGAAGTGTATCAGGGAAACCTGAAAACTACTTCAACTCTCCTTGATACTGAGCGGAGTCGATCCCGACAACCATGTCGATAACGTGGCCACTGTTCCCGCTGCCTTGATGAGCTATTTAGCCATTGACAAATTTGCTCCGGACCTGGTGGTAAATGCCGGCACCGCCGGGGGCCTTGCCGCGAAGGGGTGCGAGATTGGTGATGTCTATCTCAGTTCGGGCAAATTTTGTTTTCATGATCGACGCATTCCATTGCCGGGGTTTGACCAATATGGGATGGGGCGTTATCCTGCCTGGGATACTGCTGCTATCGCCCATGCCCTGCAACTGAAAACCGGGACCATTTCAACGGGAAACTCCCTGGATCTTCTTGAGCAGGATCTGTCGATTATCAAAGAAAATCAGGCCATCATCAAGGATATGGAGGCGGCGGCAATAGCCTGGGTGTGCCGGACTCTTTCGGTGCCGATGATGGCAGTTAAGGCTATTACCGATCTGATAGATGAAAAGACGCCAACCGAAACCCAGTTTATCGAAAATTTCAACCTGGCTTGTACTCATCTGCATGGCAAAACAGTTGATATCCTCGAGTATCTGCAGGAAAAAGGATGATTGAAGGGGCGAGAATTGAAAAGTTTTCCTGCTCTTGACTTCTTACAGAACCTGCTTTGGGGAGAATGAAAAAAGGCAAAGCAATATGGCAGTGAGAACGTAAACAGCCAGCCACATGAAAAGCATATGGCCAGAGATGCCTCCATCAATTAAAAAACCAAACAATATCGGTGAAATCGACGTACTGACTACCGCCAGAGACGAAACCATGGCCCGGATTGCGCCGAGATGTCGGGTACCATAAACTTCAGCCCAGAGACCGCTGATTATTGGACTGCCGGAACCGAGCGAAATGCCGATTAAAATCATCATGGCATAGGCCACCCATCTGCCTGCAGTGACCGCCGGAAGCAGCAGTCCCAGGAGCATTGGCAGGAGGTGAAATTTAAATAACTGCACCCCGCTGAAACGATCCACCAGAGCTCCGGTGTACATCGATGATAGCCAGTGGAAGCTGCCGTAAAAGATGAAACAACTGGCAAATAACAGTGGCGTCCAGCCCAATTGCGGGAGAAAGAAACCCTGATGGATGAAAAGGCCGGTAACAATAAACGGGGCCGCTAGGATCGCCGGGAGTGCCAGCCAGAATCTATAATCTTTTATCAGGGTCTTGCGTGACCCTTGTTCTTTTGACATGTGTTTGCTGTTTTTATCTTGAGGGCTGCTCTCTTCAGCGTATTTCTTATGACGGCCGCGAACCAGTACCCACTCTGCAAATGGCAGATAGATGAAAGGGATTGTGAGTCCAATGACCAGCCAGCTCTTTTGCCAGCCAAAAGTGGCAATCAGAAATACTGCGACAGACGGTAAAATAATTTCCCCAATCGGCAGACCGCTGGCGGCAATACTCACAGCCTTGCCGCGGTGAATTGCAAATTCCCTGGCCATGGTTGTGATGGCTGTATGCGGCAAGAGCCCCTGACCAAAAAACCTGAGCATAAAAAGACCGACGACCAGTCCGGCAAGGCTGCTTATCTGGGCCAGTATCAGGGTGGCGGCGAGGAGCCCCATGGCGCTCAAGGCAACAAACCAGCGAAGTGACATTATATCTATCATAGCTCCAAGCCACATGAGCAGAAGACCGCTGGCCAGGGTTGCCATAGAATACGCTGCCCCATAACCAGTTGCGGAAAGACCTAAAGAGGTCTGAAAGCTTGCTCCATACCAGCTGATAAAAAATGATTGGCCGAAGTTGCCCCAGAAGACCGTGGCCATGCCGAAAATCAGTAATGGCCAGCAGCGTCGCAAAAAAGACAGGTAATCCAGGATCATGAGTCCAGTTCCCAGTGCAGTTGCTTGAGATGAGGCATAAGAAAATATGGGATCAACATTGTCATCAGGAAAATTAGCTCTTATCAGAGAGCCTGGATAGAGGGAGGAAGGCTGGCTGGCTTCCGGGAGACAGGTGAATGAAGGGGCCGCAGCGGAATCTTTGGTTCAAATAGAAACTGCGGCCTCATTTATTTTTCGCAACAACCCATACTGCGTGAACGATTCCCGGAATATAGCCAAGCAGGGTTAATAGAATATTAATCCAGAAATGTTTCCCAATGCCGACTTGAAGAAACACACCGAGCGGTGGCAGTATAATCGCACATATAATCTTTACAAGCTCCATAAATTCTCCTTTTTTAGTGCGTGTTGTCCCGCCGCGAATCTTTTTTTCGCAGCGGGGGCTACTAAAATATTGATGATTGGGTCCAGGTGGTAAAAAACTCAAGAATTTTCATCCCTTTATAGGAGTTCCCCTTATCATTCAGTCTGGGACTCCAGACGGCGATGCTGTATTTGCCCGGGTGAATGGCAATGATTCCTCCACCTACACCACTTTTTCCTGGAAGTCCGACTTTGAAGGAAAACTCTCCTGCTTCATCATAAAACCCGCAAAGCTGCATTATCGCATTGATGCGCTTTGATTGACTCACACTGATAATTTTTTCATTGGTTATAGGGTTTACTCCACCAGCGGCAAGAAACAGGAATGCCTGGGTTAATTCCTGGCAGGACATCTCGATCGAGCAGAGATTAAAATAAAAATCCAGAACGATATCAATGTCATTTTCTATATTGCCATAGGCCTTCATTAAATTGATCAGGGCCGCATTTCTATACCCCGCTGACTTTTCTGACTCGGAGACTTTGGGATTGTAATCGATAGTGGCATTTCCGGAAATGTTTCTGGTGAATTCAAGAAACTCTATTTTAGGTTCTTTCAGGCGGCTAACCAGGATGTCGCAAATAACCAGAGCCCCGCGTTGATGAGCGGGTTGCGGGGGATGCCCTTTTCATATTCCAATTGAACAAGGGAATTGAAAGGCGAGCCTGAAGGTTCCACGCCCACCCTGTCCCATAGGTTTGCACTATCGAGCTGCACAGCCAGGGTCAGAGACAACACTTTAGAAATACTTTGAATAGAGAATCTTTCGTTGAAATGGCCTAATCCATAATTTGATGATCAAAGTGGTTAAATGATACCGAGTTTATTGGCATCAACATTTTGTAACTCCGGGATATATGACGCCACCTGTCCCTGGTCAGCCATTTTCGGTAATACAATGGCGATTTCAGTAAATATTTTTTGATAATCCATCAATGCATAATACCTTTATTTTTACCGACCCCGCATTGCAAAATATTTGCCAACAGGAGTTTCAGGCGCCGTTAATCCTGCGGTGACCAGCCCAAGGATTTTTATAAACATCAAATACACCGGGTTTTGTCAATCATTAAGTAAGAAAGCTAGAGGAGAACGGTTTGAGTTTTATTGCTTATTCAAGCTATTATCTTTTTAGGTTGAGAAACGTTGAGCCGGTTGTTGAATAAAAAAACGGTGTCTGAATAAATTTTCGTTCAGACACCGTTTTTTTTGACAAAAAGAACCGTTTTTAAAAATCAGCTGTAACCTTTTTTCAACTGGTTCGTTCTATCCATAAATGCATTTCGAACGCATGTTGTCGAGACAATACAGGGAGCGGTTTTTGCCGCTTAATTACTTTCCCGCTACGGGAACAATCAATCATCAGGAGGTTACCATGTTGAAGATTTCAGCAAAAATCACAACGACTATCGGAGCGGCAGCAATTTTTGCCATGCTTGCAGTACCAGCCATGGCCAGTACAACAACACCCGGCGCTGTTCTGGCCGGCAACAGTCCCGGAATTGGAAACGGCACAGGCGACATCTTGCTGCTGGCCCGTGGTGGCAATGGCAACGGAGGAGGGGGTAACGGTTCCGGTAGTGGAAGTGGAGACGGTGACGGCAGCGATTCCGGAGACCGGGATCGTGATAGGGATGGTTCCTGCTTAGATAGTATAACAGCGCGCAACGCTGCTACTGCCATCATTCTGGCCGGTAATGGCAAAGGTTCCGGTGATCACGATCATGATAATGATCATGACAGAGATGGTTCATGCCAGGTTTGATAAGCGTTTCGGGTTCATTATTTATTGATCCCAAATAAGTTTAAATAATCCTTTTCCCGTAAAACAACCGCGGCTGATTTTATGATACGTTGAGGAAGTACGGAATTTGGAAAGATTTTATAAAAGTATCAGCACAAGGCCTTTCAGAGGAAGCCGTATCTATTCTGAAGGGCTTTGTGTTTTTTACAGAGGTGCTGACTGCATGTAATTAATGCGGCAATGATGAGAGGGGCACCTTTAACAGGTTGTTAAAAAATATTTGGATAAAGGGAGTAACGCTATGATTAAAAAGGCAATGGTTGGTGATGATTATTCTGTTATTTTCAGGAACTGTCGGCATGGTATCCGCGGCAAAACTGTCACAGATGGAGCAACTCGGTAAAATCATGTACCAGGATAAAGATTTTTCATTGAATACAACGCAATCCTGCCAGACCTGCCACCATCACTGTAGCTGGTTTTGCAGATCCTACCAACAGCAGAGACCCTTATTATACCGTGGTCTCTTTGGGTGATGACGGGGTGAGCGTCGGTGGGCGAAATGCACCGACTGCAGCGTATGCGGGCTACAGCCCTATTTTGCAGCATGAACGCGGCGACCGGCGCGTATTTGGGCGGCATGTTCTGGGATGGCCGGGCAACCGGCTGGACCCTCGGATGACCCTCTGGCAGAGCAAGCCCAGGGGCCGCCATTAAACCCGGTTGAAATGAATATGCCTAGCAAGGAAGCCGTCGTTCAGGCCGTTCGAGATTCAAATTACACCCATCTGTTCTATTTGGTTTTTGGCGAAGGTTCGCTTAATGATGTGGATTTGGCGTATGATAAAATCGCCAGGGCAATTGCGGCCTACGAACGATCTAAAGCAGTTCAGCAGTTCAATTCCCGATTCGATCAAGAGAGGCTGAGCGATCAAGAAAGAAACGGCATGGCTCTTTTTGCAAGCAAACTGTGCAAAATGTCATTCCATGAAGGATGTCACGGGTAAAGGTCCACTTTTCACCGACTACACCTATTACAATATCGGCGTTCCGATCAATCCACTGCTTGCGGATACTCCCGTCGATCTGGGTCTTGGTGGTTTTTTAGACGGATCCAGCACAAAACGGCAAATTCAAGGTTCCTACACTGAGAAATATCGCCCTGACCGCACCCTATGGCCATAACGGCAATCATAGTCCATTTTTTAATATGTCTGATCGGCATTGACATAAGGGACGCAGGTTTGCGGATAAAGCATAAGCTTTAATTGTTTATGGAAACTACTGGCAGTGCGGCGACCTGTCCTTGGCTTTGTCCGGTTCGACGCAGTTTTTCGGGACGGCATAGAGTAAAGATGTCAATGCGGATTCGGTTTCGCAGGAAGCAGACCGAGTCTTGTGGCTTTCAACAGAAATAAAAAGGGGTATCTTGTTCATGTTTGAGTCAGTTAGAGTGCTGGTTTTTATAATCTAAAGAGACTTTTCTGGCTTAACTCTTGAGTTTCCTGTCCTGAAACGACCAGTTCGCCCGATCTTATCGCTGCACAAGATTTTTTATCCTCGTAGATAAGCGAGCCTGGCGAGACTTCGATATTTATATGCACCCCAAGGGCACTTCCTGCGGGCGCCTGTGGTAAAAAATATCGAAGTCTCGAGATCTCAACTAAAATGCTTCGTTTCAGGATGGAAACCAGGTAGAATAATACGTGCTATTTGCGACCACCGCCGGATCCACCGGAGCCGCCCGAACCACCTGAGCCACCATCCGCCGATCCACCGGAGCCGCCGATCCGCCTGACCACCGATCACCGCCCGATCCACCGGAGCCGCCCGAACCACCTGAGCCACCGGAATCACCGCCGGATCCACCTGAGCCGCCCGAACCACCTGAGCCCACCGGAGTCACCGCCGGATCCACCTGAGTCCCCAGAGTCACCGCCGGATCCACCGGAGTCACTGACCCGAACCACCTGACCCACTACCCGATCCGTCGGGAGTTCCTGCCTATTTCGTCAGCCCCCATTCCCTGTCTGATCTCGTTTGCAAGTTGCAGGGCAGCATTATGAGCAGAACGGTTTTGAGATCTGACCATGAAGGTATTTTGCAGCGCCACCATATCCTGGTCGGTATATTTGTGCTGCAGGGCATTACCCAGTACGTTGGCAACCGTTGCTGAATCAACATCCCGGCGAGCCATGGTACGAGCAGTGGCCATTGTTCTGAGGGTCAGCTTATCGGCATCCTCCAAACTCATGGTTCTTATCCGGGTTTGCAGTTGCGTTTGTATCTTATCGCATTCCTCTCTGGCAAGACCTGCGGTGTATGCTCCAGCGATGATTGAACCAAGGTTTTGGACCTGGCCAGGATCATCAGTCAGTTGGCGTGCCTGGCGAAAGGCATATTCATACCTGCTTTGCACCTGTTTCATTGCCCGGACAATGTTTTCCTGATCAACATTTTTAGCAATGCCTTCAAATACTTTATCCGTCAGTGGTTTTTGCGGTAATCCCTGTTGCTCGGCCACCTGTATGATATTCTGGATCTGCGCCATGGTGGCATAGCTGAACTGTTTCTGGTGCATGGCTTCATTAGGGCAGATTGATCACCCACCCCTGTTTGCAACATATCCCATCTGATCTCCCTCGATGCTAATGATCTTGCGTGTGCAATTGCAGATTTTCATTTATGGGCTCCTCTGCAAAAGCAGCAGAGGTGCACGCAAGGATAATCCAACTGATGGCCAAATAATTTTTTTTCATAGTTCCCTCCTGAAAAGTTGTTTTGTTACCTATTAAACGCCAGGCCATCGAAAAGGTTACATCTCCGCTGCGAAAAGGCAGTTTTTTGAACCAAAATCATCGCGCACGGTGAGTTGGCAGGCGGGGAGGGTCGGGGTTTTATCTACCAGGTAAAAATAGGAAAATTCTTTTGTCCAGGGCACCGTCACTGTCCATAGATTGTTCTTTGATCTGGTTGCCGGATGTAATTGGTATTGGTCTATGGAGGAGGCAAAAAGAACTTCTTCGGCGCTGTCGTTCTCGAGATACAAGGCGATGGAATCATCCTGGATCTGGACATAATGGGTTGGCGCACAGGCGGCTGTGATCAGCGTTAATAGCGTTGTGGCAGTACCGGCAATTGGCAGGTAAGTGCTTTGTCTCATAATTATGACTCCACGTTGAGGATTGAATTCATGGTACCGAAGTCATCAGTTTCTCGAATGGCAACCGTCGGGTCGGGCTGGGGATGGACCCCGTCAACAATAAATGAGTACCTGTGCTCGCCGGCGGGTACTTCGAGGGTAATTTCCCAGTAACCTCCTTGACCGACCGGCACCAGAGGTATCTTTTGCCAATTGGTAAAGCTGCCCGTGATTTCAACTTTTTTCGAATCTTGCTGAAAAATAACGAATCGGTGCAGCACTTTTTCCGTCTCCAGCAGCGATGACATTTTGAAGTGAGGATTCATTATGCAGGTTATAATTGGTTCCGACCAGAAAAGAGAAGACAAGCAATAAGCAAGCGGCAATGGCCAGGCCGAATGGGCGAATGGAGACGTGGTCTGCCTCGAGTCGGCAAACTGGTTTCCGGTGCCTGATGGTTTAATACACCTCGCAATAATTTTTCCTGTTCCAGCAGAGACACAGCATCGTCTTTGTATGAGCGGTTGCCATAAACTTGTTCAACAAAGAGTATCTTCTCTTCAAGTGACAGTTCGTTATCAATATACATGCTTATGAAGTGTTCCATTATCCCACCCTGTTGTTCAATAGTGTCCTGAGTTTAATTCTGGCGCGATGTATCCTGACCTTGACGGCTGCGACACTCAGGTCAAGAATGGCCCCGATATCTTTGTAGGCCATGCCGCCGGCCGCCAATGTTATTATTTCCCTGTCCTCTTCCGGCAGTTTGGCGAGAGCTTCTTGAACTCTCGTGTTTTCTTCTTTGACAAGGAACGAGGTCTCCTCATCGGGCATCTTTTCCTGTGGAGGTATTTCCGCCCGATAAAACCTGGTCCGGTCCCTCTGGTAATCAACCAGGGCATTGCGGGCAATGGTGTAAAGCAGACTGGGCGAATCAACAAACTGGTGACCGTAATGTTTAAAATGACGGGTAAAACTTTCCTGCATTATGTCCTTGGCAATTTCCCTGTCACCACTTTTATAAAGTAAATAGCTAAACAACTTATTTTTGTGGTCTATGTAAAACTGCTGGTATTTTTCCGCTATAACAGGGGTCATAATATGGAGAATTTTAAGGATCACCTTTGTTTTTGTTGTTACTCTAGCCTCGTTGAAACTCTCCATATCACATTACAGATAAGGGCAACGAACCTCTCCTTTCATATATCAATACGAAGTAAAGACAAAAAGGTTACATGGATTGTCGAATAATTGCTATTTTCAGCTGTCTGAATCTTGTCAACTCGAAAAATATCCCTGGCCTGAATGTCCGGGCTCCGCTCTTTTTACTATGAACAGTGTCTGTAACTTTGTTTATGCAAAATAAGTACCTTTAAACAGTTTTTTTGCTCTGGCCGTTACCCGAAATGCCATTGGTCGCAATGATACTATAACAGTTAAAGATTACGTTGTATCGCAATCTGTCACTGATGACGGTTTCAGCAAAAGCTCTTGTTTAAACCCCAAGCAAATGCTACTTATTATATAGGGTTGTCACAATATCGCTTTTGCCAACTCTGTCGGCATGCGATTTCCTATACCCCAACACCCAACAGTGTCGACACCTCTGATCCGCCACGTGTCAAGGGAGGTACTCCATGGCCATCTCTCACCGCATCAACGCTTTTTTTTCAGCTGGGAATTTCATTTGGGTCGGTATAGGAGCAGCATTTATATACTGGATTCTCGAGTCTTTTCTGCATGTGCTCTTTTTCGGTGGCAGTCGGTTTATTGAAGAACTAATCACCCCGGACGTTCATGAAATCTGGAAGCGCATTCTGGTCATCAGCCTGCTCATTGCCTTCGGCATTTTTGCCCAGCAGTACTTTATCCTGCGCAAGCGCTCAGAAAATGCCCTGAAAGAGAGCGAAAAAAAATACCGCACGATATTTGAGCAGGCCCTCAATCCCATCTTTCTTTTCGACGACGGGGGCCGATTTATCGATAACAATCAGTCGGCCCTGCTTTTTCTCGAGTGCACCCAGGAAGAATTGCTCAAAAAAACGTTGCAGGATATCACCGCCGGAAAATCCCCAAAAGAGAGTTCTGACAATTCACTGCTCATTGACGAGCGGAGGATAGTCGAGATTGAGTACCCGGTAAAGGGCCACTCCAAAACCATGCTGCTCAACCTGGTGCCGCTGAACGGTCAAAACGAAAAATTGTATTTACGGTATCGGTCAAGACATCTCGGAGCGCAAACAGATGGAGCGCACCCTGAAACAGGCCCACGCGGAGCTGGATCAAATCTTCCAGACAGCCTCGGTCGGCATGCGGGTGGTTGATAAAAACTACAATGTGGTGAAAATCAATAAAACTTTTGCCCTGATGACCGGTGTGACAGAGGAGGATGCGGTTGACAAAAAGTGTTATGAAATCTTCAGTGGACCGATGTGCCAGACTTCCGGCTGCCCTATCACCCAGGTTATGCACGGCGATTCCCACTTTGAAACCTATGTGGATAAAAAACGATCGGATGGAAAAATTATACCGAGCATTCTGACTGCAACGCCATTTATTGGTCCGGACGGCGAAGTTGGTGGGGATCGTCGAGTCTTTTCGTGACATCACCCAGCTTAGAGACGCGCACGAAATTATTCATTCGGAGCGGGACAAGCTGCACTGCATTCTCTCGCACCTGCTGGAAGGAGTCAGTATTGTGGCCACCGATTATACCATCGAATATCAGAACGAAATACTCATTGAAGACCTTGGCGACTGCAGAGGCAAAGCCTGTTACACAGTTTTCAGGGGGAAAAGTTCACCCTGCAGCCCCTGCCTCATGCAAAAGGCTATTGAATCGGGAAGAAGTCAGCATATTGAATATGAGACACGAGACGGCCGCATTTTTGAACAGGCCTACACACGGATCATCGATATTGACGGCAAGGACAAGGCCGTCGCCCTGTTAAGGGACATTACTGCCAAAAAGACCAGTCTGGCCTCCGCCATGCATGCCGATCGACTGGTAGCTGTTGGTGAACTTGCCGCCGGTGTGGCCCATGAGATAAACAACCCCATTAACGGCATTATCAACTATGCCCAGATTATCAGCAACAAAAGTGCAAAAGGGGATATCGTGTATGATGTCGCCGAACGGGTCATAAAGGAGGGTAACCGCATTGCCCGGATTGTCGAGAGTTTGCTGACCTTTTCCAGGCGGCAGCATGAGGGGAAGACGATCATCTGTGTCAGCGACATCCTGTCCGAAACCCTGACCCTGACAACCGCCCAGATGCGCCAAGATAACATTATTTTAACGGTAAGAATGACCGAAAATCTGCCGAATGTCATGGTTCAGATCCATGAGATAGAACAGGTTTTTGTCAATATTATCAGTAACGCGCGTTATGCCTTGATGCAGAAATACCCGGGGCGGCACAATGATAAGTCACTTGAAATAACCACTGAACTGGCCACCGTTGAAGATTGCCGTTATGTGCGAATCTCATTTCTCGACCATGGAGCAGGTATTCCCGCAGCTATAATAGATAAGGTCAAAAACCCGTTTTTCTCAACCAAAAAGGAAGGCAAGAGAACGGGACTCGGGCTGAGCATCAGCCATGGAATAATCGATAATCATGGCGGCAGCTTGACCATTCATAGCCAGGAGGGGGCGTTTACCCGCATCGACGTCGATTTGCCCGTCTGGCGTGAAAACCGGCAACCGGGGGAATGATCTATGACAGCAAAAATCCTGGTAGTTGACGACGAAGAGGGTATTCGATTCTCCTTTAATCTCTTTCTCACGGAAGACGGCTATCAGGTCAGCACCGCGGCCACCTATGGCGAAGCGATCGATTTGATCGAAAAAACAGCACTTCGACCTAATTTTTGCCGACATCGTCATGGATTGCCAGACGGGAATCGACCTGCTTAAAGTTGCCAGACGTCTGCAGTCTGACACCCCGGTCGTGATGATCACCGGGGTTCCCAGCATTGAAACCGCCACTGAAGCGCTGCGCATCGGTGCCCTTGATTACATCATCAAACCGATTCGTCAGGACACTCTGCTGAGAGTGGCCACGATGGCCCTCAAACACCGTGCTATTGCTGCAGAAAAGGAGAGCTGCCGTCTCAACTTCGAGGCTATCTTCAGGAGTGTCAAGGACGGCATCATTACTGTTGACAAGACTCTGACAATCACCGAAATCAACGATGCGGCCACCCGGATCTGCGGTGTTTTACGTGAGCAGGTGGTTGACCGACCAATACCGATGCTGGCCGGCCGTTGCGACGGTGGATGTGTCGATGCGGTCATGGAGGTTCTGGAGAAAAAAGAGCAGCTGGAGGTTCGCTTCATCGAGTGCCATTTCGCCGAAAATCCCCGGCAGGTGATCAGCCTGACCGCGTCACCTCTGATGGGGTCGGGAAAAGAACTTACCGGTGCGGTGCTGGTTATCCGTGATGAAACCCGCCTGCACGAGCTGGAGCGCAGCCTCGAGGAGTTCCGCGAGTTTGATCAGATCATTGGCAGCAGCGAGCCCATTCGCAAAGTGAAAACTCTCATTCGGGAACTGGCCGATGTCCAGACCAACGTGCTTATAACCGGCGAAAGCGGTACCGGCAAGGAGCTGGTGGTCGAGGCCCTGCACCGTATCGGCAACCGGTTGAATTCCCCGCTGGTCAAGGTCAACTGTGCCGCGCTCTCCGATACATTGCTGGAAAGCGAGCTGTTTGGCCACGTGCGTGGGGCTTTCACGGGCGCAATCAGGGACAGAATGGGACGGTTTGAGCGGGCCCATGGCGGCACCATTTTTCTCGACGAAATCGGCGACATTTCCCCGCGCATGCAGCTACGGCTGTTGCGGGTGATTGAATCAGGAGAGTTTGAACGCGTCGGGGAATCGAGGCCAGTGAAGGTGAACATCAGGGTGGTGGCGGCCACCAACCAGGACCTGAAGGAAAAAGTCGCTGCCGGGGAGTTCCGCGAAGATCTCTACTACCGTCTCAAGGTGGTTGAGATCCACCTGCCAAGCCTCAGGGACCGCCGTAGCGATATCCCCTTACTGTTTGACCATTTCCTGAAAAAATTCAATCGAACCTTTGCTAAAGATATCGTGGGTATTTCAACGGATGCCTTCAATGTTCTGATGGAGCACAGCTGGCCTGGCAACGTCCGCGAGCTTGAAAACACTGTTGAGCATGCATTTGTGCGCTGCCGGCAGGGTGCCATCACCGTCGAACACCTGCCGCCGGAGTTTGGCGAAATTTCCCCGCAGCTGAATCTTGGCAAAAAGTGTCGGCGGCGAGCCGCAGGAAGCCATGAGAATACGCCAGGCGCTCATTAAAACGAACTGGAACAAGACCCAGGCCGCTGAAATTCTCGGCATGAGCCGCCGGACCATCTACCGCAAGATCGATCAATACGGAATTTCCGAAAAGACGTAAATAACTGTGCCATGACACAGAGTGTGACAGGCAATCAGTGTGTCATGGCACACTCCACAATAATACGTTATATACGATTTTTTCTCCAGCTGCCCCATCTCCCATCCTAACAATTTGTTTCAATTCGTTTTTTCATTATTATCAGATAAATATTGATCTCAAACCTTTTTCGGTATGCTTTTTGAAAAGATTGTAAATAGATAATCCCCGCATTTTTGCTGTTTCGTTAGGTTGGCTATGAAACAAGCATCTCTGCAACCGGAATCTTTGCGCTGCAGAAGAATGCCCTCAAGCGTATCCGTGTTCTGGCGATAGGTGATTAGGTGTCGGTGGGAAAACCTTAGAAAGAAAGGGGGGAAACTATGAATACAACAAAATGGATAGTGGTGATGTTTTTTGCAGTCTGTCTGGCCAGCCCTACGGCGGCAATGGCCGCCGGCAAGGGGTATAGGGGGGGCACGGTCGTTGCAGAAGAGGACCCGCCGGTGGACACCGGCGGTATTCCCGATACGGTTGAGGGCCCTCTTAATGACATGATGTCCGATGCCGGCAAGCTCTATGGTGATCTCTATGTGATCCTGCGTCAGCATGGGGTCGTGGACGATAAAAAACTGGATCCTGCGGTGGAAGCGGATGGGGATCCGATGCTGAACGAGGATGGATTCCAGCAGTTTACTATTGTTGGGAACACTGGTGCGTTGGACGATCCGATTGTCGGCGGCGAGCCGGTGCTGACCGTAATCGATCCCGGTGATGAGAATGCATATGCCGATTACGGCTGGTATGCCGCTGAGATCGGCGTGAACCTAGATGAAACGCCTATCTATGGGGCGGCACAGTCTCCCTACCCAGCCCGGTGCGTCCAGCCGGTGGCTAGCTATGAGCGCTGGGGCGATATCTCCTCCAAGACCGGGCTTACCAAGAATCGTCTGCCATTGGTGATTACCTATGATCCGACCTGGAAGCGGAGTGAGTGCGCGGTTGGGGAGCTGATTATCCCAGATGGTGGGTTGGTCGTAGACCCAAATTCCGGTGTGATGGATCTCCCGGTCAATGAATGGTTTATTAAACCGGGAGAAACCTGGGTTGATCCAAACAACGGCGTACCGGTCACCTATCCCAACGGTGTCCTCTGGACCGCTCTTATCGGCGAGGTCCATTTCGGCCGCCTCAACCTGGGCCGGTCCCCGGAAGCGGTACTGCAGGCTGCTTTTGACGAGGCTATCAATAATATTAACAGCCCCGACACCGTGGCCATCGAGATCGATGCCGCCGGACGGCTGCTGCTGACCAAAAAAGTCTATGATGAATTATTGGTTGATCCGCTTACAGGCTTGCCTCTTTGGATCGACACCGTCAAGAAGGCCATCGACTCGCCCCTTGAGAACGTGGCGCTTTACGCAAAGCTTATGAAAGACGGCCATCTGGTGACCCCGGGTGATGAGCGTATGCCCATCGACCGCTCAAAGAACGGCGGCATCCCCCTCTGGAAGATGCTCGAACTGACAGACGGTCCGGGCGCCAAAGCCCTGCGGCCGACCATTGATATCGACAAGATGGAAAAATGGGGGCTTGGCAGCATGGTGGATGTGAGTGAGGTCGATTACCTCACCTATTATGTATGTCTCGATGATGCTGATGAACCTGCTGAAGTCCCCTGTCTTGTCTGGGGGACAGATCCGTCGCATGAGGCCACCGAGGTATTAGTCGGCAACCCCGCCGCGGTAAGCAGAGAACTACGCACTGTGGTGGTACCTGCCGACTGTCCTAATGGATTTAATCTTGACAACCCCTACGACTGCCAAGGCCCCTTCACCGGTATTACGACCGATGACGACGGTGCGCCGGATGCGACCGATCTCAATTTTGCCGCAGCCCATATTGCGGCGGCAGGCGACAAGACCGGCCATATGACGGTCGATATGATCGTCTACCTTAACTCGATCCTGGGGATTAACCAGGTGCTTGGCTACAGTGCATATGATGATGACGGTGAACCCACGGCCAACGCAATCGACTATGGGAAGAACCCGTTCTATTTTAATTACAGGAATGTGGCCGGATACAGCCGGAATACGATCTTTAGTGCTCGGGGGAATGTCACCGCCACAGGCGGCGGAGTAGAAACATTAGGTGCATCAACCTATGACGGCAAGGTGACCGTCACTGCAGGGAGCGAGTCCTAATTGGACTGAGAGAGATGTACACCATCCTGAGCAGAATTCTGCCTTGGGACTATATAGTATGGGAATCAGATGGTACTAATGTGGTAAATAGCATGGGAGTCGACAACATCTTGGGCTTTACCCAGCAGGCGGATGATAATCTGAGTGTGATCAATTTCATCCATACCTACCAGATTCCCGAACAGAGGTAGACCGGGAGGCTGGAGCAAAAAACACCCCGGACCGGTCCGTGCGCCGCCTTGCCGTGAGGGCGGTACATCGGGCCGGTAGCCGGGTCAATGTCTGTACAGAGTATAACCATGCTGCCCTGCCGCAGCTTCCGTCTGTCAACTGAAAATATCCAAGACCCCATGAAAAAACCGGTCTTCTCTTTCTGCTCTTTATCTGCCTCACCACCACTCCGTTTACAGCTGTTGCCGAACTTTCTTCCGGGGGTGCTATTCAAACTGCCCGGTCCGTGCCCGGAGAAATTCTGGTCAAGTTCCGCGCCGTTGAGCCGGAAAGCCGCACTGCAGCGGTACCGGCAGCGCCGGGGCATCGAATTTTTGCGCCGCTTTCGCATCTATTGATGTGGACTATCTGAAGCTGCCCGAAGGGTTGACGGTGGAACAGGCCCTGGGGGTTTTCCGCTCCGACCCGGCAGTGATCTACGCCGAGCCCAATTACTATTATTCTGCCACGGTCATGCCGTCGGGTGATATCTTCGGCCTGCTCTGGGGGCTGCATAACAGCGGTCAGACCGTTGACGAAACTGAAGGCACCCCTGATGCCGACATCGACGCGCCGGAAGCCTGGGAGATAACAACCGGCAGTAGTGAGGTGGTGGTGGCGGTGATCGACTCCGGGCTGGATTTCTCCCATCCGGATCTTGCCGGCAATGTCTGGGGCAACCCCGGCGAGATTGCCGGCAATGGTCTTGACGACGACGGCAACGGCTATATTGACGACGTGCGGGGCTGGGATTTCATCAATGGGGACAACGCCCCTTTGGCCAATGACACCAGCGGCCACGGCACCCATGTCGCCGGCACAATCGCCGCCGCCGGAGCCGAGACCACGGGGATGGCCGGGGTCAGCTGGAAGGCGAAGATCATGTCTCTGCGCACTCTGGACGCAGGGGGTGCAGGAGACACGGCAACCCTGATCACGGCCTTCGAGTATGCCGAGACCATGGGCGCAGATATCATCAACTGCAGCTGGGGCGGAACCAGCTACAGCCAGGCCCTTTGGGACGTCATCGAGATATCATCGGCGCTGGTGGTCTGCGCGGCTGGCAACAGCGGCAGCGACACCGACATATACCCCCACTACCCTGCAGCGTACGATAATCATAATATCATTTCGGTGGCTGCCACAGATGGTGATGACGGCCTGGCCGGGTCGTCAAACTACGGCGCCGCCTCGGTCGACCTTGGTGCGCCGGGGGTCAATATCTATAGCTGTGCCCCGGGGCGCAGGGTTCTCTGGAGTGACGATTTTGACGACGGCAGCCTGGACGGCTGGAACAGCGGGGGGCCCAACAACAACTGGGGATTGACAGGGGAGGAGAGTGTCAGCCCGCCCTGGTCGCTGGCCGACAGCCCGGACGGCAACTACAGCCAGCGGACCAACTCCTGGATCAGGAGCCCGATGCTCAACCTTGCCGGCGAGAGGCACATTGCCTTTCAGTTCAAAATCAAGGGCCGCTCGGAAGCAAGCTACGATAATCTTCAGGTGGAGGTCTCGACCGACGGCAGCAACTGGTTCTGGAAACCGGTGAAACTGGCCGGCATCGGGACTGTAAACGGGGTGTCGGGCACCATCGCCGAGTGGACCGAGGGGCGGGTGGACCTGGGTGCCTATGACGGGGTGACAACACTTTACATCAGGTTCACCTTTGTCACCGACTGGACCAATAATTACGACGGCTGGTATATCGACGATGTGGCCGTCACCGCTGCATCGTCCACCTATGACGGCAGCGAGTACAGGTTTATGGACGGCACCTCCATGGCGGCCCCGCATGTCGCAGGTGCTGCTGCTCTTGTCAGGGCCGAAAATCCGTCCCTGACAAGCCTCGATATCAAATCGATACTTCTGGGGACCGTCGACCTCAAACCTCTTCTCGAAGGAATCCTGGTGAGCGGCGGCAGGCTTAATGTTTATGCAGCACTCAGTGCTCTTAACAGTGGTGTGCTTGAGTTTGATGCTGCCCTGTACCGTGTGCAGGAAAAGAGCGGCAGTGTATCTATTTCGGTCATTCGTACAGGCGGCAGTGACGGGGAGGTGAGTGTGACCTATGATGTAACCGGCGGCACTGCCACCGAATGGAAAGATTACATGGAAACCACAGGTTTACTTGTCTGGGCTGATGGAGAAACTGCCCCCAAGACCTTCTCAGTTGGTATAATCGACGATACAGAGTTAGAGGTTGATGAAACAGTTGAAATCACATTGACAGCATCGACCGGCAATACCATCGTCGGCAGTCCTTCGAAGGTTGTGGTGACAATAATTGATGATGACAGTACGAACACCTCCTCTAAAGGTTTCAGCTTCTGGCTTAAAGTTCTCCCGGCGATCATTCATGGCCAGTAATCCTGGCACCATCGAATTAATGCTATGCTGCCGTCAGCATCTTGCTGATTATCTGCTCCAAAGTCGTCACACCTGATTACGGACCGAATCGACAGATTCGTGGCCAAGTCAGCTCATGTTTTCGCAGCAAGGTGGTCAGGCAGCATCCAGGGTAAAGGAAATTTTAGAATCATTCTCACAGTAACGAAAGAGCGCTGAATACAGGTCTTTCGCAGAAATTACAGGGTATGAACGACAACCACATCATTGTCTGTAATATTCTGAGCTTCATCAACGATCTGGCGATGGTGGGTGAAAAGAATAACCTGATTTCTGGCTGCCAGTTTGGCAAGGGCCTGCAGGGTCGCCCGTGATCGCTGGTCATCAAAGTTGATGAGGATATCGTCGACGATAAAGGGCATTGGTTCATGGGATTCCAGGCGGTATTCCAGGGTCGCCAGACGCAGGGCCAGATAGAGCTGGTCTCTTGTCCCTGAACTCATGCCTGTCTACCGGCACCCGTATATCTCCCGGACGCATGCCGATGAGAACAGGTGCGCCTTTATCGTCGATATCGGTGCGTAAACCGGTAAAAGAGCCGAGGGTCATCTGGTGAAAGTACCTGGAGGCAATGATCAGGACCGGATCCTGGTGTTCTTCGCGGTAGCGTTCAATTTCCAGCTGCAATATTTTAGAGGCCAGCTTTACCAGAGTATATCGCTCAGCCAGCCGCCGTATCCTGGCCAGTTCCTCCTCCATTTTTTCGGCAAGCTCGGCGGCCCTGGCGTTGCCGTCCATCGCCGCAAGTTTATTGGTCTGCTCACCGATTATCTGGGAAACCCTGTTGATCTCGGGGTGTATTCTGACCGCGATATCCTGTCGCAGTGACTCAATCTGGCCGGGTAGTTCGTCGGCATTAAGTTTCTGCTGCCTGCGCGATTATTTCATCGATGGGGACTCCGGCGCCAATTTTGGCCAGGTTGGCCTGGGTGTCGGAGATCTTGTCGGTCAGCCTTTTGTATTCATCAAATTTTCTGATCGCTGTGGCCAGCTCTTCCTGTGTGTCACTCTTGGCCTGCAGCAGAAGTTCGTCCATTTGGGTCTTGGCGCTCAGCAGTGTTTTTTCGGCCCCTGCAACCTCAGTCTGCAGTGCATCAATCTCCTCGCAAAGTTTGTCATAGAGAGTACTCTCCTTTTGCGATTGGCTGAGCAGGGTCCGTATCTGCAGAATTGCCTGGTCGGGAGGCAGGGTCAAATAGTCGGGTGCCACCCTGGTCAGCAGGGTTTTAACATCATTTTCAAAATTCTGGCATCGCGGTTAATCCCGTCAATGCGCTTCTGGAGATCATCAGCTTCTTTTACCCTGTCAAAGCAGGACTGGAGGATGTCGATCAGGTCCATGACTTCAGAAGGTGTGATCTCGCTCGTCAGCCCCAGATCGGCAATCGCCAAATTCCATTGCTCCTGCCACTGAGCAAGCGATTCCCGGGCGGTCAGAAGTTCCTCACCCGCCTGACTGAGGCTCTTTTTTGCTGCTGTTTTTTTCTCTTTGAGTTTCTGGCTTTCGGCCTGCCTGCGGGCAAGATTTTCAAGTATGGTCTCGGCAAAGACAAGCAATGGGCCAATTGTTTCGCCTGACGGTATTTCCTGCTCGTTTATTGCCTGAAGTTCCTGTTGAACAGCCTCTCTGAGATTCTGGCGCCGCTGCATCGTCCTCTCCATTTCCTGTTCTTTTTTTAAGATCTCGCCGGCTTTGTAACGAAGCTTGTCCATCGCCGCCAGCCAGCCACTCATTTCCTTTGGGGAGAGCGGGGTTATGCCAATGGGGTGCCAGATATCAAGCCAGCTCTGCCGTAAGCTTCTCTTCCCGGCGTTCAAGCAGTGTCCTGCTTTTGGCAAAATCGGCCAGACTTTCCTGCTGCCTTTCTGCCTGAGCCCGGAGAGCCGCCGCATTTGCTACCCTGTCAGCCTCACGGCGTAAACGGTCGGCAATATCATCCACCTGCTGGACATATCCTTCATAGGCCTCGGGAAGCGGCTGGTTCGGATCATAGACAAGACTCTCCGCGCTCACATCTTCATGGTCGAGCCACTGCCGGCGCAAAAGCTGCCAGCCCAGCTCCCTTTTGTCGCGGGTTCTGGAACAGAGCCTCTTCAGAAGGAATTTCACCGGCATATGTCCCTTTTTTGATCTCAGCCAGGGTTTTTTTCAGCTCCTGCGCAATATTTTTTTGTTCTTTTTCCTGGGTGCGCTTTTCATCGGCGATATCGCTGTATTGTTTTTCAAACTGCTGCACGGTTTCAGCAAGAGGGAGGGACAGTTCGATAAGCGTCGTTAATTCTCCGGTCCAGCGGCCGATTCGCTTCAGTTCAGCGAGGCAATCATTTTTGCCCTGCTCGATCTCATCCAGATTTTTTTCCAGCAGCGCATCGATATCTCCTTCCTTTTGGGCCATTTTTACAGCCAGGAGAAGTCTCTGGCTCTCTGTGTATGTTCGGCCATAGTCGGCAGAGCAGCCAAATCCTGAACCGCTTCCTGATATTCCTGGTCTGCAGCCTTGTGCTGTTTTTTTGCCAGGAGAAGCTGTTGGTTGATTGCCGCATATTCTGCGCTTAATCGCTGGACACTCTTTTTCTTCACCAGCAGCGACCGCAAAGGCTCCAGTTCATTTAAGGTCAGATCCGGCCGCACCTGCTGCAGCAGGTGCGCAGCTTCCCGGCGGAGGCTGATGCGCATGCCTTCTCTTTCCGGCCTGTCCTTGAGACCTTTACGGTATTCGCCCAGGCGCTGGTGCAAATCATCCAGTTTTGCTGCTTGACCGAGGAGGTCTTTGTTGAAGGAGAGGGCCTGGCGTTTTTCGGTCAGTTTTTTGAGATTTTCGGAATCTTTTTGCAGTTGCAGATCTGCCTCACGAATTGCCTGGAGTACCTGGCGGTGATCTTCGGTAAAATTGGGGGGAAGGGGGATGACATCTCCCAGGGCCTGGAGTTGTTCGCGGTAGGACTGCAGAGATCCCAGTTCAGGGATTGCCTGCGCCAAACGTTCGAGGCGATGCAGTTCCTTGTTTTTCTGATCCCGTTCTTTCTCCAGACTGGCCCGCTCGGCCTCGGCAATTTTCAAGGCCCTCTGGTGATCTTTCCAGTCTTTGCAGGAAAGGCTGGCAGCTTTAGCCTCTTTTTGTAATTCCTTGAATCTTTTTATTGCCTTGTTGATCTCAGGCAGCTGACCCGTTGATTTAAAGAGATCCGCCGCCTCTTTTTCGAGCTGATTGGTGACCTCCCGAAGGGAAGAAATCCCTGCTCCAGCGGCAAACAGGGCCTGCCCGACCTCGCCTTTCTGGGCAAGTATTTCCTCACCTCCACGGATGAGCGTGTCATGATCGATACCATAGAGAGAACCAAATATTTCCGGTTCCACGCCATGCAGAAACTGGTGTAAAATGTTTGCCGGGAGAGGGTTGCCGGCATGCATCAATGATATCGCCAATGCGTTTTTTTCGCCGCCAAAAGACCAGTTCTTCTCCGTCACTGTTCTGCAAGACAGCCACCCACCAGCAGTTGTTCGTAATTATGCAGGAAATTATCCGGGGTCTGTTGCGGAAATCCGTAGAGTAAAGCTTTGAGGGCGCGCAGGGAACTGCTTTTGCCGGCCTCGTTCGGGCCGTAAATAATGTGCAGACCAGGCACTTTTGAAGCAAAATCGAGAGTTGCGGTCGGTAAAGGGGCCGACGGCCTTGAGGTTAAGGTGCTTCAGTCTCATTGAACCCTGCCATGTTGAAGAAGTTGGGCGATCAGCAGCTCCTGCACCTGTCGGCGCAGTTCGGCGATTGTCTCCGGTGTATGGATGAAGAAAAGGGTTCTTCGCCAGAGTGTAATCTCAGGCGGCAGCTTGCTTTGCAGACTGGCCAGTTCCGGCACCAGTGCGGAAAGGGTGAGGGGATCAAGCTGCAGTTCCTGGATGGATTGCAGCAGTCCGGTCAGAGCGGTGTCGGCTTCGGTGATATCCTCAAGGCTTACTGCCCTTTCTGTCTGGAATGTAACCTTTTCAAGCCACACATTGCCGAGGCCTGCGCCAATGCCCCGGAACTCTTCGGTCCACTGTGCGGTCCGCTCAAGAAGCAGGGTATGGACAGGGCATCGACCGGTCAAAATCAGGCGCAGGGCTAAAGGTTTGCCGTTTGCCTTGGCCAGCTCCAGTTCAAAAGCCTGTCGAACCGCCTCATAAACACTATCTGCTTGTCTCGCATGATGACAGGTCAACCTGGCAGATGGCCCAGCGCAGGACGTCAAGTTCATAGTCCTGGACGTCGGTAATACGACCATCCTCAACGGTGACCAGAGTGGCACCTTTGGCGCCGGTTTCCCGGATATGACGGCCCTGGATATTGCCGGGAAAAACAATCCATGGCTCACGAGCGACAATCTCGCGCTGGTGGACATGGCCTAAGGCCCAGTAGTCATAGCCTTTTGATTTCAAATCATCCAGAGAACACGGCGCATAAGGTTCGTGCCCTTCCCGGCCGGTGAGAGAGGTGTGGAGCAGACCGATATTGAAAAAGCCGGATTCGTATTGGGGATATTGCAGGGCCAGATTCTCGGTGACCGCGCGGGAGGGATAGCTCTGGCCATGGATAATGACGCCAAGGTTATTGAGTTGTATCGAATGAGGTTTCTTGGCAGAAAAAAATGTCACATTGTCAGGCAAGGGCATGGTTCTGGTAATCTGATTGGCCGCATCATGATTGCCGGAAACGATAAAAACAGCAATCCCCGCCCTGTTTAATCTGCCCATTCGGCTGGCAAAGAACAGGCCGGTGTTGTAATCCTTCCAGTCGACATCATAGAGATCGCCGACAATCAGCAGAAAATCAACCGCCTCCTCAATGGCCAGATCGATGCAATTATCAAAAGCCCGCCTGGTCGCTCCGCGAATCTCCTCAACAGGGGCGTCTTCATGGGCTTCCAGTCCCTTCAAAGGGCTGTCGAGATGTATGTCGGCGGTATGTAAAAAGCGAACCATCTGTTTTGTTACTATAGTGAGAGATTGTTCAGAGTATTTACAGGGCAATGAATTGTCATACTTTGATGATTGCAAGACCTTCGATGAACCTAATAATTTCTACAAAACAGCCAGTTGGAAGTCAATAGCTATTCGACCAGTCTGCGCCAGAATAGGCGCATTCATGCTCAGAGAGAGGTGCATGAGAAAGTACACGCTGCCTGACCGAGACTGGGAGGAATCGGTGCAAAGTCCTTGTCAGGCAGTGTATTCTGTGAATCAATAAAAAGGGTTCGCGGCGTAGTGTTCGCCATCAAAGCTTGTGAAAAAGACCTGAGGTGGTTTGGGCAGTCCCGCAATCTTCCAGGCTTTCATTGGGTCGATGAATTCATCGGTCATACAGCTGCTGGATTCGGCATGAACATTTTTGCAGACATAGCGGAGAATCGGAAAGGAATGGTGCTTTTGAAAATATTCCCGCAGGAAAAGCACAATATCCAGTTTTGACTGATCCAGATCGTCAATGCCCTCGTGTTCGGCCAGGGCCTTGGCTACTTCTTCGTTCCATTCTTCTGTTTCACGCAAAAAACCTTCCTCGTCAACTTCAATCTTTTTATTGCCAACATGCAATTGAGTCATGATTGTACCTCCTTTGCAATCGGTAAGAAGTGATAGCACAGAACTATGGATGAACCGATTGCCTACCTGATAAGATAGTGACAATGATCTCCTTGTCAATTTTTCTCGAGCCACCCGTTTTTGCATCCAACCCTGATATTGTGACTACTTTGCGGGAAAGATTGGCGACCGCCAAACAGAACTTAGTGTTGCCATTTTTTTTAATGTAAATTAGCTATGACAAGTTCGTGAAAACCACAATTTTCGATGGATAAGTAAAAAACTTCATATTCGAGGCATGGAATTTTTCTTATTATTTCGGCAGTACATACGGTACGTCGTAATGATAGAAAAATTGTACCCCAAGGGCACTTCCTTTGGGTGCGCAACGAACAAGATAAAGATTTCTATCCCCCTCAAGGGGGGACTAAAATGAGTGCCCTTTGGTATTGCTATCCCCTTGGGAGGTACGACGCCATCAGCTATGATGGCGCTGTAAAATGATTTGCAAGGCACCTGGGCAGAGCTGTATTATTTTTAAGTCAGAAGCGAATGCAGGAGGAGCAAGATGGACAGGGTTGTTGCTAAATTCGGTGGTTCCAGTGTGGCCGAAAGCCGGCAGATCACCAAAGTGAAAGCGATTTTAGAAGCCGATCCCAGACGTAAAGTTGTTGTCGTTTCGGCACCCGGCAAGCGGCAGCCGACGGAGGCTAAAATCACCGATCTCCTCTACCTTTGCCATGAGATGGTGGCAATGTCCACGGACATCTCGGGAACCTTTCGGTCTTATTCGTGATCGGTTCGCCGAGATTGCAGGTGAATTGCACCTGAGTTCTGCAGTGCTGGACGAAATCGATCGGTTCGGAAAAGAACTTCTCGCTGGATGCGGCCGGGATTACACAGCTTCGCGTGGCGAATACTTCTCGGCCAGGCTTATTGCCGAATACCTGGATGCCGAGTTTATTGATCCGGCCGAGTATCTCCTGATCCGCGCCAATGGAACTATTGATCCGCACAGTTACCAGACATTGGGCGACCGTCTGTCCGATCCCCGGCCACTCTATGTTATGGCCGGTTTTTACGGCCATGATGGCAAGGGGCAGGTAAAAACCTTTTCCCGGGGCGGTTCGGATATTTCCGGCGCCATTGCTGCAAGGGCTGCAGGGGCAATACTTTACGAGAATTGGACCGATACTTCCGGCATTCTTATGGCCGATCCCCGCATTGTCGATAATCCGAAAACCATTGAAGAGATTTCCTTTCGCGAGATCCGCGAGATGTCCTATATGGGGGCTTCGGTCTTCCATGACGAGGCCATTCTGCCGGTTCGGGAGGCAATATTCCGATCTGCATCAAAAATACCAATCGTCCTGAGGATGCCGGTACCCTGATCACTGCCCGTTTAAGCGAGAAGACCATTTCATCGACAGAAATTGCCGGAATTGCCGGTCGGAAAGGATTTTTCGATGATCTGTCTTGAGAAGACCCTGATGAATAAAGAAGTCGGGTTTGCCCATCGTCTGCTCGGTATTCTCAGTGAGCAGGGCGTCAGCTTTGAACAATGCCCATCGAGTATCGATGCAATCAGTGTCATTATCGATGACGCCGCACTGCAGGGGCTGGATGAAATAATCCTTGATGAGATCCGCCGTCAGCTGGTGCCGGACAAGCTGTATGTTGAAAAAAATCTGGCCCTGATCGCCGTGGTTGGGGAGGGGATGGTGCGTACGGTGGGGATCGCCGGCAAAACGTTCAGCGCCTTGAAAGATGCAGGTATCAATGTCCGGGTGATCAACCAGGGTGCCTCGGAAATGAATATCATCATCGGAGTGAGTGGGGATGATTATGAAAAGGCTGTACGGTCATTGTACGCGGCCTTTGTCTCCGGTTGAAAAATGGGTGGCCGGTTTTCCCGGACGCTATAAGGTGCAGGCGGGCAGAATTATAACAACCTGCAGCGCGGGCCGGAAAATTTCTGTGCTTGTATCAGTAACATCCTTTAATAAAATGATTTTTTACAGTGAGAAGGATCTGGCCTGCGCAACCTCGATGGCCAGTTGGGAGCGGGAGTTGGCATCTTTGGGTAGGTTTCTTTTTTCGCACCACTCTGGAAATGTTTCCGGGTCGATAAATACCTTAATAACCTGATCTCCGCCCGCTTCGACTTCAGCTTTTCTTCTCTTCGGCACGGGCAAGCCAGTGCTGATACGTTGGCGGCAGCAACTCGGCATCGTCGAATATTGCCAGAAGCTCGGCGTAATGCTCCTCTTTGTACCAGACCATGGCTTGGAGGATCGGCTGCCTGGCCGGTTTCTGCTTTTTCGCGGCCTTTTCTTTGAGCCTGGCAATAGTCTTGCCTGATCCGGTTTGTGTTTTCTTTTTAACCATCAATATCCCCTGATATGTTGAATGGCGAGAGACTGTGCTCTGGTTGTAAATCTTGATCTGAAAACATATGGCGGGCAGAAGCATAATCATCGACAGAGGGAATGTAAAGTACGGATCTGACGATGCTCGGCAGTATCCACTTATAGAATATTTTTGACTATATTGACGACAAGTCCCTGTGTCAATGACTATTGTCAGATTATCCAGAGACCAGCAAATGGTGTTTGCGCGGTTGATTTTTGTAGCGAGTAAAAATGATACTGATCAATTTTGATGAACTGTAGTAAAAGTACTCATAGGCACTCGTTTTTGTCCCTGAGGGGATAGCAACTGTCTACTGTGCAGGTCTGAGGCGATCGCTGCCATATGTCTGAAATGGTCAACATGCTTGTTATATCGAATTTTTCCAGAGTCACATCGATGATTTGTGATCTTTAGATTGTCATTTTGATGAATTCGTAAAAACCTCAATTATAGTTTAATGGTGGAAATATTGTCTGATTTTTTAGAAAGATGGACGGTTGAAAAATCATCGGAGCTGTATCGGGTAGCTGAGTGGAGTGGTGGATATTTCAGGGTTTCGGAGAATGGGGATATGCTTGTCCAGCCATCGCCGAAATCAGCTGACCGCGCAGTTTCTATCCCGGAGATTGTCGAAGGGTTGAAAGATCGCGGCCTTGATATGCCTGTCCTGCTGCGCATAGAAAACATCCTCGACGCCCAGATTGCCGACCTCAATGAAACCTTTATCGCAGCAATGAAGGAGCTCGGGTATAACGGCAGCTTTTTGGGGGCGTATCCAATAAAAGTGAATCAGCAGAAGCAGGTGATCGATGCGATGGTGCGCTATGGTGCACCGTATCATCACGGCCTGGAAGCGGGCAGCAAGGCGGAACTGATTGCCGCCATGGGGATGATGGTTGATAAAAAAGCACCCCTTATCTGTAACGGCTATAAAGATGAGGAATTTGTCGATCTTGCCCTGCATGCTATAAAACTTGGGTTCAGGTGTATCCTTGTGGTGGAAATGCCCAGTGAAATTCCTTTAATAATTGAGCGATCCCGAGCCCTTAGGGTCGACCCTCTGCTGGGTGTGCGGATTAAGCTGGCCACCCAGGGGGGGGGACACTGGGCGGAATCGGGCGGGGAACGTTCTATTTTTGGACTCAATACCACCCAGCTGATTCATGCGGTAGACCTGCTGAAAGAAGAGGGAATGCTCAACTGTCTGCAGATGGTCCACTATCACCTGGGGTCCCAGATATCCAATATCCGGGAGATCCGCACCGCAGTCAGCGAGGCCTGCCGGGTCTATGCGGGGCTGGTGAAAGAGGGGGCGGCCATGCAGTATCTCGATCTGGGCGGCGGCCTTGCCGTGGACTATGATGGCTCCCAGTCCAATTTTTTGAGCAGCCGGAACTATACCCTCAATGAATATTGCACGGATATCATCGAGGCAGTCATGACCATTCTCGATGAGGAAGAAATTCCCCATCCGACGATCATTACTGAAACCGGCCGAGCCCTCGTCGCGTATTATTCCGTGCTTGTCTTTAATGTGTTGGACAAAACGATCTTCGAACCGGAATCCCTTTCGGAGGAACTGCCTGAGGACGGTCCTTCCCAGCTGATCAATATGCTGGAGTCGCTGAACGGTCTCTCGATCCGCAATCTTCAGGAGACTCTCAACGATGCCATCTACTACCGTGATGAAGTCCGCCAGTTGTTTAATCGAGGCCAGATAACCCTTCGAGAGCGGTCTCTTGCGGAAAATCTGTTCTGGACCATCCTCAATAGAATACTAAAGACCGGGAGGGAACTGAAAAATGCTCCGGCTGAACTCAGTGAGATCGAACGCTTGCTTTCAGATATCTATTACTGTAATTTCAGTCTTTTTCAGTCTCTTCCGGACAGCTGGGCCATTGACCAGCTTTTTCCGGTAATGCCTATTCATCGTCTGAATGAAAAACCAACTCGAAATGCTATCATTGCCGATATCACCTGTGACTGCGACGGCAAGATCGATCGTTTTGTTGACCGTTTCGGCGCAAAACGTTTCCTGCCGCTGCATGAGCTGAAAGAATCAGAAGAATATTATCTTGGGGTGTTCCTGGTTGGCGCCTACCAGGAAACCCTGGGCGATCTGCATAATCTGCTGGGTGATACCAATGTCGTCACCGTCAGTCTGCATGAGGATGGAAAATATGATTTTTCCGGGGAACTTGAGGGAGATACCGTGGCGGATATTCTCTCCTATGTCGAATATGACCCCAAAAGACTGCTAATGAAGTTTCGAAAAACTGCCGAAAAGGCAGTGAGGAAAGGCCTGATTACCCCCCTTGAGCGAAAAGAAGTGATGCAGGCCTACGAGGCGGGTCTGCGGGGGTATACGTATTTTGAAAGATAGGGGCAGGCACGCTCCCATAGAACATCAGCAATACCAGCTGTTTTAAATTACTAATGATGGCGTCGTAAAAATTACCCAAAGGGGCACTCATTTTAGTCCCCCCTTGAGGGGCATAGCAATACCCAAAGGGCATAGAAATCTTCATCTTGTTCGTTGTTACGCCCAAAGGAAGTGCCCTTGGGGTGCAATTTTTATATCATTACAGGTGCCGTATGTACGCCGAAATAATATAAAAATTGCACGCCTCCAATAGGAAGCTTTTTACTTATCCATCGGAATTTGATGTTTTTACGACACCATCAATAATTTTAAATACTATTGTATAGTTACACTTGAAAGGAAAGAAAAGCATGACGCAGTCAAAATATATTTGGAAAGTAAAGCGACAATTATGTCTGGTTCTTTTGGTTATTTTCATTTTCCCCTCTTTACTATTTGCCGGTGAACAAGTCGCTCCGCACGTTGTTACTCTTCAGGAAGTGCTCAAAAATGTAACAAAAAATGACCCGTCCATCATAGAGGCATTAAAGCAGTATGACAGTGTTTTAGCCGAACGTTCCATTGCCGACAGCGAGTATTATCCGACCATTGGCACTGAGCTTTCTGCCGGTCCTGAAAGGACCGACGGAGTGCCGACAAATAATGAAACGGAGAATCTCATGTCAACGAGTGCCACGCTTTACGCCAGGCAAAACCTGTATAACGGCGGCAAAACGACGGCCTTTGTCAACGAGACCGATGCTCGGATCCTTGCTGCTGCGTATGAAGTATTAAATGTTGCCAACCGTGTCTATTTAGAGAGCTCTGAAGCGTACATCAATGTAGTCAAGGCCGGAAAGTTTCTGCAGGTTGCAGAAAAGAACGTTCAGACCCAGGAACGAATTCTGCGTCAGGTCAGGGAAAAGACGGAAGCAGGGTTTAATCGTGCCTCGGAATTATATAACTCGGAGTCACGGTTGGCCCTCGCCAGAGCAAACTACATTTCCAGGCAGCAGGATCTTCACCAGGCTCTGGTAATTTTCCAACGGCAATTTGGTCGTCTCCTGAGGCCTGAACAATTTATCAAGCCTGAGCCGACATATCAGATTCCTGAGACACTGCCGGAAACAGTGGATGTGGCTTTTCGAAAGCACCCGGCGCTGAAAGTAGCCAAATATAATTCTCAAACAAGCCGCTACACGTATGAGAAAGCAAAGGCAGCCTATTATCCTACGCTTGATTTTGAACTTATAGGGAATTATCGCTCAGATACCGGAGGCGAGAACGGTGATACCAATCAGACTGGCGCATTTGTGACCTTAAACTACACCTTTTTTGATGGAGGCGCCCGCGAGGGAAGAAAAGCCAGTGAAAAGCAGTCGCTTCGTAAAGAGTATCAGCGTGCCTATATCGAAAGACGCAATGTCAACGAGACCGTCAGACTTGCCTGGAATATAAGGGAGGCGGATGAATTTAAAAAAGACTATCTGACGAGCCATGTCGCACTCAGTTTAAAGACTTTGATCGCTTTTAAAGACGAATATTATGTCGGCCGGCGTACTTTGCAGGATCTCCTCAATATGGAAAACGAGTATACCGATGCACAATTAGCCTTGTATGAGTCAGAATTTTCTCATCTTATCGCCCAGTATCGCATAATGCAGGCTACCGGTGTGTTGCTGGATGAATATGATACCGGATTGCGTACGATGCTCAATATTCCAGAAGAAGAGAGCAATGAAATGGAGCAATATGAAGATCTGGACCTTGATCGTGACAAGGATCAACTTGCTGATATTTCTGATCAATGTGACAATTCGGAGCCTCATTCCGCCGTTAAATTGCATGGCTGCAGTGAGGACTATGTGAATACCAGCAGTTATCCATACAGCGATGGTTCCCAGCTCTCTCCCTACATCACTCCCCAGGACGCTAAGGTACCAGCCAAAATATCTGCACCGTAAGGAAGCCAAAATAAAACCCAGCTATGAAGGCGTGGCAGGAGACGATAACTGAGTACATCTCTCCGGAAGAATCGGCATGCTTGTTCACTCATGCAGCCATGAGTGGACAATTGTCGAACGAACCTGATGTCTCAGCTCTTTTGTAAAAGCAGCCTGTCGTCATTTTCATTAGACAAATATTTTTCTACAGCATATCCTGTATATGTGATTGTTAAACTGCAACGTGTTGAATTGATGGAAGTTCAAGGCTGGTCTGCTTTCTGTCGTTTTTACCTCTCGAAATTCTTTGATCACACTCCCGGTATAGAAATAAAAAGACTCGTGCAAAACCCCGGTCTTACGGGGGCATGGTGTTGCCGAGAGCACACCACCGGAGAAATAAATGGATGATAAATTACGGTTTGACCCGCTGCTGCTCTGCCTGGTCACTCTGACCAAAATAGATAAAAAACCTGCATCGGCAGAGGCCCTGGTGGAAGGTCTCCCTTTTGACCCAAAAGATGAGAAGCAGAGACTCTTTACCATCAACAGCTCTAAATCAAATTTCTCCAGAGCTGCCGGCAGAGCAGGATTCAATTCCAATCTTCAGGAGAGGCCCCTTGCGTCTATTCCTACGGTGGTTCTCCCTGTTATCCTGCTTCTGAAAAATGATAATGCCTGTGTACTCACCGAATTAGATCTCGAAGAAAGACGGGCGGTAATCATTATCCCGACCATTGATGATAGCCCCATGGAGATCACCCTTGAGAAGCTCAAGGAGGAATATCTTGGGTATGTTTTCTTTCTGAAGCGACAGTATGAGGGTGGGAGTCAGGATAATCTGCTGAATGAAACTCAGCTACGAAACAAAAAGAACTGGTTTTTTGGGACATTATACCGATTCAAGGATATTTACATCCGGGTTATCTTAGCCACCTTGTTCATAAATATCTTCGTCGTGGCTGGTCCTCTCTTCACCATGAATGTGTATGACCGGGTCATCCCCCATAATGCCATCGACACATTGTGGGTCCTTGCCGTAGGTATTGGTTTTATTTATTCATTTGATCTGACCCTTAAATTTCTCAGGACGATTTTGTTGGAAAGGGCGGCGAAAAAAAGTGACATTATTCTCTCCTCCCTGCTCTTTGAACACGCCATGAATATTAAAATGGCGGAAAGGCCCCGATCCGTTGGTTCTTTTGCCAGCAATATAAGGGATTTTGACGGTATACGATCATTTTTTGCGTCTACTGCTCTCACCGCTTTTATCGAATTGCCTTTTTCAGTGATTTTTCTGCTGGTGATGTATTCCATCCATCCAACCCTGGCGCTTTCCCCTGACTGTCGTCTTTGTCCTTTTTCTTTTCACTGTGCCAATGAAGCGGGCCATTCAGAAAATTGTCGACAGCACCCATGCGGCGACAGGGAGGCGAAATAGTATTTTAGTTGAGTCTCTTGCCAATTTAGAGACAATCAAAGCATTCAACGCCAGCAGCACCATTCAGTGGCACTGGGAAGAGTCGACCGGAGACATTGCCTCTAAAAGCCTCCGGTCAAGGGTCAGGTCCAGTTCTCTCTCCACCATTTCCGCCTTCTTAACGCAGCTCTGTTCTGTCCTCGTTATTATTGTCGGGGTTTACTTAATCAGAGATGGCGAGCTAACAATGGGCGGTTTGATTGCTGTCAGTATATTAGCAACGCGCTCCATCGCGCCGTGGACACAAGCCGCTTCTCTGCTGACGAATTATGAGCAGATGAAAACCGGACTACAGTCCTTAAATGATCTGATGGCTAAAGGCCAGGAAAGACCGGAAGGCAAGAGGTTTATCAGAAGGCCGGAATTTAGGGGAGATATTGAATTTAAAAATGTCGACTTCACCTATCCTGATGAGGAGAAGAAAGCGCTGAAAAATATCAGTTTCAAAATTAAAGCCGGGAACGGGTTGGCGTGATAGGGCAGGTAGGGTCGGGAAAATCTACCCTCAGTAATATTCTCATGGGTTTTTTTGAAGCGGGCAGCGGGGCTGTTTTCATTGACAATATAGATATTAAGCAGATTGACCCGGTGGATCTCCGGCAGAATTACAGTTTTGTTCCCCAGGATGTAACCCTTTTTTCCGGCACTGTTCGAGACAACATTACCCTCAAATCCCCCCATGCAACAGATGCAGAAATCGTCAGAGCTGCGAATTTCGGGGTGGTAAACGCCTTGACCGATCGTCACCCGCTGGGCATGGACCTGCAGGTCGGGGAGAGGGGGTATAATGTTTCCGGCGGACAGCGCCAGTCAATTGCCCTTGCCCGAGCCTTTATCTCAGAGAATCCCGTTGTTCTTCTTGACGAACCAACAAATTCGATGGATTACAACACCGAAGTGAAGGTCATCCATAATCTTAAAGAGGCAACACGAGACAAAACAACCATCATAATTACCCATAAACCTTCTATTCTTAGTATTGTCGATCGCCTTTTGGTCATGGACGATGGCGTTCTTGTCATGGATGGTCCAAAAGATGAAATTCTCGCAAAGCTCGGAGGAAAGAGCCTGTGATTTCAGACAAAAATAATGGTTCTCCACAAGGCTCATCAGAACAAAAACGAGCCGGTCGGGTCAGGCAGAATTACAACTACAGCAAGAAAGATGTTCAATTTATGAACAGTCTCAGCGGAGCGATACTTGCCGGCAACTCCTCACGTCTGAATGTCCTCTTGTATGTTATCTGTCTGGTTATCGTTACCGCCATAGGGTGGAGTTATTTTGCTGAACTGGATGAGCGAACCCGGGGGATAGGGCGTACGATACCGTCCCGACAGATTCAGGTAGTGCAAAATTTGGAAGGCGGAATTATCGAGGAAATTCATGTAACGGAAGGACAATATGTCAAGAGTGGCGATATCCTGGTGACGATTGACGATACAGGCATTGGCAGCTCTTATGATGAAAGTGCCATTAAAATAAGTGAACTCCGTGCCAAAGCCAGCAGGCTGCGTGCGGAAGCAGGTATAACTCCAGATATTGTTGAAGTGGAAGGCGACAGTAAAATTGCCGACTTGATGGCAAATGAGAAAAGGCTGTATGCGTCGCATCAGAGGCAGCACGAGAATCAGAAATCCGTTCTGCAACAGCAATTACAGCAGAGAAAAGTTGAGTTAGTCGATGCTCAACAGGATCTCAAGTCCTTCAAAATCAGCCAGGAGATGATCGACAGAGAGATTGAGTTAAGTCGTCCTTTACGGCAGAAAAACCTGATTTCTGAACTGGAATTTTTACAACTCGAACAAAGGGATCTAGAGAAAAAACAGGAAATAAATCGAACTGTAAAAACCATAGAGAAATTAAATTTACAGATTGTTGAAGCCGATCATAAGATCAGAGAATTAGAAGACTGACCAACGTGCCGCTGCCATGGAAGAGCTGAATGCGGTTATGGCTGAAATTGACCGATTGGCTTACATGCAGGTGGCAATCGAAGACAGGGTAACCAGAACCAGCGTCAGATCTCCGGTTGATGGAACGGTTAAACAACTGTTGATAAATACTGTCGGCGGGGTTGTGAAGCCGGGGATGGATATCCTGGAAATTGTTCCTGCAGATGAAGGTGTCCTGGTGGAAACAAAGATTAAGCCTTCTGATATTGCTTTTATTTACCCTGGGCAGAAAGCGATATTAAAATTTACTGCCTACGATTTTGCTATCTATGGAGGGCTGGATGGAGAGGTGACCCTTATCAGTGCCGATACAATCACCGATGACAAAGGGGAAGAATTTTATCTTGTGCGAGTAAAAAGCAACAAAAACTATCTTGGGTCCGAAGATAACAAAAAGAATATCATCATCGGCATGACGGCACAGGTTGATATTATCACCGGAAAAAAAACGGTGATGCAATACATAATGAAACCAATTCTCCGCGCTAAAAATAATGCGTTACGGGAAAGATAATGTCAATAATATGTTGCAGCCAGGATGACGCGCTGTTGAAAAAAATCGTCACCCTCTATGGCGATCTTAGCGACACTGGCGTCATCTCCCGACCGGATACAGGACAGTTGCGGGAAAATGATCTGCAGCTGTGCAGCGTTCTGATTGTTGATTTGCAATCTAGTGCAATGCCGGTCAATCTTAACTATGGGACGCCGGCCATTGCTCTTACCAGCATGCCAACATTTCAGGAAGCGGTTTTATTGCTGCAGCGGGGGGTCAAAGGGTATGGCAACCGGCACATGCGCCCAGACAACCTGGCTCAGGCCGTTGACAACGTCAAAGCCGGTCAAATATGGCTCCCTCCTGCCATAATTGCCCAGCTGATTGCCTCGGTCAACACCGATACTACGGGGCAGCCAGACAAGAATATTCTCAGTGTATTGAGCAAGCGCGAGCAGGAGGCAGCTCTTTATGTGGCTGAAGGTCTCTCCAACCAGGAAATGGCCGACAGAATGTATGTCAGTCTGCGCACTGTCAAAGCGCATTTAAGCTCGATTTACGAAAAAACAGGATTACGAAATCGTCTGGAATTAGGTCTTAGTCTGAAGAAAAACAGTGTGACCGTTTAATCCGTCAGGGGCCAACCTGCATTGTTCTAAAAGCCGAACTGTCCCGATGCAGATACGGCTTTTAGAATTTTTCACTTCGATTCTATCCCACCTCGGTGCCATCATCGGTATAGTCAATATGTATTGCATTATCCGAATCTGCTGACGAGACAATTGAGACAGTATCTTCGCCTTTGGAAAATAACCCTGAATTGTTTTCATCCTGGGTCCAGCCGGTAACATCAATAGCAACCGTATCACCCGCTCCGCCACTTACTTCCAGCACGTTCTCCACCCCCGTCATATCCAGTACATCGTCAAGGGTTAAGAAACTCTCTGGGCTTACTGCTGTTGAGATCGATTTTTTCAATGTTCTCAACAGTGACCACCCCGCAGAACACTGAAGTCCAAAGCGACATCGGCAATAAGCAGGGTGTCCATACCATTTCCGCCGTCGGTATGGGCATCAGCCCTATCAAAGACAATGGTGTCGTCACCGCCTCCGGGGCATCAATTGTGTCGCGCCCTCTCCGCCATCGAACATTTCATCGGCATCTTTGCCCTGCAGGTAGTCGTCTCCTTCTTCGCCATATAAGGCAGGTGAAGCATCGGACAAGGTCACACTGGAGGATCCATCAGACTGGGCAGAATAGGTGCCGGAGAGTGTGGTGCCGTCGTTCAGGGTGACAGTGATTCCCCACCCCCCTTTCTCCAAAGTCCACTCCTTCATTGCCACCTAACCGGTTGGTATCCACCCCAAACCAGAATGCATTTTGCGGAGAGAATGTTGTCTCACGAAAGTGCAGATCGAGGGTTGGAGTGTCTTCGGTTGCCGCAAATATCTGATCATTGATGGTAAAAGTAGTGTCAGAGCCTATGTCCGGACCGGAAGAATTGTCGCCTCGGATATTGAAATAAGCATCTGAATCTCTTCCATCCCTGAGATCTATTGTTATATCTGTTACATATAAATCAGCCGTGCCCGCAAAGACAATACCGATCTGATTGGTTTGATCTTGAGTGTTTCCAGGTTTTACAATTGCCTCAATGCTATAGTCCCGCGCGGACGGTTTAGTGTTTATGAGGATATCGTCACCCGAGGTTCCATGTAGCTGTTCCGTATCAACACTTACTACTTCTACCCTGGCACTATCAGTCAAACCTTCTGCGGAGATTTCATAAAAGAAATTTTCACCATCCGCAATATCTGTTAAGGTGATACCTCTCGATGATGTGGTGAGACCTGTCTCCGGCACCGGAATGCAACCTTGTCTACTGCTGTCTGGGAGCTGCCGGTGTCATTGGCTAAAAGCATGTCGTAGGCAACATTGAGACTGTCACCCTCAGCTGTATTGGTAATAATTCTGTCAGAGTTGGCATCAAGAGTTGCAAGGTAGTCCAGATTTACAACGAGATCCACCGACTTGGTATCACCATCGTTATCTACAGCGGTAACAACGAAGGTTTCCTGTTCCCCGGAGACGGTATTTTTCGGATTGATAATATAGTAGTATTCTCCGGTTTCATAATTAATGCTGATTGTTCCGCCGCGATTGGTCGTTACACTCTCTGTCTGATTGGTAACCGGATCATATTCATGGAGCACTCCATCAACCAGAATTGACTGTATATGTCCGCCGTCGGCACCAATGACAATACCACCATCAACCGATTCAGTGAGAACAGATATATCACCCCGGACAATGCCTTCAGACACAGTCTCGAGCAATGTTTGCTGCAGTTCAAATGCGTTAGTAACCTGGATAGCGTATGGATCCAAATCACCATTTCCATTTCTGTTTGGATAGGCTATCGGCGTCAGTGAATTGAGGTTCACATTGTCGGTGATGCCAATGCCAAAGGCAATGTCGACCTTGTTGGTCTGTAGGAATGATTCCCAACTTGATTCCTCTGTTGCATTAATCTTATGGCCATTGGTTGGTTCACCGTCAGAGATAAAATATACCAGGGTTTTATCAGCGCCGGGTGGGGCATAATCCTCCACAGTTTTTTCCAGCGCCCTGTCGTAGTATGTGCCACCGTTTGGCGTGATGGTGGCAAGATAGGAATTTGCACCATCCTTATCGTCGATAAACCATTGGGATTTAAAGGCATTATCTGAAAATGGTATAAACTGGATGTTGACGTTGCCAAGATTGTCAAAGGAGTCAAACATAGAAGATAAAGCTTCTTTGGCAATATCCATTCGTACTGATTCCGCATTAAAATCGGTGCTGTTACGCCCGTTGCCTTCCAGGTCGTATGCCATACTGCCGGATCTGTCGAGAACAATGATCAGGTTGGTCGTTTGGGAAGAGTTGTCTATATCTTCAATATTGTTTGTAATGTTTGAGCCAATCGGCGCGTCGTCGACAATTGAGATATCCAGAGAAGAGACGGAACTTCCGCCGTGTGTATTGTTGACGGTGTAGCTGATTGTATCGATTACATTGTCACCCGCGGTAGTTTGGGTGAGGGTGTACTCATAATCTCCGGCCCGATGTCCGGCGGTATCATCCGTGTACACTTTTATTGTTCCATGAGCGGTATCGACAGTTAATATCTCCTTAGTTGCAGAAGTGTCAGTATTACCATCACTGGCAATTTGCGTAATCCTGGCATTCGCGCCAACGCCCAGATCATTATCAAGCAGATTGCCGGCAATTCCTTCCGAAGAACTGGCTGCGGCTGTTCCAGAGGCAAGGCCAGCCTCATAGACCATGGCACTATCGGAGACAGTGGTCAGGCTGTCGTGACTCACGGAGAACTCAGCCGTTGAGGTATCACCGTCAGCGTCGATAAGGGTGTAGCTGAAAGTATCCAGATGAGTATCCAGATGATTACCATTCGGGAGTGATTTCTCGGAGTTGTAGCTGTAGCTGCCGTCATCATTAATTTGCAGCGTACCATGATTTGCCCTAATAGTGTTGTCAGCAACGGACTGGCCATTTTCATCAACGAGATTCCCGTTGCTGTTAAAGAAATATGCAGTATCTCCAAAGGTTATGGAGGAGACTGTTGTCGCGTCATGCCCCAGTTCATCAGCCTCCATATCCTCACCGCCGATACCGAGGATCAGGTTGCCGGAAGCGGTACCACCGAAACCGACACTGTCGTGATCATCCAGGGCAACCGGAGCTGAATCTATAACAAATATCTTAAGCGGTACACTGGTTGTAGCTGAATCAGTATTGGAACTTTCTGTTGTTGTTGCCGAAACGGTCAGGGTGTACGGTTGGCCCTCTCCACCGCCATTGGCATCGGCAGTTATGCTCAGGTTGTTTGTATTCCAGCTTAAAACATCCATTGCACTATTTGCACCAGTGGCGGTGAAGAAATTGCTTCCGTCAGTCAGGGTTGCGCCTTCAGGTATGTCGGAAATTATAATGCTGGTTATCGATTCCGAGCCATCGGTGTCAACGAGTCCGGCGTCTAGAGCGAAGGGAATTGGCTCTCCTTCAAGGCCTACCAGGTCATAATCGTTGAGATTGTTCTCATAGGTAGAAATCTGGGAAATTTCATAGTCAGTCAGGACCCGATCGTAGACGCGAATATCATCTAGTTCCCCCTGAAGATATTCATTTGCACCATTTGAACCAAAGGTTGCCCCAAAACCACTCATTGGGGTTGAATTTTTAATACCTGTCACTGTGACAGCAGTATCCTCCAGAACGCCATCGACATACACTTTGGTTTCGCCACTCACATGATCCCTTGTCAAGACAACATGATGCCAGGCGCCATCGTTAACTTTCGTTGTGGATTCGGCACCATAACTATTAGCAACACCCATGTTGATATGGCCGTCATCACTGATCCAGCCCCACTGTATATCATTTGTTCCGCCATCTTGCTCCGAACCGATAATACTTGGAGAGTCCCAGCCAATGTCGTTATTTCCAGTCACGCCGGTAAAGTCAACTGGCAGCTTGATCCAGGCGGAAAGAGTTGCTGTTCCAGAAAGGGGAGTATTGTAATCGCCGACGACATCAACATAATCGCCGTTTCCATCTAAGACCATTGAGGAGTTAGTATGCCCCTCACTGTTAAACTGGGCATCGCCTGTCAGGATGCCTTCGCGGTCATCAACGAGGTTATAGGTGCGTCCACCGGCGGTATCGTTTTCATCAAAAACCCAATGGCCCACCAGACCATCGTTGACAACATTCTGGCCGGTGATGTTAAGTGTGACGGTTGGCGCATCGGCCACAGCATTAACAGTAACGTCAATATTTTCAGTGGCTGTCGCAGTATCACCATTGGATTCAGTACTTGTGACACTGGCAGTTAGCGTAAAATCATTATCACTGTTTTCTGGAGGGGTTATAGTCAGTCCTTCCAGTTGTTCCTGGGTAAGCGTCCAGGAACCACCACCATTATCGGTACCTGCACTCAAAACAGCTCCCACCGGAATACCGCTGATCGTTATATCAGAGAGAATCTCACTGCCATCGGTATCAGCCAATGCGGAACTAATATTTAATGGGATCGCGGCATCTTCGTTACCTTCTGCATCGGATACGGTAACTATAGGAGTACTTGCGAAGGTATCGACGATAAAAGGCGAAGTGACCGCGTCCGCACTGTTGCCGTAAGGGTCTGTTGCGGTGGCAGTGATGGTGTTATCCCCGTCGGGCAGACTGTCGAGCTCGGTAGTCCAGGAGCCGTCCTGCTGTACCGTTGCAGATCCGACTGTCTTGCCATTGCTGTCGGTCAGAACAATGGTGCTGCCCGGTTCGCCTGAGCCACTGGCGGCGGGTGTTGCATCGTTAGTATCGGCGATATCGTCAATAGTGACCGAGGTAACGGTATCTTTTTCTATGGAATCGGTCGCAGTAAGGGCCTGGTTGCTGAGTGCGTCCTCTGAGTCGAGACTGACGGTGAGAGTGCCATCAGCAAGGGAGCTGACATCAACCGTTGTTGACCATGTGCCGTCGCCGGCAACAGTTACATCTTCAGCTGAAATAATGATGGTATTTGTTCCATCAGTGACGGTAAGGCCGGTAATGGTTCCTCCCGCCTCAATGGTGCCGCTCAGCCTGGTTTCGGTCTGGTCATCGGTGGAGCTGATCATATCCTGGTTGTAGCCATCGTCGGCAATATCCACTACCGCTGTCGGGGCGAAGGTATCGACGATAAAAGGCGAAGTGACCGCGTCCGCACTGTTGCCGTAAGGGTCTGTTGCGGTGGCAGTGATGGTGTTATCCCCGTCGGGCAGGCTGTCGAGCTCGGTAGTCCAGGAGCCGTCCTCCGAAACGTAGCGGATCCGACACTATTGCCATTGCTGTCGGTGAGAATAATGGTGCTGCCCGGTTCGCCGGTGCCAGCAGCAGTTGGTGTCGCATCGTTGGTACTGGCGATATCGTCAATAGTCACCGAGGTAACGGTATCTTTTTCTATGGAATCGGTCGCAGTAAGGGCCTGGTTGCCGAGTGCGTCCTCTGAGTCGAGACTGACGGTGAGAGTGCCATCAGCAAGGGAGCTGACATCAGCCGTTGTTGACCATGTGCCGTCGCCGGCAACAGTAACCGTGTCAGTGGGGATAACTATGGTATTTGTTCCATCGGTGACGGTAAGGCCGGTAATGGTTCCATCAGGCTCGATGGTACCGCTCAGTCTGGTTTCGGTCTGGTCATCGGTGGAGCTGATCATATCCTGGTTGTAGCCATCGTCGGCAATATCCACTACCGCTGTCGGGGCGAAGGTATCGACGATAAAAGGCGAAGTGACCGCGTCCGCACTGTTGCCGTAAGGGTCTGTTGCGGTGGCAGTGATGGTGTTATCCCCGTCGGGCAGGCTGTCGAGCTCGGTAGTCCAGGAGCCGTCCTCCGAAACGATAGCGGATCCGACACTATTGCCATTGCTGTCGGTGAGAATAATGGTGCTGCCCGGTTCGCCGGTGCCAGCAGCAGTTGGTGTCGCATCGTTGGTACTGGCGATATCGTCAATAGTCACCGAGGTAACGGTATCTTTTTCTATGGAATCGGTCGCAGTAAGGGCCTGGTTGCCGAGTGCGTCCTCTGAGTCGAGACTGACGGTGAGAGTGCCATCAGCAAGGGAGCTGACATCAACCGTTGTTGACCATGTGCCGTCGCCGGCAACAGTAACCGTGTCAGTGGGGATAACTATGGTATTTGTTCCATCGGTGACGGTAAGGCCGGTAATGGTTCCATCAGGTTCGATGGTACCGCTCAGTCTGGTTTCGGTCTGGTCATCGGTGGAGCTGATTATATCCTGGTTGTAGCCATCGTCGGCAATATCCACTACCGCTGTCGGGGCGGTGGTATCGACAACATACCCTTCGGTATCAGTTGCGGTTATAGTATTACCGGATGCATCAGGAATGGTGACACGTGCTTCAATCTCACTGTTTGCATCGTCTGCCAAGTCCTCCCCCGGCACCTCAATACTGAATTTGCCATCAGAGACTGTGCCAGTGTAAGTATTGTTGTTGACTGTTAAAGTAACAATATCCCCATCCCGCACATCATCACCAACTGTACCGGTTATGGTGATCTGTCCGGCAGCTTCCGCTGCATTTATAATACCATCGCCGGTAATGTTGGGATCTAATGTGATCGTCGCGGCAGCTTGATCTGGATTGTTTGTATGGTGGTCATCTTCATCGTCAGGGTCGTCAGCAAAAAACTGCTCATGCAGATGTTCTGTCTGGTTATTTTCAGGATCGAGTAAATATGTGCCGACATCTCCTTTGTTGTATCACCTTCATGGTAATCAGACCGGAAATCATAGGTATCATCCAGCTCTCCGGCGGCGGTTTCTTCTAAAACCTCATCGATATCCCTGTTATTCTCAAGAGCTTGAAGAATCGCTTCCTGCAGATCGGCAACATCCTGTACAACGGCGTCACTGGGTGCAATGCTGCCATTGACTGACTCATCAAGAAGGATCTGGTCATCGCCTGTCAGGGCAAGAATATTTCCATCTTCCTGAACAATTGAAATACTGGCGCCTGTTGCAGTGGCAATTATCTCGTTTTCAAAGACAACATCTCCAACGTGCAGTTCCCGAACTGTACCTTCCTGGGTACGTGCAGTTACAAGACCGGTTATTGCTTGAATTTTTCCAGATTGGGCCATGTGTTCCCTCGTTGTTACTTCTTATATAGGTTCTCTGATTATCTCTCTCAGAATAACTGTATAGTATTTCTGCCCATAAATGAATTGTACCAAGGTACAATTTTGACATTGGAGATGGGAAGGTGATGAAAAGAGGGGATGTTTCTTCGGCATACGCTGGTGTGACCAGCTTACAGCTGCTTTGGTTCACCGAATAGATACCCTTGCAGCGCGTCAACATCGAGTTCAAGCAGCATATCTACCTGCTCTTTTTGCTCAACGCCCTCGGCAATAACCCGAATTCCGAGGCTGTGTGCAACACCGCAGAGTGCGCCAATGAAAAATTCACTGTCGCCATGATCACGTTCCAGCTCTTTGGTGAAGGTTCGGTCAATTTTCACATATTCGGGTCGAAGAGATTGTAAATAACCGAAATTGGAAAAACTCTGACCAAAATGATCAAGCCCTATTGCGTGACCTGATTTTCGGACTTTATTTGAGAATGATTTCATAATTTCGAGATACTGAACAGCACCAAACTCCGGAAACTCAAAAATTATATGTGTTGACTTGTCGGGCAGCCGGTTTAGCTCAGCAAGTATCCAGTCGACAAAAACAGCGTCGCAAAGAGATGAAGGTGAAAGATTGACAGCAATTGTTTTCAGGTCTGCTATGGCCTCTTTTTGGTTAAAAATTTTCCTTAAGACCACCTTGTCGAGTTTTGAAATCAACTGTAATCGCTCAGCCAGAGGCACGAAAATACCAGCACTTACAATCTCTCCGGAATCCAGAGCGATACGAGAAAGTAATTCCTCCTGTAAATCCGGGTTTGGTCTTCACTGCTGACCACCGGTTGACCAAAGAGAATAATGTCATCCTTTTCAAGCACCTTTTCCAGGGTGTCCCTCCACCATAATTTCCCCTTTACAACACTGTCTTCTCCTGACGAAAGCTGGGTGACATGCCATTGATTACTTCCCTTTTGGCGCGCAGCCAGGAGCGCATTGTCAGCTTCGGAGAGGAGTTTTGGCAGGGTTGTTGTATGCTCATAGATTGCCCCGCCGATATGGGCAAGGTTAGCTGAGCGGCTGCTGTTCTCCAGGGTCAGCCGATTAATTTCCTGACTTAATTTCCTGGCGGTATCATATGTGTCGGCAGCACTTATTTCCGAAAGAAATATTGCAAAATCGCCACCTGTCAGTCGACTAAGCGCAATATCCTTATACATTTTCGTTTCCTGTCTCAGGATGGTAGCGACTTTTTTCAGCAGCGAGTCGCCGGCAGTAAAGCCATCAGTTTCATTGACTTTCTGCAGATTGTCAACTTGGAGTATGAGAAGCGCGCCACGCACTGCCCCTTGCCCTGCTTCCAGGCGGGCTTCAACCTGAGCTGTCAGATATCGCCTATTACCAAGACCTGTCAATTGGTCAGTATATGCCTTCCGACGCAAACGTTCGGCAATTTTTGCCTGTCTGGAGAACATATCACGCACCTGGATTGTCATGCGGTTCATTGAATCAACCACTTGACGCAGTTCCCGGGTTTTGGGCAATTTCTCCTGAACATGGTACTCTTTCCGGCAGATAGCTTCAGCTTGCAGTTCAACCCGTTTGAGCGGCTTGAGCAACAGGCGTAAACCAAGACCTCCCAGAACAAGGACAGCTGCAGCAGCCAGTACAAAATAGATACTTGTCCGTCGCATGGTATCCCACATGGTTTGATAGGCAAATCCCGGATGACACTCTACATAACAGTTTTCCCGCCTGGCTCCAGCCGGCCATTACCAGAGATTCGGCACTGGGAGAATGAATGGGAACAAAATTGACAAACCAGTCAGGTACGCCTGCTATTTCGACCTTAAGGATTTTTTCGTTGATAACGTCGCCCTGCATATCTCGCAGAATGATTGTTTTATAATATCCCCGGTCAAATACCGCACTCATCATGGCATCGACTTGCGGGAGATCCTTCTCCGCCATTACGGGAGACAGAGAAAGACCGAGTGACGTTGCCGTATCCTGAGCGTGGGACTGTAGCTGGGTGAGGAGAAAGGAACGGGTGCTTTGTAATTTTTCAATCCGATGCCGGTAAAAAGCATTGTAAAGAGAACAAGGGTAAACACGAGGAGCTGTCTGAAGAGTGCTCAGAGCTGTAATCCTTCGAATCAGTTCAGGTTTTCTGGCATTCTGCGGAAAAAGAACAAAGGTCCTGCCAGCGCTTGAGTCGGTCACTGCTGCCTACCTTTCTCACCCCTGCCACGGGATTTGGCAAGCCATAGCCCTAAACCATTAAAACTGTATACAGGTACGAGATCTTTTCTTTTCGTTGCCGGTTGGATAGCGCCGACAAGGTTGTCGAGGACCAGTGGCACACCATCGGGTGTTGCGTAATAGGTGACAACCATATGTGCCTGGTTGCGTTGCAGGGCCTTAACATAGACCATGTTCAGCTTGTTTTCTGCGATGCCCAGAGCCTTGAGGGTGAAGTATTTAGCGAGCGTAAAGTTCTCTCGCAGTTACCCCCGCCCATTTGTGCTGGAAATTCAACAGGTGTAGCCCAGTAGTCAACTTTCTGCCAATGTGTCAAGTCGTCAATAAATTGCATCTGGTTAAAGAATGTGTTGGTTTTTTCCAGCTTTTCCATATCTGAACGGCTTGAATCATCACGAATAAGAGTCTGCCAGGCCACCAGGCGGCGCCGGGCATGTTCGCCATATTGCGCTTCTGCTGATTTGAGGAGTTCTTCTGGAAAGGTAAAAGAGATTTTTGCTTTCAACTATGCCAAAGAAGCAGAGTAACAATATGAAATAAAGAGCTAATCGTGGCAATGAGAAGGAGACATTACGAAAAGAGTACCACAGAAATAGGTTGTCTCGCGACATGAACGCTCTTATTGATTATGATTAAAAAAAAAGGGCCGGCAACGTGTTGGTATTCATAAATGTCTCACAAGACTTGAACATGATGCAGAGAAAATTCTGCTGTATCGACCTTTAGTGGATTTGATTACGACCGAAATTCAGCATGCTTGTTATTGGGGATGGATGGGAGTGGCAAAAGTGCATCGCGAAAGGCCCCGCCGAGTCGGTGAAGTAGGCCTGAAGGGTTGTCAGACAGAACGTGGAACCCGGCGGCCAGGCCAGGGACGGCCTGTCTGCCGGACTCATCGGATCGGGTGAGAGGCTGGAGAGTGACTTTTGCCACTTTCATTCATCCCCAAATGTCGTACTGAATTTCGGTCGTGATCAAATGGTGGTATGGTGATCTGCTCATAATTTTTTGGACTCTTCTTCAGGCAGCAATTAATATGACCAGGTGAATGTCGCTTTTGCTAAATAATAATATTTCCCTAGCCGACGAAGCTTGTCTGGAAAGCTGTCGATTCCGAACAGGAATTTGAAGTATTAATGATATGGGAATTCGTTAAAAAAAATGTGGAGGGAGTGATGGCCAGAGTGTCGATCGTCGGAGCAGGCGGAGTTGCCGGGGTAACTGCGCATAAATGTGCTTTTCTTGCAGACAGCTTTTCTGAAATTGTTCTGGCCAGCCGAACCCCTGGCCAAGTGCCAGGCCATCGCTGCCAGCATCAAAGAGCGTACCGGTAGAACAATTGAGGTACGTCAGCTTGATGCGGATAGAGTTGTTGATACCGTGGCTCTGATCAAAGAGGTGCAGCCTGATCTGCTGGTCAATCTGGCCCTGCCTTACCAGGACCTGGCATTGATGGATGCCTGTCTCGCAACCGGCACCGATTATCTGGACACGGCTAACTACGAACCGTTGGATGAAGCCAAATTTGAATATAAGTGGCAGTGGGCCTACCGGGACCGCTT
>CAWDYJ010000028.1:0-218481 GCA_963806525.1 uncultured delta proteobacterium
GCGCAGTCGCCCGAAAACTTTTCCCACACATCCCCATGGTAACATCCTGTCACTCTACGGACCTCCGCCAGTTCCGACAGTGTCCGCATCTGAGAGACAGGGTTCTGCCCCATTGCCAGAAAATTGACCGAGTGCTTGCTCTGAGCAGTGATCAGGCAGACAAAATCAGAAAGCTCTATTCCATAGCCTCCCACCGAATAGATATCGTCGGTGGAGGTTATGACGAGAATGTTTTCACCATGCAACCAAAGGCACAGATCACCTCAAGTACAGATGCTCTATGCAGGAAAACTCAGTTTCGCCAAAGGGGTTGATGTACTTCTACGGACCGTCCAATCCTTAAGTGGAGCTGGACATACATCTCCATCTTGCGGGATCGGGAACAGGGGAAGAAGAGCAATACTGCCTGGAACTGGCAGAAAAAATGGGCGCCTCTGGTAACTGTTCATGGCCGGATAAGCCAGCAGGAACTGGCTCGGCTGATGGGAAGCTGCCATATTTTCATTCTCCCGTCTTTTTATGAAGGATTGCCGCTTGTTCTGCTCGAAGCACTGGCCTCCGGTTGCCGAATCATTACGACCGATCTTCCCGGCTGTAAGGAACTGCTTGGCGATGCAGATCCTGATCTGGTCGAATTCATAAAACTGCCGGTCATGAAACAGATAGATCGTCCCGAACCGGAAGATCTGCCTATCGTTGAGATGCGTTTGAGGGAAGCGATAAACTCTATGGTGGCCCGGGTACTCGTGTCACCTTCGCCTGATCCGAAAATATTCAGAAGATAACTTCTCAAGTTCGGCTGGGAAGCGGTTTTCGGGAAAATTAATCTGGCCTACGACAAGGTGCTCAGCAGCTGATTGCCACTGCGGCGATGTCGTCGTGAAGCTTGAAGCGGGGATATTTGCGACAAGCCGGATCTTGCTGTTGTAGATGCCGGACATGATCGCGGACAGCCTGAAGCCCACCCAGCGTATAGAGTTCGACAAAGGTTTGCCAGTCATGTTCTTCCAGCGGGTTCTCCCGGGGGAGATGCAGCCCATCGGTAAAGAGCAGGATGTCGCTGACGTCGGTAAGATCCTCATAGCCGTGGCGGATAAAATCCAAGGCCTCGGGTTCACCGTTCAAAACACCGTAACTGATGTTCATCTCCAGGCGTATTTTTTGAATCTGTTCGGCCAGGACCTCGTGGATAAGAGCATCCGGTGCTACCTGCATCTCCTTCCACAACTGCAAGGTGTCACGGTCAATGTCAATATCCGGGGTAATCACTTTGTAACTGCCGTCTTTGAAAATGAAGAGAATGAGGGCATCACCCGTCTGGCAATATTCAAGTCGATTTCCCATCCAGATGAACGACCGCAAGGCTGGTGGACCAGAGTTTATGCCGTTCATCCAGACCGATACTTTCATTTAGCTGTGCATTTTGAATACTTCGATTCGCCTCTTCGACCAGTTGATCAAGGGAACATTGATTACCTTGAAAAGACTGTGCAGCCGTCCTGGCTGCAAGCAAACCACCGGTCAGCCCCCCTTGAAAACGGCGTTTATCGAGGCTCGTCGCCCCATCAAAGACGCCAAGAAGATCACCTTCCTCCAGCAAGACATCCTCGTTGAATTCGCCACTGCCTTTTTCAAGAAGGGACCTTACCTTATGTCTATTAAGAGGTCGGTTCAGGTTTGCAAAAATGTGCTGTTCAGTAGAAAGGTACATAATATTTGTTTTTATCTGTTATTGCTTACTTTTCTAATCACTTGCGACAAAATATAGTCTGACAGAGAAATATTACCAATATCTTGTTCATATAGGAAAAAGGCTTCAATAGTCTTTTCTATAGCAAAATGTAACTTGCTGTTTTTTCAAGATAAAATATTGCGGATATGATCGATATTTCACCAAATCCAGAAAAGAAACAATGGGATCAATATGCGTCTGAAAATATTGCGGCAAAATATTCTCATCTTTTTGATTGGGGAGAAAACCTTGCCTCGACCTATGCCCTGCCAATCTTTCGACTGGCCGCAATAAACAGACAGACAAACAGAATGACCGGCATTCTCCCCCTCATTCTATTTGCACCACCAGGTAAAAGTAAGCGTTTGATTTCACTGCCCTACACTGATGCGGCGGGTATATTGGCAGATGATGGGGAGAGTGGTCGACGACTGCTCCTTGCAGCCATGGAATTGGCGGACAACATTGGGGCAGACCATGTGGAGTTACGTCAGGAGGCAGTGCTTTACAATACTTTTTTTCAGCAGCATCAGACAATCGGCACATGGTGTTATACACCCTATAATTTCAAGACAGGACTCCTCCGGCCGCTTCCCTCATCAGTGGATGCTCTCTGGTCGGGTCTTTCCGCTAAAGTTCGCAATCAGATCCGTAAGGCCCGGCGATGTGGTTGTGTCGCGAAAGCTGGAGGAGTCGATCTCCTGGAGGATTTTTATGCAGTTTTCTCCGAAAACATGCGCGACCTTGGCTCACCCGTCCATGCACCGGAACTCTTTCGGAGCCTTATAGACAGCGAGTCACTTCAAATGGCATCATTGTTGTCTATCTGCATGGCAAACCTGTAGCCGCAGCTTCGTCCTGCTGCATAATGAGACTGCTCTTTAATCCCTGGGCCTCATCTCTGCGAAGTTACCGGCCATCCTGTCCTAATATGCTGCTTTACTGGTCCATGCTCGAATATGCGGTGAAGAATCACTGCAGGTGGTTCGATTTCGGTCGCTCTTCTCCCGATGCATCAACATGTCGATTCAAAGTCCAATGGGGGGCAGAGATGGAATCGCTGGTCTGGCATGTTTTTTCCCGAAAGCCGCATAACTGGGATCCCCGCAGCGAATCCCTTGAGTACGAAAACTGGAAAAGCATTGATCTGGAACGTTCCCGGCGGGACGGCCCGGCTATCAGGCGATGGATAAGTTTGTGAGGCGGACGATGAATCATATCAGCTATAAAAATTTGGATGTTTTTTTACCCATGCCGGTTTTTCCGGTTATTGAGGATGTGGGCTGGTGGCAGGGGCAGGATGGCTCAGCCTCTCAGCAACCGTATCGCAACGCGTTTTCCAGGCGACACTGTCTGGCCGATTACCAGGCCCTTGTCCGTTTGGCCGACAGGCTGGGTGTACGTATTGGTCTGGGAATGGTGCTCTGCGAATGGGATCGGAACAACTTGCTGGGCGGGATAAGGGCGCTACCTGGATGGGTAGTCACTGGAACAACCAAGAAAATCAGGGGCCGTGGCTTGATGAAGCTGCAGAATATCTGCGCAGCCAGCAAGATTCCCTGGAATTGGGATTACATGCGCTTTGTCATGAATTCTGGCACGAGGGAAAGATGGAGCGTTCCGAATTTCATGACCGGCATGGTAATATGCGATCAAGAGCAGGTGATCAAGTCCCACTTTGAGGCTTTCGGGATGATTCTCGAACAAAACGGATTTTCCGAATTTCCCCGTCTTTTTTTTCCTCCGGCTCTCAACCACAGTTTCGGTAACGGCAAAGAATCGATCCAGGCGATCCTGTATGATTATGGCATTCGTTATGTGGTAACCCGTTTTTCCAGGGCGCGACGTTTTGCTCCGCCGCATCATGAAAAGATCACCTGGGAGTGCGGCGTGGGCCTTTTGGAACGAGGACTTTCACCTGTTCCATGGAATATGTCGGCAAGTCCGCCAGGTTGGGATTTTTCGGGACCGATCCTGCCTCTGCATTGGGGAAATCTGCTGCATCCGGACCAGAACGTAACAGTGATATCGTAGATGGATGGGCAGAGATGTTGCTTGCCGGGACAGCCGGCCCTGAGAGCATTTTGGCCGAAAATTATGATACCTGCTGGCGGCAGGCTGCAATTTTCTATTTTGGTAAGCTTTCTGTTGACGGTGAGTCCGTCGTCGTTGACCTGGCACGTTGCCAGAAGATATGCCGAAGAGGGAAGGGCCCTTTTTTCATCAAGATACAGGGCCCTCGATCGAAGAAAATACACTCGTCCATGGGGCGCAAATCTTATCCAGGCACTCATGATGACAGCGGGATATCCACCCTGCAACTGCTGCCGGACAAAGAAAGGAAAGGATACGAATAGTTCTCTGTTGAGATGTTAGGCGGTCGGTTGTCGCTCAAGCATAGAGAGAATTTACGACAAACAGCCAAATTTTTTATTTGCACTTCAAATGCCTGTAGCCTGAAGTCAATTATTTTCATGAGATGAGGGTCACAGATGATATCTGATTTTTTGCAGGGTGCGTTGTTTCTATCGATCCTTCAAATAAGTAATTGGATATTGATCGGTTTTAAGTATTTGACTTTTAGGTGCATGCCATTCAGTATCCAATTATCAATCGGATAGAATTATTGTGAAGGATAATGTGGACGTGTACCAAAGGAGCAAAATGTGAACCATCTACTTATTGCCAAAATTTTGAGAAAAGATTAAAGGCCATGTGTCGGGCCGGGAAAATGGGTGAATCGGCTGCAGCCCGGTGTGAACGACTCCTCGATCTCATAAGGAGCAAAGGTCTCATGGCGGAGGCTGTATACGGGAAGCGTACTAAGAACGGGGAATATCGGATCAGCAAATGCATCAAGTATGACCTTGGCGGCGGCTATAGGTTGGTAACAATCAAAGATGGTCAGAGCCTGTTTGTACCATTTGTCGGCGACCATGACGAGACCGATCTTTGGCTGGAGCATCACAGGTATGATAGTTACCATGGAGATGACCCCGCCTATCTGAGCGAGGACATCTGCCCCGGCGATCAGCCACAGGAGGAACAACTGGAAATCGAAGATTCCAGAGAAGGTGAGGTTCTCGACCCATACGAAGAGCAGTTGCTGGCAAAAGTTGATGAAACAATGCTGAAATCGGTGTTTCACGGCCTGTTTCAAAAGCAGCAGGTGTGAAGATCAGCCGATGGTTATGACCTTATCGGCGAGCTGAGTGGCGGTGACAATATCGAGCATATTGGTTGTTTGACCTACTCTTTTGGCAGCGGTAAGACCAAAATGCTCCAGACAGGTACCGCAGGCAAAAATAATCACCCCGGCTTTTTCGTATTCCTGCAGCTCCTGCAGCACCGCCGAGGAATCCGTGGTCAGCTTTACCCCGCTGTTGATGAAGACCAGCTGCCAGAGGTCGGTACCAAGTTCCTTGATGGTTTTCAGATAGTTGACCATCAATTTCTCACCTAAAACATCATCCCCCGAACCCAGCCGGTCTCCGGCGATCAGAATCAATATTTTTTGACGGTCAGGATGCTCTCTCGTTGGCTGCGTGGTTGTTTCAGTCTCGGGCCCAGTCGAGTTGGCATCACGACGAGCATCCAGCTGAATCTTATTTCCCTGCCGAGTGTCGGTTACTGAAAAATTTTGACTGCCGAGAAAACGGGTAACGTTCTCCCGACAGGCCTCATCGTCCACCAGCACTGTCAACTCCTGCAGGTTTTCCTGTTCTAGTGTATCTTTTACCAGCAGGACCGGGGCCGGACAGGACAGGCCGCGAGCATCAATTAATTTTCCCATTGTGTCTTCCTTATCTATTGTAAAACTATTTTTGCATCTGGCGTATCCGTGACATAGCCAATTATTTCCGTGCTAACCAATCCCTCACTCCGCATCCGGTTTCGAAGGGGAATGGCTTCATTTTCTGCACAACCGATCAGAAGGCCGCCGGAGGTCTGCGGATCAAAAAGAATATCCCGCAGGACCGGACTAAAATCCTCTGCTGCGGCGATCATCTCCTGCCGATGCTGACGATTTTTGTATGCCCCTACCGGCACAAAACCCATCGCGGCGAAGTCCAGTGCTTCCGGCAGAACGGGGACGCTGTCGCTGTCAAGCGTTACCCCCAGGCCGGTGCCGGCAATCATCTCGGCAAGATGACCAAGCAGGCCAAAGCCGGTCACATCGGTGCAGGCGGAGACAGCAAAATTCTGCATGATTTCCGCCGCCTGTTTATTCAGTGTTGCCATCAATTCAGTCACCTGCCGGACTGTTTGCGGCGTAGCAAGTCCACCCTTGATTGCGGTGGAGATTATGCCGGTGCCGAGCGGTTTGGTCAGAATCAGACAGTCGCCCGGCCGCAGTCCCTGGTTGGCAAGAATTTTTGCTGGATGGACAAAACCGGTAACCGACAGGCCATACTTTATCTCCTCATCCTCAATGCTGTGGCCACCGAGCAGCACCGCTTCTGCCTCTTTTACTTTTGCAATGCCGCCGGACAGGATCTCGCGGAGTACTTTTTTCTCCATCCTGCTAAGGGGGAAGGCCACGATATTCATCGCGGTTTTCGGTGTCCCGCCCATGGCATAAATATCGGAGAGAGAGTTGGCGGCGGCGATCCGCCCAAAATCGTAGGGGTCATCGACGATCGGCGTAAAAAAGTCGACGGTTTGAATGAGGGCCAATTCTTCAGACACCCGGTATACTCCGGCGTCGTCAGCAGTAGCGGTGCCCACCAGAACATTCTCATCAGTCGGAAAATCAAGCCCGCACAATACCTGATCCAGGTCCCCTGGAGAAAGTTTTGAGGCTCAACCGCCACCCTTGACCTGTCTGGTTAAATCTACCTTGTTGTCCGTCATGCTCTTATTTTCAATAGAACACAATACAGTTTAGGCCAAACTGCTGTGATAATAAAATATATAGTTGAAGCACCTGCTCTGCGAGAGACAATCATCTGCGGAGAGGCCTGTGTCTCCGTCTGCACCAGTGCAGCATAGTAACTGTGAAGATATCTCTAGTCAATACAGTATCTTTGATCGATTCATTTGCATCCATAGCTTCTTTCTATGGATAAGGCGGAATCCTTTGGCGGGAGATCTTGTCGACGGTACATTATGGAGAGCAGGGGGCAGACTGATCGACTACCTGGTGACAGCCGTGTAGAGAGAAAATCAGCAGTTACGTTTCGAAGTTCGATGTCATTTTTGGATAATCGACGTTGGCCTGTTTTAGTACAAGCGCATTTTTTTTACAGAATTCCACACATAATCCACAACCGTTACAATCCAACATTGCAAAGCTGAAGCTTTTTCCTTGGCTGGTCCGATCAATTTTTATCGCTCCTGTCGGACAAATTCCCTTGCACAGTGGGCAGCAGTTGCAACGTGCATTGGGGGATACAGTATAACCGAATAAACCCAAAACCTTTTTTTTTGCGTCTCCATGAAGGTTCGTGAGCATCTTTTTTATCAGTTGCGTCTTAAATGGTATTCGGCGACTGCTTTTGGGCTCATCCACAGGCGGCACCTGCCTGGATAAAAATCTTTTTTTGGATACATCGGCTGCAATATCAAGCATTTTGCTTAAGTATAATCTCCGGGCCATGCTCGGATTTGACAGTTGTTCTTTTTTTTCAGCTACAACCACCTTTGTTGTACAGATATCTGATAATTCATTAAAAACCTGTTTGTGATCGGTTAAAAACTCTTTTGCTGCAGATCGGTTACAGCACTCTGCGCACCCAGTCAAATTAAAAGTTACCGATTTGCAATCGCTAAAAAATAGAGCACCCAGGACCGGTTTCGATACGATACCAACACAGGGAAGAGTGATTTCATCAGGATGATTCTGTGCTTGGCGAATGCACGACACAACGACATCTCTTTCCGGTTGAAATGAGCTGAGCATTGCATATACGTCATTACCACTAACCAATACATCTTGCGGACATGCCGCCACACAAGACATGCAGCCAGTGCATAGAGTCGTATCAAGAGCAACTTTACGGTTGTTTATGCTCAATGCGCCAAAATGGCAACTCTCTACACACTTTTGGCATTGATTTGTGTTGAGTCTCGTCCGAAGACATCTTTCTGAAAAAAGGGCCGGTTGAGGCGGTGATTCAGAAAAAAAATCAACGAATGTTGTAACCGACGGCACCATTTAAGACACCTCTATCCAGTTGTTACCGCATAGTCTAGAGAGTAAATGTGCTCACAAGAAGCGAGGAAATGCTCTAGACAGTCTGCTAAGTTTATATAAAATCCGTTGTCCGTGCCCGCTCGAATTGCCTCACAAAATTTTTCAGCCCATGGCTTCAATGCGTCGAAATAAAAATCGACCTGCTGTTTTCTTAATTTGCGGGCATCTTCACTCTTATTGTCATGTACCGCGGTTGCTTCTTTGGAGCACAGGTAGTACATGAACTCCAGTTCAATGGCGATATGGTCCGGTGGTTCTTTTATTTCAACAGACAGGCCGGCTGTTTCATAAAAATTCAAAACATCTATCGTTGACTTCCCCATCACCTGCCTGGTATCTTCTGTATAAACAGAACCATATGGGGCGGCGAGTAATTCAAAGGGTCCGACAAAGAGAGCAGCATGATCAATGCTTAGCTGTTCCTGGGTCAGAGTCTTTAGATATACATCCATTTTACCGGCATGGTTTGCTGCATTAGAGGCACAATCATTGGACAATTTCTTTATGTTTTCACAAACCTGATGTTCGATAAACATGGCTTTGTCCGGCTCATAAAAACATGCTGCAAGCAGCTTAAAGCAATTGCCTCGTGCTGTGATCTCATTCTGGTCCGTCATTATCTCCCTCAGCTGAAAAAATGGCCTGGGACACCGCAATACTCCTTTAGCGATGTCCCAGGGATTGAGGTTTACTTACGTGCAGAGTATTCCTTGATGTAATACACATTTGGTTTGGTGCCTTCATCCGGCTGCAATACAAAACTCTTGTGTTCCTTGAGGAGTTTTGAGACAGCGCTGTTTGCATCGTCAATATCGCCGATTATCCTGGCATCGGAGGGACAGGCGTCAACACACGCCGGCAGCTCATTGTTTACCAGCCTGTGAGTGCAAAAGATGCATTTTTCCACGATGTTTTCCCGACGCACACATTCATAGTTCGGATCATAGTATTCTGTCTCATGGGGCGGGTTCGTCCCTGTCAGGTTTACCAGCTCAGCACCGGTCGCGGAACCATTTTTTACCAACTGCTTTTTGTTTAAATAAAACTGTTGGGTCGGTTCACCTTCCTCGTTGTAGCTGATAACGCTGTATTCACCGGAGGCCCCGTCTTTCATGACCTCATCCATACTATAGGGACAGGCGTCCTGGCAGGCGCGACAGCCGATGCAGCGTTCGTCATTGTGCATCGTTATACCTTCCGGCGTTTTAAACATTGCTTTTGGCTCAACCGGACAGGCCTCTACACAGGGAGCATTACTGCAGTGGTTGCAGAGAACCGGCAAGGTTCGATACTGTGTGTTCGGAAATTTACCAGTCGTCTCATGGACAAAATCTGCCCAGTTGAAGGTTTGACCGTTTCTCCTCAATGCCGTGTTGTTTTCTGTTTTGCAGGCAAGAGCGCAGGCGCCGCAGCCAACACATTTCCTTAAATCAATTATCATTGCATATTGTGTCATGAGTATGTCCTCCCCTTACCTATATCTTCTCGATTCGGACACCTGTATGTCCACCGTTTCTCGCATTTGAACCTGACAGTCTTTCCAGTTCCCAGGGGATGATCGTATTGTTATTCACTCCCTTGGTTGCGCTCTTGCCAAAATCATCAGTAGCGGTTTTACCGTATGCCCAGTGACCTTGACCATATGACTTGCTGACGGTTCCGGGACGGACACCTTCCCAAACCCGGGCAACACACTCGCCGCTGGCAGCCACCGAGGTTATTCTTACTTTATCGCCATCTTTAACACCTATTTTTTGCGCATCAACCGGGTTGATTCGCAGCGTGTCCTGTCCGCCGACATCACCTGGGTCGACATGTTTGAATTCATAATACCAGGGCGAATTCTGGCTTCTCCCCTCACGGTTGAGGCGGGATTTATAGTCAACGAAGTCAAACGGAAACTCTTCTATACTGCCATGGCGAAGAGGGGGTTCATGGTGCGGCACGAAGGCGAGTTCTCCGCGGGCGGTGTAGTTGCTTTTTTCCATTACAGTGTCGATATCAACGTTGTACTTTTCGGCATGCCCGCTTAAGGCCTTTTTCAGGGTCTCACTATAGAACTCAAATTTTGTGCTCACTGTCTCAAACTTTCCCCCCCAATGCGACTTATACTTATACGCTTCAGAATTCCACATGCCGCGGGCAAGCATTTCACTCCAGCCGTTAATTTTATCTCCGTGGGTGTCTTTTTTGCCGTCCCAGAGTGGCATTGTATAATATTTCAGAGCGTTAATGGTAAACTCTTTTGAGTTCCTGGCCGGGGCCCCTGTTTCGGGGTCAGGGTACATTTCAATCAGGCAGTCATACAGATTGGGAAAGCCACGTTCTTTAAGCTTTTCTGCCATCAGGAAGGGAAACTCCGACTCATCGACAATAACATCCCAGAGCGGATCGATCACCGGCTGGAGCAAGGTGCAGGTGGCATAACGATTTGCTTTGGTTTTCACAAAGCCGTATCGTTCATACATGTTCACGGTGCAGGGCAGAATAATGTCGGCGAACATTGTGAACTCCGACGCATTGGTGGTGAGATGCACCGTAAATGGTATTGACGCAAGCGCCTTTTCCCATCGATCAGTACCATTGCAGGAAAAAGCAAAGTTGTTCATGTATCCTACCAGTACTTTAATGTCATAGGGATCTTTGTTCAGGATTCCGGTAGCTGCGTTATTGGTACAAACCCCGCCACCTGATTTACCATGGGCGAGCACTGGAAGTTCCAATCGGCCGCGCTGGTCAATCTTTTCCATTTTTGCATGTTTCTTTGCAACATCATCCTGATGCTTTTCCAGGATGTCTTTATTAAGTTTGTTGACTGGAATTTTTGCCGTCTGCAGGGAGCCACCTACATTGTCGATACCGCCAACGAGACCGCCGAGAGCGTGAACTGCCATTCCGGAGTAAGCTCCCCGGGCCTGCATTGCCGCGCCAGGTCCCATCCACACGGCGACATGAGGTGCAGCCTGCCCCATCCCTCGTGCAACCTGGATGATCTGGTCAGCTGATACCCCGCTAATCTCCGCAGCTTTAGCAGGAGTCATATCTTTTACAACAAGGTTCCACCATTTTACGACCCCATAGGTCTCTGTTTCGACAAAGGCACTTTCCTTCACAGTGGCGCCGGGTTTAAATTGATTTTTGCCGTTTTTAAAATCACCGACAAATTCCTTGTGCCAAAGCCCTTCAGAAAGTATTACGTGGGCAATCCCCAGCGCCAGGGCACCGTCTGTGCCCGGTTTCAGGGGAAGCCATTCGTCTGCCTTTGCCGCACTGGTCGTCAACCGGGGGTCAACGGCAACGATAGTTGCATGGTCCAGGGCATCGCCAAATCTCTTGATAGTGGCAGGGATCATACGGTTACTTGAAACGGGATCACAACCCCAGACAAGGATGTACTTAGAATTTGAAATATCGTAATCACGATAATCCCAGAGTCCCTCGGTATAGAACGAGCCAAATTTTTCAGCTTCCGCACAGGTGGAACTATGGGAAATGTTATTTGGTGAGCCAAATACCTTGGGCATAACGTCATAGATAATATCTCGCAGATAGGTATATCGGCCACGCATCAGACAGTATTTCTCCGGCTCATTGTTATTGCGGAGATCCATCATTTTATCGGCAATAGTATCAAGCGCCTCATCCCAACTGATCGGTACAAACTGAGGATCTTCTCCCTTGCCTTTCTTAGGGTTGGTGCGTTTCATCGGCACTTTGATCCTATCCGGATCGTAGACCTGCTGCAGGGAAAGGTGTCCTCTTGGGCAGACCTTGCCATCGTTTTGCTTGGAGTACCTATTCCCCTTGACTTTAACAGCCCGGCCATCCTGGATAAAGACCTCGACCGGGCACCAGGTGGTACATCCCTGGCATGTCGACGGCTTCCATTCCCCTGGCAGCTCACCAATCTTCCCCTCGGCTTTAGCAGCTGCCAGTGCGTTCATATCCGTGTCTTTGCCACCAGCGCAGCCATAGAGAGCAGCAGACGCCCCGGCGACTGCCGACAATTTCAAAAAATCCCTTCTCTTAATCTTCATGTACACCTCCACACGTTTAGTTGTTATCGGTTGGCAACACAAAATTGACCATACATAAGGGTAAGAGCATTTTCTGTGCCATGCCAAATGACTCTTCTTATGTTACTTTTACGTAACACAATAATCACATCACTTATTATATATTGTTTAATTACAGATGATTAGATAATCGAGTCGGGGTCGTTTTTTGATGCTAAATATGCGGGACAGATGAGTGGCAAGAACATGTTGTTATTTCAGTAACATATGCTTTTTGTGAGGAGTTGCGGTGTTACATTGTCGTAACAAAGTGGGAGCAGGGGCTACATCTTCCTTCTCTTTGCCGATCACACATCTAATTTGTAATTATTGATTTTTTCCCAGAGTGTTTTTCTGTTTATCCCCAGGATTTCTGCTGCCTTTGACCTGTTTCCCTGGGTCACTCTCAGAATTTTCACAATGTGGTCTTTTTCGGCCTCAAAACATATTTGCTGCAATGAGTAGAGGGGAATTTTTTCCTGTTTATTTTGTAAAATATGTGGCGGCAGATCGGATCGACCTATAGTGTTACTGCTCGACAAGGCGACACACCGCTCCACAATGTTGAATAATTCCCTGACATTGCCTGGAAAGCTGTACTTGAGCAACTCTTTAATGGCATCCGTCCCGAACGTTACTTTCGTGCCAAACTGATCATTTAAACTTCGGGTGAAGGTATCTATGAGCAGGGGGATGTCTTCGACTCTCTTTCTTAACGGTGGCAATACCACTGGAATAACATTGAGTCGATAAAAGAGATCTTCTCTGAATCTGCCCTTTTCGATCTCTTTTTCCAGGTCTTTATTGGTCGCGGCAATTATTCGTATATCAACCGAAACCGTTGCTGTCGACCCAAGTCTTTCAAAGGTTCTCTCTTCCAGAAAGCGTAATATTTTTGTTTGGGTGAGGGGAGGCAAGTCGCCAATCTCATCAAGAAAAAGAGTTCCCTTGTCGGCCAAATCAAAACGCCCTGGTTTTTTCGTATCTGCTCCCGTAAAGGCGCCTTTTTCATAACCAAATAATTCACTCTCTATTAACTCGTCAGGCAGTGCTGCGCAATTGACCCGTATTATCGCCTTCTTTTTTCTTGCACTCTGATAATGGATGGTCGACGCTACAAGCTCCTTGCCTGTACCTGATTCACCCAGGATTAACACCGTCGATTCTGTCCTGCTGATCTTGTCAAGAAGCGCGAATATGGAGTGCATAGCTTTACTGTCCCCAATTATTCGTCCAGAACTGAACTGGGTGGTTAATTCTTTCTTGAGGCGAATGTTTTCTTCCGTGAGAGCGTGTACTTCAAGGGCTTTACTGACGGTGACAAACATCTCTTCAAGATCAAATGGTTTCGTTATATAATCAAAAGCTCCGATCCGCATCGATTCAACCGCATCTTTAATATTGCCATAGCCGGTCATCATAACAACTGGTGTCGACGGTGCGGCCTGCATACTCTGACGCAGTACCTCCATACCGCTTATATCAGGTAAGCGAATATCAGTAATTATAAGAGAAAAGGTGCTCTGGTCTATCGCTGCCAGGGCGTCCTTAGCCGGTAGCTACGGCAAGTATTGTGTATCCTTCCTCTTTCAACGCATCAGCAAGAGAGATTCGAAGAATCTTCTCATCTTCGACAATCAATATGCTTTTATTCATACAGCCTCCGGAATAGTGATCATGATGAGTGTGCCAGTTCCCTCTTCACTCTGCAGTTCTATTGTGCCTTTATATTTTGCTACAAGCTCATAGGTCATCCACATCCCCAATCCCGTACCTTCACCAGCTTTCTTTGTTGAATAGAAAAGGTTGAAGACTTTGTCTAATTGATCTTTGGGGATCCCCGTACCGGTATCCTCAATATGGATAATAATCGAATTCCATTGCTTTCTTGCCGTCACGTTGAGCTGGCCACCATTCTCCATAGCCTGGATAGAATTGATCATTGTATTGAGTAAAATTTCCTCGAGATCATGTGGGGCTATCGGAATCACAAGCTCTGCTGCAATGGAGTCGGCAAACACTATTTTTTGTTTTCCCATTCGATAATCGAGAAATTTAACCACTCCTGCGAGAACCCGTGCAACATCAGATGATTTTTCTTCACCGTCTCTTTTGCCCGCTGTCCAGAGCAGCTGTCCCACCGTTTCCTCTATGCTGTCCAGCCCTTCTTCTATAAGGGTCAGGTAGTTTTCTCGAAACTCCGCATCTCCACCTTTACGCTTCAACATGCGGACGCAGTTGAACAAGCCGCCCAGTGGATTATTTATTCTATGGGCGACACTTGAGGAGAGTACCCCAAGGGTCGCAAGTTTTTCTGAATGCAACAGCTTTTCATGGGCCAGCTTCATCTCTTCGTTTGTGTCACGAATTCTGCGGACCATTTGGTTATAACTCTCCGCTAATCGAGACATTTCATCCTTACCCTTTACAGGAATGGTTTTTTCCACCATGCCAACCTCCACCTCCCCCATTGCCTGTGAGAGGTCAATAATTGGTCGAATGAATCTGTGACTGAGGAAATATATAAGGACAAAGAGCAATGCGAGAGCCATGCCGGCAAGAAAGAGAATCTGGAACAGTATTGTCTTGGCTTCTCTCTGTACACTTTCCAAAGAGAGGGCAAAAAGGAGTACTCCCCAGCGCTTGCCTTCTATCGAAAGCGGGGCGGCAAATGAGAAGGGTATCAATCTGAGATGCGGAAAAAGTGTCAGTTTTTACGAGAACATCATGCGCTTGTTGGGCGTTTTTGACAAAGGGATCCTGGTAATATTTGCCGAATTCACTGAAGTTACTATGGGATATCACCTGCAGGTGATTATCGAGTACGGCAACATAGCGAAGTTCCAGCTCCTGTCTCAGATATAATTCACGAACATAGTTATCTATAAGCCCTCCCTCCTCGACAAGACCTAATTTCTCGTAAATAAGCTCGTTAATGATAAGCGCACTCACTGTTTGGGCCAGCATCCGACCTTTCTGTTCTGTCGCATTATAAAGGACCGATCTGGTTTTCGTTGCGACAAAAATGGACACGACAATCGCCAGGAGAAAAACCGAGAGGAACGCAATCAAGATGAATTTTTTCTGCAGGGAGTTATTAATGGACGGGAGCATCTTAGAAGGTCCTCTGCGGATGACAGCCTTTGCCGCATGTCAATGGTACATCATTGATCATTTGGCGAATTTCACTATAATCAGCATCGGATGCAGCAACGAATCCACCCTGAAGATCAGGGTCAAGCTTTTTCAGAACTTCTCTTCCTGCTTTGGTCTTGTGCATGCCCAGCAGCGCTTTTTGAACCTTCTGCATAATGTCGTAAGGTGTTCTGGGTGAAACAACTATCGGGCCTGTAGGAATTGGATCTGAGGTTGCAATAATTTTCAGACCGTATTCAAGATATAGCTCTGCGGTAGAATATCTGATTGCCCCTGCGGAAAATTCGTTTCTGATTATTTTTTTTGCCACTGAGTCGTGCGAATTGAAGTGACGATATTCTCCTAAATTGTTGAGATGGATACCTGACCATGCAAGCATATAACGAGGAAGTAAATTACCTGAAGTGGACCAGAGGGCTGCAAAAGCAAACTTTTTATCAACCAACTGGGACAATTCTTTTATTGAACCATCTATATCTGTCACGATGACACTTTTAAAGAACAAATCGCCCCGTGCAGTTTTGCTCCGAACTATCGGAGAAGCGCTGTAGCGCTGGGCCGCATCCAGATAGGTAAGAGCACCTAACAGAGCAAAAGAAGTTTTCCCCTGCCCAAGGCTGTTGACCACGTCTTTGTAACTTGTCTCCAGCCGCAGTTCGATATTCTCCCCTGTTTGTCCAGAAAGATAATCGATTAAAGGCTGGTATCGTTCATAGGAAATTCTCGGATTATCCCGGGGCAGTATGCCAAAATAGATAGTGTCGGATTCGTCTTCAAAGGATTTTGTTGTTGGTGAATCCTGATTATTCCCGATTAATTTAGTATTTTGGATGAAAGCGCGCATTGCTCTAATGGAGTTGTAGTTATCATCTGGAACCTGCACGAATTTGTCTATTCTCATACCATCCAGGATGCGTTTTCCTTCTGGATCTGTGTGCATGGCTAAAAATACCTCTCGTATTGCACTTTTCAGAAAAGGAGACAGGCCTGGAGGGACGACCACCGGGGGAATACCAAACTGTTGAGAACGGTGAATTATTTTTGTTTCCTGCACATATGGGGAGTCGGTAGCCACCATATAGTTATAAACAATCGAGTCAACGGCAGCGCCCGCGGCCCTTTTTTTTGCTACAATTTCTACAGATTTATTGTGACTGTAACTGTACAGCGTTCGGCTAAAGAAACTCTCGGGCGTTTCATGAAGCTTTGCAAGGACATAGGCAGGATAGAGGCGACCTGTATTTGATTTCGGGTCAACAAAGGCGAAAGTTTTATCCTTCAGGTCATCAATTGTTTTTATCGTGCTATCCTTGTGAACAATGATATATGAATGATAAAAGGGTTGTTCATTTACAAGAGGAGCCACCAATAATTCGACACCGAACTTCTCGTTATCCATGACGTAAGGAGAAGAACAGATAAAGGCGACATCCACCTTACCTTCTTCCAGCATGACATCAATCTCATCATAGGTGGTACGGTGGACCATTTCGGCAGGCAGGTTTAATTTTTTCCCAAGATAGTCCACCACCTGTTGATAGTATTTGACTGCACTGACAGGTGTGATCATGCTGGCTACGCCAGCCCTGATCGATGTTGACTCGGCAGTTGAGGTTTCCACGAAGACGAAAATACTTAACCAGCAACAGAGAATAACCTTGAAATGGTTCATGGTAGCCACGCGTATGCAATAGAAAAGGTCGGTTGATATCTGATTGCATTTTATAAATGCAAATATTGATCCACTGCCCTGTCTGCGAGTCTCGGCACGAACAGGACAAGCCCGACAAAGCAGGATGTTTCGAAATAGTAACACATTTATCTTCTGCATGTCTGGTGCAGGATAACATGGTCAATATTTGATCTGGCAACTGGGGTTCTGGGAGCTGGAGTCGTTATATCTAATGCGTAACTGCTGGAAAAATTACTCTGTTTTCTTTGCCTGGCGGTAGCTGTCAGTCGTGCGATCCTGCAGGTAAATGTTGGCAAACTGGCTGCGGTCGGCAGTTTCGAACCACTCGTGCCCTAGATCCTGGCAGGCCGGACAGGCGTCGACCGGGATATGGATGGCCAGAATGGGTTGTCGCCGGTTGGCCGATGATTCGATCCGTAAGGCGCCACCGCAGTCGTCGCAGATACAGATGTGTCTCGTGCTGCTGTTCCTGGATATTGTCGGTGTCGTAGTAGATATTGCGGCTGCGCTGGCCCGGGGTGTCCATGCTGCGAACCGATTGCCTGAGGGATTCCCGTTTTTCCCACTGTTCCAGGACCTTTTCGCCCAGCTGGTGGATATAGCTGGTGGTTTCAGGGCTTTGCCGGTAGGTGTCGGCATCATAGTCCGGTTCACTGAGGCGGTCGTAGTCCAGGCCGGCCATGGCCAGGATGATACCGGTGTTGACGTAGGGAAGTGCGCCTTCGATGGAATAGCCGCCTTCCAGTACGGCAATATCAGCCTTGAGGAGAGTGGTCAGTTCCGCATAGCCGCGGGCGGAAAGGTTCATATTGGTGATCGGGTCGGAGTAATGATTGTCCTGGCCGGCCGAATTGATGATCAGTTCCGGTTTGAAATCATCCAGGATGGGCAGGACCATCTCCTTGATAGTATAGAGAAAACCTTCATCTGAGGTGTTGGGCGGCAGGGGGATGTTGATGGTGGTGCCCACGGCATTCGGGCCGCCCATCTCGTTCAAGAAAGCCGGTGCCGGGATAGAGGGTGCGGCCGTCCTGATGAATGGAAATAAACAGGGTATTGGGGTCATGCCAGTAGATATCCTGGGTGCCGTCGCCGTGGTGACAGTCGGTATCGACAATGGCGATTCGCTTGACTCCGTAGGCCCGGCGCAGATACTCGATCATGATCGCTTCGATGTTGACGTTGCAGAAACCGCGGGCACCGTGGACGACGCGGCAGGCATGGTGGCCGGGAGGACGGACGATGGCAAAACCCCGGTCGATGGTGCCGTCCATCACCGCCATGCCGATGGTCTTGGCCCCGCCGGCACTGATGAAATGGGACTCGGTCATCACCGCCCAGGGATCGGGCACACAAAAGTGTACCCGCTGCACATCGTTTATGGTCACCAGGTCCGGCTTAAACTCGAAAATTCCGTCGATATCCAGCAGTCCTTCTTCAAACACCTGGTCCTGGGTATAGAGCAGACGTTCTTCTCTTTCCGGATGGGTGGGGGAGATGGCCCAGTCAAAGGCTGGAAAGAAGACCAGTCCTGTTTTATTCTTGGCCTGTAGCATGGTGCCTGTTCCTGGTTGTCCTATATCTGTAATCTTCAAGTTGGCGACTTTTTACGACATCATCATTTTTCACCGATGAGTCCGGGCTTAAGCTGCATCCGGATCCGCATATTTTTGCCGATGGTTCGAAAGCCGCGGACCATGTTGAACTGATTCTCTTCCAGAATCTCGGTTTCCAGATCTTCCGGGTCGGCGCCTCTCTGGATGGCTTTTTTGCGCAACAGATCATGGGTCAGCTCGCGGGCATTGTCCAGAGTTGAAATTGGAGGGAATCGTCTGACTGAAGTCTTCGCTGGGTGCGGTGGCTTTGCCCTGGGCGGTATCGGCAAAGAGAATCACTTCGCAGGTGGTCCGGGCCAGGGCGCAGCCAATGGCATTGGCCACCTGATGGTTGGGGACGACCTGCACCTTGCCGTCGAACATGGTCTGCAGTTGCTCGGCAAACTGCGGGGCCGGGCCGCCGAGAATTAAGCATATGGTTCGATCCGTATCTGGCTGCCTTCCCAGAGTTCATGCACGGTATAGACCGGCTTACTGTTGATGGTGTTGATCATCTCCTCAGCAGCCTCAAGAATAGTGCGGCAGGCCGTATGCAAATATTGTCTGTGCTGCCTGGTCAACGGTCTGGCCCAGGGCTTTGGCCACAGGCAGCAGGCCGGCCCTGGATCTTTGCCGCATCGCCACTCGCCCCCTGGCCCAGCACATAGAAGGCATCGGTGGGGGTTGGATGCGGACCGCCGTAGGCCATGGCCTTGCCGATCCGGTCGGGACCGATGGTCAGTTTCCCGTCTCTTACCCGGACTGCGCTGTCACCGCCAATACCGATGGAATGGGTCTGCAGGGCGCGAATCAGGGTTTTGTAGTGGAGTATCTCGATGCCGAGCGGCGCAAGCAGGGGGGCCTTGTCGATCAACACCGCCATATCGGTGGTCGTTCCACCGATATCCAGTACCAGGCAGGTCCCTTCGGCAGGGGCAGAAGAGATTGCGCCCATGACGCTGGCTGACGGTCCCGACAGAATAGTCTGCGCCGGGTGGTCTACAGACGATTCGATATTCATGTTGCCGCCGTCGGGTCGGAGAATCCGGATAGGCATGGTCAGCCCTTTTTCGGCCAGCGATTCTTGAACGGCGGTAAAGAATTTCTTATGAATAGGATAGACGGCACAGTTCAGATAGGTCGTGGCGATACGGCGGGGAAAATTGAGGTTGCCGGAAAACTGTGGCCCATAAAGACCCGCTCCACATAAGGCCGGAGCAGTGCCGCCATCTTTTTTTCCTGCGCCGCGTTGCGCACCGAAAACTTGGCCACTACGCCGGCATAGCGAATCCCCTGGCGTTGCAGTTCCTCGCCGATGGCCTGCAGCTGTTGGTCGTCAATGGCCTGTATTTCCCGGCCGCGGTGGTCCTGGGCGCCATCCACCGTATAATAGTGGTCATTGGTCCGAAAATGGCGGGGATCAATGCCTGGACCACCCGCCACTACCATGCCGACTTCCGGGAGTTTTTGCTGGGCGACCAGGTTGGTGGCCAGGGTGGTGCTGAGGACGGCCCGTTTAATTGACTTGGGGTCAATCCCTTCAATAACACCACTGAGACCGTCAAGCAGGGTCTGAAAGAGATTGTCCGGGTCGGTGGCAATCTTGGCCTCGCGGACAAGTTGTCTGCCGTCCAGCAGAATGACGTCGGTATGGGTACCGCCTACATCGAGTCCAATGATCATTCCCTTCAACCTAGGTGAAAGTAGGGGTAATCGGAATCAAAAAAGAGGTGCAATGTCAGTAAGTATTCCGTTACCAGATAGTTCTTGAAATTACATCCAGGCTATAGGATTACAAAACAGCAGGTTTCCGGTCAAGTGCTATTTATTGAAATTCGCCTAGTCGATCAGCGCCAAAAGATCCGGCCCAAGATAGGTTCGTTCATTCTCGCCAAGAATACCAAGGGAGAGGCAGATCAGCGTCCAGAAATGGACTACGCCGTAGTTGCCGCCGTAATGATGGCCAATGTCTTCCATCTGCGAATGACAGTTATGGCAGGGGGTGAGCACATAGGCGGCACCGGTTGCGGCGATCTGGTCAAATTTTCGTTTGCCGTAGGTTCGGCGATGCTCGGTCATACCGGCCTGCAGGAAACCACCGCCGCCGCCGCAGCAGTAGTTGGCGCTGCGATTCGGCTGCATGTCGATAAAATTTTCTTCTCCTACCAGGCTCTTGACGACAAAACGCATATCCTCGGCAATGGACTCCCCATAGGCTTTCCTGACAATCATACAGGGATCCTGGACCGTGAATGTGATATTTTTGGTATTCCACTCGGGAATTGACCGGGAGTTTACCTTCCCTGATCCATCTGGCATAATAGGTAATCAGACTCTCCAGTTTGAAATCAGCCTCCATGCCGAAACGGTTCAGGGCGTTCCACATGGTATAGTAGCTGTGCCCGCATTCGGTGTTCAGCCACACCTTGCAGCCCAGCTCATTGACGGCATCGACCCGTTTTTTTATGACTTCATACCAGGCCTCTTCATCACCGGAAAACATGCAGAAATTTTCCGCAGCCCAGCCCTTGGAGGAATAGGTCCAGTCGGCACCGACCAGGTCGAAGATCTTCCACAGCGGAACCATCTCGTCCGGTTCGTTCATCGGTTCGCGGGAATTCTGATTGACAAAGAAAAATGCACCCTTTTTATCCATCGGTGCCTGCAGGTTTTTAAAGGCAGGCTGGGTCTCTCGAACCTCTTCCAGCACGTCCTGGACGACGAAAACAAAATCATCGGGCGGCAGCCCCATGGCACTGGTCGAGTCGGTGGAGCGAATGAGCTGGCAGCTGCGGACGATTCCTGATGGTTTTTCCTCCTGCGGCCAATTGCCGCGGGCAAGGAACACCAATTGGGAAATATCGATGCTCATCGGACAGACATGCTGGCACCTTTTGCACTGGGTGCAGCACCAGACCCAGGGCGTGGTGGACAGCTCTTCGTCCATACCGAGCATAGCCATACGGATGAATTTTCTCGGGTCCATGTTCTCGATGCCGGAAGCAGGACAGCCGGAGGAACAGAGGCCGCAGGTTAAGCAGGACTCAAAACTTGCGCCTTCCGGCAGCAGTTCGATGGCCTTTTCTTTAAAATTGATGGTGGGTATTTTTTTATCCGACATGGCAGTTTCTTCTTTCCTGTCGCTTAGATCTTAGTAGAGCGTGTAAAAATTTTTCAGCGGCTTCCACCGCTTTATAGGCAGTGGCGATGGCTATGCCGGCTCCGCTTCGCCCGCGAATCCAGTCCTGGTGAGCGAGAATGATTCCTGCGGCAAAAAGACGTTCATTAAAGGGCTTGCCGTCCTGGGCAAGTGGCCGATATGAGGCATCTACCTCGATCCCGGCTGTATGGATAGGATGGCGGTCCGTGTAGTCGTCACGATACCAGTCGTGCGGGATGCGGGTTGACTTACCGGTAAATCAAGGAAAGATTCCTTAATGCCGGTGAGATGTGCTTCCAGGCCACCGCTTAAAAAGCGTCCAGTGGCCAGGATGACAGCCTTAGAGTCGAATGGTGATGGCGCCATAATTATCACTGAGGCTGAAGAAGCGCACCGTCAGAGGTAAAGTTCAGGGAGCAACTTTCTGCTGGGGGATAAGGGTTATGCCTTTTTGCGGGAAAACCTGCTCGAACATTTCCCGCAGGCGGATTCCCGGTACCGAAGGGGGCATGGTCGGGATCTCAAAGATGGTGAGGCCGGTGAGCTGTTCAAGCTCGCTCCTGACCAGATCCGGCCTGTGCATACCAAGGAGGGCGGGAAGACCGATAACCTTTGCCTCGCCGGCGGCCTCTTTAAGCAGTTTGGCAAATTTTGCCCGGGTACCCGGAACCTCCAGGGCACGGGCCATGACTTCGGGGTAGATTTCACCTTTGTCCATATCCGGAAAGGTGATTCGTGCGGCGGAAAGAGTTGGCCACTTATCCTGGAGATTGGCCACCACCTGACGGGCGCTGAATCCTTTCAAGTCCGTGGCAATCGACTATCACACAAGGCGTTTTTGCGGCAAAGGCTTTGGTCCAGCTGCCATGGTGGCCGGGACGCAGAGGGTTTTTTTCAGTGTGCCGGCAGGAGTAAGTGCGGTGATATTTTCCTTCTGGGGCGGGGTGTAGGCGATGCCGCACTCGCCAAGAAAAGCGGTGAACTGTGTCGAAACCATCTTCTGATATCTTCTGCGGGAATTAGGCAGAGCGGATGCTTGGGGCAGGACTTTTTCAATTGCTCAATCCCTTCCCAGGGATTGTCGATGGTGCAGGGTGATTCTTCGTTTGCTCCGAGCAGATCGAGATATCCGGTGGTATAGGCCACCGCCCCGGTATTGCCGACCTGGGCTGTTTTGATCTGCCGATTCAGGGCAAAAATGGATGCTGCACAATCCGGCAATGCCTGAGCCGATAACAGCCAGTTCGGTTGAAAAATGACGCGCTTCCTCTTTCATGAACTTCTCCGCAGGCTGTTTGTCTATTTATGATTCTTGGTCGTTATCCAGATTGTCCAGGCCGAGCAGCCCGCAGTGGAGTGCTTCGGCCAGTTCCATCTGCGCCGCCTGCTGGCCCCAGATAACCGTGCGCATGCCCTTGAACCGTTCGCTTAAAAAAGTTACGCATATGGATCAGGCCGGTTTTGTCGCGGTAATAGCCCCGATCGTAGAGATAAGAGGCGATACGGATGCCGCAAAATGATCCCTGGCATGGGCCTTTTCCGGCGCGGGACCTGAGAGCAATGGCCTCAAGGGTCATCTCCGCCTCGGCTCCGGGGGCGCATTTGACTATTTCGTCTATTGCCGATTGGGGAACCATTTCGCATTCGCAGAGGATCATATCATCAGAGTTGTTGGCCTGATACCAGTAGCGTGGGGCGGCTCCCGGTTCGGTCCAGCGGCAGGCATTGCCGTCCGGCAGGGGAACAGTGTTGGTCGTGCAGTCTTGGCTATTGCCAAGACGCCGGGCGACAAGATCAGACGTTTTTTCAGCCATCAGGCGAAAGGTTGTCAGTTTTCCTCCGGTGATGGTGCAGAAATTGGTGAGTCCCTGGGAGCTGTGGTCAAGAAGGGCAAAGCCACGGGTAGCGTCACGGCCATCCTCGCTGTCAGACGATTGCAGGAGTGGCCGAACCCTGGAAAAGGCCCTGATATACCGGGCGGTGGCCAGGGCTGGAATCATTGCTGCTCCCTCAATAACATTGCGGTCGATTTCTTCGACCGTCGGGCGGACTGTCTCCAGGTTGTCGGTATGGATAGAAGTGGTGCCGAGTACCGATACCGTCCCGCCGGGGACAAGGATGTCACCATCGGCTGGTGGACGCAGCCGGTTGATAACATGGCGGGTCATCCGGTCGTGGCTGATGAGCAGTGTCCCTTTCGAATAGAGCAGGTTGACATCGTTGCAGCCAGCCTGCCGGGCAATGTTCATCGCCCATGCACCCCCGGCATTGACATATTGTTTTGCGCAGATGCGGAGTTTGGCCTGCGTGCGATTGTCCCGGCAGATTGCCGCGACGATTTTGCCCTTATCGATTGCAAAATCAACGATTTCCGTATGGGGCCGATAGATACTGTCGTTTATCATTCGGGCATGGGCTACGTTTTCCAGGGCCAGTCGAAAAGGATCCACTGTTGCATCGGGTACCAGATAGGCCTTGAACAGTTGCTCTGAAAGCTGGGGTTCACAGTCTCCGGGCCTCGGCGGGACTGATCTCCTGGCAGCTGATACCCTGCCGCCGCGCAATATTGCGGGAATTTTTCGGCAAATTCGGGATCGTCACCTTGCACTGCAACGAACATGCCACCGGTTTCCTCGATACACTGCGGAGCCAGCCTTTTAAGGAGTTCGTTTTCCACCCTGCATTCAATTGCCGAGTGAAGATCGTTGGAAACATAACGGGCACCGGAGTGGAGGAGACCATGATTGCCACCGGAGGCGCCGGCACACAGATCGCGTTTATCAATAAGAAGGGTATGTAGTCCGCGCAGGGCAAGATCACGCATGATACCTGTGCCGGTGACACCGCCGCCGATGATAAGAACCTCGGTTTCAATGGTTTGTTCACCTGCGGCGACGGGCTGGTCGAGGATGCGTGGAGACATGGTTCTGGTTCCTTGACAGAGAAATAGGTTTACCGATATTGCCGACCACAGTCCCGCACTGATGAGAGCCTGCAACCGGAATAATTATCTCTATGTTGTAAACCTGTTTCGAATATAGTTCAAGTGAAATTAAAAAAAGGTTCACATGAAACTAAAAAAACATAAATACGAAAACTTGATCGTACGCAATTCGGGGAGGATGATAAGTTCAAGGAGTCTTATTATGTTATGGAGCTGATTTCAGGATGGAAATTATTTCGTCAGGGTACGTCGTACCGCATCCTTCCAGCCATTATACTTTCCTGATGCGCACCTCTTCATCCAAAGCTGGGGTGAAACGTTTATCCCGTTTCCAGGATCTGCTGAATTGTTCCGGCGGCGGAAACAGTCCTTTGTGGAGTCCGGCCAGATAGGCGGCGCCAAGGGCAGTGGTCTCCAGGACGACCGGTCGATCAACAGGGGCATTGAGGATATCGGCGAGAAACTGCATGGTGTAGTTGGAAGCAACCATCCCGCCGTCGACCCGCAGTACCGTTTCGCCCATGTTCTGCCAGTCGCCGCGCATGGCGTCGAGCAGGTCGCGGGTCTGATAACAGACTGACTCCAGCGCCGCTTTGGAGAGTTCGGCGGGGCCGGTGGCCCGGGTTATGCCGAAGATCGCCCCCCGGGCTTCACCGTCCCAGTGGGGGGCACCCAGGCCGGTAAAGGCCGGAACCAGATAGACATCCTGATTGATATCGGCCTGTCGGGCCAGTTTTCCGGTTTCCGAGGCGGCTTCAATCAGGCCCATGGCGTCGCGCATCCATTGGACTGCGGCTCCGGCAACAAAAATTGAACCTTCAAGAGCGTAGGTGGTTTTGCCGTCCAGACGATAGCCGATGGTGGTCAGCAGCCGGTTGGTCGAGCGAACGGCCTGGTCACCGGTATTAAGGACGACAAAACAGCCGGTGCCGTAGGTTGATTTGATCATGCCCGGCTGAAAACAGGCCTGGCCCACAAGGGCCGCCTGCTGGTCTCCGGCGATGCCGCCAATCGGAAGAGCTGTGCCAAAGAGTGCGGGATCGGTCGAGCCGAAGTCGGCGGAAGAGTCTTTTACCTCCGGAAAAAGGGATGCCGGGATGTCCAGTAAGGCCAGGAGGTCCTTATCCCAGCAGTTGTCATGAATATTGTACAGCATGGTACGCGAGGCGTTGGTGGCGTCGGTTGCGTGTTCTTTGCCGCCGGTCAGGCGCCAGAGCAGGAAGGTGTCAACGGTGCCGAAGCGAAGTTTGCCGCTGGCCGCCTTTTCTCTTGCCCCGGCAACATTATCGAGAAGCCATTTGATTTTGGTGCCGGAAAAATAGGAATCAAGCAGGAGACCGGTTTTGGCGGTGATCATTGGATCATGGCCATCTTCGCGCAGCTGGGAGCAGTATTCAGAGGTCCTTCTGTCCTGCCAGACAATGGCCTTGTGAATTGGTTTACCGGTATCCTTATCCCAGATAATGGCGGTTTCGCGCTGGTTGGTGATGCCGATTGCGGCAATGTCAGTTGCGGGGAGTGTCGATTTTTCCAGAGCCTTTCTGCAGGTGGCAAGGGTTGTGGTCCAGATCTCCTCAGGATCGTGCTCTACCCAGCCCGATTGGGGGAAAAACTGCTCGAATTCCTGCTGGGCGGAGGCAACTATTTCGAGTTGGTCATTGAAAATGATTGCCCTGCTGGATGTGGTTCCCTGATCAATTGCGAGGATATGTGATGTCATGGTTGGACTCTTAGTGAGTTAGAAAAAAGTTTCTTGTGCTTTTTACAAGAAACTTTTTTCGTGAACGAACTTATCCCGCAACGCTTTTGGGCGGGATGAGATTTCCGTAAAACCAATAAATACTGCTTACGAAACTTATCTCCAGTAAAGCACGGGGACTGAAAAGAGCACCCCTCAAGGGGGTACTGAAACTTATCCCGCGTCGCTTTTGGGCGGGATGAGATTTCCGTAAAACCAATAAATGCTGCTTACGGAACTTACCTCCGCAAAGCACGGGGAATGAAAAAAGCACCCCTCAAGGGGTACTGAACTGAGTCCCGCAACGCTTCTGCGCCGGATAAGTAATGTAAAATGTATTTTCTTAAATTGCAAAAATGATACACCCCAAGGGGATGGAACCTGACCATCCCCCTGAGAGGTTCTAGTGCTTAACAAATCCTTCTGTTTGACACCTAATTATTTGACGGATGCGGCCCAGCTTTTAACGAGCTCATCATAGTCGACTGTCATGCCCTGTGGCTTTTCGTTGGCCAGTTTCGGCTTGGGAGACCAGGCAGGTTCAGCCAGTAAGATGGATCCTGCTCTTTATTTAATTTCGGTCCACATTCACCCTGGATACCGGACACGCTCAATACGCTGCATGACCTTGTCCTGCTGTTCGGCCAGTGAGTCCAATGCCTGCTGGGGAGTTTTGTCTCCGGTTACCGCATCGGCTACGTTCTGCCACCAGAGTTGAGCAAGTTTTGGGTAGTCAGGTACGTTGGTGCCGGTCGGGGTCCACTGAACCCGGGCCGGGCTGCGGTAAAATTCCACCAGACCGCCAAGCTTTGGTGCCCGCTCGGTGAAGGATTCACTCCAGATATCGCTTTCACGGATCGGGGTGAGACCAACGTGGGTTTTTTTCAGACTGACGGTTTTGGAAATGACAAACTGGGCATACAGCCAGGCGGCCTTGCGACGATCCACCGGAGTGGACTTCAACAGGGTCCAGGAACCGGCATCCTGATAGCCGAGTTTCATCCCTTCTTCCCAGTAGGGGCCGTGTGGAGACGGGGCCATACGCCATTTAGGGTTGTCGTTTTCATCAACAACAGGGGTGCCTGGTTTGGCCATATCGGCGGTAAAGGCAGTATACCAGAAGATCTGCTGGGCAATAGCACCCTGGGCTGGAACCGGTCCGGCTTCAGAAAAAGTCATGCCTGCAGCCTCGGGGGGTGCGTATTTCTTCAGCCAGTCGATATATTTGGTGAGCGCATACACAGCGGCAGGGGCATTTGTTGCACCACCGCGGGAGACAGAAGAACCGACCGGGCTGCAACCTTCGACCCGGATTCCCCATTCGTCAACCGGCAGACCGTTTGGGATCCCTTTATCGCCGCCACCGGCCATGGAGAACCAGGCATCGGTAAAACGCCAGCCGAGTGAAGGATCTTTCTTACCGTAATCCATATGGCCATACACCCGTTTGCCGTCAATTTCTTTAACTTTTTCCGTGAAGAATTCGGCGATGTCTTCATAGGCCGACCAGTTGACCGGTACACCCAGCTCATAGCCGTAAATTTCTTTGAATTTTGCTTTCAGTTCAGGGCGCTTGAACCAGTCATAGCGGAACCAGTAGAGATTGGCGAACTGCTGGTCGGGAATCTGATAAAGTTTTCCGTCCGGTCCGGTTGTAAACGAGATCCCGATGAAATCATCAAGATCGAGCATAGGGTCTGTGACCTCTTTTCCATCTCCGTTCATCCAGTCGGTGAGCGGCACGGCCTGCTGATAGCGAAAATGGGTTCCGATCAGGTCGGAGTCATTGATGTAGGCGTCGTAGATATTTTTGTTGGACTGCATCTGGGTCTGTAATTTTTCGATAACATCCCCTTCACCAATCAGATCGTGGGTGACGTTGATGCCGGTAATCTCGGAAAATGCCTTGGCAAGGACTTTAGATTCATACTCATGGGTGGTTATTGTCTCCGATACCACCTTGATGTCCATGCCTTTGAAGGGCTCGGCAGCTTTAATGAACCATTCCATCTCTTTCATCTGGTCAGCCTGGGACAGCGTTGAGGGCTGGAATTCACTGTCTACCCATTTCTTTGCCTCTTCCACACCTGCCTGTGCGCTGGCTGCTCCCACCAGGAAAGCGGCCATGGCTGTTGCTGTTACGAGTCTTTTAATCATCGATTTTCTCCTCTATTGTTTGGCGATTTTTCTGCCACCCCGATGTTCAGTGGCAGAACGAAACAACGATAAAAACAACTCACTGCACTACGATTATACCCACCTGAAGACGCAGAGCGCGTAAATACAGGCAATGGCAAAAGCCCACCAGAGCGCCAGACCGGGAAAGAGAGCCAGCCAGAGAATATGAATATAGGCCGCCCCCAGTAAAGAGACAAAGAGACGGTCCCCCCTGGTGGTTTCAAAGCGAAGGATACCGATGCGCGGTGCACCGCCGGGACTTTTTATCTCCCAGATGGTCATGATAACCAGAAGACAGAAAATTATGATAAAAAACGCCGCAGTTGGTGTGGTCCATGCCATCCAGTTGAGACTCATGGCTTTTCTCCTTTACTTTTCCTTGCGCGGGACTCATGTCGGTGCCCCTTTGAGGGGTACTTTTTTCAGTCCCCGTGCTTTGCGGGGATACGTTCCGTAATTAATATTTATTTGTTCGGAATCTCATCCCGTAAAGCCGGGACTCTTTCAGTACCCCCTTGAGGGGTATAAGTTCCGTAATAATATTTATTTGTTTACGAAATTTTAACGGGATAAGTTCCGTCACGAAATTCTTTTGCAACTGCTCAAAAGAATTTCTACGTCACTAAACTCGCCCAAGGGCAAAACCCTTGGCGATATGGTTACGAACAAACCAGATAACCAGCGCTCCCGGTACAATGGTCAAGACTCCGGCTGCAGCAAGCACCCCCCAGTCAAGACCCGAGGCAGAGACGGTACGGGTCATGATGGCCGAAATAGGCTTGGCGTTGACCGCGGTAAGCGTTCTGGCCAGAAGCAGCTCCACCCAGGAGAACATGAAACAGAAAAAGGCGGTGACGCCTATCCCCGAGGCAATGTTCGGGATGAAAATTTTAACAAAGAAGCGGGGCCAGGAATATCCGTCGACAAAGGCGGTCTCATCAATCTCTTTGGGGATGCCGGACATAAAACCCTCAAGAATCCAGACGGCCAGCGGCAGGTTAAAGAGACAATGGGCGATAGCCACGGCAATATGGGTATCGAAGAGACCGATGGACGAATAGAGCTGAAAAAACGGCAGGGCAAAGACCGCCGGAGGAGCCATGCGGTTGGTCAGGAGCCAGAAAAACAGGTGTTTGTCACCGACAAAGGAATACCTGGAAAAGGCATAGGCGGCCGGCAGGGCGAAAGTGACGGAGATGACCACGTTAATGGACACATAAATCATCGAATTAATATAGCCCGAATACCAGGAGGCATCGGTGAAGATAACCCTGTAGTTGTCAAAGGTCAGGTTCTGCGGCCAGAGGCTGAAGATCGACAGGATCTCATCGTTGGTCTTCAGACTCATATTGACCAGCCAGTAGATCGGCAACAGCAGGAAAAAAATATAGATGGCAGGGATAAGCCATTTCCAGCGCATATCAGGCACCTCCGTTTGAACTTTCTTCTCCGATATTGCTCATCACCGTATAGAAGACGTAGCTGAGCAGGAGAATGACGAGAAAATAGACAAGGGACATCGCGGCAGCAGGGCCGAGATCGAACTGGCCGATAGCCATTTTTACCAGGTCGATGGACATGAAGGTCGTCGAGTTGCCGGGGCCGCCGCCGGTGATGACAAAGGGCTCGGTGTAGATCATGAAACTGTCCATAAACCGAAGCAGGATGGCAATCAGCAGGACCCGCTGCATCTTCGGCAGTTGGATATAGCGAAATACTGACAATCCGCGAGGCACCGTCGATTTTTGCCGCCTGATAATAGGCGTCCGGGATGGAACAGAGTCCGGCATAGGAGAGCAGGACAACCAGGCTGGTCCAGTGCCAGACGTCCATGACGATAATGGTGATCCAGGCGGCAAGCGGATCCTGGGTATAGTTATAATCAATAGCCGAGAGAGGCCAGGGTGTGGCCGAGCAATCCAATATCGACCCTGCCAAAGATCTGCCAGATGGTGCCGACCACATTCCAGGGGATGAGCAGGGGCAGTGCCATGGAGATAAGACAGACGGGCACCCCCCAGCCCTTTTTGGGCATGGCCAGGGCGATGGCGATGCCCAAGGGAATCTCTATGGCCAGAATGATGCCGGAAAACAGCAGCTGCCGGAGAAAGGCGTCGTGGAAGCGTTCCGAATGGATAAGGTCTTTGAACCAGTCCATGCCCACCCAGAAAAACTGGTTGCTGCCGAAGGTATCCTGGAACGAGTAATTGACGACGGTCATAAGCGGAATGACAGCGCTGAAGGCGACAACAAGAAAAACCGGCAGGACCATGAACCAGGCTTTTTGATTTGTTTGTTTGGCGATCATGGCTGTTCTCCTGCAATGAGATGGTCGTTGACATAGATATTGGTATGGGCGGTATCAAAGACCAGAGAGGCCTGATCTCCGGTCATACCTGAAAGTTCGGGCATGACGACATGGAATGTCCGGTCGTTTACGGCAACCCTGGCAATCTTGTGGCGGCCGATATCGTCGATTTTGATAATTTTTACCGGCAGTCCTTTCTCCTGCGGCGGGCAAGGCTGAGGTATTCCGGGCGGATGCCGACCTCGATTTTTGCCGACGCTGATTGCTCTTTGTAGTGACAGTCGAGGGTGATCTCATGGCCTTCAATAAGCACCCGGTTGCCTTTCAGTTCACAGGGGACGATATTCATGCCCGGCGAGCCGATAAAATAGCCGACAAAAGTGTGTTCCGGCCGTTCAAAAAGTGCTTCGGGGGTACCGACCTGGACAATTTGCCCTTCGTACATGACGATCACTTCATCGGCAAAGGTCAAAGCCTCGGTCTGGTCATGGGTGACGTAGATCATGGTGAAGCCGAACTGCTTGTGCAGATATTTGAGCTGGGAGCGGAGTTCCCATTTCAGTTGCGGGTCGATGACGGTGAGCGGTTCGTCAAATAAAATGGCGTTGACGCTCTGGCGGATCAGGCCCCGGCCAAGAGAGATTTTCTGTTTGGCGTCGGCGGTCAGGTGTTGGGCTTTGGTATAGAGATCATTTTCCAGGCCAAGCATTTTAGCAAGCTCGATGACCCTCGGCTCAATCTCTGTTTGGGTCCGGCCCCTGTTTTTTAGGGGAAAGGCCAGATTCTGGAACACCGTCATGGTGTCATAGATAACCGGAAACTGGAAGATCTGGGCGATATTGCGTTGTCTCGGTGGGCAGTCTGGTTACATCCTCGTCGTTGAAAAGCACCTGTCCTTTGGTGGGGGTCAGCAGCCCGGAGATGATATTCAACAGGGTGGTTTTGCCGCAGCCTGAAGGGCCGAGCAGGGCGTATGCGCCACCGTCGCGCCAGGTGAGATTGAGCTTTTTCAGGGCGTAATCATCTGGATTGTCCGATGCCCCTGTATAGGAATGAGCGATATTTTTTAAGGTAATGTGGGCCATTGAATTCTCCTTCTACCCGCTGCGGCTAACGAATTTTCCGGTGTCACGACCAGAGAGTCGTTTCTGTCGAACACATAAAATTTACTGGGGTCCATAAATACCTCGATTGTTTCGTGGACATCGAAGTTATGTATGCCGGGTGCCAAAAGTACCCAGCGGATCCCTGCTATATCGATATGTACATAGCTCTCCGAGCCGGTTATCTCTGTTACCGCCACTTTTGCTTTGACAGCAATTGCCCTGTCGGATGTGCGGTGCAGGTAGAGATGGTGCGGTCTGAAGGCGATGGTATAGTCGTCATCCGGCAATTGCGGTAATTGCCCCAGAACCGGGATCGTCCACATGGCTCTTAAACAGCATGGTGTTGTTCAGTTTGGTCACCGGCAACGTGTTTAAAGGCGGATCGGAAAGAGTTCTTGGCGGTGATAAGGTTTTGTGGCCGGGAAAAGACCTCAATGGTCGGTCCGAACTGGGTGATTCTCCCTTCGATGTAGAGATGCGGTGTTGCCGCCAAGAAGCAGGGCCTCGGAAGGTTCGGTGGTGGCGTAGACGAAGATAGAGCCGGTTTCCGAAAAGATGCGGGGCAGTTCTTCGCGAAGTTCCTCGCGCAGCTTATAGTCGAGGTTGGCCAGCGGTTCGTCAAGAAGCACCAGATCGGCCTCTTTGACCAGGGCCCGGGCCAGAGCGGTGCGTTGCTGCTGCCCGCCGGACAGCTCCTGGGGAGAACGTTTGAGCATCTTGTCGAGTTTTAAAAGCGAGGCAACTTTTGCGACCCTGCTCTTTGATTTCCGGCACGGGCAACCTTGGCGATGCGCAGAGGAGAGGCAATATTTTCAAATACCGTCAGGTTCGGATAGTTGATAAATTGCTGATAGACCATTGCCACATTGCGTTTCTGCACCGGAACGCCGGTGACATCCTGACCATCAAAATGGACGGTTCCGGAGGTCGGTTTATCCAGTCCAGCCATAAGACGCATCAGCGAGGTCTTGCCGGAAAGGGTCGGGCCGAGAAGGATATTCAGGGTTCCCGCTTCGAAGGTGAGTGATATGTCGGAGATATGGAATTCTCTGCCGACTTTTTTGCATACATTGCGTAACTCAAGCTGCATTACTTCTCCTCATCGGTTATCGGCGGGATTTGTTTTCCACCGATACTTTCTTTTTGATATAGTCATCCAGCGTTTCGGCTTCCGCCGCCGACAGGAACAATCCCAGTTTTGTGCGTCGCCAAAGCACGTCTTCTGCGCACTCTTGCCCATTCGTGGGCGATAAGGTAATCAACTTCAAAGCCGTAAAGATCATGACCAAAAGGTGTTCCCAGATCTTTTTTATCCTTTATCTTGGCCGGTCATTTCATAAGCGCAGCTGCCGTAGGTTCTGAAAAGACGTGTGGCCAGATCCTTTGTTCAGAACCGGACAACGGCTCAAGAGTTCTCGCACCTCCAGGTCGAAGTCGTTGGGGTGAAAATTTCCGCCGGGAAGGACACTCTTTTCCGTCCACTCGCTTTCCATACCGGGCAGAAACGGGGAGAGCTTGGCCAGTACCGATTCGGCGAGTTTGCGATAGGTAGTGATCTTCCCGCCATAGATGGAGAGGAGAGGGGCTTCATTATTGCCGGTATCAAGTTTCAGGACATAATCGCGGGTAGCGGCTTTGGCCTCGCTCTTGCCGTCATCAAAAAGAGGGCGGATGCCGGAAAAGCTGCTGACCACATCTTCTTTGGCAATTTGTTTGAGAAAATATTCGGAGGCCGCCTTGCACAGATAGTCGGTTTCTTCCAGGAGAGATGCTCACCTTATCGGGATTTCCATGGAAATCTTCATCGGTGGTGCCGATCAGGGTGAATTTGTTTTCGTAAGGGATGGCGAAGATAATCCGGCCATCCGCATTTTGGAAAATATAGGCGCGCTCATGGTCAAACAGCTTGTTGACAATAATATGGCTGCCTTTGACCATGCGAATGTGTTCTTTGGTCTCGGAGTGGGAGATATGGTTCTGCAGCTCGTCAAGCCAGGGACCGGAAGCGTTCACCAGCACCTTTGCCTCGATCTGAAATTCTTTGTTGCTTGCTTTATCAAGTAATTCAATTGCCAGGTTTTTCCTGTTCGAGTAGCTGACAGCAAGGGGGATCGGTTTTGATTTCAGCACCTTTTTCGGCAGCATCCATGGCGTTGAGCACGACCAGGCGACTGTCCATGACCCAGCAGTCGGAGTATTCAAAACCTTTGCTAAAGTTTTTTTTGAGTACCTGCCCGGCAACATCGGTGAGGAGGTTGACGCTGGTTGTGCCGGGAAGGATTTTTCTGCCGCCGAGATGATCGTAAAGAAAAAGACCAAGACGAATAAGCCAGGCAGGCCGCAAGTCCTTTATGGTGAGGCAGGATGAAGCGAAGAGGCCAGATTATATGCGGTGCAGCATTGAGAAGGACTTCGCGTTCGCGCAGGGCTTCCCGCACCAGACGAAATTCGTAATATTCAAGATACCTGAGCCCGCCGTGGATCAGTTTTGTTGATGCTGAAGAGGTTCCGTTGGCCAGATCATCCTTTTCGCAGAGGAAGACGGAAAGTCCCCGACCGGCGGCGTCACGGGCAATACCGCAGCCATTGATGCCGCCGCCAATAATCGCTATGTCATAAACGGGAATCTTCATCGCGGACATCCTGTTGAAGATTGATCTTTTTATCTTAGGTTGGTTTCAGTTTAGTGATAAATACTTTCGAATGCAAGTCTAAAAAATAATTAATCGAAAATAAATACTCGAGGCAAGTGAAAATTTCACGACATGGACATTTTTGTCTAAAGTGCTTGCCTGACAGTTGCAATACTGCGACACTTCAGGGTTTGGCAATGACCATTTCAACATCGTTTTCCTGGCAGATATCCTGGAGTTTTTGAGGAAGTTCGGCGTCGATAACGATAGTGTTGATTCGGGAAATATGGTCGATCCGGATGGGCGCGCTTCTCTCGAGCTTCATGGTGTCGGCGACCAGAATGACATGTCTGGCATTTTTGATAATGGCCTGGGCGACACGAACCTCACGGAAATCGTAATCCAGAAGCGAGCCGTCTTCATCTATGGCTGAGACGCCGATGACGGCATAGTCGACCTTAAATTGATTAATAAAATCAACCGCTGCAACCCCAACAATACCCCCATCGGAGCGACGGACCTGGCCACCGGCGATGATCAGTTCAATGCCAAGGAAATTTTTCATGATTTCAACCGCATTGATATTGTTGGTGATGACCAGCAAACCCCGGTGGTCGCTCAGGGCATGGGCGACCTGTTCTGTTGTCGTGCCAATATTGATGAGCAGAGAACTGTTGTCCGGGATCAATGCTGCAGCCGCTTGGCCGATGGCTTTTTTCGGGCCGGGAGCGAGAAGCCGTCTGGCTTCATAGCTGACATTTTCAATGCCTGAGCCGACGATGGCACCGCCATGTATTCTTTGCAGTAGCTGTTTGTCGCAGAGTTCGTTGAGATCTTTGCGGATGGTTTGGGCAGAAACATTGAAGATAGTGGAGAGTTTTTCGACGTCGACTTTGCCGTTTTCCCTTGCCAGCGCAAGGATTCTGTTCTGTCGCTCGGAGAGAATTTCCATAAAATTATTCCTGCAACATGGCTGGTTAATCGGAGAGTGACTGTCAGGTTTCTATTATTCATCGAAGTTTCGAAAAAGTCAATTTGAATTTCATTCGAAAGCAAATGGCTGCAGAAAAAAGAGTGAAATGAAAATTCTATGCCATAGAGAAAAGGGTGAATTTTTCTCGATGGATTGAGCCAAATGATCTTGAAATATAGCGGTTTGTCTGTATACTGCCGACACATCACACTTGCACCTTTTCGTTATAAATGGTTAATGCACTGTTGTTGGTCGGCAACAACAATCTGAAGATGTCGTATGCTGGTATTATGCAACTGTGCATTAGAATATTTAGGTAGATGAAATACGGTGAATAATGAATCGATTACAGGCAAATCTGCTGCTGACCCTGGCGGCAATGATCTGGGGCAGCAGTTTTGTGGTGCAGCAGATAGGTACGGGAGAGCTGGGAACAATAACCTTTACCGGTGCCCGGTTTCTGGTCGGTGCCTTGGTGGTGTTGCCTTTTGCCGTCAAGCAGTTTTTACGGGTGGACCAGAACGAGCGAAAGTTTCAATCTTCTGACTGGCAGGGACTGATGGCTAACAGGTTGTGTACTTCTTGTTGCTGCGGCTTCTTTGCAGCAGCATGGAATTCTGCGCACGACCGTAACCAATTCTGGATTTTTAACAGCACTCTATGTCCCTCTTGTGCCGGTGCTTGGCTTGATTGTTTTGAAAAGAAAAGTCCATTTTTCCATCTGGCCGGCTTCTCTCTGCTGTTTTCTTGGCACCTATATATTAAGTGGCGCCCAACAGGTTGATCTGGTGGCGGGGGATTTGTGGGTAATTTCAAGTACAGTTTTCTGGGCTACCCATGTCATGCTGGTGGGGATTTTTGCCTCCAGGACCAGGGCGCCGCTGGTGGTGGCGGCGGTGCAGTTTCTGGTGAGTGGCTGCGTCGGGATTGTTCCTTGGTGTTATCGTCGAATCACCCAGCCTCTGCCCAGATAATTGGTGCCGGCTGGGGAATCTGTTATATCGGGATTTTTTCCGTGGGCATGGCGTTTACTCTGCAAGTGGTTGGGCAGCGTTTTACCCCGGCGGCCGATGCGGCTATTATCCTCAGTTCCGAAACGGTCTTTGCCGCCCTGGGCGGGATGATTTTTTTAGGAGAGCGATTGTCTCCGCTGCAGCTCTCGGGAGGGCTCTTGATTCTGACCAGCATCCTTGCTGTTGAACTGCTGCCGATGCTTGGCAAGCCCCGTCCCCTCAGGTAGTCGGGCTTTGCGGGGGTAAGGGGCGGTCTGCAGCGGGACGATTGTCCTTTGTTTCGTAAATCATCAATCTGATTGGGGGAAAGATGTTTGAAGGTAATGATCCCAGAGCTTTTTTCGCAGCAGAACGAACACTTCTGGCATGGACACGTACATCTCTGTCCTTAATGGCTTTTGGTTTTGTGGTTGAGAGATTCGGCTTTTTTGTTCACACATTGATACCGCAGCAAAGAGAGACGCTGCAGAGGGATTTCTCTTTCTGGATTGGCCTGTTGTTCATAACCCTGGGGGTTTTGTCTTCGATAATCGCTTTCCTGCAGTACCGTAAGGTTCTGTGTGTGCTGCAGGCCGGTGCGATACCAGTCGGTTATTCCTCTAATTTCAGTGTCTTAACCTGTCTTTTTGTTGCTGGTCTTGGTGCTGCACTGATCGTGTATGTTTTCAGTGGCTCCCTGTTTTAGCACCCCACAAGGAGTACTCTTTTTAATCCTCATGCTTTGCGGGGACTCTTTGCAGTACCCCCTTGCGGGGTGTAAGTACCTTCACGAAATTCACTCAAAAAAATAAGTAATGAATTTCTAAGGTACTAAATGTCTAGTGCGACGTGCTCCTGGGTACTAATTGATTAATAACTTAGTCAGAGCGTTATAAACATCGCGCAGGTAGATAATCCCGACAATTTTGCCGTCGCTTCTCGTGACCGGCAGACGCCTGATCTGTTCAGTGAGTAGCATGTCCGCGCAGCGCAGAAGCGTTTCTTCGGCTGAGATAACTCTGACATCTTCGGTCATTATGCTGCTTACGTCGATTGCTTGGATGGCGGTTGTTTTTTCTGTCCGAAGAGACTCCCATGAAATTTGGTCGTGCTGGTCGAGAAAGTAGACATGTTCAGGAATAAGAATGCGCAGGATGTCTTTGGTGGAGACAATCCCTATTAGATTCATGGCTCCATCAAGTACCACAATGCCATTGACCGAAAGGCCATGCCCGCGTTTGGTGGATCTCATGACCCCGATGGCTTCACGCAGGGACATTTCAGGGGTCAGCCAGCTATTAATCGGTTCCATAATATCTTTGACTCGCATCATCGCTCCTTTTGGTTTAATAGACGGGTGCTGCACACCAACCATTTCCAGTTGGGACCTCAAGCTTTTTAAGGCTGTTCATGATGTGGGTATCTTGCTGATTTTCTTATAGTACCATATGTCAGCATGATTGATCAATATAATTTATACTTAAAAACAATAAAATTAATATACAGTTGTCTGGCATCTCGCATTCGGATGTTGTGGGGTTAACCGGAAGAGTCAGCCTGGGCAGGCCGGTTCATTGCCTTCATCCATCCACCGCTCCGGCTGATTGGCTAAAGCAGCTGTGCTTTTTTTATCAAATCTTATTGGCGATGCGCTCCATTGATAAAATAATAAATCTATTAAAATGCAGTCAGATACCTTGTGTGAGGGGGCTGCAGCAGACTGTTTTTGCACTTTCCCGGGGGTTAAATTGCTTGCTTTTTTTCCAGATTTTTTTAAAACAGGAGGTCACGAAGATTTCACGGAAACATAGCAGATTTTATACAGCCTGCCAGTAGAAAATCGGCTCCCCGAATGTGGTAACTTCCTGAAAAGACAATGTGGGTTGTGCTGGCAGACGGCTCAACCCATGGCCTACTTATTTAATCATCCCGAGGAGAAAATTATGAGCGTACATGTCGCGGATCACCCACTCATCAAGCATAAGCTTGGTCTTATGCGTCAACATGACATTTCTACCAAGGATTTTCGTGATCTCTCGTCGGAAGTTGCCCGTCTTCTGACCTACGAGGCGACAAAAGATCTGCAAACCCAGAGAAAAACTATTCAGGGATGGGCCGGATCTGTGGAGGTCGATGAACTCAAGGGTAAGAAGATAACCATCGTTCCTATTTTACGGGCGGGTCTTGGCATGATGGACGGCGTTATCGATCTCATTCCTTCTGCCAAGGTCAGTGTGGTTGGGTATTACCGCAATGAAGAAACCCTGCAGCCGGTGGAATACTATGTCAAAACAGCAAACGATATTGAGGAGCGGGTGGCTTTAATTCTCGATCCCATGCTGGCCACCGGAGGCACCCTGATGGCTACCATTGAAACCCTGAAAAAAGCTGGCTGTCAGACTATTAAAGGTCTTTTCCTTGTTGCTGCTCCTGAGGGATTAAAGAGGATAACCGAGGCCCATCCCGATGTGGAGATTTATGTTGCCGCAGTCGATGAACGACTCAACGAGGTGGGATATATTCTTCCGGGATTGGGGGATGCCGGGGATAAGATCTTTGGCACCAAATAGAGCTGAAAGTCATTACAGTTTCTGTAATGACTTTTTTTTTGGCTCGATTGTAACACCAGCAATATTGCAGCGAGAAGCAGATAGTGTCTATGCAGATAACATACATAATAAGAATCATTATGTTAAGGAGGTCGTTGTAATGTCCGAAGTTCCACCCAATTCAAACTATCAGTTCCGGTTAGGTGACAGTCTTCTGGGTGCCCAGATGCTGTTTGTCGCCTTCGGGGCTTTGGTTCTTGTGCCAATTTTGACCGGGCTTGATCCGAACGTTGCCCTTTTTACCGCCGGTATCGGAACTCTTATCTTTCAGGTGATTACCAAGGGCAAGGTACCTGTTTTTCTCGCTTCGTCCTTTGCTTTTATCGCTCCTATAATTTACGGGGTGCAGACCTGGGGAATTCCGGCGACCCTTTGCGGGCTGACAGCAGCAGGCGTGCTCTATGTAGTAATGAGTTTTGCAATCCGCTATTTTGGCGCCGGAGATTTTGCATAAATATCTTCCGGCGGTGGTTACCGGACCGGTTATCATGGTCATCGGTCTGGTTCTGGCGCCCGTTGCTGTGCATATGGCCATGGGCCGTACGGGAGATGGCTCGGCCTGGCTTGTTCCCGAGTGAGACTGCGATGATTATCTCGGGGGTTTCCCTGGTGACAACTGTGCTTGTTGCTCTTGCTCGGCAAAGGATGGTTGAGGCTTCTGCCGATTTTATGCGGTATCTGTGCCGGTTACGCAACGTCTTTTGCCCTTGATATTACAGGATATTGCCACTTCTATCCAGGCCTCTTTTGATCCCGGCAGTCTGCAGAACTGGACCGCACCGGCTCTTATTTCCTTTGGAGCGATTACCGATAAAGCATGGCTTGCGATGCCCGCCTTTGTCTTGCCCGAATGGAAGTGGGAGGCCGTTCTGTTTATTGTGCCGGTGGCTATTGCCCCGGCCATAGAACATTTTGGTGATGTTCTGGCCATCGGTTCCATCACCGGCAAAGATTATGTCGAGGATCCCGGTATTGAAAACACCATGCTTGGGGACGGGATTGCCACCGTCCGTAGCCTCTATGCTTGGTGGACCGCCGAACACCACCTATTCGGAAGTGAGCGGAGCGGTGGCGCTTACCAAGGCCTATAATCCGGCAATCATGACCTGGGCTGCTCTTGACGGCAATTATTCTTTCTTTTGTCGGCAAGATCGGTGCCGTGCTGGCCACTATTCCCACTCCGGTTATGGGTGGAATTATGATCCTGCTCTTTGGCATGATCACCGTTGTTGGAATCAATACCCTGGTGAAGTCCGGTAAGGATTTGACGACTCCCAGAAACCTGATCATAGTCGCGGTGATTCTGGTTTGTGGTATTGGTGGAATGAAATTTACTGCCGGTTCTTTTGCCATCGAAAAAATTGGTCTGGCCGGGGTATTGGGTCTGGTTCTCAACATAATTTTACCCAAAGAAAGGGAACAATCATCCTGATGGCATTCCGTGATGCCGGACAGTTTCAGCAATCAGTAATCAATGCACTAGTTGCTCAAGTGGACACTCTAATCATAAACTGATCAGCATAAGAGTGTGGCTTTGACTAGATTAGACAGTGTTAAACCGGAGGAAGAAATGGATTTTCCAATAAATTTAAGTGAATATGTTCCGCAGAAATATGATCTGAATCAGAATCAACTCACCGATGAACAGCGACAGGCGCTGATTAACAATATTCAGATAGTGCGTGACAGTCTGGTGTTTTTTACCGCCCTTGCCAATGTAAAAGGGCTTGGGGGGCACACCGGTGGTGCCTTTGATATCGTTCCGGAACTGTTGATCATTGATGGCTTTATGAAAGGTTCCGACTCTCTTCATCCGGTCTATTTTGATGAGGCGGGACACAGGGTGGCCATTCAGTATATGATGGCCGTACTCAATGGATATCAAAAGCCGGAATCCCTGCTGCATTATCGGGAATATGATAAAGGGTATTATGGTCATCCTGAGCGCGATGAAAAAAATGGAGTTTTTTTCTCGTCGGGAAGACTTGGTCATTTATGGAGTTATGTCAATGGGGTTGCCGAAGCCGATACCAGCAAAACCGTGGTCATGTTCGGCAGTGACGGTTCGCAGATGGAGGGTGATAATGCCGAGGCGGCCCGCTATGCGGTGGCCAGAAACCTGAAGGTCAAACTCCTCATCGACGATAACGATGTAACGATTGCCGGTCATCCAAGTCAATATATGCAGGGCTATGATGTGGCCAAAACACTGCAAGGGCATGGACTTGACAGCGAACGTTGGCGACGGTGAAGACATTGATGCGCTTTTTATGCGCATTCAGCAGGCACTGGTTGCTGACGGTCCGGTTGCTCTTATCAACAAACGACTCATGGCGGTGGGTGTTGCCGGAATTGAAGGATCTCCCAAAGGCCATGATGTCATCGCGGTAAAGCTGGCTGTTGACTATCTCACGGAAAAGGGATTGACTGCAGCCGCTCGAGATGCTCGCAGAATTTTCCGGTTGTAAAAGAAAAAGTCACCTACCTGGGCAGTACTCCGGAAATGGGCAAGGTTCGTGATGATTTTGGCAAAGTTGTCTCTGAAATCCTTGATACCATAGACAATGTTGCCAGCAAAGTGCTGGTTGTTGACTCCGACCTCGAGGGCTCCTGTGGCCTGCACCATATCCGCAAGAATCATCCCGAGGTGTATGTCCACGGCGGCATCATGGAGCGAAATAATTATTCGGTTGCCGCAGGTTTTGGTTCTGAAGCCGGACGCCAGGGGATTTTCGGTACTTTTGCCGCTTTTCTTGAAATGGTTGTTTCTGAAATTACCATGGCCCGTCTCAATGATGCCAATGTTCTCGCCCATTTTTCCCATTCCGGAATTGATGATATGGCAGATAATACCTGCCATTTCGGGATCAATAATTTCTTTGCCGATAATGCAGTCGCCGAGGGTGATATCACTCGTCTTTATTTCCCGGCAGATGTCCTGCAGCTGCGGGCTATGTTGAAGAAAATATTTAATGATAAAGGCTTGCGGTTTGTTTTTTCCACCCGCTCGGCAACGCCCTCTCTGCTTGATGATCAGGGGAAAAGATCTTTGGCGACAGGCTATGTCTTTCAACCCGGAAAAGATGAGGTCATTCGTGAAGGAAAGGATGGCTATATCGTCAGCTATGGAGAGATGACCTATAGATGTCTGGATGCTGTTTTGCAGCTGAAGGCACAGGGAATGAACGTTGGTCTGATCAATAAGCCGACCTTGAATGTGATTGATGAAGATATGATCGCCAAAGTGGGCAGTAGTCCTTTTGTCCTGGTGGTGGAGAGTCAGAACACCAAGACCGGTCTTGGGTGTGCGCTATGGTACCTGGCTCCTGGAAAGAGGACTGACTCCAAAATATTCGTTTATGGGGACAAGTAAAATTGGTCATGGCGGAATAGTTGAACAGCTGCCGCATCAGGGACTTGCCGTCGAAGATATCAAAAAGAAAATTCTCTCAATGTGCGGCAGATAAAGCCGGGAATGATGGGAAACTAATAAAGATGGCGTCGTAAAAACCTAAATTATCGATGGATAAGTAAAAAGCTTCATATTGGAGGCGTGCAATTTTTCTATTATTTTGACGTACATACGGTACGTCGTAATGATATAAAAATTGTAACAACGAACAAGATGAAGGGTCGCGAGTCCATCAATAAAGAGAGGCCTCAAAAAAATGGACTGTTCTCGTGCAACCGATTGATACTCTGCTGGTCTTTTTTATGGCCTCAGTGGTGCTGGCGCTCACCCCTGGGCCGGATAATCTTTTTGTCATGACCCAGGCGGCCCAGCGGGGAAAAATGGCCGGTATTGCCGTTACCATTGGCTTGTGTACCGGTCTTTTAGTGCACACAACTGCTGTGGCTCTGGGGGTTGCGGCAATATTCCAGGCCTCTGCACTTGCCTTTTCTCTGTTGAAATACGTAGGAGCAGCGTATTTGCTCTATCTGGCCTATCAGTCTTTTATGGCTGGTACAGGCGGTAACGGAGAACGCCAAGGCCAAAACCTGAGCCTTGGTAAGCTCTATAGGCGTGGGATTATCATGAACGTTACCAATCCCAAGGTATCTCTTTTCTTTCTTGCCTTTCTCCCCCAGTTCACCGATCCAAATTTTGGTCCCTTAGTGCCGCAGATCCTTATCCTTGGCCTCCTCTTTATTCTGTCGACTATTTTGATATTTGGCGGGATAAGTCTTCTGGCCGGCGGAATTGCCGCCCATTTCAGAAAATCTGCAAGGGCCCAGATTATCCTTAATCGCCTTGCCGGCACAGTTTTTATAGCTTTGGCTATTAAGCTGGCAATGGTCAGACGCTGACGAACTATGGTGCACCAAAATCGAATCGTAAGTCCCGGCAGGACGGAGCGGAACTGTTCTGAGCTGATACGGGAGAGCAGCTGGCAGTTCCGGAAGGGTGGTCTTTGCTTCCGCCTGGGGACGGTCCTCTTACCAAAATGGTTAAAAGCAAAGGGGCTAACCTGGCTGGTCAGGGTCAAGTTTAAGAACAGGTTTATCTCCAAGGGCATTTGGGCAAAAGAAGAGCATATCGCAGCTGCCAAAGAAGCATTGCAGGCAAAACGTTCAGCGCCTGGCTATGCAAAGAAGCGCCAGCAGGACTTGGCCAGAAAAAAACAGAAGCACGGTCAATACGTGCATGATTTTTATACCGAAGTGCTCGATTTTCTCGCTTTTCATCCGCGTTATACAGCGCTTGCCGCCCAGCTGGCCAGCTCGGTGACCGAGCTGGCGACTCCTGTCGGCAGCAAAACCGTGGCGCGAACCGAGCGGATTCCTTTGGAGGATCGTGCCCGCAGTGCGGTCATTGCCTGGATGCGCCATAGAACCACCGGGTACGATCGTATGATCATTGCCCCGGTGAAGGGGAAAAGACGGCAGGTGCGGCGCGAGCTGGCCTGTCGCTCCATCGACCTTCTGCAAGCCTATCGTGAAGGGCTGGCCATTCCTCTGCCCTGCCCCCTGCAAAAGGCGTTGGCAGATGAGGAGGAAAAGGGATCGCCGGGCAGTCTTCTATAATACCGCAACTTCTCTAATTAGCTCTCAAACGATTGGCAAATTCCTCGGGGGTAAATGAGTAAACCTGCGTTCCGTTGCATTCGACGGCAAAAGAGGCGCATACGCTGCCCTGGATCGCACTGGTTTTCAGGTCATCGCCATTATCAATCCGCTGAGCAGTCCGCCGCGATAGGCATCTCCCGCACCGGTTGGATCAACCACTCTGGCAGCCTTGAAAGAAGGGATGGTCAATTTTCCGGTCTCGGTATAGAGTTCTGAGCCGGCTTCACCAAGGGTAATAATAGTAGCTTCGGCCAGAGCGAGCAGCTCGTCTTTCGTTAATCCGGTTTTATCCAGGATCAGGTTGAATTCGTAATCGTTGACGATGAGAAGCATGCAGCCGGTAATAACATCTATCAAATCCTGCGCCTGCAGTACGGGAAGAGCCTGGCCGGGATCGAAAATATAGCCAATGTTCTTTTGCTTGCAGAGTTTTGGGTAGTTGATCATATCGTCAAGATTCCCGGGAGAGACGAGAACAAGAGTCTTTTCCGGCGTGAGGCTGTTGAAGTCAAGATTGGAGGAATATTTCATCGCTCCGGGGTTAAAGCCGGTAATCTGGTTGTTGCTTTTATCGGTTGTGATATAGGCTCCAGCGGTCAGTTCCTCGGGGTATCATTTTAATTTCTTTTTTTGAAATCGAGTGCTTATCCAGCCATTCAAAATATTTATGGTGGTCGCTGCCGATGGTGGCGGTGATGGTTGAATCTTTGCCCATCAGTTTTAAAGCGTAGGCAATATTACCGGCTGTGCCGCCATAGTTCTCTGTTACTCCGTCTACCTGAAAGCAAACATTGAGGCTATGGATTTTATCCGGCAGAATATGGTCGGAAAAACTTTCAGGAAAATTCATGATTCGATCATAGGCGAGTGAGCCGGAAATAAATATGTTTTTCATTTGTATACCTTGTGTTGGGGTTGGTTGTTGAATTGTATTGACTGGATGTGAATTCGATAAATTGTCTATGTCCTAACGAGCCATCTCCGAAGCGGCCTCTATTCCTGCTCCATGGTTGGCCATAAAGACTGCAACAAGGACGAGCGCTCCTCCCATCAGTTGCAATGCTGACAGCGTTTCTCCGAGTAATACCCAGGCACCGCAGGCGGTAACCAGTGGAATGCCATTGATACAGACGGCGGCCTGGGCTGCGGGAATTTTGGTTAGAGCATAATTATAGCAGAAAAACGCACCGATAGTAGCAAATACAGTTAAGACAATCAAGGCGATGAGCGAATCGTCAGAGACTGTCTGTCTGCTGAGTTCCGGCAGATCCCAGAGAAAAGCCGGAAAGAAAAGCAGAGCCCCGAAAATGATCTGCATTCCAGTGATCTGCAGAGAAGTAAGAGATTCGCCTAATCTCCTGGTCAAGATCATATAGACTGATGCGGCAAGGACTGCACCAAAAATTAACAGGTCGCCAAGCAGCATGTTATCTGTTCTGGTTTCTATCGCATTGCCAAAAACCAGCAGGGCCACCCCCGCAAGAGAGACAACAATACCGAGTACATTGAGGGGGCGCAGCCGTTCTTTAAGAAAAAGAGCGGAGAGAACGAGAACGGTCACAGGAATGGTGGCGATAATCAATGATGTTTTGGTCGCCGAGGTATATTGCAGGCCGGTGGTTTCGCAGAGGAAATAGAGCCCTGGCTGCATAATCGCAAGCAATAATAAAGAGGTAAGTGATTTTCCCGTAAGAGCCGGAAAACCGGTGCGCCAAAGCAAAATTATAAAAGAAGATTGAGGCGAAAAAAAAACGAAAAAAAATGAGACAGAAAGGTGTAAAGCTCTGGAGGGCGATTTTGGTTGCAACAAATGAGAGACCCCAGAAAAAAACAGCGGCCGCCAACGCCAGATATGTCAGGGGCAAGGATTCAATTTTCATGGGCTGATTCTTTAGATGCGAAAAAAAACAGAATTTAGAATAAGTATGCTGTCATGCTTTTGCGTGCTTGAACTTAAACGATATGGATCGAAAAATCTCGCAGGGAATGTTCCGATAGCAAAATAGCCAGATGAACAGAAAAAGAGTCCGGCAATAGTTTCGAGTGGTTTTTCATATCAGGGTGCTGAAAGTCAACGAAACGAGCCTTTTGCCTACGAATCTCCTTGAGTTTTATTGAGGAGTTTGTTACGCAGAGTAAGACTCAGTCTGTTTGTGTGCTAACATTTAAAATTTTATATAAAACCAAATAGCTGTCAATCTTTTGCCGACATGGTAGTAGTGTGTACTCTGTACATGGAAGACCTTCCTGGTGTATCCGGACAACTTCCGGGAGAAGAAAAATATTGCGCAAAAGTTTGTGGGGGTTTTTACCCTTCTAATTAACCATAAAAAGGAGATGAAGATGAAAAAATTGTCATTGTTTGTAGCTGTTGCTTTTGCTGTGCTGACCTTTTCCGCAGGGACTGTGTGTTGTTGCGGATACCCTGGCGGAGATTCAGAAGCGCGGAACCCTGCGGGTAGGGATGGAGCCTGGGTATATGCCTTTTGAGTTAACCAATCAGAAAGGTGAAATCATCGGTTTTGATGTTGATATGGCCAAAAGAATGGCCAAAGCAATGAATGTTAAGCTGGAACTGGTTTCTACTGCCTGGGATGGAATTATTCCCGCCCTGTTGACCAATAAATTCGACATCCTCATGTCTGGTATGACCCTCACCCAGGAAAGAAACATGACGGTAAACTTTGCCTCACCGTATATTCTTATCGGTCAGTCCGTTCTCCTTAAAAAGGAACTCGCTGATGAGGTCAAATCATACAAAGATCTCAACAATCCAAAATACACTGTTGCTTCCAAGCTTGGGACCACCGGTGAGCAGGCCACTAAGCGGATGATTCCAAATGCCAAGTATATCTCCTATGAGACGGAGCAGGAAGGCGTGATGGAACTGCTCAATGGAAAGATCGATGCCTTTATTTACGATTTGCCTTTTAATGCAATTGCCATGGGCCAGAAGGGTAAGGGTAAATTTGTTCATCTGGAAGAGCCTTTTACCAAAGAGCCTCTTGCCTGGGCTATCCGTAAAGATGATCCCAACTTCTTGAACTGGTTGAACAATTTCATGAATCAGATCAAATACGACGGTGTATATGATAAGATTTATACCAAGTGGTTTAAGGACGATGCCTGGTTAAAAGAAATCCAGTAAATAAAAAGGAATCACAATTTTGAAAGCCAGAGACAAGACCTGGCCCTGGAGACTTTTGCTGGTGGTCATCCTGCTTGGGGTGGCCGCCGGTACCTGGGGTGCAGTCAGAAAAATTGACTATAAGTGGCGATGGTACAGGGTGCCCCAATACTTCATGTACCAAGCGGAAGAGCCGCAGAAGATTCCTTTTGATGGCACGGTGAGTGCCATTGTCAAAGACAAAAAGAATGCCAAAGTCACTCTTGGTTTCGGAGAATTCTAAGACCAAAGTTGTAAGCGTGACAGCAGATAGTCTTGAAGGTTGACGAGGGCGAGATTCTGTTAGAAGGTGATACTGTCGGTTTTACAGAACACTGGCGACTTGGTCCATTGATGATGGGCTTGTGGACCACCCTCTGGCTTTCCGCTATTTCCAGTGTTTTCGCGCTCGTTATTGGGTCTGCTGACCGGAATAGCCCGGGTTTCGAAAAATATTACCCTCAGAGGGCTGGCGATGATCTACGTGGAATGTATTCGTGGAACGCCGTTGCTGGTCCAGATTTTTATTGCCTATTTTTTTCTTGGCACCGTTTTTAATCTCAGTCGCAATGTCTGTGGTATTGGTGCATTGGCTCTGTTTGCCGGTGCCTATGTGGCCGAGATTGTTCGTGCGGGTGTCCAGAGTATCCCGAAAGGGCAGATGGAGGCCTCCAGGTCGCTTGGGATGACAGCTTTTCAGACCATGAAGGATATTATTCTGCCCCAGGCCTTTAAAAAAATCCTGCCCCCTTTGTCCGGTCAGTTTATCAGCCTGATCAAGGATTCCTCATTGGTTTCGGTTATAGCCATTACCGATCTGACAAAATCCGGACGGGAAATCATCACCTCCACCTTTGCCACCTTTGAGGTTTGGATTGTTGTGGCGGCGATGTATCTATTGGTGACTTCTGTCTTGTCACAACTTGTTTACTACATGGAACGGAGGCTTGCCGTCAGTGATTAAAGCCGAGAACGTCGTGAAAATATTTAATAGTCGTTCAGGCGAGGTCCGGGCCGTGGATGGTGTGTCAACAGAGGTGGCAAGAGGGGAAGTTGTCGTTGTCATCGGGCCCTCCGGTTCAGGTAAATCAACCTTTCTGCGCTGCATTAATGGGCTGGAGAGCTTCTACAGAGGGCCACATAATCATAGATGGTGTTGATCTTGCCGATAAAAAGACCAACATCAACAAAGTCCGGGCCGAGGTCGGCATGGTGTTCCAGCAGTTCAACCTGTTTCCCCATAAAACGATTCTGGAAAATCTTACCCTGGCCCAGTGCCGGGTTCGAAAACGCAGCAAGAAAGTTGCCGATGAAAAGGCCCAGTATGCTGCTGAAAAAAGTTGGTATTCCGGAAAAAGCCGGTGAATATCCTTCACGGCTTTCCGGTGGACAGCAGCAGCGTGTGGCGATTGCCCGGGCGCTGGCAATGGATCCCAAGGTCATGCTTTTTGATGAACCAACCTCCGCCCTTGATCCGGAAATGGTCGGTGAGGTGCTCGATGTCATGAAGCAGCTTGCCCGAGAGGGAATGACCATGATCGTCGTCACCCATGAAATGGGCTTTGCCCGTGAAGTTGCCGACCGGGTTATCTTTATGGATGAAGGAAAGGTTGTTGAAGTGGGGACGCCTGAGCATTTCTTTACCAATCCCCAGGAAGACAGGGCAAAGTTATTTTTAAAGCAGGTTCTTTGATCAAGCTGTAGAGGCGCAATTGAAGGAAATACATGTCGGCAGATGCACAATACAAAAAAACCTATCCTATTTCATGGGATCAGCTGCATCGGGACTCAAAAGCACTTGCCTGGCGGCTGTTCAATATGGATCCATATAAAGGAATGATCGCGATTACTCGAGGTGGGATGGTCCCGGCTGCCATCATTGCCCGAGAGCTGGATATCCGCCTGGTGGATACTATCTGTCTGTCCAGCTATGACTGGAAAGACCGAAAGGGCGAAGTGAATACCCTGAAATCATTTGAAGGAGACGGGGAAGGCTGGCTGATCATCGACGATCTGGTCGATACCGGCCGAACCGCTCAGGTGGTCCGGGAAATTGTCCCAAAAGCCCATTTTGCGACTGTTTATGCAAAACCGGCAGGTCGGCCTCTGGTTGATACTTTTATCACCGAGGTGAGCCAGGATACCTGGATTCTCTTTCCGTGGGATACCGAATCGCAGTTTGTTGTTCCGCTTGCAGGCAGGGACAAAATCTGACAAGGAGCAGCCAGGGCAGCTCATCCCTTCTCTTTTTCATAGCTGTATGAAAAAGAAGATCCTGTCAGTGTATTGCACCGGGAGGGTTGGGTTTCCATTCGAGTATCTGGCCCTGCCCGTAAGACATTTTTATAATATACTCGGCAAAATGATAGTCGAGATCCGCCTCGGCTGGGTCTGTCGATCCAGTATATGTGGCAAGAAACATCTTGGCCATTTCCATGACGATGGTCTTAAATGGTCCACTGACCACCATATTATCTATGGTGTGTTCTCCCAGATTGTGCACGGTAAATTTGACCATCTGCCATAACTCCTGAAATAGTGTTTTTAATGTGAGCTGCTGCCGGTCTTGTCAGGCTATCAAGTTGATGCCGCTGGTGTCAGATTTTTCGGCCAGATCTTTGAGGTGGGCTCGTTGTACAGAGGCGACAATAGATTCTACGACCGCTGCCAGTGTTGCGTTGTCAGGTCAAATTCCATCCCGCAGATATATTCAATACCAGCTCTTTTTCGCACTCTGGAAAGGTGTTTGACGGTTCCTGTGATGCGTGCCAGGAGTTCATCGTTAATATAGAGCTTTAAGAGCATGCTTTGCATCCTGGAAAAAACATTTTTTGTTCGTCTTTGCTGACCGAAAAAGCCATGCCTTTGATACTGATATCGATGGCTGTTGTATCCAGATCCGGAAGTTCTTCATCAAGTTCAATGCTCACGACAAAATCCAGACTCTCTGGAACCTTTGCGCGAAACTGTCGGGCATTGTGGATAATTCTTGCCAGGGTGGGGAAAGACAGTCTGAGAACCGGGAGGTCGCCGACTTTGGTCAATTCTTCAAATGTAGTGGCCATTTCCACGGCAAAGTTCTTGGTGAACATTCGCAAAACAATAAAACGGGACTGGCGGAGATGCAGGCTGCCCAGACCGGGCTCAAGAGGCAGGGTGACTATATGGCTCATTGCCGTGAGGTAATCACCCTGGTTGTATTCATCCGTCGATGCAGGATCCTCTTCATCCTCGAATGTAGTCAGAATAATCATCTTTGAGTCTTGAAAAGTAGACCAGGCCTATTCCGTCGAGCTCCACTTCCAGAACCTTATCGTCAAACAAAGCGGTCTGCAGGAAGGGGAGAATTTTTTCCTTTTCGGTGAGGATATCCCCTTTTTTCAAGTCCTGCTTCTATGGCAGGGGCGGTAAAAGGTTGACCAGGAAAAAAGTGGTGAAGTTGTTTTTCAATGTCATCAATCATTGTTACAAAGCAATGGTGAAAACTCAGTTTTGCGATGGATAAGTAGTTAGGCACAAGTATCTGAATGTTTCTACAAATCTATAGCAACTGTATTGAAAATGGAAGTGGTCTTTTTGATTTTGCCGATCTGGATCGCATCCTGAAAAATGCAGCATCGAACCGGATTAAAGAGATTTTTGTGGTCATTTTTCTCGCATTGATAGTTTTCCATTGAGTGTTTCTTTGATGTATGATATTGTTTGCGGTATGAAATATTGCTTGCAATCAGGAGAAAAACAAAAAGATTATGAAACAGCTTACTACTCCCCGTATGGATCAGTGTATTGGCTGTCAGTCATGTTCACTGGCCTGTGCCCGTCTGGTTTATAAAAGGATATCCTGGAATACAGCGGGAATCCGTATTCATTCTTCGGGAGGACTCTCCACCGGCTTTGTCGCCAACAGATGTCTGGCCTGTGATCCTCCTCCCTGCGCTGAAGTCTGCCCCACCGGTGCCTATTCCGAGCGACCGGGAGGGGGGGTTATCGTTAAAAAAAGTCTGTGTATTCAGTGTGGAAAATGTGTTGATGCCTGTCCTGTTGACGCCATTTACCAGGATCGCGGAGGCGATGTTTTCGTCTGTATCCATTGTGGTCAGTGTGTGCAGTTCTGCCCGCAGAATTGTCTGGAAATGGTTGACAGCAGCAGTATCGAAGAGGTGCTTCTATGATAAGGGAAGAGTTTCGTGTTCTCTTGATAGATGCCTCAGCCGGTAAAGGAAAGGTCGTTCATCTGGATGGCCGAAATGAGGTGGCGGGAGGCAGCGGACTGGCGGCTCTGCTCTATGGCAAATATGGTCAGCCGGAACTTTCCTGGAATGATGAGAGCCAGCCCCTGATTTTTGCCATCGGTCCCTTGACCGGATATTTTCCGTTGATGAGCAAGATGGTATGCTCGTTTAAATCGAATTATCACGGCGAATATACGGAAAGTCATGCCGGTGGGCGGGCGGCGCTTTCCCTGCGGTTTGCCGATCTTGACGCTGTGGTTATTATTGGTCGGGCAAAACAGCTCAGCTGTCTCAGTATCGGCGCAAACCATCTCGAATTCAAGGATGCGACCTTCCTTCGGGGTACGGATGCGGAAAGCTCCGGCAAGCTTATCAGGAGGATGTTCAAGGCTGGCAGCGGCCATCGCTCGATCATGCGAATCGGCCCTTCCGGAGAGGTTGGTTCGGCCATGGCCTGTATCAATGTTGATACCTATCGCCATTTCGGCCGGATGGGCGGCGGTGCGGCCATGGGTGCAAAAAATATCAAAGCTATCGTCATTCACGGAGACAGTGATTTCAATATTCCACCCGGAAAAGAATATTCCAGACTGTATCAAGGAGGTGTATCAGAAAGTTACTTCCACCGACATGATGCGAAAATATCATAATCTCGGCACTCCGGCCAATCTGCAGGGGCTCAATGATATTTCCTCTCTGCCCTGGAGAAATCTGCAGCAGACCAGCGATCCGGGTATTGCGACGATTACCGGCAAGAGTTTTGCCGACCAGACCCTTCTGCGTAATGGTGCCTGTTCCGGATGTCCGGTTGGTTGTATTCATATCGGGTTTATCCGGGAAAAGATGGCAGACGATAACCGCTATCACTATCATCAGGTGGCCTATGATTATGAACCGATCTTTGCTGCCGGAACCATGTTGGGGGTGACCAACAGTTTCGATGTTCTGCGAATTCTTGATGTTATGGAAAAGGTGGGGCTCGATGCGATGTCCAGCGGGGTTGCCCTTGGCTGGGCGACGGAGGCTACGGAGCAGGGGTTGATCTCCGAGAAAGAAACCCTGGTTCCTCTCACTTTCGGAGATGCTGTCGCCTATCAGCAGGCGGCAAGGCATCTTGGCCGGGGAAGCAACGACTTCTACCGGCTCCTTGGGCAGGGCACTCTTAAAGCGGCCGCGGTCTATGGCGGCGGTGATTTTGGTTGTGTGCTCGGTCAGGAAATGGCTGGTTATGCCACCGGAGAGCTGTATTTTGCTGCTCAGACCCTTGGTTTCAGGCACTCCCACCTGGACACCGGGGCCTACAGTTATGATCAGAAGAATGCAGAAAAAGATGTGACTGGCGCGGTTGATTTTCTGATCGCCGACGAACCTGGCCGCGCTTTTCTCACCTCGATGGTTGGCTGTCTTTTTGCCCGATCTGTTTATACCGAGGAGCTGTTGGCGGAGTGTTTGCGGGTAGTCGGGTTTGACTACTTTATCCGGAACGATTCCCAAGGTTGCTGAGAATATCAGAACCTTGCGCTGGAAGGTTCGGGCGCAGACCGGCTTTGATCCGGATAATTTTTCTATTCCCAAACGTTTTTATCAGGTCAAAACGTGGAAGGGACAGGTCGACAAAAATTATCTCGACAATCTGAAAAAAGAATACGGCAGGCGAATCCAGGGGATTATCTCAGGGAGTCGATAAACAGGAAATTGTTCCAGTCACCTTGGCAAAGAATAAAAAAGGCAGTCTTCCGCCCAGCGGAAAACTGCCTTTTTTATTTGATAAGATGTCGAGTCTGTGAAATTATCTTACAGCAGGTCGGCGATGGCCTCTTTCTCGGAAACCAGTTCTGCTTCCGTCGCACTCATCATTTTGCGGGCGAAGTCGCTGATTTCCAGACCTTTAACTTCTTTCCATTCACCATTTTCACAGGTGATAGGCAGGGCGTACATGATATCTTCATTGATGCCGTAGCTGTTGCCACCGCTGAAAACACCCATGCTGACCCATCCGCCGTTTGAGCCCAGGGCCCAGTCACGCATATGGTCAACGGCTGCAGAAGCAGCTGATGCTGCACTGGAGGCGCCGCGGGCTTTGATGATTGCCGCGCCGCGCTGCTGTACTGTCGGAATAAATTCGTTTACATACCAGTCGTTGTCTACTTTATCTTTGACCGGAACGCCGTCTACCGTTGCAAAGCTGATGTCAGGAAACTGGGTGGCGGAATGGTTGCCCCATACCACCATTTTTTCAACTTTCGTGGAATGGCTCCCGGTTTTGGCGGCGATTTGCGACAGGGAACGGTTATGGTCAAGACGCATCATCGCTGTGAAGTTGCGGGGATTGAGGTCCGGAGCATTTTTCATGGCGATAAGGGCATTGGTATTGGCGGGGTTACCGACAACCAGTACCTTAACGTTATGGCTGGCATGATCGTTGAGGGCTTTGCCCTGAACGGTAAAAATTGCGCCGTTTGCTTTCAGCAGATCGGAGCGCTCCATGCCGGGACCACGTGGTCTTGAACCGACCAGAAGGGCATAATCAGCATCTTTAAAGGCAACGTTTGGATCATCGGTGGTCACGATACCGGCAACCAGAGGGAATGCGCAGTCGTTGATTTCCATAACGACGCCAGCCAGGGCACCCATCGCGGGTGGAATTTCGAGGAGTTGAAGTATAACCGGTTGGTCTTTTCCGAGCATATCACCCGCTGCGACGCGGAATATAAGGGAATAGCTGATTTGTCCGGCGGCACCGGTGATTGCGACACGTACTGGGGTTTTCATGTGGTTCTCCTTTGTAGGAAAGGTATGAGTTCCCGTTTCTCGGGGTTTCGATTGTATCACAAAAACATCTTGTTAAGCACAAACAGAAGCAAAGATACCATAATGTTTATGAGGAATCCAGCTCAAGGAGACAATGAGAGCAGCATTTTTCGCATCAGTAGTATTGATGACAAATATCAAAATCGTAACATTTTGGTTTTGTTCGTTTTCCATAAGCCGCCTCCGCCTGGAGTTTTGATTATGAAAATGTCATTGGGCGACAAAAAAACCTCATCGTTACCGGCTAAAGGTGTGATGGTACCGTCCGGATGCAGAACACTGTTCTCCCCTTTTTTTCCTGCTCCGCCTCCGGCGAGGCCATAGGGTTCGGTCTCCCGGTGGGAGGAGAGGACCGTGGCGGTCATCGGTTCAAGAAAGCGTATTTTTCTGATCACGCCATCACCGCCTGGAAATTTTCCTGTCCCGCCGGAACCGTGTCGAATGGAAAAAGATTCAACCCGCACCGGAAAACGCCATTCAACAACCTCCGGATCGGTCATTCTGGTATTGGTCATATGGCTGTGTACGGCGCTGGTGCCGGGATGGTCGGGTCCTGCCCCGGTCCCGCCGCAGATGGTCTCGTAGTTCTGATGGGTTGCATTGCCGTAGACAAAATTGTTCATGGTTCCCTGGGATGAGGCGAGGAGGCCAAGGGCGCCGAACAGGGCATCGGTGATTGCCTGGGAGACCTCGGTATTGCCGGAGATGACCGCCGCAGGATATTCCGGACTGATCATGGATTTTGGCGGAATGATCAGCCTGAGCGGTTTCATGCATCCTTCATTGAGAGGGATATTGTCGGCAACAAGGGTGCGAAAGACATAGAGCACTGCCGCCTTACAAACCGCCGTGGGGGCATTGTAGTTGCCTTCGCTCTGGGGAGAAGTGCCGGTGAAATCGATGGTGGCTTCCCGCTTTTGTCGGTTCACGGAGATACTCACCTGGATCTGCCGGCCACCGTCCATCGGATAGACAAAATTGCAATCCTGCAGGACATCGAGCACTCTGCGCACAGATTCTTCAGCATTATCCTGGACATGCTGCATATAGGCATGGACCACTTCGAGTGCCGAAATTGTCCACCATTTTTCTCAGCTCTCTGACCCCGGTTTCATTGGCGGCGATCTGGGCGGAAAGATCGGCCATATTCTGGTCAATATTGCGACAGGGATAACTGCCGGAGCCGAGCAGGGCGCGGGTTTCCTGCTCTTGCAGCACGCCCTCTCTGACGAGCAGAAAATTGTCAATTAGCACGCCTTCTTCCTCGATATGGTGGCTGTCGGGAGGAGATGATCCCGGGGTACGGCCGCCAATATCTGCATGATGTCCTCTTGAGGCGACATAAAAGAGTGACCTCTGGTCCGTCTCTGGCAAAAACGGGTGTGATGACTGTTACATCCGGAAGGTGGGTGCCGCCGTTGTAGGGGGCGTTCAGCATATAGACATTGCCGGGCCGCATGCTGGTGCGGTTCTCCCTGATGACTGTGTTGATCGATTCCCCCATCGATCCAAGGTGGACAGGGACATGGGGAGCATTGGCGACCAGTTTGCCGTCTGGATCGAACAGGGCGCAGGAAAAATCCAGCCGCTCCTTGATATTGACGGAATAGGCAGTGTTGGCAAGTGTCGCCCCCATCTGCTCGGCAATGGACATAAAGAGGTTATTGAAGACCTCGAGCATGACCGGATCGGCGGATGGTGCCAATGGCATGCTGGTTCTGGTCTCTGCCCGGTATCGCTCAAGAATGAGATGACCCTGGTTGTTTGTTTCTGCCGACCAGCCATCTTCCACGACCACCGTGCCGGTCTGTTCGGCGATGATCGCAGGACCGATGATTTTCTGTCCGGTCAGTAAATCGTCTCGAAGATAAAGCGGGGTGTCATGGTACTGACCGCAACTGACCATCTGCACTGTATGCGTGCGGCGATCGGTGGAATGGGCTGCGGCAGCTGCCGGTTTTTGCTCGTCGATTATTGATTCGGTTGCACCCACTGCCTCAACCGAGAGCGCTTCGACAACCAGCCCTCTTTCTCTGGCGATAAAGCCAAATCTCTGTTTATGGGCTTGTTCAAAGGCCTCGGTCATCTCTTGGAGGCTGCCGATATCGACAAGGAGGGCGCTGTCGGTGCCTTCATAGCGGAGGTGAGCTTTGCGAGAGTATTTGGATAAGATTTTTGTCGATATCCTGGGCAATAACTTCATCTTCCACTTCTGCAATCAGCGGATGACAGGCATTGTCGATGTGCTGCGAGTGCTTCGTCATTAAGGGGGAATTCCAGATGCACTCTCGCGAAGAGCCCTGATATCGGCAAGACCCATTCCGTAGGCGGATAAAACACCTGCAAAGGGATGCAGGAAGACTCTTTTCATTCCCAGGGCATCGGCGACCAGGCAGGCATGCTGACCGCCTGCGCCGCCAAAGCAGTTCAGGGTGTATTCGGTTACATCATAGCCCCGCTGGACGGATATTTTTTTGATGGCATTGGCCATGTTTTCTACGGCAATGCGCAAAAAACCTTCGGCGATTTTTTCCGGGGATTGCGCAGGAATACCGGTAGCTTTGGCAATGGTTTTGGCCAGGGCTGAGAAAGCCGCTTCGTACCGATCTGGTATCAAGAGGCTGGTTGCCATTTTCACCAAAGACCTGGGGAAAATATTTCGGTTGGATTTTGCCTAGAATAACATTGCAGTCGGTAACCGTCAAGCGGACCGCCCCGGCGATAACAGGCAGGGCCGGGATTGGCGCCGGCGGATTCGGGGCCGACCCGGTACCTGGCTCCATCAAAATTGAGGATCGATCCGCCGCCGGCGGCAACGGTGTGGATATGCATCATCGGTGCACGCATGCGCACTCCGGCCACCATCGTTTCAAAGCTTCTTTCGTATTCGCCGTTGTAATGGGCGACATCGGTGGAGGTGCCGCCCATATCAAAACCAATAAGTTTGGTAAAGCCGGCCATGGCTGCCGTCTTGACCATGCCGACCACCCCACCGGCCGGGCCGGAAAGGATGGCATCCTTTCCCTGAAACAGCTGGGCATCGGTCAGGCCGCCGTTTGACTGCATGAACATCAGTTTTGGGCCTGAATGCTCCGGAGCTGCCGAGTTGTGCGGCGATCTGATCGACATACCGCCTGAGAATGGGTGAGAGATAGGCGTCGACCACGGTGGTGTCGCCCCGGGAGACCAGTTTCATCAAGGGGCTGACCCGGTGGCTTACGGAAATCTGGGTAAAACCGATCTCTTTGGCGATTTCGGCAACCTTTTGTTCATGCTCAGGGTAGCGATAGCCGTGCATGAAAACGATGGCCACCGCGCGGATACCACGATCGAAGGCTTTTTGTAGCCCGATTCCGGCAGTTTTTTCGTCAAGAGAGGTGATGATTTCACCCTGTGCTGAAACCCGTTCGGGAATCTCCAGCACTTCTTCATAGAGCATTTCCGGCAGAACGATATGGCGGGCAAAAAGATCAGGACGGGTCTGGTAGCCGATTCGCAGGGCATCGCCGAAGCCTCTGGTGGTCACCAGAAGGGTGCGGTCGCCTTTGCGCTCGAGCAGAGCATTGGTGGCGACGGTGGTGCCCATTTTGACGGCACCGATTAACTTTTCCGGGATCGGTGCAGAAGGTGCGATGTTAAGGAGTTGGCGGATTCCATGGACGGCGGCATCCTGGTATTTTTCCGGGTTTTCCGAGAGAAGTTTGTGGGTGACAAGGCTTCCGTCCGGTTTTTTGGCGACAATGTCGGTAAAGGTTCCGCCGCGATCAATCCATATCTGCCATTGTGTCATTATCTGCCTCCCCCTGGATAGCTCAGCATCAAGCTCTGCTGAATTGACAACATCATGATGTTATGACATATGATAAATTGAACAAAAATGTGAGACATAATGATTTTTATATCGACAAAATGTCATTATTCTGTGATAATTGCAAGGATAGTTGAGAAAGTCAATACCATTATTTACGTTGTTGCTTTTCTCTGAAGGCTGTAAGTTTATCATATTTTTCATTGCTGTGTTGGGGGCTGAAGTGCGAAGTATTAATTGACAAATAAATAAACATCATCAGGAGGAATTGAGGATGAATGTACGTAAGAATGCTTTAGCTGCGTTAACAGGAATGGTTATTGGTCTGGGGATGACAGTGGGGGCGATGGCCACCAGCTGGGATATGCCGACCCCGTATCCGGATAAGACCTTTCATACCCAAAATATCGCCATCTTTGCTGAAGATGTGGCCAAGGCGACAGGCGGGGAACTGACCATCAAGATTCATTCCGCCGGATCTCTTTTTAAACATCCTGAAATTAAAAATGCTGTTCGCGGAGGGCAGGTTCCTATCGGAGAATTTTTTCTTTCCCTGCTCTCCAATGAACAAGCGGTGTTTGGCGCCGATTCCCAGCCTTTTCTGGCCACCAACTATGAGGAGGCCAAAAAGCTCTGGGACGCCCAGCGTCCGATTATAACCGAGCTCCTGGACAAGCAGGGACTGATGCCGCTTTTTTCCGTACCCTGGCCGCCCCAGGGACTCTATACCAAAAAAGAAATCAAGACAGTCGATGACCTGAAAGGTATTAAATTCAGGGCCTATAATGCAACGCTGGAGCTCTTTGCCAACAAAATCGGCGCCGCCCCGACCCAGGTAGAGGTTCCCGATATTCCACAGGCATTTGCCACCAGCCGGGTCGAGGCGATGATCACCTCACCCTCCACCGGGGCAAATTCCAAGGCATGGGACTTCGTCACCTATTACACCGATATTCAGGCCTGGCTGCCCGAAAAATATTGTCGTGGTCAACAAGAAAGCCTTTAGAAAACTTGACAAAAAAACCCAGGAGGCTGTTCTGACTGCGGCAAAAGCGGCCGAGGTAAGAGGGTGGGAGATGAGCAAAAAAGAGACCGCCGAGAAGACAGCCATCCTTAAAGAAAATGGCATGACAGTCGTTACTCCCAGCCCGGAACTTATGGCGGGGCTGAAAGCAGATAGGCGCTTCTATGCTGGAAGAATGGAAAAAGACATGCCGGCCCGGAAGGGCAGCACTTCTTGAGGCCTACCAGGCAAAGTAAGGTCCACGGCTGATTTCGCTGGGCGAACAGAACTCCGGCCGTTGCCTTTCTGAGGCAACGGCCGGTAAAAGAGGACATATGCGCAGATGGTTGGACGTTCTATATAAGGCAAGCTGCTGGCTTGGTGCAGGCTGTATAGCGCTGATCTGTCTGCTGGTTGTCTGCCAGGTGCTGCTCAATCTGCTTGATCGGCTCAGCACCATTCTGACCGGGAGTCGCCATCGGTCTGACCATTCCCTCCTACGCCGATTTTACCGGTTTTCTGCTGGCTGCCGCCTCTTTTTTATCCTTGCCTATACCCTGCGGGAAGGGGCGCATATCAGGGTTGTCTTGCTGGTCAGTCGATTGCCGGAAAAAATGCACCGACTGGTTGAAATCTGGTGCATCGGTTTCGGCCTGGCTGTAACCCTCTATTTCACCTGGTATACGGCCATGCTGACCTATGAATCCTATACCTATCATGATCTTTCATCGGGAATGATTGCCGTGCCTATCTGGATACCCCAGGCGGCAATGCTCTTTGGTCTGGTGATCTCTTCGTGGCGCTCTTTGATGAACTGGTGGCTGTATGTCGTGGGACATACTGCCTGCTACGCAGGAAAGGGAGAAGAGCTCCTGACGGCGGAGCAAGTCAGGTAGAGATCGATACATCTTCAGTCCGCAAATTAGGAGGAAAGGAAAGCGATGTCTGAAATAACCTTGACCCTGGTTTTACTTCTTCTGCTGTTTTTTCTGCTGGGCAGCGGTATCTGGGTGGCTTTTTCGCTCCTGGCTGTGGGCATGGCCGGGATGGCTCTTTTTTCCGATGCCCCTCTGGGGGAAGTGATGGCCACCACCATCTGGGGTGCAAGCAACGGCTGGGCTTTGGCGGCCCTGCCTCTTTTTATCTGGATGGGAGAGATTCTTTTTCGCTCCCGTCTGTCGGAAGATATGTTTACCGGGCTGTCGCCGTGGCTGACCCATCTTCCCGGCCGGCTTCTCCATGTGAATATTCTTGGCTGTGGTATTTTTGCCGCGGTTTCCGGTTCTTCCGCTGCGACTGCGGCAACCATCGGCAAGATGTCCATTCCCGAGCTTGCCAGACGCAACTATCCGGTAAATATGATGGTCGGCACCCTGGCCGGGTCGGCCACCCTGGGCTTGCTTATTCCGCCGTCGATCATTCTTATCGTCTATGGTGTGGCGACGGAACAGTCGATTGCCCGGCTTTTTATCGCCGGAGTTCTGCCGGGCTGCCTGCTGGTTACTCTTTTTGTCGGGTATGTGGTGGTCTGGTCCCTGCTGCATCCCAAGGCAATCCCTGCGGGGGAACCGTCCCTGCCATTAAAAGAAAAGTTGCAATCGTTCCCGCAGGCTGATTCCGGTCTGTCTGCTGATTGTCGGGGTGATCGGCTCAATCTATTCCGGCATAGCATCGCCCACCGATGCGGCAGCGGTTGGCGTGCTGCTGGCCCTGGTGCTTTCAAAGTATACCGGGTCTCTGTCAAAAAAGACCTTTCTCGACGGCCTGATGGGGGCGACCAAAACCTCCTGCATGATCGCCTTTATCCTTGCCGGTGCGGCATTTCTCACAGTTGCCATGGGCTTTACCGGCATCCCCAAGATGCTGGCGGTCTGGATCGGCGGCATGAATCTGTCGCCCTATGCGCTTCTTGGGGCGCTGACCTTGTTTTTTATTATCATGGGTTGTTTTCTCGACGGTATTTCCGTGGTGGTGCTGACGACTTCGGTGGTCATGCCGATGGTCGAGCAGGCCGGGATTGATCCGCTCTGGTTTGGGATTTTTGTGGTCATCGTCGTCGAAATGGCCCAGATCACGCCGCCGGTGGGATTCAACCTGTTTGTCATCCAGGGCTTGACCGGAATGGATATTTTAAAAGTGGCCTATGCCGCGGCACCTTTCTTTTTGTTGCTGCTGGTTGGCCTGGCCTTGATTGTGCGCTTTCCTCGAGATTGTAGACCGTGCTTGCCCAATATGATGGGGTGAGCTGAACTCGGATTTCTCATGCTGAGAAGCTGACTCTTTTAAAGAGAGATGCGGCCCGCGATGCCTGATCGTACAAGCCCGGACATCAGCCTGAGCAGGGCCGCGGCCTGGCTTATTTCCGATCCCTCCTTGTCGAGACTTCGATAGGCTGAGGTAAGACACCTCTCGCGTATCTCCCGGTACCGTTTACAGGCCTCTGTGCCTTGCGCCGTGGTAAAATAAAAAATCTCTTTGCCGTGTTTTTCACGTTCGACCAGTTCCCCTTTGACCAGTTTTTTCAAAGAATAATTGACGGTGTGCTGATCTTCGACATGCAGGACGAAGCAGATATCGACCAACCGTTTCGGGCGATTTCGGTGGTTGACATTGTGCAGGACCAAGACATCCAGAGGGCTGAAATCGGCATATCCTGCGGCATGCATGCAGCGAATCATCCATCTTGAAAAAGCGTTATGGGCGATGATCATCCCGTATTCGAATTCACTGAGAGGCCAGGAATCCGGCGAGGTGAGATGTTCCGAGGAGACAATTGGTGCAAGGGGATTAATTTTGGGAATTGTTTGTCATCTTTCATAGCTTTTCCGTTGTCTTGGGGTTGAATTCTCTGCCAATTTTTGCGAAGCTCTTTCTTCAGCCAGCTTCTTCTTGTCCTCTTTCATGAGCTTGTAGGTAATACTGTCAACAAGCGCCTGCCAGCTTGCTTCAATGATATTGACCGAAACCCCGACTGTCCCCCAGTTACACACCGGATCTTTGCTGTCCACCAGGACCCGGACCCGTGCCTGGGTGCCGTGTTCGCCGGAGAGGACCCGGACTTTGTAGTCGGTCAGTTCCATCTCTTCAAGGCATGGGTAAAAGCCGCATGAGGGCCTTGCGGATGGCACAGTCAAGGGCATTGACCGGACCATCGCCCATTGCTGCGGTATGTACCTCGCTGCCGCCAATGAAAAGCCGGATTGTTGCCTCGGTGAGCGGGGGTTTGTCCATCCGGTATTTATGGTTCATTACCCTGAAACTCTCAAATTTGAAGTAGTTCCGTTGCAGCCCCATAGCCCGTCGCATAAGCAGCTCGAAACTCGCCTCGGCCCCTTCGTATTGGAAGCCCTGGTTTTCAAGTTCTTTTAATTCACTGATGATGGTTGCCAGTACAGGATCGTCGGCTTCGAGTTTTAGACCCCACTGTTTTGCCTTATGGAGAATGTTGGCCCGTCCGGACTGGTCGGAGATGAGGATTCGGCGAATATTGCCGACCTTGTCCGGGGCAATATGCTCGTAGGTCAGTGGGTTTTGCTTCACGGCACTGACATGGATGCCGCCTTTATGGGCAAAGGCTGATGCGCCGACATAGGGTTGATAGCGATTGTGGGGCAGATTGGCCAGTTCATTGACAAGGCGCGAGGCGGTGTAGAGATTGTCGATATGTTTACGTACCTCGCATTCCACTCCCATTTTAAAAACCAGAGCCGGGATAATGGAGGTTAAATTGGCATTGCCGCATCTTTCGCCAAAGCCGTTCATTGTCCCCTGGACCTGCCTGACCTTGCAGTCGGAGACGGCGATAAGGCTATTGGCCACTGCTGTTTCCGAGTCGTTGTGTGCATGGATTCCGAGATGTACGGTTCTGTCTTTTTCGGCCAGATACTGTTTGACCCTGTTGATTATCTGCGGAATTTCATGGGGCAGTGTGCCGCCGTTGGTGTCGCAGAGAATGATCGTTTCTGCTCCTCCGTCCGCAGCACTTGCCAAGGTTTCAAGAGCGTATTCTTCGTTGTTTTTAAAACCATCAAAGAAGTGTTCGGCATCATAGAAGAGGTGTTCGACAAAGGGCCGCAGGAAGGTGAGTGTATCCTGGATGATCAGCAGATTATCTTCCAGTTCGATGTGCAGAGCATCTCTTACGTGAATATCCCAGCTTTTGCCAAAAATGGTTATGGCCGGGGTCTTGGCATTGAGAAGTGCAAGAAGGTTGGGATCTTTTTCCGGTCTATTGCGAAAATGACGTGTCGAGCCGAAGGCCGCCAGTTTGGCATGTTTGAGCTCGACATTCTGCATTTTTTCGAAATATTCGACAGAGACAGGATTGGATCCCGGCCATCCTCCTTCGATAAAATCGATGCCGAGTTCATCGAGGGCAAGAGTGATGCGGATCTTGTCTTCAACGGAAAGGTTGAAATTTTCTGCCTGGGTTCCGTCGCGGAGGGTGGTGTCGTAGAGCTCAATGAGATGGGCCATTGTTTTCCTTCTTTACTCGAATCGTAGTGATTTTACGGGGTAGTGTTATAAGGCTGATTGGGAAGCATAATTGATAGCGCAAAATGGAACCCTCGCATATTAATGGACTTTCAGATAAAATGCAAAACCTTAAAAAGAGGCCCGGCATCTTTCAATAACTGTTAAAATGGGGCGGTCAAAAAGGGTGTATGTGGCTCATTATCTGGCGCGGAAAGGAATCTGGCAGTAGGAGATCCCATTGTCAGGTCGGATGCCGTTTTTTGCCAGGAACATGGTCAGGGAGTTCATCGAGATAGTGATATTGGGAGTGGGGCCTAAAAAGAGATGTTCCAGGGCGATAGGGGAGTTTCCCCGGGCAATAAGGTTAAATTCGATATAGGGTACCAGCATTGATGCGCCCTCACGGAACAGGACCGGTGCCTTGACGTAGTCGGTAATGACTGGAGAGACGATGCGCCACTCCTCTTCTTCGGCAAACGACGGGTGTTTGAGGATTGCAGCGATGCGCAGCAGGTCACTTTCTATCAGATGGAAAATGGCGTGATACGAGTGTTCGACGGGGATTCTGCTCACTGCTCGCTGTCGGTGCAGCACTCCTCTGCGAGAGCTTCAACGGCATCAATCACCTGGCTTATCAAAAGTTTCTGGCTTTTACTGCAGTAGATGCATCTGCCAATCTGAAAAGACTGCTGCTCGGGCACAGCGCAGGATATATCCAGGATCAAAGCCGAGACTTACCCCTTTACCCAGTCGGCTGTAACCGCGCCACTGACTGAGCAGGTTGCCGTTTGATCGGAAGGAAGAGGCAAAAAGCATATGACCGTTGGTGATACGATGGGTGACCCAGTCGAGAAACTGGTTAAGGAGGTCAGGTTTTTTATGGCCAGCCCTTATTCTTTGGGTAATTTCTGTATGGATAAGGTCAGCCGTATGCTTGAGTTCGGCTGAATCATTCATGTACCTGATATCGCTCGCCCAGAGTGCTCTACTGGCAACGATCCCTAAGAGACCGGTGAAGCTCGTATAATGATACAAGCCGTTCCTGTGGGGTATCCGCATAGAGCTTGGAGGTTATATCTTGTATCATCAGGGGTGTTAAGTCGGCGGCCGAGGGGTCGGTTATTCCTGCTTTGTCGTTAAACGGTCCAATGCCTCTGGCATGGGTTTGTTCGAGCAGAATCAATCAATAATACCTTATTCGTCCTTTTTAATCTCCCTTATAGTGACGTTGCTGCCACCTGGCGGCTGCACGCATCGGGATTTGTAGATCAACTCCATCTGTACTAATGCTCTCTCGATGGCCTCATCTTCTTCTAATTTTTTGGTCTGTTCATCGATGGCACTTTTTTTCTTCACATGCATTTTAAAACCTCGCTAACTTTTTGCTTTCTTCTAAATATTGCCAATTTATGATAAAAACCTTGTCGAGTCTTCATTCTGCAGTCTATAAAAGAGAGTACGAATTTGCCAATCAGTTATCAACCCTTAATTTCCATTGCAGGTATTTCTTCGGGATTGATCAATTTTATAGGGTTTGATGAACTTCAGCACCCCATGGTTAAAGGAGAATAACAGTGGATTTCAGATATATTGGTAAAACCGGGCTGCGGGTAAGCCCGATCTGTCTTGGAACAATGACCTTTGGGTCCACTATCGATAAAAAAGAGGCCTTTGCCATAATGGATATGGCCTACGATGCCGGCATAAACTTCTTTGATACTGCAGAGATCTATCCGGTTCCTCCGCAGGCTGAGACTGTTGGAATAACCGAGGCAGATCGTTGGCGAATGGCTCAAAACCAAGAATCGTGATTCGGTGATCCTGGCCACCAAGGTAGTTGGTGCGGCTTCGGGATGGTTTGTTCCGCCGGTGCGGGGCGGTCTTACCTCCGTCGATGCCCATCATATCAACAGAGCTGTCGAAGGGAGCCTCAAGAGATTACAGACCGACTATATCGATCTTTATCAGATGCACTGGCCGGATGACATCGTCCCCAAAAAAGCAGAGTATGGAGGTTTTTGATAGACTGGTGCAGGCAGGCAAGGTGCGCTATCTGGGGACGTCCAATGATACCGCCTATGGGATGACCAAGGCGAACATGGCTGCCGAGCGTCATGGTTACAGAAGGTTTGAATCGATTCAAAATAATTTTTCGCTGCTGAACCGCAGGTTTTTAGATGAAATGGTGCTGATGTGCCGACAGGAAGAAATCTCCCTGCTGCCGTATTCTCCGATGGCCGGTGGGGTGCTCAGCGGCAAGTATAATAAAGATCCCCAGGCATCCGGCCGATTTACCCGTTATCTCAATTCACCTGAAGTGAGGGTGCAGAGGATGGCGGATCGGTTTCTCAATACCAAAACTCTGGCCTCCACCGCCAGGTATATGGAGATTGCCGCAGATCTGTCCATTGCTCCGGCAACTCTTGCTATTGCCTGGAGCAAGCAGTTTGACTTTGTGGCCTCGACCATTATCGGGGCCAACAGTTGTCAGCAGCTGGAAGAATCACTGGCTGCACTGGATCTTGTCCTGTCTGACGAGACCCTTGCCCGATGTGATGAGGTGCACAAAGATATTTTGTATCCTATGGGATAAAACGGCCAGGAGAAAGGACCAATGGCTTCGACTGCGGAAACTATTTGGTCCTCGAGCAGTTCGTTGTACACTTCGGTGAGTTCGATAAAAAGGTCATGGTCCCCGCCTCTGTCGGGGTGGAGCTGCATGGCTTTTCGTCGGTAGAGTCGGTTGAGTTGTTCCCGGTCCATTTTTTTGAGTTCCTGGTGCGACGTTGCAAATATTTCAGCAACTTTTTCCGGAGATCTGGTCATTGTTCTTTCCGGCCAGCGAAATGTTCGATGGCCCGCCATAAATGTTTTGGCATAATCCGCAAAAAATGACCGGTGGGCCGGGGCGTAGTCGAAAAACATGATGAGGTAACGGGACAGGTGGTGGTGTAAAAATTGGGTGGTCTCCTCGTCCTGCCAAAAGCCACTGTCCCTGTTTAACCGGCAAAGCTCGGTCTCGAAATGTTCCGCCATTTCATGCAGGGCAAGTGATTCCGGCAGCCATGGGGCAAAAGACTCTGAGAAGTATTGCTGAAGATTGAAAATGGCATAGACATACTGGAGGTACTTGCCGGGGTCAAGGACCGCCTCTTCAAGGGTAAAATAGTATTCACGTTCATCGCGGCTCTGGCCAAGAAGCGGTCGGCAGCATTTTTCATGCAGCCGGGAAAGGCGGCTCTGATCAACTGCCCCGTAGCGAAGATAATAGAGCCGTCGACGATCAAAGAGATGGACTTGACGGGCAATTTCCTCTCGATCAGTTATAGTCAAAGGGCCTGGTTGATATCTGCTGCGTATCTGGCGCATGGAGAACCGTCGTTTTGTCTCCTCAGGCAGAAAATCATAGAGCAGATGTTCGAGTTCTGACTCAGCATCGCCTTGTGAATGATGCGAGACAGCTTCGATCAGGTCGCTGTCAAAAAGGGCAATATGGTCTTCGAAATGGTCGATAAAACGACGGGGGTTATGACCCAGGTCATAAATTATTCGGTAACTAAAAGAGTTCTCTGCTGTCTGGCTTGACGTACGAATTTGATAGCTGGTTGCCGAACCATTTGATAGCTTTGCCAAATACATATCAGTGTATAAGAGGGTGGAGTTCACCCGGATCTGGCAGTACCAGCGCCGTTTGACTCCAGCCGTTTTTTAAGATAATAACAAGTTAATGCTCGCCTTCACATGAAACCTGGCGTATATAGTTCTGAAACCCCATACGCACCTAACTTTCGTTGTTGTCAAAATCAATCTCTCGAGAAACGGCCTGAAGGAGATTTTCTCCCGGCCCTATCGTTGCTCGGAAAAATTTATCAGGCGCCTCGATTGCGAAAGATATTTCGTTCAGGGTGAAATTTAACGTAAGCATAGTAACAATATAAAACTAAAATAGACATTTTTTGAGGTTTTTCCCGTTACGTATGAAATTTTTACCATCCCAACTGCTGTATTTCTTTCAGAATAAAACGACCAGAAAAAATATGGTCCTGCTGTCGAAATTTGTCGCGTTTATATTTCTGACAATTGGTTTGTACAGCATCCTTTTTCATATGCTCATGCTCTATGAGGGGCGGGAGTTTAGCTGGGTGACCGGTTTGTATTGGACCCTTACCGTCATGTCCACCCTTGGCTTTGGGGATATCACCTTCCACACCGATCTGGGGCTGCTCTTTACCATAATGGTGCTGGGATCGGGTGTCATCCTGCTGCTGATCATGCTGCCGTTTACCTTTATCCAGTTTTTCTATTCGCCATGGCTGGAGGCGCAGTCAAAGAGTCGTACTCCAAGGGCCCTGCCTGAGGGTACTTCCGGTCATATTATCATTACGCATCTCGACCCGATAACGGAAAAGCTGGTCGCCAAGCTGAACAGAAGGGCTTTTCAATATGTGCTCGTGGTCGATGAGTTGCAGCGGGCATCCGAGCTCTATGAGGCCGGATACAAGGTTGTTGTCGGAGAACCCGATGACCCTGAAACCTTTCATCGTCTCAGAGTGAAGGACGCTGCTCTCGTTGTCGCAACAAGTGATGACATGATAAATACTTCCGTCGCTTTTACCGTGCGCGAGATAACCCGGACTGTTCCCATCGTGACCAGCGCCAATCATGAAAATTCCCTCGATATCCTCCAGTTTCCCGGTAACACACATGTGTTTCAGTTTGCCAAAATGCTCGGCCATGCCCTGGGTAATCGAACCCTGGGACTGGGGAGACCCGTTAACATCGTCAGCAGCTTCGATAAATTACATATCGCGGAGATATCGGCAATGCAGACCTCCCTGGCTGGGAAAAGTCTGACTGGAAATAGGTATGCGGGGGCAGACCGGGGTGACTGTGGTTGGGCTCTGGGAGAAGGGCAGGTTCGAAGTTCCCAGACCCCAGACGGTCATCAGTTCGAAAACGCTGCTTCTTCTGGCCGGTACCAGAAAGCAGCTGGATAGATTTGAAACCCATTATGCCACCCCGGGAAAAGCCCATTCTCCCGATGCCCCGGTGCTCATTCTCGGGGGTGGGCGGGTAGGGACTTTCTGCCGCGGAAATACTTGAAAAGCATGGAATCAGCTACCGGATTGTAGAAAAACGCCTCAATCGCACAATGGAAAGAGGGGTAAATTTAATTGAGGGAGATGCGGCTGATATAAAGGTCTTACAAGAAGCCGGGGTAATGGAGGCCAGGACCGTCATCATCACTACCCACAATGATGCGATGAACATCTATCTGGCCTTCTACTGTCGTCAGCTGCGCCAGGAAATCCAGATTATCAGTCGGGCGACCAGTGAGCGGAGCGTCTCCAAGCTGCATATGGCTGGAGCCGATCTGGTTATGTCCTATGCTTCAATGGGGGCAAACAGCATTATCAATATTGTCAAAAGTGATGAAATATCAATGTTTACTGAAGGGTTGAATATTTTTAGCCGACCCATGCCCACCTCTCTGGTCGGCAAGAATCTGGTGGAAAGCAAGGTCAGGCAAAAAACCGGCTGTTCGGTCATAGCCATGAGGTCAGAGGGCCACCTAATTGTCGGACCAGATCCATTAATTCCTCTGAGAGCCAATGAACAACTTATTCTTATCGGCACAACCGAGGCAGAACAGATATTTCTGGATCTCTTTTAATGCGTGCCATCACTCCAACTGAGAGAGCAGGAAGAGAGATGCTGGATCGCTGGACAATACAACTTGTACGCAAGCCTCTGGATCTGATTGCCGCAAGATTGAAAATATACGGCTGTAAGCCCGGATCAGGTATCCTTTACTGCATTTGTCATTGGTATGTTGGCCATGCCGGCCCTGTATCTGCACCTGTATTGGCTGGCCTTGATCTGTATTGTGCTCAACAGGTTTGGCGACGGGCTCGATGGGGCCTTGGCAAGGATGACCAGAGCTACTGACGGCGGAGGATTTCTTGATATCGTTCTCGATTTTATCTTCTATGCCTCGGTGGTGCTGGGATTTGCCCTGGCGAACCGTACGCCAATGGGCTTGCGGCAGCAGTCCTGCTCTTTAGCTTTGTCGGAACAGGCAGCACTTTTCTGGCCTTTGCCGTAATGGCCGAGAGAAGGGGAATGACAAACATTGTGTATCCGCAGAAAGGAATATATTATCTGACCGGTCTTGCTGAAGGGACGGAGACAATGATTTTTTTCGCTCTTTTTTGTTTTTTTCCCGGTCACTTTCCCCTGCTGGCTTCTGTTTTTGCCGCTATCTGTCTGGTTACCGTGGTGACGCGGATTATTGGCGGTTATCTGGCCCTGCGGTGAGTCAAGGTGCTGTTCTGTCGATCCACTGCCAATGAGAAAAATGATGTTCCTCCACGTCCTGCTCGTTGCAACCAGGAGATCACTGCTGAAAGTAGAGTAAATTATTTGACAACCATGGTACCATTGTCCTTAACATAACGAATAAAGTCTATAAGCCTCCCGTTAAGAAAGCACCAATCATCTCTTATGCTGAGTCAATCCAGAAACGACAATAATCCACCTGAAACTTAATAATCACCTGGATAGTTTGCGACATGAATCGTAATTCAAGCAGATTTGGGAGAGAGTATTCTAAAGTAAATTATTTTTTTTATCTCCTTAATTCTATCTTACTCCTGACCTTGTTTTTACCGTCTAGTCTGTATGGTAAGACGGTGTCTAAAGGTAGGTGTCTACAATAACAAACCGACGATTTTTGTGAGTGAAACCGGTAAGGTCCAGGGTTTATTTATCGATATTCTTGATGACATTGCCTCAGCAGGAAAACTGGGAAATTGAGTACGTCGTCGGGCATTTTTCGGAAATTTACGACTGTCTTAAAGCCGGGACAATAGATATACTTCCTGCCATTGCCTTTTCCAGAGAACGTGAGAAATTTGTCGATTTTACCAGTGAGACAGTGATCGCCAACTGGGGAGAAGTGTACTCTTCAGCAAACGTGAGAGTTACTTCGTTAATGGAGCTTGACGGTAAAAAAATTGCCGCCAAACAGGGCGATATACACCTTCTGAAGCCCTAAAGAAAATGGTCAAGTGATTTTAATATTTCATGCAGATTTATTGAAACTGACGAATATGAGACTGTTTTCGAAATGCTTCAACGCCAACTATGTTGATATTGGTGTGGTCAATCGTCTGTACGGCAATGAAAAAAAGGCTGAGTATCATGTTCAGGATACACCCATTATTTTCAATCCGATCGAAATGCGTTTTGCCGCACCGGAGAGAAAAAACGAGGCGGTTTTAAATACGATTGATGTGTATCTCGCTGCTGCGAAAAATGATCAGGATTCTTTTTACTATGAGGCAGTTAGTCGGTGGCTGGTCATTAACACGAAAAAAAGTGTACCAGATTGGTTTTGGCAATTGCTCGCCGCAGGGATCGGCAGCGCCTTATTCTTTTTTACGGCAACACTGCTCTTTAGATCGAAAGTCAAAAAACGGACAGAAGAACTTTCTGAAACAAATAAGCAATTGAACCTGCAGATTGAAGAACGCAAAAGAACCGAGGTGGAACTGCGCAAGTTCGCCCGTATGGTTGAGGCTTCCAGTGATGCGATGGCCCTGATTGACAAAGAGCACCGACATATTCTCGTCAACAGTGTCTATCGTGATACTGTTGCGGCTTCTGCCAGAGATCTCGGAAATATTTCGCTCCCGGAGCTCTTAGGGTATAGATTTTTTCAATAAAGAGCTTAAAGAGTCTGTTCTCTCCTGTCTGCAAGGGCGGGTGGTGAGTGTACAGACCATGCTCGCGTAAAGATCCAGGAGTACAAGCTATTGGGATATTACCCTGAGCCCCTACTACCTTGACAATGATGAAATTGATGGATACGTCATTGATATTCGTGATGTGACCGTGCAGGTGGAGATACAGAGTCGTTTAGAGAATGCTCAGAAGATGGAGGCGATCGGCATGTTGGCCGGTGGTGTGGCGCATGATCTCAACAATATTCTCTCCGGGATCGTCAGCTATCCGGACATGCTCCTTGTCGGAAGAAAACCAGATGATCCTATGACCAAGCCATTGCAGACGATCAAACAATCCGGTGAACGGGCGGCGGCAATCGTTCTGGATCTGCTTGCTCTGGCAAGAAGGGGAGTTGGTTCGGAAATAATAATTAATCTTAATGATATAATTGATGAATTTATGAGCAGTCCGGAGCACGATGACATCATAAAGAATGTTCGTGGAATCAAAGTCGAGTTGAAGCTTGACAATGATCTTCTCAATATCCGTGGTTCCGCTGTGCATCTTACGAAAATATTGATGAACCTGTTTTGTAATGGCAGTTGAGGCAATGCAAGCGTGTGGAAAAATGACGATTGTCACGGAGAATCGTTTTATGGAGAAAGAATATGGTCGGCTATGAGACCATACCGGTTGGTGAATATGCTGCACTCTCAGTCGATGATACCGGAGTCGGCATGTCACCCGCAGAAATTAAAAGGATTTTTGAACCATTTTATACCAATAAAATTATGGGGCGGAGTGGAACCGGACTTGGGATGTCAGTGGTATGGGGATCCATTAAAGATCATAAAGGATTTATAGATATTACGCAGTGAGTCGGGCAATGGTACCCGATTTACCCTTTATTTCCCGGCAAGCCGTGAACCTGTTTTGGCGAAAAAAAACACAGTGCTGCAGGATTTTATGGGAAGGGGCAGAGAATTCTGGTGGTGGACGACATGGAAGAACAGCGGAATCTGGCCAAAAATATTCTGCAGCTGCTGGGCTATAAAGTTGAAGTTGCCTGATTCCGGAGAAGAAGCGTTGTAAAATGCAGGGAGTGCTGAGTTTGATCTTATCATCCTTGATATGATCATGCCGAATGGAATGGATGGTCTTGCAACCTATGAGAAAATTAACACTATCAAGATTGGCCAGAAAGCAGTTATTGCCAGCGGATTCTCTGATACTTTAAGTGTCAGGACGGCCCAGGAGATCGGTGCGGGAATGTATCTCAAAAAACCATATACCGTTGCGTCTCTTGCCAAGGCGGTGCATCATGAATTGGCAGCTTCTCCGCATTAATACCTGAATATTCCACAATGGGGTACCGACAAGAGCCGGACCGGCGAGTTTCAAGCCGCGTCTCGATTTTCTCCAGGTTCACGGACAATATGCGGTTCTGGTCTATATTTTATATTCTGCAGTAACACTCAATGGTTACATTCTGTCTTCTCTTCCTGGTGTGACCTCGATCACTGACGGACCTCTGCTTAAATTTCTAGATAAAGATACTTTTTACGAAACCATTTTCGGAGAATTTTTTACGTTGATGAGATGATTCTGACTGAAATAGTGCATAAAATGATGAATATGCAAAATATATTTGATATATAAATACGAATATCGTAATAATATGTCGCTTGAAAACAATTTATTCGAAATATAATGTCCATTACGGTGATTTCTTCGTATTGTTTTCGGAATGCGCTATAAAATTGATATAACACAAAAGGTGGTGTCTGGTGTGGAGATCGATGAAATTAACCTGGCAATAATTAATCACCTGCGGGACGGACGGATGGCGTATAAAAAAATCGCCGATTTACTGGCGCTTTCCGAAGGAACAGTCCGGGGCAGGGTGAAAAAACTGAAAGAAGAGGGCATTCTGGATATAACCGCCCTCGTTGACCCTGATGCTGTACCTGATCAAAATGTCGTTCTGGTCGGGGTCCGGTTAAAGGATATGGATCTGGTCAAAAAGGGTGAAGAGTTCAGTAAATTGCGAGGAGTAACATCTGTCTGCGTCGTGACGGGTCGTTTTGACCTTATTCTTACGGTACTGCTCACCAAAGACTTTACCATGCTGCAGTTTTATACCGAGGAGGTGGCAAAACTGGAAAATGTCCGGGCGGTGGAAACCTTTGTTGTTTATAAAAGTTTTAATCTGAAGGTGCCGCTTACTTTACCTTGACAATGATTGGGGGTGGCGCTGGAAAACTGGAATGGGTGGTGAAATGGATAGTCGGAAAGAAACCGTACTGCACAGCTGGCATGTCGATCATGGCGCCAACATGGCTCTTTTTGGTGGCTATGATATGCCCCTCTGGTACAAGACCGGGGCAAAGGCCGAGCACCTGGCGGTCATCCAGGCTGCTGGAATTTTTGATACGAGCCATATGGCCGCGGTATCAGTCAGGGGTGAGGGGGCAAGGTCACTGCTGCAGTACTGCTTGAGCAAAGACCTTGAACGGTGTCAGCGGAAAACACCACTTGTCGACGGACGATGTGTCTACGGCGTGTTTCTCAATCCTGACGGCACCGTCATAGATGATGCCATTGTCTATCAATTGCAGGCCGAATCTTTTATGGTGGTAGTGAATGCCGGAATGGGTGGAGAAATTGCCGGTCAATTAATAAAAAACGCCGAAGAGCGAAACGTTGTGGTGACTGATCTCACCGATCGTATTGGCAAAATGGACATCCAGGGACCGGATTCGGCCCGCATCCTGAAAAAAATTTTACAAGACCCGGCCTCTGTTTTTGATCAACTGGTATATTTTTCATTCAAGGGCGGTTTTGGCGATCTCCAGACGGCCCAGCCCGTCGCCCTGGCAGACGGTACACCGGTGTTAATCTCGAAAACCGGGTACACCGGAGAGTTTGGGTTTGAACTCTTCGTTGCGATTGATCGTTTGACTGCTCTCTGGTCGATGGTGCTTGAGGCGGGAGAAGCCATGGGGCTGCTGGCCTGTGGACTGGCCGCCAGAGATTCTCTCAGGGCCGGGGCGGTTCTACCGCTTTCCCATCAGGATATCGGGTCGTGGCCCTTTCTGCATACTCCATGGGAGTTTGCATTGCCGCTAAATGATGACGGCAAGACCTTCAGTAAGGATTTTATCGGTGGAGAGGCTTTGCAAAAGCAGAGCTGGAGCAAATATACTCTCCCCTTTGCCGGTTTTGATCCGCGCAAAATTGGTGCCGGGGAAGCGAGTTTCGTCGTCTCGGAAACCGGGGAGAGGATCGGTACAATTCTTACCTGCACAACGGACATGGCGATAGACCGGGTGGATGGTGAAATCGTCAGTGTTGCCGGGATGAAAGACTTCCAGGCCAAAGGACTATGCTGCGGTTTTGTCCTGCTCGATAAAAAATACCTTCCTGGTGAGCAGGTTATACTGACTGACGGGAAGAGAAAAATAAAGGTTGAAATAAGGGCGGATGTGCGGCCGAACAGAACGGCAAGGAACTCAATTAAGACAATGGTTGATTGATTGGTAAAACTTAAAAAGAGGAGGTATGGGTCGTGAAAGAGTTGAGCGAGCTGATTTTTGGCAAAGAGTTGTTGTATACCGATGAACATGAATGGGTTACCGAGAGCGGCGATACCCTCAAAGTTGGAGTGACTGATTATGCCCAGGACCAGATGGGTGATATCGTCTATGTTGAGTTGCCCGAGGTGGGGGCAACCTTTGAAAAAGGCGAAGAATTCGGAACACTTGAATCTGTTAAAGCCGTTTCCGAACTCTATATGCCGATAAGCGGGGAGGTTGTTGCGGTAAATGAAGATCTTGGTGATGCTCCGGAGCTGATCAACCAGGATTCTTATGTTAACTGGATTATCGAAATTAAACCTTCTGATCTGAGCGAACTCGACGACCTTCTTTCTGTTGGCGCATATCGGGAGTTACTCAAAGGATAAAGACCATGCGTTATTTACCTCATACTGATGAAGAAATAGCTGCAATGCTGGAGGTAGTCGGCAGAAAGAGTTTGACTGAGCTTTTCTGCTCGGTTCCGGACGGGTGTCGGTACGAAGGGACAATGGCTTTACCGGAACCGCTTGATGAGTGGGCGTTGACCGATCATATCAGTGATCTCGCTCAGGCCGTGCAGGTCAGTGATAAATATAAAGTCCTGATTGGTGCCGGCAGCTATCATCACAATATTCCTGTAACGATAAGTTCGCTTATGGGACGATCCGAATTTCTCACCGCCTACACCCCCTATCAGCCGGAAATGGCCCAGGGTACCCTGCAGGGGGTCTTTGAATACCAGACTCTTACTGCCCGGCTGCTGGGGATGGATGTGGCCAATGCGTCAATTTACGACGGCGCTTCGGCCCTTGCCGAGGCCCTGCTCATGGGGCTTCGTATCGCAAAGAAAAAGACCAAGGTCGCGGTTTCTGCAGCAATCCATCCGCACTACCGACAGGTGGCGAAAACCTATCTGCAACCGTCAGATTATGAACTGGTTGAACTGCCCGTGGATAAAGATGGCCGCACCGATCTGACCACCCTGGCCAAGATTGATGGGCTGGCTGCGGTTGCTGTTCAGTCGCCGAATTTTTTTGGTGTCATTGAGGACCTTGAGGCTCTCGGCCAGACCATCCATGAGAATGGCGCGCTCTTTATCACCTGTTTTACCGAGCCTCTTGCCTACGGTCTGGTCAAAAATCCAGGGGAGTGCGGGGCTGACATCGTCTGCGGCGAGGGGCAGAGTTTTGGCATGTCGAGATCATTTGGCGGTGCCGGGCTCGGAATGTTTGCCTGCCGGGATAAATTTATCCGCAATATGCCTGGACGGCTGGTCGGCGAAACCACTGATCTGGATGGCAAGCGTGGTTTTGTCCTGACCCTTTCGACCAGAGAGCAGCATATAAGACGGGAAAAGGCTACGTCGAATATCTGTTCTAATCAGGGGGTGTGCACCCTGATTGCGGCGATGTATATGTCTTCTCTCGGCGGCTCAGGGCTGCGGGAACTGGCCCGGCTCAATTACGACAAGGCCGAATATTTCAAGGCCCAGCTGAAACAGAGCGGGGCGCGAATCGTTTTTGACTCCCCGACCTTCAATGAGTTTGTTGTTGAATTTACTCCGGATTTTCAACCGATCTATAACAGGTTACTGGAAAAGAAAATTGTCGCCGGGCTGGAGCTTGGCCGTTTTTACCCTGAACTTGCCGGTAAATATCTGTTTTGCGTGACGGAAACAGTTGCTAAAGATGTGATCGATACAGTGGTAAATGAGGTGAAGCCATGACAAAGACACCGGGAATGAGCGGATTGATTTTTGACGAACCATTACTCTGGGAGAAGGGCAAGGCGGGAAGACGAGGCATGAGTATACCTGCAAGCGATGTTCCAGCTGCGGAGCTGCCGCTGGAGCTGCAGGGGATCGGCCCCGATTTTCCGGATCTGAGTGAAGTCGATGTGGTGCGCCATTATACCCGTCTGTCCCAATGGAATTACGGGGTGGACAGCGGCATGTATCCGCTTGGATCGTGCACTATGAAATATAATCCCAAGATCAATGAGAAGGTGGCGGCCACCCCTGAGCTGGCCGCCGCCCATCCGATGCTGGCCGATGAATACGTGCAGGGAAACCTGCAGATCATGTACGAGCTGCAGGAATATCTTGCCACCATAACCGGACTCCCCGGAGTTTCTTTGCAGCCGGCGGCCGGTGCCCACGGCGAGCTGGCCGGGATGCTGGTTTTTGCCGCCTATCATCGTGATCGTGATTCGAAGAGAACAAAGATCCTGATACCTGATACCGCCCACGGGACCAATCCCGCCAGTGCGGCCTTGTGCGGTTATAAGCCGGTGCCGATCAAGTCCGGCCCCAATGGTATTCTCAGGGTGCAGTCAATTGCCGAGGCGATGGACGAAGAGACCGCCGGAATCATGATCACCAACCCTAATACTCTGGGACTTTTTGAAACCAACATCCGGGAGATTGCCGAAATTGTCCATGCAAAGGGCGGCCTGGTCTATGGCGACGGCGCCAATATGAATGCCATAATGGGGATTGTCAATGCGGCCCGCTGCGGTGTTGATGTGCTGCATCTGAATCTGCATAAAACTTTTTCAACACCCCATGGCGGAGGCGGTCCTGGTGCCGGACCGATCTGCGTGACCAGGGAGCTGGAAAAATATCTGCCCGTGCCAAGAGCGATAAAAGACGGAGACGGCTATCGCCTCGATTTTGATAATCCCGACTCCGTTGGCAGGGTCCATGCCTTCCATGGCAATTTTTCGGTTCTGCTCCGGGCCTACAGCTATATCCGTACCATGGGGGCAGATAACCTGAAGAAGGCCAGCCAGCTGGCGGTGCTCAATGCGGCGTATATCAAAGAGCAGTTAAAAGGGACGCTGCAGCTGGCCTATAACAGACCATGCATGCATGAATGTGTTTTTTCCGACGCCCTGCAGCAAAAAGATAAAATTACCACCCTCGATATGGCCAAGCGGCTGATTGATCACGGCTACCACCCGCCGACCATTTATTTTCCACTGGTGGTGCACGGGGCGCTCATGATCGAACCCACCGAGACCGAATGTAAAGACGATATTGACCAGTTTATCGCGGCCGTGAAACTCGTCGTACGGGAGGGGAAAGAGACTCCGGAGCTGCTCCGCCAGGCACCGGTGCGGGCCAAGATGCGACGTCTGGATGAAACCAAGGCGGCGCGACAGCCCTGCCTTTGCGGATAGTTTTGACGGGTGTAAAAAGGGCTGCCCGCATAGTCGATCTCGGTTTAACCGACTATGCGGCGGCCTATGCCCTGCAGCTGGATCTTGTGGAAAAACGCCGGAATGGTGCGGGAGCCGATGATATCTTTTTAGTCACCGAACATCCGGGTACGTTCACCTTGGGCCGGCGGGGTGGCCGACAGAATCTGATGGTATCTGAACAGTTTCTCCGGGAGCAGAACATTCCTCTCGTTCATATCGAGCGCGGCGGGGATATAACCTACCACGGTCCGGGACAGCTGGTAATCTACCCGGTTCTTCCTCTGCGCCAGGCAGGGTTGTCCGTTACTGACTATGTCCATCTCCTTGAAGAGACCATGATCCGTCTGGCGGCAGCCGTCGGGATCACGGCCCAGCGGGATCCCAGAAATCGTGGAGTCTGGGCAGCTGGCAGAAAAATGGGCAGTGTCGGCATTGCCATTCGGCATGGGGTTGCTTTTCACGGCCTGGCGCTTAATGTCAATATAGACCTCGAACCATTTTCCTGGGTCAACCCCTGTGGTCTTAACGGTGTGCAGATGACCAGCCTGAGCCGTGAGTGCGGCAGGCAGGTTGGCGTGGGTGAGCTTAAAGAACACCTCGTTGATACCCTCAGGCAGGTGTTTGCCTGGGAGTTTTTAATAACCGATAAGGATCATCCTGATGTCTCAACGGGTAAACAAAATAAAGACGGGTAAACCAAAGTGGCTCAGGCGCAGTCTGCCCACCGGCCCGGAATATGAACATATTCGGCAACTGCTGAAGAGCCACGAACTCACCACCGTCTGCCAGGAGGCCAAATGCCCCAACCAGTTTGAATGTTATGGCAAGGGAACGGCTACCTTTATGATCCTTGGCGAGCGGTGCACCCGCAATTGCCGGTTCTGTGCCGTCGGGCACCAGCCGGAAAGTCTGCCTGATCCCGAAGAAGCAGAGAGAGTTGCCGAAGCTGTCGAGCTCCTGGGTTTACGCTATGCGGTGGTGACCTCGGTGACCCGGGATGATCTCGCCGATGGCGGCGCGTCTTTTTTTGCCGGGACCATCAGCGCCATACGGGCACGGTCTCAGAAAACACTGGTAGAAGTACTGATTCCCGACCTGCAGGGCAGTCGGCAGGCCCTGGAGATGATCCTTACGGCTGGTCCCGATGTCCTCAATCATAATATCGAAACGGTGGCTGCCCTCTACCCGGAGGTGCGTCCCCAGGCCGAATATAAAAGATCCCTTCTATTACTGCGTAGAGCCAAGAAAATAAAACCGCAGATCCCAACCAAGTCTGGGATAATGCTTGGCTTTGGGGAAACCCACCAGGAGCTCGTGCAGACCTGGCATGATTTGCTGGAATCAGGCTGCGATATTCTTACCATGGGCCAGTATCTGCAGCCAAGCGCCGACCATCTTCCGGTAAAACGCTTCCTGCCGCCGGAAGAATTCGCCGAGCTGGAAAAAGAAGCCCTCGATCTGGGCTTTTCCGGGGTGGCTTCAGGCCCCTTTGTCCGGAGCAGTTATCAGGCCCAAAGATTGTATCGACAGGCCGTGAGAAGGATCCTTGATGCAGGGAAAACCCGAAATTGACTTTTTCTCACTGTTTTTCTTTTCCCGCTGTTATGTGCTTATTGTTGCGCGTATTTCTGCATCCTGCAGGATCTGCTCGATGATATTGCTCAGCTGGTCATTTACCATTGTCTCCAGTTCCTCGACCGGTGGCTTGGTCACCGATTCCCGGTTAGCCTCTCTGTTGTAGGTCCTGGTAAGGGACATCCCCTGGTTTTTTATAGTCAGGTTGAGATGACTTTTGGCTGTGGCACGGTAGAGGAGTTGCGGGCGGGTCACCGTAACAAGCAGCTCCTTGATATCAAGCCGGATGCGAACCGGAGATGCACTGGCAAACACCAACCCCTGTTCTTTCAGCCCGCTCGCCAACTGCTCGGTGATCACAATGTGGGGCGCTGTCTGATTGGGTATCTCAATCTCAGGTTCACCCTTTAGCTGGTATATGATGACTGCACTGTTTGCTCTTGCATCATGACCCGTGAGGGCAGCAGAGGTGCCATTGCGATAAATGCCGGTTGGCTGGCTGCTGACAGCCAGAGTGAGGTCGGTGGTTAATGGATATTTTGTACTGCATCCGGCAAGGAGGAGGGCAAGGAGAAGAAGATAGTTTTTCATTGGATGCTCCTGAACGGTTTTTATGAGTACATTCCCCGTAGTCTCCATTATGAAGAACTATGCAGTCGTCAGCAAAGGAGGGTCTGTTTTTTGGGTTAAGTATACTCCGCCGATAATAAAGAATCCCGCACATATTTGCCAGATTGTCAATGTCTCACCGAGAACCAGCCAGCCCAGGAGCACTGAGAAAATTGGAATCAGGTTGATATAGGATGCCGCAAGATTGGCCGGCAGATATTTGACACCGTAATTATAAAGACCATAAGCTCCGAGAGTGATGACGGCCCCGAGATAGACGATAGCCAGTGCCGGCCCCGGATGCAGTTGATGAGGCAGACTGGTCGATGGCACAAAAAGCAGGGGGAGATAGAAAATACAGCCGATAAACGCCTGCATGGCGGTGAGGAAAAAAGGGGAGTAACGCTCAGTCAGGAACTTGAGGGCGATGGTATAGCCTGCGGCACAGACCATGGCCAAAAATTCTAAAAAATTGCCGAGCAGTGGATTGGGTGCATCCATGCTCGGGCTGCTTTCCAGGGTGAGCCAGCAGACACCGGCGACGGCGGTGCTTGCCCCCAGCCATGACCTTTTTTCTGATACGTTCCTTGAGCAGGAGGAGTGCGGCGACCATAACAAGTATCGGCAGAATTGCGGTGATCATGCCGGCCTGGGATGCGGTGGTGTTTTGCACTGCTTTTGCCTCAAAGATAAAATAGAGGCATGGTTCGCAGAAGGCCATGAAAAGGATCAGCTTATAGTCACCACGGCGATAATGCAAGGCCTGGGTGACTCGCTTGCTGACCAGCAGAAAACAGAGGGAAGCGACCAGCATGCGACCAAAAATCACCACCATGGGATCATAGGCCCGAAAGGCAATTTTGAGGGCAATAAAAGAGCTGGACCAGAGCACTGCCGCGAGCAGCAGGGCAAAAGCAGGGAGGCGGCTATTCCCGACGCCGGGCAAACGAATCATAGGGAGAAAAAGAGTAAAGGGATGTTGTGGCCACACCAGTTAAAAGATCAGCTCCTGAAAGCTGATAATTGATTGATAGCGCCTGGAAAATTGGACCGGCAGTCTGGAACTGGGTTTGGCGATATGGACCAGATGCTGTATCCCGAACTTTCCAGCAGAGTCGAGAACCTTTTCGGTATCGTCAGCAAAGAGTGTCCGTTTCTTATCATAGGGGAGCAGCTGCTGCAGTTTGGGCCAGAACTCCGGTTGCTCTTTGGCGGCACCAACTTCCGCTGAGCAGATCAGTTGCTCAAACCACCCGGCGAGCCCCACCTGTTCCATTTTTATGGCCAGGGCCTTGGGATGGGCGTTGGTCACCAGATACATTTTTTTTCCGGTACTCTGCATATATTGGAAATAGTCAATAATATGGGGATGGATATTGACAAGATGACTGATTTCTCTCTTTAAGGCCACTATGTCGAGACCCAGACGATCGGACCAGTAGTCAAGGTCGGTCCATTGCAGGGTGTTTTCCACACTCCGATAGACGTCGAGGAGGAGTTTGCCGGCATCGGCCCTGTCAATCTGGTTTTTGGCAGCATATACCTCAGGCACATACTGTTCCCAGAAATAGTCGTCATAATATTTATCTAGGAGCGTGCCGTCCATGTCGAGAAAGACCATGTCGATGTGGTCCCAGGAAAAATCGGGAGGAATCTGTGGCGGCGCTTCAGGCAGTTGTTTGTACCAGCTTGGTGAATTCATCGAGAGTCGCTGTGATAGTGTCGAAAATATGTTCAATTGAAGACAGGCGGCCGCTGATAACCAAGCGACTGTCCGGGGTTAATTTCGGGGCAAGTCTGATTCTTTTTGCCACTGTTTTTTTGCAGGTAGCGCATCAGCATCTAATGGAGTAAGCGGGGTATCGTCAAGAAAGGTAAAGACTAAACTGTCTCTGCCTTGTTCGAGTTTACTAATACGCAGTGCGGCAAGATCTTTTTTAAGGGAAATGATCCGAAACAAGGTGACGGTTTCCACCGGCAGGGTACCGTAGCGGTCGATCAGTTCATCCTGCAGGTCAGTCTGCATTTCCGGCGGGGAGGTGGCCAGCGCCGCCATTCTTCGATAGGTTATGTAGCGCTGGCTGATGTCGGGTATATAGCTCTCCGGGATATAGGCGGAAAGCTGAAGATTTATCTCGGGATCAATGTCATCACTACTGCTGTCATCATATTCGGCCTTTGCCGCCTGGGCCTTCAGATCGGCCACTGTCTTTTGCAGCAGATCAAGATAGAGGTCATAGCCGATGGCGGCAATATTGCCGCTTTGGGAAACTCCGAGGAGGTTGCCGCCTCCCCGTATCTGCAGGTCACTCATCGCCAGTTTGAAACCGCCGCCGAGTTCATTGCAGTCCATCAGGGCCCGGAGCCTGTCCCGGGAATCTTTGCTGAGGCTGTCCAGAGACGGGACAAGCAGATAGGCAAAGGATTGGGTGCTGGATCGCCCGACGCGGCCGCGCAGCTGATAGATTTCGGCAAGACCAAGCATGTCTGCCCGGTTGATGACAATGGTATTGGCCGATGGGATGTCGAGTCCGGATTCAATGATCGTGGTGCTGACCAGAACGTTTATCTTTTTGTTGACGAAGGAGACCATGATCTCTTCGAGTTCTTTGCCGGCCATTTGACCATGAGCTACGGCTATCTTTGCTTCAGGCACCAGCTTTTGGATCAGGGAGGCCATCTGGTGAATTGATTTGACCCGGTTATGGACAAAGAACACCTGCCCGCCCCGCCGTAATTCTTTGGCTATCGCTTCTTTTATTACCAGATCATCGTAACGGGCAACAAAGGTTTTTACCGGTTGGCGATGTTCCGGAGGGGTAGAGATAACCGACAGATCGCGAATAGAGAGCAGAGACATCTGCAGGGTTCTGGGGATGGGCGTCGCAGTGAGAGTAAGGATATCCACTTCGGCCCGCATTTTTTTCAGCTTTTCCTTGTGGGTGACGCCGAAGCGGTGTTCTTCATCAATGATCAGCAGACCGAGATTTTTAAAAATGACATCTTTGGACAGGAGTCGATGGGTGCCAATGATGATATCAATCCCGCCGTTTTTTAAATTTTTCAAAATGGAGCGCTGCTCCGCACCGGTACGAAAACGATTCAGACAGCCAATGGATACCGGAAAACCCTGAAGCCTTTCCGTAAAGGTCTTGGCATGTTGTTCGGCAAGGACGGTGGTCGGTACCAGAATGGCCACTTGATAGCCGTCCTCGACAACCTTGAACGCCGCCCGCACGGCGACTTCGGTCTTGCCGTATCCGACATCCCCGCAAACCAGCCGGTCCATAGGCTTGTCGCTGGTGAGGTCTTGGATCACATCGTTGATGGACTTTTCCTGCCCTGAGGTTTCATCGAATTCAAAGGATTCTTCCAGTTCATGAAACAGTTGCCCCGGCGGGCGTGAATTGCCTGCCCTCTCTGATTTCTCTTTTGGCATAAATATCGAGCAGTTCCTGGGCAACCTTCCACACCTCGTCCTTGACTTTGGCCTTGGTGGTCTTCCAGTTCTGGGTGCCGAGTTTGTCAATTTTAGGCTCTCGGTCGGAGATGCCCTGGTATCTGGTGATCAGGTTGAGCCGGTCAACCGGCAGATAGAGCTTATCCCCATCGCGATATTCGATGAGCATGAAATCATTGATCACCGATTGCAGGGTAATGGTATTGAGGCCTCGATAAACACCAAGCCCGTGGTCGCGATGAACGACGATGTCTCCGTCATTCAATTCGGTGAACCGGAGTGGATCATCCTTTGTTTTCTTCTTTGCTTTTCCACCCAGCCGCATCTCGCCAAATAATTCACTCTCGGAGAGGATATGAATATTCTCGTCGGACAGCGAAAATCCCTGGGACAGGGGGTGATCACAGAGATAGAGTTTCTGGTCGCCGAGCTTTGCCGAGAGCCTGTCGAGAACAAGTGGAGAAGACAGGATTTCGATCTGATGATGATGTTTTGTAAGGAGTTCGGCCAGATTCTTGGTATGGCGTGAGGACCGGCAGCAAATAATGACCTGGTCTCCCGCTTTTTGCCACTGGCAAATCTGTTCGGATAATGGGGCGAGCAAGGCCTATTTTGGCCCTCTTTAAGGTTATATCCTGTTTTAGGAGTTGATGATTACTCGAAGAAACGGTGAGGACCTGATCATCTGGCCGCGGGAAATCGGACACCAGCAGTTGCCTGAAACCGCTCGAGCTGCCTTTTCAATTTCATCTTTGCCAAGAAACAGCATCTCCGGCGGCAGGGCAGGAGTTGCAGCTTCCTGAGCCGTCTGGATAATTCTTAAAAATGCGCTCGTAGGTGAGGTCCATGCTCTGCCGAATACTTTCCGGATCAATAAACAGAACGACAGATTCCTTGGGCAGAAAGTCCAGAACTGAGGAACTGGGTGGGGTATGGTGCTTAAAAAAGAGCGGCAGAAAAAATTCCATGCCGGCAAATCGTCGACCACTGGACATCCGTTCCATGAGGCGCGCCGTTTCTTCGCTGTTCCAATGGTATTCTTCCCCGTACTGGGCAAAAAGTTTGGCCAACTCTGTTCGGATCTTCGCCGAACTGTAGTCAAACAGCAGATCAGTGACCGGCAGAAGGGTCGCCTCACTGATTTCACCTGTTGAACGTTGGGTGAACGGATCAAAGGACCGCAGGGATTCGATGGTGTCGCCAAAAAAATCAAGCCGGATGGGGCCTTCATGAACCGTACCGGCCTCTATGGTAAAAGAGGGTGGGTAAATATCGATGATGCCGCCCCGGAGGGAAAAATCGCCCACCGATTGGACAAGGGCGACTTTGTCATAGCCGAGGTAGGTAAGCTTTCGCAGGAGGTCGTCCTGATCACAGTCTTCCCCGGCCATGAGATATTCGGCCACACTGGTCAAGAGACTTGCCGGCATGACCCGGCGCAGCAGTGCTTCAATCGAGGTGACCATGATACCGCTGGCTACCCTCTTTCAGTCGATAGAGGGTGGAAAGCCTGGCTGCAGTGGTCAGCTGATCTGGCGACAGCGGGGTATAGGGAGGTATTTCGTGGCCGGGGTAGTGGAGAACCTGCTTGTCTGGTAAAAAGATGCAGGTCCTGTTCGAAAATTGACAGCAAATGCTCGTCCGGGACAATGCAGCAGCAGGTCTGATGCTCGGCAACAGCTGCGGCAAGCCATGCCGGGCTGGCCCCTCGGAGTCCTGAAACCGTTGCAGTCCTTCTGTCTGCCAAAAGTGATGTGAGTTTGTTGTGTATCATGAACAAACAGTGCCGGTTAGGCAAGGCATAACCGGCAGAAAGATGAGACTGATCCCCGTTGAAGGACAATGGGTATCAGAAGGTGCCGCCGACGCTGAAATCCCAAACCGTCTGTTATTCATCCCCTTGGGATCAAGATTGAATCCCCAGACTATGCGCAAGGGGCCCATCGGTGAAAGCCATCGTAGTTCAAGGCCGGTGCCCTTGGCGATATGGTCGGAATCGCCCCAGTTCTGGCCATCGTTGAGCACCTGGCCGGTATCAAAGAAGACCACACCCCTGAGGCCCTGGGTTTCCAGCAGAGGGAAGATGATCTCCGTGTTGGTATACCACATCTTGTCGCCACCGATGCGGTCACCGGTTTCCGGGTCAATCGGACTTATCTTGGCAAATTCATAGCCACGTATAGTGTTCATCCCGCCGAGATAAAACCGTTCGTAAACGGGGAGTTTGCCGTCCTCGTTCTCAAACACCTGGCCGGCCGAAAATTTTTGATAGAAAGACGGTCTTCAAGGGCATGGGGAAATACCAGCCGGAGGAGCCTTCAACTTTGGTAAACTGGGCATCTCCCTGCAATGGGCCGCCGGCATATCTGACACTGACCACATTTCTGGAACCTTCGGAGGCTCCGTAGAGTCTGTTCCGGGTATCTCGCACGAGAGAAAATTTTATGGCGCTGGTAACATGGATGTCTATCGACTCTTTGATAACATAGGAGGCGTCGTCCGACACATCGGTCAGGTCGGTGTCGGTGAAGCTGTAGTTGCCGTACACCTTCCAGTGGCCAAAGATTGGATAACCGATACTGATCCCACCGCCCTGTGAATCCTTGTCGTAGTCATCATATTCACGATAGGTTTTAAACAGATCAACACCCCAGGAAAGAGCGGAATCATTGAGGTGGGGATCGGTGTACGCCAGGTTGTATCTGGAACTCGAGCCGCCGACAGTGGCGCTGAGTGACAGGGTGTCTCCCGTGCCGAGGAAGTTGTTTTCGGCGATATTGCCCATGACCACGACACCATCCGCCGAACTGAAGCCCGCACCGATGCTGAAGTTTCCCGTACTCTTTTCCTTGACCTCAACGATGACGTTCATGCGGTCGGGATTGAGAGACGGTTCCGGGATGATGTTCACCTCTTCAAAAAAGTCAAGCCTTTGCAGGGCCTGGGTACTGTCACGTATGGCCTTTGAATCGAAGAGGCCTCCTTCGGCAACTCGTAACTCCCGGCGAATGACGTTGTCCCTGGTGCGGGTATTGCCTCTGATGGTTATCCGTTCGATATAGACTAAATTGCCTTTGCTGATGTCAAAGGTGACATCCATTCGATTTTCGATCGGGGCCTTGTTGAAAATCGGTCTGATGCTGGCAAAGGCATAACCGGCTTCGGCATAGTAGTCGGTGAGTTTGAGGATATCGTCGCGGATGGCTTGTCTGCTGAGGTATTGTTTATCTTGGATGGTCAGCAGTTCCTGCAGCTTGTCTTTACTCTCCAGCAGATCGCCGGTGAAATCGACTTTTCCCACGAGAAAACGAGGCCCTTCCTCGACAATGAATTTGACATAGAGCCATTCCTCTTTCTGGGTGATTTCCGGTTCACTAATTTTCGCCTCAAGAAAACCCTGATCGTTATAAAAGGAGACGATCCGTCCGGCGTCCTGCTGAATCATGCTCATATCCAGCAAACCACCTTCCGTCAGCCAGGACAGAAACCACTTTTTACTGAGCTTTCGAATTTGCTTCAAGGAGTTCGTTGTCATCAAAGGTCGTATTCCCCTCAATGGTTATCTCCTTAATGTACATTTTTACCCCTTCATCAATGACGAACTGAACAACGGCACCTTGATCATCGGGGTAGGTTATTTTCGATGTAACCTTGCTGTTATAGAATCCTTTGGTCTTGTACAACTGCCGGATGGCCTCTTCGGCAGCGGTTATTTGGCCGGGTTAAGAATGAAATGTTCCTTTAATATTCGCCGCCTCCTTTGACATCCTCTTCCTTCAGTTCATCTATCCCTTCAAAAGTAACGGATTTGATTACCGGCTTTTCAACTACGCGGAAGACGACTTTTTTCCCTTTTGGGCTATCACTGACGTCGATCTGGACATCGTTGAAATAGCCCATGGCATAAATTTCTTTCAGATCTTTTCTGAGTGCTGCCTGGTTATAGGTGTCACCCGGCCTGGGTCGTTATTTTTCTCAGAATTGCTCCTGAGTCAATGCGCTTGTTACCCTCTGGGGCGATAGATGCGATGAGGAAATCCCTTGCAATGTATTGCTCTATTTCGGCGACAATTTTATTGAAAGCTTCTTGCAGGTTGTCAAGGGAGTCGGTTGTTTGATAATAGTAGATTGGATTGCTGGGTGAGAGAAGGTCAAAAAGTTTGATGTCGATGCTGATCTGGTTGCCGACCATGGTAAGGTTTCCGGTAGCCAGGTTATCAGAATCGGTCTTTGCCGCTATATCCTGCATTACCCCTATGGGAGGCGGCCAGATGCCCTTGGTAGTTGGCAAGTTTCTCTGCCTCGTTCCGGGGAAGCAAGATAATGGCCGATCCGGCGAGAGCCGCCTGCAGGTCGCTGTCTGTTTGTTCCTGAAGTCTTTTACTATCTCCTGAGCTGTTAATTTTAAGAGGCAGGAAACTGGTCTTAGCCTCGTCTGCCAAGGCTGGAGATGCTGATATAAAAAGGAGAAAAAACAAAGCCAGGCAGGAAATCAGCGTGGGCCTTGACTGGAGTTGCCAGGGAAAACTTCCTGAATAACGTCATAGAAACCTTCTTGTTAATGAGCATAAAAAAATAGTTAGTTTCTCTCCTGAAGCGGCCAATTTTCCATAATTCTTCGGTGTTCACAAAATTTAATCCTCAAAATATCAATCATATGCCTGGGGTAAACAATTATTGACCGCCTCGACTGAGAATAAAATGTCTCGTTTCAGGAGTAGAAAATATTGAGAAAAAACGAACCCATTATGCCATGTTTCATCTTCTTTGCAAAGGATCCAAATGAAAAGAGAAGGAAAATATGGGAAATAATTGGTAGAGTTTATTGTCGGTAACAGACAGGAACTGGTTACAACCTGAGGCGTATCGCTGGTGTGAGATATAAGACGAAATGGTAATTTCGGTTAACAAGAGGAGGGAACATGTTACTGTCTCAGAATAGTGAAGATTGTTTGGACATCATTTTTCCGCCTGGCTGTTTAGGCTGCGGCGTCAGAATGTCTCCCGAGGGAGATGGAACTTTATGTGATAGCGTGTGTTGCCAAATTCGCTATCTGATACCTCCTTTTTGCCGAATTTGCGGCTTTGAGGTCTATGGCGCGGATCGAGTCGATAGTGATAATCCTCTCTGCGGCGAGTGTTTGCGGAATCCTCCACCATACTCCATGGCCAGATCGGTTGTGCGGTACGAAGCGCAGATTCAGCAACTGGTCCATAAACTGAAGTTTGGCAGAGATTTGTCCGTCGTTCCAGGACTGGCGGAGATTATCGGCCGCTATGATATGACAGAGTTTGCCGATATTGACTGTGTTGTTGTGGTTCCGTTACATCTTCGGCGACTTCGATGGAGGGGCTTGAATCAGGCTGTTGTTCTGGCCAGACTGTTTTTTGCCGACAGGCTGCCCCTGATTCATACGGATTGGCTGCAGAGAACAAGAAATACTGTGCCGCAGACAGAACTCGGCAGGGCCGCACGTCGGGAAAATCTGACGAGGGGCATTTCAGAGTCCGTCCGGCAAGTAATTTTCCAGGTGCCAGGGTTTGTCTGGTTGACGATGTTTTTACCACAGGCACAACCGTCAGAGAATGCAGCAAGGTGATAATGAAAAGTGGTGCCAGGGAGGTGAAGGTACTTACCCTTGCCCGGGTAAACATTCCACACCGTGGCAGGTGTTGTGATATAAAAAAAATAAAATATTAAAAAATTATTATGCTGGCTGAAACCCGCGATATGACTGAATAGCCATACTTTTATAGATGATAAAATTGAGATATATTGAGTAATATTTCAAAAAATAGAGAAATATTGAGTTGATATGTTTCTGTGAAACTGTTGATAACTTTGTGGATAAAGAGTCTAAGAGTGCCAGATGTCGCAAAAAAAGTGCGATTGAATGTAATGCTCGGAAACCAAGAGTCTATCGTCGAGTTGAAATCACATATCTCAACCAAATCAATGGGTTCGGTCATGTGTGGATAACCGGTCGATGTGGTCTGAAAATATCTGAAAATCGTCTTTGACGGAAATAATGAATTGAGAGTTTATTCCTTCGCCATAAATTCCACATCGGGTGATTCCCACCCGTTGATTTCTTTTCTGTTGGTTGTCAAGGCTGAAGGTTGTCTTTTTTAGGTGTGAAGATAGCGCGCATATAATGTTCGTGGATATTGTCCGGAAGGATAAGCAGATTTGTTAGTAGTTAATCTATTTTGTAATTAAGGGTGAAAGGATTTTTTTATGGTCTGGGCGAAAATTAAAGAGAGTTTAAAAGAGACTCTAGCGGATAATATTTTTCATCTCTGGATAGAGCCGCTTCAGTTTGAGCAACTGCAGGGAGATCGGCTCTACCTTTCAGGTCCGGATAGATATTTCAGTGCATATGTCAAACAGAATTTTTCATCGGTGATAGAAGACAAACTGCAGGAAAAGGGTTTGCATTCGATCCAGCTGGTATTTTGTGAAAAAAGCCAAAAGTGTGACTCTGTCACGTCGAGGCAAAAAAACGACTCCAGGAGCCCAGATGCGCCTGCCAAATGTTCCCGAAAACAATTCAAAATTCCGGGCCCTCCATCCGCGGTATACTTTTGATGAGTTCATGGTTGGCGATTGCAATATACTCGCCGAGTCGGCCTGCAGATCGATGGTTGCCGCAAGATGGATTAGTTGGACCCTGTCTCTATATAAATAGTGGAACCGGTCTTGGTAAAAGTCATCTGTCTCATGCTGTGGCGCATCAGGTGTTTGCCGAATCACCGATGACCAGGCTGCACTATCTGACCGCTAAGCAGTTTGCCGCGGAGATGATTCGTGGCATTCAGACCAAAACCATGGATGATTTCAAACGCAAATACCAGGAAAACTGCGATATTTTGTTGGTGGAGGATGTTCATTCCCTGACCGGAAAGAAAAAAACCCAGGAGGAGTTGAATGATATTCTCGATACTCTGATCAAATCAGGAAAAAGAGTCATCCTTACCTCAAAGAGCGCACCTCGGGATCTGATAGGGATTGACAACGAGTTTCGTTCGAGGATGACCTCCGGGCTGGTGACCTACCATGAAAGCCCCGGATGTGACCACACGCTACCGAATCGTCGAGAAAAAAGCTCTGCAGCAGCAGCTTTTCCTTGATGAAGAATTGGTTGGCTATCTGGCGAATCATATTCGTGGTGATGTCCGCAAAATCGAATCAGCACTTGTTGCAATTCGGGCCAGGGCAAGTCTGGCCGGAGGCCATGTCGATATGGATCTGGTTCGGCGAGGTGGTGGCTGCAGTCGTCGGCGTGAATCAGATACTCACGGCGGCGATGATATGTGAACTGGTGAGTGGGCAGTTCAATGTAAGCGTCAAAGAACTGCAGTCAAAATCGAGAAAAAACACCATCACGACACCACGACAGATCGCCATGTATCTGGCCCGTAAGCATACGGAGGAGTCTCTGGTCGATATAGGCAAAACCTTTAACCGTGATCACTCGACGGTTCTGCATGCAATCAAAGTCGTCTCAAATAAGCTGGTTCGGGACACCTCGGTTAATGCCCAGGTGGAGATATTGAGCAATAAGGTGAAGCAGCTTTGATGGCGTCGTAAAAATCCTTCATCTTACTTCGTTGCTTTAAGGTTTTTCTATCATTACGACGTACTCTAGTACGCCGAAATAATAGAAAAATATTGCGCCTCGAATATGAAGTTTTTTACTTAGACATTCGTGTTTCTAGTTTTTACGAGTCCGATGGCGGCGGCGTAGAAAATTGTTACCAGTAAACGGGAGTAAGCAAAAATCCTGTTGCTCACACGGTCAGGATTTTTTATTAAAAATAAATCCCTTTTATTTCCGTACCATGCTGGCTGCAGCGGGTGAGGAAAGAACTTTTTCGGCAGCGCGGCTGGCGCATTTCATCATATCATTAAGTCCTATCCCCTCCCAGCCAAATCCGACAATCTGAAGTCCGGGATGGGCAAGAAGAAAATTTTCACGCCAGGCAAGCAGTTGCGGATAGTTCTTTTCCAGTTGCGGGATACCGCCAGCGGAACGTAAAACAGTGGTATACGCCGGTGTTCTGGCAATCTGGAGGATCTCCTTTACGTCGTCAAAGGCCCTGCGGGTGAGAGTCGCATCATCCAGCTCCAGTCTCTCGGGATGTCTTCTGCCGCCAACAAGTGTTTCAAAGACGATATGGCCTTTAGGCGCACGTCCGGGAAACATGTTCGAGGAAAAGAGTGAGCCAAGGGTGAATCGCTGCTCTTGTTCCGGAGTCAAATAACCAAAACCCGGCGGCAGTTTGACGTCATCTTCAAAGCCAAAGACAACAGTCGAAATCCAGGTCTCAGGGATAGATTTCTGCGGCAGTGTCGGGTCGAGCTGACTCAAGGATTTTCAAAGCGGCATTGACCGGCAGGGCAAAAACCACATTTGTGGCATTGGATACTCCCTTGGAAGTTGTCACCTGCCATCCATTGCCGCTCGCATCGGCCTGTACGGCAAGTGACCTTGGTGTTCAGCAGAAGATCCTCCCCCTCTGTAAGATTTTCTGCCAGCTTTTCAGGTAAACGCTGCATACCTGAAGGGAAACTGGTCATGGCCGGCATGGTGAATTTGGCTTTAGTTCTGTCCATCTCGCCGCTTTTTTTTCTCAATCATTTTGGCCAAAAGTCCCCGCAGTACTGAGCCATACTCCTTTTCCAGAGCACGAACCCCCGGCATAACACTGTCAATGGTGAGTTTGTTGAAATCTCCGGCATAGGTTCCGGTATAGACGGCATCAAGAAAAGGCAGCAGAGCAGGGCCAAAACGGTGGTTGATCCATTTGGCCACAGTCGGCTCTCCTTCAAGGGGCGGTTGCCATAATTCCGCCAGAACCCGAAGCTTGGCCTGCCAGGAGATGAGAGGAGCCCGCAGGATTTTTCCCGGAGTCTGGGGGATGAGGTTGAGTTTGTTGATTCAGGAAGACATATCTGACGAAATCGATTAAGGGTGCTTTAACGCATTCTCTGTCAAGCCCTGTTTCTGCAAGTATCTGTTTACTTTCCTGGCAGTTGTCTAAAAAACCATGGGGGCCTATTTCGGTGATATAGCCCTGGTCGTGATGGGTTTGTATGACGCCCGCCTGTCCTGCCACTTTTTTCCAGGATGCAGAAACGGTGATCGGGATTGTGCAGCCGTAATTTATGAGCAACGGTAAGTCCGGAAAGACCTCCGCCTAATAATAATGGTCTGATATTGTCTGTTCATTGCAGCGTTATTTCAAGTTGAGATTGTGTGACATGCAGAGTTACCCAGCCGCCCTGTCTGAGCATTCCATGATTGTAAACAGGGGTGTTGTAGAATCATATCCTGGCCTTTTGCCTCGTGGATATGACCGGTAATGCAGAGATCCGGCTGATATTGTTCGATAATGGTTCGGATTGTTTTTGAGCCCACATGTCTGCCGTTGTGTAATGTGTCAACCTTCGTATTATAGGGGGGCACATGGGAAACAAGAATTCGGCGGAATTTTTCTGTTGTGCAGGGGCAGAGCCAGTGAGATGAACTCCTGCCCCTGCTGAAATGCACTGGTCGGCAAGACGGAAAAGCTCTTTTTCCGGGAATTCGGAAGGGGTGCTGAAAGGGCGTGAAATTGGAACCTCCGATGCCGATCAGGCAGACCTCCCCTGCACCAGTCGGGCCTGACCATGCAGGTTAATCCCAAGATTTTCGAGGTAATCGTTGACACTCGCGGCTTGTCGAGATTGCCAAATTGGGCGAGCACTTTCGGGTTGATTCTCATTATGTCGTCAAGGACATGTTTGGCCTCCTTCTGCACCGCCATAGTTTGTCAGGTCTCCGTTCAGAATCACCAGGTCGGCCTCTTTAATGCCGGGAATTTTTTCGGCCTCGGCAGTGGCCATATGTATATCGCCAAAGGCTATAATTTTCATAGAATTTTTCTCGGTGCAAGGGAGGAAGATGACAAGCGATTGGGTACTCTTGACAGTTAATTATCGATGCTTACCATTTTGGCCGACTTTATTTAAAAAAAACAATGGCAAAGGGAAATGGCTTTTCTTTCTCTAACCCACTACATTAATTGAGGTAAAACATGACAGGCGAAAAAGCAACGTATGAATTCAAGGCGGAAACAAAGAAGCTTCTCGATATTGTAATAAATTCCCTCTATACCGAGCGTGACGTTTTCGTCCGGGAATTGATCTCCAACGCGGCTGATGCTCTTGAAAAATTTCGACATGCGAGTATTACCGAAACAGAAGTGTTTGACGACCATCTGCCACTTGAGATTACTATAGAGCTTGATGAAAAAAAGAATACTCTGACGATTACCGACACCGGGATTGGCATGACCAGGAGTGAACTGGAACATAATTTAGGCACGATTGCCCATTCCGGTTCCAATACCTATCTTGCCGAACTTGTCGAGGCGGCAAAAAAAGATGTCAGCCTTATCGGTCAATTCGGAGTCGGCTTCTATTCTGCTTTTATGGCTGGTAAGACGGTCCGGGTGCAGACCAGGTCCTGGGATAAAAGTGAGGGCCATGAATGGGTGTCGGATGGCACCGGTTCGTTTACCATAACTGAGAAGAAAGGTCTCCACCGAGGTACCAAGGTAATTGTCGAACTGAAAGACGATGCCAAGGACTATGCGCAAAAATGGAAAATCGATTCGATCATCAAACAGTATTCGGCCTTTGTCTCCTTTCCCATCAAGCTGGAGGGTGAGACCATCAATACCGTCCAGGCGCTCTGGACAAAGAATAAAAATGATGTCAAAGACGAAGAGTATAATGAGTTTTATAAGTTTGTCGGCAATGCCGCAACTGATCCGATGTATCGGCTGCATTTTTCGGCCGATGCACCTCTTGCCATCAATGCTTTGCTCTTTGTTCCTGCAGAAAATTTTGAGGTTTTCGGTTTTGGCAAGGTCGACCCCGGGGTCAATCTGTATTGTCAGCGTATTCTGATCGATCAACATTCCAAGAATATCCTGCCCGAGTGGCTGCGGTTTCTAAAAGGGGTGGTAGACAGTGAAGATCTGCCGCTGAACATTTCCAGGCAGGCGTTGCAGGATAATGCCCTGGTTGCCAAATTACGTCGGGTCATCACCAAGCGATTTCTGAAATATCTCGATGAAGAGGCGACAAGAGATTCGGAGCAGTATCTGAAGTTCTGGTCGACCTTCGGCCTCTATCTGAAAGAAGGGGCCACCTCCGATTATGAATATCAGAAAGAGATCGGCAAGTTATTGCGTTTCGAATCTTCCAAATCCGCAGCGGGAACCCCGATTGCTCTCGCCGACTATGTCCTCAGAATGAATCCGGACCAGGAGGAGATCTACTATATCAACGGTCCCAACAGGGCGGCAATTGAGGCCGGACCGTATGTCGAGATGTTTACCAAAAAGGATATTGAGATCATCTACACCATGGAGCCGATCGACGATTTTGTGCTCAGCCATCTTGGCGAGTTTGATGGGAAAAAACTGGTATCTGCAGATCGGGCCGATCTTGCCATCAGTAAGGATGAAGAGGAAACAAAAGAAGAAAGTAGTGCGGAAGAGAGTGTAAAACTTGATAAAGACGCCTTGAGTGAGCTGACTGCGTGGATGCAGGAGGTGCTCAAAGACAATGTCTCGGAAGTAGTTGTTTCCAAACGACTTGTCGATGCACCGGCGATGATTGTTAATCCGGACGGTCACATGACCTCGACGATGGAGCGGATTCTTTCTGCCAGTAGAAAAGAACATGGCATTCCGGGAATGGAAAGTTCGAAGAAGAAACTGGAGATAAATCCAAAAAATCCATTGATCGTCAAATTGGCCGAACTGCACAAGAAAGATGATGTCTTTGCCGAAGATGTGGCCAGACAGATTCACGATAATGCCATGATCCAGGCCGGACTTGTCGTCGATCCGCTGGCAATGGTGGAGAGAAACTACAAAATTCTGAATCGTGTTGTGCAGAATTAACTCGACTTATTTCCATTTATTGGGGTTAGGCGTTGAAAAATAAATACCACCGGGCTATAGAGTTGTTGATCATGTGACAATAATCTGGTCTGTTGGAGAATTGTATGGTGTTGCGAACAAATTTTTTCCTGGTGGTATTTATGGCTCTCTTGCTTGGTGCCATCTCCGGCTGTTATAACACGCCGGTCCGGCATCTTGCCGCGGATGTTGCCCTGCTGAAAGTGGGCCAGACCACCGGGGAGGATGTGGTCGTTTTTCTAGGAGAACCGGATGAACGACAGGAGTTGGCTGCAGGCGTGGAGAAGTGGATCTACTTTGATAAGGAGATGACCGTTTGGGAAAAGACGCCCCTGGTAGGCAAACGTCTCGGGGTCCCCGGAATACAAACTGGCCATGGTGACGATTACCAATAATATCGTTACCGAGGTCGTCTATTCTTCCTACGACAAAGACGATCTGGACTGGGAAGATGATTATCACTGGCAAGAGAACAGATAGTGATGGGGCAATATCGAACTGTGCGGGAGCGGATGGTTCAGGAGCAGCTCCGGAGCCGCGATATAACAGATGAACGAGTTCTGGCCGTTATGGCGGAAGTACCCCGGCACCATTTCGTCGATGATGCCATGCAGGGCCGGGCGTATGGCGATCACCCGCTGCCGATAGGTGCAGGGCAGACCATTTCACAGCCCTACATCGTTGCCTATATGACTCAGGCTCTCCAGTTGACCGGTGTTGAAAAAGTCCTGGAAATAGGTACCGGGAGCGGTTACCAGGCGGCAGTGCTTTCCCGCCTGTGCAGCCAGGTCTATACAATAGAGCGGATCAACTCGCTATTGGCGGGAGCGAGGAAAGATTTTTGATAAGCTGCACTATTATAATATCAGGTCGAAACTGGATGATGGTACCATCGGCTGGCCGGAAAATGGCCCTTATGATGCCATTATTGTCACTGCCGGAGGCCCTGGTATCCCCCAGCCGCTGATAGAACAACTTGCTGATCCTGGGCGACTCATCATACCGGTCGGCAATCAGCATGTGCAGGAGTTGCAGTTACTGGAAAAAAAGGAAGGGCAGGTAGAAGTGATGAGTCTTGCCAGTGTCCGTTTCGTAGATCTGGTCGGGGAACATGGCTGGAGTAAGTGATACGACGGCTTCGCCGGGAGTGATGCGCAGACTCTACGATCAGTGCATGGAGTGGATCAGCGGTCGGCATGGCGAATGGATACTTTTTCTTATTGCCTTTGTTGAATCTTCTTTTTTCCCGATTCCTCCCGACGTCTTTCTTATCGCCATGTGTGTGGCAATTCCCGCCAAAGCCTTTCGGTATGCGGTTATCTGTTCGGTGGGGTCGGTTCTTGGCGGCGCGCTGGGGTATGGCCTCGGTTTCTGGTTTATGGACGGTATCGGCATGTCCATTATAGATTGGTACGGTTTAACTGAAAAATACGATCTGGTCCAGCATTACTTCAAGGAATATGATGTCTGGATAGTCGGTACTGCCGGTTTTACCCCGATCCCATATAAGCTTTTTACCATCACCGCCGGTGTGGTTCATGCCAACTTTGTCAAGCTTTTATGGTGGTGTCGCTGTTGGCCCGTTCAGCACGGTTTTTTCTGGTTGCCGGGCTGATCTGGAAATTCGGGCCGCAGATAAGATATTTTATTAATCGCTATTTTAACATCTTGTCCATCGCTCTTTGTTGCTCCTCTTGGCAGGTAGTTTCCTGCTCATCAAATTAGTTTTCTAGACGATGTTCACGGCCTTATCGGTTTTATTTGTTTTTTAAAAAGAGCCACTCCGTCGGCGTCGAATCCTTCCTGCTGAAACAATAGCCGTCCGCAGCAAATTCCTTGATTCCGCGCGGCGTTATCTATCTGTTTTCTGATAATATAATCGACCATCAGCCCCCGGGCTCGCTTGGCATGGATCGGAATTATCCGAAACAACCCTTTGTGCCGCTGTTTGAAGGTGACGGTTATTATCTGTCCCTGAAGTCTTTTTTTGTCTACTACCCTGGAATATTCTTTAGAGGCGAGATCGATCAATAGTCCGCCGCTTTTTTTGCCAGGGCCTGGTTGATGATATCGGTCACCTGTTCCCGCCAGAATTGATAGAGGTTGTCAGCTTTTTCCGCCGCCAGGGAGCATCCCATCTCCAGCCGATATGGTTGCATCAGATCAAGAGGCCTGAGAATCCCATAGAGTCCCGACAGGATAAAGAGATGTTTCTGGGCATGATGCAACTGCTCGGCTTGTATAGTGAACTGCATCAATAGCGCTGTAGGTGTCCCCCTGAAAGGTAAAAAGTGCCTGTTTGGCGTTTTCTGGTGAGAAGGGCCAGGTGAAATTATTGATCAGGTGACGGGTGGATTCAGTGAGTCGTGCACTGGTTTTCATCAGCCGGGAAAGTTCTTCTCGGTCCATTGACTTGAGCTGGTTGACGAGAATTCTTGTCTTTTCGAGCAGGCCCGGGAAAGAGTGGTCTGCATACGTTCGTCCGTTAAACCGTTGGGTCTTGGAAGGGGATATGATAAGTTGCATAAATATACCAGGAAAAGGTGACTGAATCACGGGAAAATGTATACCATTACTGTAACTTATACCATTTCAATAGGTATTGACAATGATTGCATTGAGATGGGTGGTATAGAAATTAATCAACTGCGTACAGGAGGCAAACAATGACGAATGAGACCACTGCTGTGCAGGAGATCGAATCTTTTCTGATAAGCTGGACAGGAGAAAATGAACCAATGCGTGACTGGTTTAAGCGGTTGTATAGGAATTATCTTCAATGGAAGGGGTGAGTTTGACCTTTGTCGGACGGCCGGGGGTCAGTTATTCGATACGACCGATGCATAAGAATCAGAAGAACAGAGATAAATTCGCCATAGTAGACGTCATCGATGACGATCCAAATGAGCGATGGTTGTCGGTTTGCTTTTATGAAGACATGATAACTGATCCTGACAGTCTCGGTGAGCTTATTCCAGGTGGCCTCTCCGGCAGTGACGGCTATTGTTTTGACATGTATGAGGATGATGAAGAGCTGGGTGGTGATCTGCTCGAACGTTTAAAAGAGGCGGGCGCAGCCGCCGCCGGGTGACACGGCGTTTTCTGATCGGCGACCGCCCTGAGGTAGCGTTTGCAGCAAAGCTAAGCTGAATTCCGTGCACAAAAACACTGAAAAATTGGCAATAATTTTTTGTGATGGCAGCGTCGTCTTACAGCTTTTTTTTTAAAAAGCATTATGGTACTACATGGTAAGATACGACAATGTATGACATGGTTGGCCGATACGGCTTAAGGTTTCATGCGGATTTGGTGGATATATCTTTTGGTGTGGCTGGTAGACAGGCTGATGTTTTGGAACGCCTCTGAACCATGCTCTTCCGACAACTCAGGGTCATTGATGAGAAAGAATCCGGCACTTACCCCTGTTTCCTGAAAAGGTAGTGCACGGCTATGTGGCCTGAGAGAACATAACGAGTGAGAGAAAAAAATGAATGAAGCGTTGATTCTTGAGAAGCTGGACAGGCTCTCGGATGAAGTCAGAACTTTAAAATCGGATGTCCTTGCGGAGTTGAGACAGGAGATTGCCCCACTTCTCAACCAGACCCGGTCTGGGGAAACTGGCCTAATCTCAACGGGACTGATGAGGGTGATTCCAACGAGAAAGTGCTCCAGGTGACCCAGACCCTGCTGACGAGTCTGGAACAGTTGAACGAAGTCATCAGGTGGGGTGAAGACCGGTGCGGTGCTGAAAGACAGCGACGGGATCTCTGATAACGAAGAGATATCCCGGGTCGATTCAATTCTTTACCGAGCTTGATACGGATTTTCATATCGATGAACTCGTCGTGTTGTTGAGAAAGGCCCTGACTAATCTGGACACGATGGGAGAGGGACTGGACATGTTGAAGGCCGGGGTGGAGCTGCGGGATGACATGGTGCCGATATTGAAGCTTATGTATCCGCGCCTGCTTCGTTTCCTCAACTCCTTGCATGAAGGAGAATTTCAGGCCGAAAAACTTGGGCGATCTTCTCCATACAGTGCTCATTAATATCCATACCTTGAGCGATCTTCTCAATATGATCCAGCCAATGACTGAGTTGGTGAAAGAGGTCGGGGTACTGATGAAAGAGACCGATGTTATCAACGGAATGAATATCTGGCTGGATGGATTGCAGCAGGGAAATGGTTTTGTCAAACTGGCCGGCACCGTCATCACTGCTCTGAAGCGAATAGATTATACCGAAAGCCAGATTGATGAGATCTGCCAGGTAATCAACAACATAGACTTTACACGTGTGAAACCGGTTGGGCCACTGGGGATGATCAAACAGGTAAACGATCCAAAAGTCCAGGAAGCGTTTGGATTCCTGTTCATGATGCTGCAGGCGCTCGGTAATTGTCTGCAGGCATATCAGAATGGAAACGGCCAGCAAAAAGAGGCCCGTTCATAATGTGGCGTATTAATGGCTGAAGTACTGCTTTTACTAGAGCAATAGATGGCCGAGACAGAAAAAAGGAGAATATCAACACTATGAAAAAGCTAGTCATACTGGGTGCCGGAAGCGGCGGTACCATGATGGCGAACAAGATGAGAAAAGACCTGGACGATGACTGGTCGATTACCCTGATTGACAGGGATAATATCCATTATTACCAGCCGGGTTATCTCTTTGTGCCGTTTGACATCAATAAACCAAATGAAATCCGCAGAAGCAGAAGAGAATTCATCAAGCCGGGAATAGATTTCGTCATTTCCGAGTTGACCAATGTTGACTGGGATAAGCAGGAAGTCACCACCGCAACAGAAGGGATCTTTAAATATGATATTCTCATTATGTCAACCGGTTGTGATATTCGTCCTGAAGAAATTGAAGGCCTGCAGGAAGGCTGGGGTAATGACATATATGGCTACTACCGTTTTGACGACTGCCAGGTGTTGGGGAAGGCCCTTAAAGAAATTCACCGGCGGCAAGCTGGTGGTCAATATTGCGGAAATGCCGATCAAATGTCCGGTAGCTCCCCTTGAATTTGCCTTTCTTGCCGACTGGTATTTCCATAAGCGCGGCATCCGCGATAAGGTGGAGATTGAATTCGTCACTCCGCTCTCCGGTGCCTTTACCAAGCCGGTGGCGACCAGGGTATTGACCGAGGCGCTGAAAGATAAAAACATCAAGATGACCCCTAACTTTGCCCTCGGTTCTGTCGATCACACCAAAAAGGTGATAGCGGCCTACGATGGCACAGAGGTTGACTATGATATGCTGGTCTCCATTCCCCCGAACTTCGGCTCACAGGTGATGATCGACTCGGGCGTCGCCGATCCAATGGGCTATATTCCGGTGGACAAGCATACCCTGCAGCCCAATGGCCATGACAACGTCTGGGTGCTGGGTGACGGTACCGATGTGCCGACCTCGAAAGCGGGAGCGGTTGCCCATTTCCAGGGTGATGTGCTGCATGAAAACATCATGGCTTATATTACCGGGGGAGAACAGCATGCCCGGTCGGATGGGCACGCGGTCTGATTCATAGAATCAGGCTTCGGGAAAGCCTACATTATTGATTTTAACTACGACACTGAGCCTCTGACCGGAAAATATCCGTTCCCTGCTGTTGGTCCAATGAGTCTCTTAAAAGATACTGAAATGAACCATATGGCCAAGCTGATGTTTAAATGGGCCTACTTCAATCTATTGTTGAAGGGGGTCTGGCTTGGACCGCCGGATCTGATGATGGAAGGAAAGCACAGGGTTCGATAAGAATCTGCGGATTGTTCGTTTGGCGTAAACAACCGGGGTTGCTGGCAACCCCGGTTGTTTTGTGTCAATCAGGATGAGATGTTTTTTTTTGCAAGAAAGCCACGTCCGCCTTTCTTTCTCAAGCTGGTGAGAGCTCATCGTAGTTTTAGGACAGCAGAGGGCAAATGCGCCGATCAGTTCTTAAAGCTGTGAACAGGTGCCGGCATTCGGCCGCCCCAGGCGATGAATCTGCTTGATTTGCCAATGTTTCTGATCGGCATGATCGGACTCGCACCAAACAGGCCGCCGAAACTGATAGAATCGCCAACATCTTTGCCAGGAACAGGGATGAGCCGGGCTGCAGTGGTTTTTGAATTAATCATGCCAAGCGCCATTTCATCGGCAATTATGGCCGAAATGGTATCGGCATCGACCGAACCAGGAATGGCAATCATGTCGAGGCCCACCGAACAGACGCAGGTCATCGCTTCGAGTTTTTCAAGGCAGAGTGAGCCGTCACCTACAGCCTCGGCCAGCACGGCATCCTCCATTACCGGGATAAAGGCGCCGCTGAGACCGCCGACTGTCTTGCTGGCAAAGATACCGCCCTTCTTAACGGCATCGTTGAGCATGGCCAGGATGGCTGTCGACCCCGGGGCGCCGACGGCATCAACCCCAAGGATTTTGAATATTTCACCGACACTGTCGCCGACGGTCGGAGTTGGGGCCAGGGAGAGATCAACCACGCCAAATTCAATACCCAGCGATTTGGAGACGGCGCGACCAATCAGTTCGCCGCAGCGGGTAACCCGAAAGGTCGTCTGTTTGATCTCTTCGGCCAATTCGTCCAATTTCAGGCTGCCGGGTTCAGGGTGTTTCTGGATAAGTCGTTCCAGTGCCCGGGCAATAACTCCAGGACCGCTGACGCCGACATTGAGCACGGCATCGGCCTCTTCGATTCCGTGAATGGCACCCGCCATAAAAGGGTTGTCACCGGGCTGATTGCAGAAAACAACAAACTTTGCCGCTCCAAAGCCTCCCTGGTCGGCGGTCTTTTCCGCCAGTTCTTTAATCGTCCTGCCCATCATCGCCAGCGCGTCCATATTGATACCTTTCTGGGTGGTAGCGATATTTATTGATGAACAGACTCTTTCGGTCTGGGCGAGGGCTTCAGGGATTGAGGCGATAAATTCCAGGTCGGTATTGGTCATGCCTTTTTCAACCTGGGCGGAAAAGCCGCCGAGGATATCAACACCCGACAGCTTTTGCCGCCTGGTCAAGGGTTTTGGCGATCTGGACAAAATCTTCTCGGAAAAAACCGGCTCCGACAAAAGCGATGGGGGTTACCGCAATGCGCTTATTGACCACCGGGATGCCGTATTTTTTGCTTATCGTGTCACAGGTAGCCACAAAATTTCCGGCATAGTCGATTATTCTCGTGTGTATTTTTTTACAGGTTTGCTTCGATATTGCCTCCTCGGCAATCGAGAAGACTGATGCCCATTGTCACCGTACGGACATCAAGATTTTCCTTTTGGATCATCTCGACAGTGGCAAGGATCTGGTCGGAACGTAGCATGGTGGTGGTTTCTCCTGTCCCGTACCATGAAAGATAGGGGACTAAAATGATGGTCGGGTTTTAGTGCAGGGTTACTTCGTTGGTTACCTGAAAAATGTCATTATGCTGCATCATGATAGTCAAACCACTTTGTCGTGAGTATTCTTCAAGTTCCTGCTGGAGTGTCGCCAGTGATGTGTTGCAGCGTTTCAGGTCAAGCTGCAGGGCCATGGTATACTGGTCGTTGCGCAGGGTGGTGGCCAGGTCGAAAATATTGATGTTGTGGTTATAACAGAACAGACTGATGCCATGCACGATTCCGGTCTTGTTTGGCCCCTGTACGGTAAGAATATATGAGTCTTCCGGTGGACCCGGATCCTCTTCTTCCTGGTCCGGGGCTGAGTTCTTTGATTGACACCTCAAACTTGCAGCTGGTTTTGATATGGGAAATAGAGGCGAGAAGGTCTTCTTTGGTAACCTCCGGATCAAATGAGGCACTTAGGATCATGGTCAGATAGCCGCAAAGTACGGTCTGGTTTAAATCGGCGACATCTCCTCCGAGTTGGTAGATGGCGCCGGTGATGTCAGCAATTATTCCCGGTCTGTCCTTGGACATCACCGAGATGATCATCTGTTTCCTCATTCCTGTTGCTCCTGGTTGAAATTGGCTGAGTACCTGAGAGGTCTTTCTTTGTTCAGCATCTCCGATGCAAGCGGTAGCCACAAGAAGGGTGCTGAAAAATGAAAAAACCGGGAGAGTATATAACCTGATGTATTTCTCTTGTAAAAGACTTAGTCTTATGAAAGTAACTGCTGGTAAGGGATACTCCATAATAATAGCGAAATCTGCTATTATCGCATTGATTGAAAAAATCCACAAGGATGAAAATTGAAGATTTCCCGGTCGCTAATGAAGGTGTTGACGTTTTGTCGGGGAATTTGTGAGTATTTTTGGGCAATTCCTAGTATAGTTACTACCTTTTGTGATTTTGCAACTGTATAGATGCGCCCGGTGGTGTTAGCATGGTGCTGCAAAGCCTGGGAGAGCTTTTGTCGTGAAGAAGAGAAGATGGATAAAAATATATTTGTAACAGACCTGAAGGAAGGAGACCGGTTCACCGACCTGTTTCTTATAAAAAATGTCAAGATAGCGGAGACTCGGGCGGGCAAACCGTATCTGGTGGTGTCCGTTATGGATAAAAGTGGCGACGTGTCCGGGCCGGTCTGGGATAATGTTCCCGCGATGCAAAAGATCTGTGTGGTGGGAGAAGTGGTAGAGCTCACCGGAACGGTCCAGTCCTATCGGGATATGGTTCAGCTGCGGATTGATAGTATAAACCAGATCCCCCAGGCTGGAATTGATCTGGGCCATTTCTATCCGGCCTCACCCAGAAGCATTGGTGAAATGACCGATGAACTGCAGACCCTTGTCCGGAGCGTCACGAACCCCTTTTTAAAAAAACTGCTCAGTCATTTTTTTGAAAAGAGTGACTGGTGGCCGAGTTTCCGCGAGGCTCCCGCCGCAAAAGGGATACACCACGCCTATATCGGCGGGCTGCTGGAGCATTCCCTGTCGGTCGCCCGGATTGCTGAATTCTTGGCCACCCATTATGCCGGCGTCGATCGTTCACTGTTGATTGCCGGAGCTTTGCTGCATGACATCGGCAAGCTGGAAGAGTTAAAGATGGAAAACGGTGTTGTTGAATACACCGTTCAGGGCAGACTGAAAGGGCACCTCGTGATCGGCAGTGAAATGATTGGCACGGCGGCCGCAAAAATTCGCGATTTTCCCGGGGAACTTTTGGAACAACTCCAGCATCTCATCCTCAGTCATCATGGCCGTCAGGAATTTGGTTCGCCCGCAGTACCGATGACAGTGGAGGCGTTTATCCTGAGTTTTCTCGATGATCTTGATGCCAAAATGAATATCACTGAGCAGCTAAGAAGGAAGATGGACGATAAAGAGATGAGCTGGACCGATTACCAGCGCAGCCTTGAGAGGTATCTCTATCTTGGAGGTTTTGCGGAAAAAGAGCCGGAGGCCGAGGAAACCCCGCCGGTCTGCAGCCGGCAGCCATCTCTTTTTTAATCAGGGGATCATTGTAAGATGACAGGCATGGCAGATACTTCCTTTTTCTGCTTTACACAGCTCCTAGGCCAAGAAAAGGCAAAGCGGTTGCTGAGCCGCACTCTGGCCGCGGGGCGGGTTCCCCATGCCTATATTTTCAAAGGTCCTGACGGGGTGGGGAAAAGATTGTTTGCCAAGGGGTTGGCGGCGGCAGTAAATTGCCGGGACAAAAAGCGGATTGACGCCTGTGGGCACTGTTCATCCTGTAAAAAATTCCGGTCAATGAATCATCCCGATTTTGTGGTCATCAGTCCGGAAAAAGGGGTGATAAAAATTGATCAGATACGGTCGTTGACCAAGGAACTCAGTTATCCGCCCTACGAATCGGCTATGCGGGTGGTCGTCCTTGAAGATGTTCATCTGATGCGCCGGGAAGCAGCAAATAGTCTGCTGAAAACCCTGGAAGAACCGCCCGAAAACAATCTGCTCATTCTGACAGCTGAAACATCTCAGGAGATTCTTAGCCACTCTGACCTCAAGATGCCAGGTCATCCCGTTTTCACACCTGAGCGTCGATGACACGGTGGCTATTCTGATGCGTCAGGGAATTGATCGAGAGGATGCACGACTATTGGCAAAATTTGCTGAGGGAAGTCCCGGTAAGGCTCTTCTTTTTCAAAAATCAGAAATGATTGCTCTGTGGCGAAAACTGGTGTCCTTTTTGTCTGATCCGATGGTGGAGCCAGACCGTGACGTCGGTGAGCTGGTGCAGCCTTGCAGAAAAAATGGCATCTTTCAAGGAAGAGCTGCCATCTCTTTTGGGACTGCTTAAAATATGGCTAAGAGATCTTCTGCTCGATGATATGCCGGACCCTGCAGTAAGGCAGGACGGGGGAAACCCCGTGAAAGAATGGAATTCGGGTGAACTGTTTGCTAAATTAGAAGCTATTGCCCGGGCCCAGGAGGAACTTTCGCGAAATTGTAATCGAAACCTTGTCTGTGAGGTTTTATTGTTCAAATTGCAGTAATTCTATGACATGATAGATTGAAAATAATCCGAGATATGGGATATCTACTTGATGCATGTTTATGCGAAAGAATACTCTGTCAGCTCTTCCCTATAGAGTATAATTTTCCAGGAGAAATTGTTTTTAATAGAAAAGATTGAAAAAAATCTCGGGTTCCAAAGGAAACATATTGTATGTCGGTCAGTCAAAATGAAACGTCATCCGGCGAAAGTTTCTCCGGATAAACCAGTATTTTATCGTCTGCAGTTTCGGCAAAACGGGCAGCAGTTTACCGGTGCCGGCCCTTTCCCGCAGCTTATCCCGGGTACCGTGGTCATGGTGCGGACGGAACATGGTCTTGAGCCGGCCTGTATAACGGGCTATGCGCCGATATGTGGTTGTCAGGGGCCGAAAAAACAGGCAAGCTATGATATAGAGCGTCTTGCCCAGGGAGTTGAGCTGGAAAAATATGTCAATCTGACGGAAAATGAAGATGTGGCTTTTCAGGTCTGTAATTCTTTGATAGAAAAACATAAGTTAGCCATGCACCTGGTCAGGGTTGAACGTTTTTTCAACGGCAGCAAAACGATCTTTTATTTTACTGCCGACAGCAGGGTTGATTTTAGGGCCCTGGTCAAAGACCTTGTTCAGGAGTTCCGGACAAGGGTGGAAATGCGTCAGGTCGGAGTCCGGCATGAAACCAAAATGCTTGGGGGAATCGGTACCTGTGGCCGCGAGCTGTGTTGCTCTTCTTTTATTAAAAATTTTGATTCCGTATCAATTAAAATGGCCAAGGAGCAGGATCTCCCGCTTAATCCCACAAAAATATCCGGGGTCTGCAATCGTCTGCTCTGCTGTTTAACGTATGAGTATGAGACCTACAGAAAACAGCGAAAGAATATGCCTAAGGCAGGAAAGCGGATCAAAGTGGATGGCGAGCAGTTTCTTGTTAAACGCCAGATGCCGCTTCAGGATGCTGTCATAGCCGAAAACAGTGCGGGTGATGATGTTATGCTGAAAAAAGAACAGTGGCAATCATCCCAGCCATCAGCAAAAGAGAGCCCTGACAAAAAAGAGAAAAGAAAAAGAAATGAAGCGGTGTTGCCGGTAACTGACCGACTAAAGATGGCCCCGGCAGTATTTTATCATACCATCAAAATTGATAAATTATGACAACATATATTACAACGCCCATATATTATGTAAATGCTCAGCCTCATCTCGGCCATGCGTATACGACAATAGTTGCCGACACCTACAGTCGTTTCCGGCGACTTTGTGGCGAAAAGGTTCGGTTTCAGACCGGCACCGATGAACACGGTGATAAGATCGTCAAGGCGGCGGAAAGTGAGAATGTCCAGCCAAGGGAATATGTCGACAGGATCAGCGCGCTGTTCAGAACTACCTGGCCGCTTCTTGATGTCGAACCAGACCATTTCATCAGAACAACGGATATCGCCCATGTTGCTGTTGTCCAGGAAATACTGCAAAAAGTGTACGACAGCGGGGATATCTATTTTGATGAGTATACCGGGTTGTACTGCCAGGGATGTGAGCGATACCTTACCGAAAAAGAGCTGGTTGACGGCAACTGCCCTGATCACCAGAAACCACCGGAGGAAATTGCTGAAAAAAACTATTTTTTTCGCATGTCCCGCTACCAGCAGCAGCTCATCGATCATATTCATAACAATCCCGATTTTATAACTCCGGAACGATACCGTAATGAAGTCTTGTCGTTTTTAAGCGAGCCACTGGAAGATCTCTGCATTTCCCGGCCTAAATCCAGGCTTACCTGGGGGATTGAACTCCCTTTTGATGATAAGTTCGTCACCTATGTATGGTTCGATGCCCTGATCAACTACCTGACAGGTATCGGCTATCCCGACGGTCCTGACTTTGCCGACTACTGGTCGGTGGCTGAACATGTTATTGCCAAGGATATTCTCAAACCCCATGCGATATATTGGCCGACGATGTTGATGGCGATGGGAGTGCCGCTGTATCAGAAGCTTCATGTCCACGGCTATTGGAATATTGACGACACCAAAATGTCCAAGAGTATTGGCAATGTTGTCCGGCCAAAAGAGTTAATAACGGATTATGGTGTTGATACCATAAGGTATTTTACTCTAAGAGAGATGTCGTTTGGCCTTGACTCTTCGTTTAGCTCCGAGGCAATTGTTGCCCGGCAGAATGCCGATCTGGCCAATGACCTGGGCAATCTCTTTAGCCGGGCAACTGCCATGGTTCGAAAATACCGGCAGGGAAAAGTGCCGACGCCGGCAAAATTTACCGAAGCAGACATTGAACTTCAGGCGTCGGCACAGACTATGGTCAGTGAATATCGACAGCTGATGGCGGAGTTTCTTTTTCATCGCGGTTTGCAGACTGTCTGGGAATTTGTCGGCATGGCCAACAGGTATATTGTCAGGAATGAACCGTGGGCCTTGGCAAAGAGTCGGACGAAAGCGGCAAGGTTGGATACCGTGCTCTATAACACCCTTGAATGTTTGCGTCTTTTGACTCTGGTTTTGCAGCCGGTTATGCCCGGCGCGGCAAAAAAGATGGCACAAGGTTTGGGCCTTGTCGCCGGTGATGAACGGATCAGCTCACTTGAGAAGGGGGGGGCATGGAATCTGCTTACCCCCGGTACCGATTTGCAAGCTATTGAAAACCTGTTTCCGCGTCTTGAGGATGACCGAAATAATGCGAAGGAGGCTAATGATCAAAAACCAACGACTGAGAAAAAAGAGCTGCCTGCGGAGGCCGGTGAAGATTTGCTCGATTTTAGCCACTTTCAGAAGCTTGATCTGCGGGTGGCGGAGATTGTCGCTGCGGAGCCGATCAAGAAATCCAGGAAGCTGCTGAAACTGACGGTCAAAGCACCCGGGGAGAGGACGATTGTCGCCGGTATAGCTGAATATTATAAGGTCGAAGAACTGGTGGGGAAACAAGTGCTCATCGTCGCCAATCTCAAACCTGTTAAAATCATGGGGGTATACTTCCCAGGGCATGGTTTTGGTTGCCAGAACGCAAGTTGACGGTAAGGAGCGCTTGGTCCTTTCTTCGGTAGGTGAAAAGGTTGCACCAGGCAGCAAGGTTGCCTGATCGAAATGAGAAAATGAGAAAAGGAGAGACCTATGTTTGTGGTAAATAATTTTATGATGGCGATCGCTCAGTTGCTCGATTTCGTGCTGACCGCTTATATGTGGATCATTATCGGCCGGGCAGTGATTTCCTGGGTGAATGCCGATCCATACAATCCCATAGTTAAATTTTTGTACGAAGCAACGGAACCGGCACTCAGTCGTATTCGCCGATTTTTGCCGATAAGTTTTGGGGGAATAGATTTTTCGCCTATGATACTCATAATTGGTATAATGTTTTTGCAGAGTTTTGTGGTCCAGACCCTGAAGCAGATTGCCATGGGTATGGGATAAACCGATTTTTGCCGGTCCTATAACACTATTCTATTAACAAGGGAGCCAAGACATGCTGACACCGCAGTCAATTAAAGATCAAGAATTTCAGACTAAATTCAGAGGCTATGAGCCGATCGAAGTGAAGGCATATCTGGAATTGCTTGCTGAAGATTTTTTTGAATTGACCGAGAAGAATCGTGTGCAGGCTGAAGAAATTGAAGTCTCTTCTGGCCGAGCAGGATTCATTGCAGAGAGAAAAAGAAGCCCTCGCTGCGGAGTTGAAAATCAGTCAGGAGAACGCCGAGGGAATTGAAGAGAAGATTCAGGACAGCTATAAACTGAAAGATCAGGAAATAGCTGACCTCACGGCACAGCTCAAATCGGCGACAACATGGACTGCCGCACTGGAAGAAGAGAACGCAACGTATCAGGAAAAAATGACTGCATTGGAGCAAACCCTTGCCGGTGATCAGGGTGCCAGTGCGCAGGGACAGGCGGAGATTGAAAAATTGCGGGGCAAAATTGAGCTGCTTGAGGAACAAAACAGGGAGCTGAAGCAGGAAGGAGTGGATTTTAAGACAACCATCCTTGCCGCTCAGAAATTTGCCGACAATCTGCGTCAGACCAGTCATGAGGATGCTCGAAAAATCATGGAAGATGCCTGTGCTGAAATTGAAAAAATCAGAGCAGAGGCAGAGGCTGAGCTGGCCCGGCTGCCAAAAGAGATTGAAGAGTTAAAGCAGAAGAAAGATAAAGTGCGCAAGGATCTGGAAAATACTCTTTATGCCTACCTTGAGTCTCTCGATGCTCCCTCGGAAACAAAATCCGGTGAACAGGAAGATGATCTTGCCGACCTGTTTCAGAGTATTCAGATTCCAGATGGTGAAAGCTATCGACCCGGATGACATTGAAAAAATCAATACGGATCATAGCTGAAAAGGTTCAGGTGAGAAATAGAGGAGGCTGCACCCGGGATGCCCTATCTGACTATATCATCGGACGGTACTGTTTTACTGCGCCTCCATGTTCAGCCAAAGGCGTCAAAAAGTAGAATTGTCGGTCTCCATGACAATTGTCTGAAACTTGCCGTGGCTGCCCCCCCGGTTGAAGGCAAAGCGAATAAAGAGGTGGTGAAGTTTTTGGCAGCTGTTCTTGGCGTGCCGGCACGGGATGTGACAGTGAAATCAGGGATCCAGTCCAGGCGAAAAGTGGTGGCTAGTGACAGCCCTGACGGGCACTGAGATCCGCACTATGATCGAGAAGAAATTAGCCTCAGCAAATGAAAAGTAAGTCAGGATGCTCTTCATGTCCCTTGAAGGAAAAACAAGAAAAGAATCTTTCCGATGCTGAACTGCCGTTGATGATCAGGTGAACAACTATTTGGTGTCCGGATGAAAGGAAACAGGAATTTTTATGAAACGCTATGTAATTGGTAACTGGAAATGCCATAAGTCGAGCAGTGACGGACGTCGGTGGTTTGATACCTTTGCTGGACTGTATCGGCCCCACCAGGATGTGCAGGTCATCGTGGCGCCTCCTCTGGTGAGCCTGGAGAGCATCGCCGCATATCTGGCAGACTTGAAGCTCGACAATGTGCTTCTGGCCGCGCAGGATATCTCCCCTTTTCCAAAAGGAAACTATACCGGCGCTGTTGCAGGCGATATGGTGAGGAAAATGGCCAGCTGCGCAATTGTTGGTCATTCTGAGCGGCGACGCTATTTCCATGAAACCAGTCAGGATGTGGTGAACAAGGTGGCTGAAGCAGCAGACAGTGGTCTTATGCCTATAGTCTGTGTTGACAGTTCCGATGCTCTTGGCCCAACTTGGGGCTCTTGCCGATATTGAATGTGACCGGATGCTGGTTGCCTACACCCCGGTTGAGGTGTTGAATTTCAATATCCCCGAGTCGCCGGCCAGGGTAATGGAAACGGTCGCCAAAATCCGGCAAAAATTCCCGGCTTTCCCGGTTGTCTACGGAGGGGCGCTTATTGCTAAAAACGTCAGGGAGTATCTTCAGATCCCCTCGCTTGCAGGTGTCTTTGTCGGAAGCGCGAGCCTTGAGCCAGAATCATTTGCCGATATTTGTCACCAGGCGTCGTTGCTGTCGTAATGCAGTGTCGCCGGCAATGAAACCTTTTTAAAACCTTCGTCGATCAGTCTCTCTGTTTTTTGGGGAGCAGATAGGAGATGATAAATCCGGCGGTATTGATTCCGGCAAGGATCAGACCAATAATGCCGAGAGTACCGAGAAAGCCGGGCTCTCTTGACACCCGGTCGGCGAGGATCAGAATGGTCGAACCGACGATAAGAGCGGCTATAATCATGGCGATTCCCATGATTCGACTGGAGGTATCGATTCGTTCCGAGAGATGTTCGATGCGCTTGAGCTCAAGATTAAGGGTAAAACGACTGTGTCTGGCGTGATCAAGAAATCGCTGCAGATCGCCGGGCAGATCTTCGAGCAATTCCAGGGAACTGGTTAACGTTTTATAGATACGGCCCTTGATTGCCCTGATGCTGTGTCTGTTCTGGACGATTTCCTGGATCTGCGGTTCAACATGGGAGAGGACATCAAAGGTCGGATCGAATTGTTCTGCGACGCCTTCAATTGTGGTCAATGCCTTGGTGAGCAACATCAGGTCTCCGGGGCACTGGATATGATATCGCTGGAGCATGGCGAAGAAATCCGAGAGCAGTCCGGTAATGTTCAAATGGTGCAGGTCGGTGTTTTGAAAGTGACCGGTAAGGTGGCGCAGTTCAAGGCGGAAATCGCGGTTGTCAGTGACGGCTGGATCGATGTCGGTGAGTTCGATGACCACCCGACAGAGTTTGTCTATATCACCCTTTACGACTCCGGCCACAAGGTTGATGAGCTGGTCGGTCGTCTTTCTGTCGAGTTGTCCGGTCATCCCGCAGTCAATAAAGCAAAGTTTCCCATCGTCTAAAAGAAAGATATTGCCGGGGTGGGGGTCGGCGTGAAAAAAGCCAAAACGAAGACATTGTTTGAAGACCGCATCTGTTCCGTTGGCAACAAGAGCCCTCCGTTCTCTTTGGTCGAGCTTTTCCGGGCGGACTGTTGACAGCAGCCTCCCTTTAATCTCCTGCATTGTGAGGGTATTTCGGGTCGTGGCCGACCAGTATACTTTTGGAAAACTGATATTTGGATCGTCTTCAAAGTAGCGCCGAAGCCGTTCGGTGGATTGTCCCTCAATCACCAGATTAATTTCTTTCAGAAGTTCTCTCGAGAATTCTTTGACAACTGCTGTTGGACTGTAACCGAGATCGGAAAAATATTGTTCGAGGAGCTGCGCCAGACTCTCTACCAGAGCCATATCCTCTTCTATCAGCTGCCTGGCACCGGGACGCAGAACTTTAATGACAACCGGCGTCCCGTCCTTCATGATTGCTCTGTGAACCTGGGCGATGGAGGCTGCTGCCAGCGGGGTTTCTTCTATTGTGGAAAAGAGCAGATCAAGTCTTCCGGGAAACTCTAAGATAAGAACCTGGTAAATCTCACTAAAAGGGATATGCTGGCAGTTATCCTGCAGTTTTTTAAATTCACTCGCCCATTCCGAAGGAACTAAATCAGGACGGGTGGAGAGGATTTGCCCAAGTTTAATAAAGGTTGGTCCAAGTTCTTCCAGGACCATGCGCACCCTGACCGGCGCAGGAAGGTTATTCGTGTTGTCGCTGATGGACGAATCGATTTCTTCTTTTCTGCTGCCGAGTATGCGGTGCAGTCCGGTGTCGAGTACCAGTTGACGAAAGCCGAGTGCTGATAACACCTTGATAATTTCGGCTAATCTTCTGGTATTTCGGATGGTGCGTTTAATGGAAGTGATCTTCATTCTGACGAAAAGGCACTGAGGATCGTCCGATCATTTTCCCGTTGCTGCTGGAGCATTGTATACCAGAGGCCAAAGTTTTCAGTCTTCCAGGTGAGGTTATTCTGTCGCCACATTGCCGAGGTTTCCGGGAGAAAGTCAGCGAAAATTTTCTCCACATCACTGCTTTCCATACAATCTGAATGGCAGTACATGAGTGAGAGAATGTCGGCCACCTGCACGATAAGTGGATACGCCTTGTGGCTGGGGGCATCCTGCGGACAGTGGTGGTAGCCGATTGCTGCAGCCAATTGTTCAGGGAGCAGCCATTTTTTGGCGATCTGCAGGCCAACTTTGTCGTGGCTGATGGCAAATTTAGCCTGCTCTTCAGTTGAGTCCTCTGCGTTGCAGGGATTGGAGAGGTCGCGCAGGATTGGATAATCATTTGGGTAAGCCATCAGCATGGCCAGCTTGCCTATGTCATGGATAAGTCCGGCGATGAACAGTTCGCTTGGAGAAAGATGCAGCTGCTCACCGATAATTTTTGCTGCCAGGCCACAGGTAAGCGCGTGTTCCCAAAAGAGATTGACACTATTTCTGTTTGCTTTGCTGAGCTTTGGAAAGGAGGAGAAGATGGCCTTGCCGATGACAATATTTTTTATTTCCTCATGGCCCAAGAGAACAACCGCGCGCTCTATGGTGCTTACTCCCCGGGGGACCCCGAAGAATGCAGAGTTGGCAACTTTTAATATTGTGCTGCACATTGTCTGATCCGGCAGGACGACCTGCATCAGATCATTGGCACTGCTTTCCGGATCTTCGGTTACCGCTATAATCTGTGAAACAATAGCCGGTAGAGCAGGTAGGGAGTTTATCTGACTGTCTATTGCTGCAAGAGATGGAGGTGTCATGGGTATTGTATGGGGATATGTGTTGAGGAGCTTGTCTTCTCTGCGATAATAAACATCGGCAGGAATAGGCAACAGGTTGTTAATCATTTTGCTGGGGCATGGTTCGAAACAGTCCTGCAGTTTGACCGCAAAACGAGTAAGATCAGTTGAACTGCAGGTGGCGGCTGCCTATGACCAGTCCCCACACTCTGGACAATTCATTATAAACTAAAGTTTATAAGTGTAGGATAATGAATTGCAATATTAAAATCAAACTTTAGTATCTTCGTTCTGGAAGTCGCTCTCCTTTGGCAAGGGTATAAAATGAAGAAAACCTGGAAACATTTTAATATTGATGGATTCGTAAAAACCTCAAATTATCGATGGAGTAAAGCTTCATATACCAAAGAGATACTCGTTTAGATGACTTTAACGTTTTCCCGGGGTTGGACGTTTTCTCATTGTACCATTTGAGCATAATGTGAAAATAAATTGCTGGGCTCTAAAATGGACACCTGTCGATGGATGAAGTGGTCGAAATGAGGGAAAGCCTGTTTGATTAATCTGTCCAGAGTTGGTTTTGCGTCTTCAAGAGGCAGCAAGCTGCTCCAGGGAATGCATGCAGCTGGTGACAGGGGGGGGAGGAACTATGCGAAGTTCCTGATCTATATTGCCAGTTGCGAGGTTTGCTCTGTCAGCCTGGAGGATTCCGGAATGCAACCCATCCGGATTGTCGATTTCGCGGAGAAAACTGAGGATGCCTGAAAGATCGTTCATCCGATAGAAACGGTCGATTTCCCCGCAGATATCCTCATGCTCTTCGGTAAACCGGATAAAGCTGTCGCGATAGGTGTCGATGCTGTCGGCCAGGGAGAGGTAGACTGTGTACATGAGATTGCGATATCTTCCTTTGCGGGTAAATCCTTTTCCACGCAGGTTCGAGAAGAGAGTCTGCCACCGGGATGGGGACTTAGGTTCGGTGACAAAGCTGCCGAGTGTATCGGGTAACCGGGTAAACGTTATGAAGAGGCTGAAGAGTTGGTCGTTTTGCAAGAGACAGTGCATCCGCTGCATGTCCGTAATAATGGCGGCTGCGTATTGTTCACCATCTCTCTCCAGGTCATCGAGGTACTGGCGGGATTCGGTCTCGATCCGTTTGCGAAAGCCAAAATACCGGTTGGCGATATCCTGTTTAATTTCATAGGCAAGTGCTTTTGTGATATCTTCCATGCGGCCTCAAAGTCAAAATTGGCACGTAGGCTGATGAGGCTGATCGGGTCAATGGCAAACCGATGGCATCTCCAGGGAATCAGTAGTATAGTATGAAAATTGGCAAGAATCACCTCTCTTTTTTGCGCCTATGACATAATTTACAACATTATTCGCCCGGCCAAGGGTGCTGAGTAGAGTCCTTTGTAAGAGGACAAGGATGGAATATGGTTTCAGGTGAATCGCGGGACGATATAACAGCTAGAATCAAAGAAGAGGCTGATATCGTACAAATTATCGGTGAATGTGTCGACTTGAAACGGAGCGGAACCAGGTATCTCGGTCTGTGTCCTTTTCATGGCGAGAAAACTCCATCTTTTTCAGTACACAGCGGCCAGCAGTTCTTTCACTGTTTTGGTTGTGGCGAGTCCGGTGACGTCTTTAATTTTATGATGAAATACCACGGCCTCGATTTTCCCGAGGCGATAAAGACACTGGCCAACAGGTACAATATAGAATTACCGGAACGTCGCCGTTCCAAAGAAGAAGAATTACGGGCCCAAAAGAAAAAATTACTTTTCGCTGTCAATGAGAAAGCTGCTGCAATTTATAGCCAATATCTTCGCGAATCGATCGGTGCTAAAGCTGCGACAGCTTATTTGCGTAAAAGAGGTGTAACTGAGGATATCCTGTCGAGGTTTCGCATCGGTTATGCTCCGGCAGTTGAGATTGAAGGCTGGAACTATCTTGGCGGGAGGTTGTCAGGGAGCTGAGTTACAGGCGGCAGTTGAGGCAGGGTTGCTTGTCGAAAAAGAAAATGGAGGGACCTATGATCGTTTTCAGGGACCGGATTGTTTTTCCTATTGCTGATATAAGTGGGCGTATTTGCGGTTTTGGCGGCAGGATTGTCGGTGACGGACAACCGAAGTATCTCAATTCTCCAGAGAGTCCGGTTTTTAACAAAAGCAAGCTGCTGCTTGGGCTTTATCAGCAAAAAGAGGCCATTCGTCGGAAAAACGAAGCTGTTTTGGTCGAAGGGAACTTCGATCTCATTTCCCTTGTTGCCGGAGGCTGCACTAATGTTGTGGCCCCACTGGGGACAGCTTTAACCCGGGAACAGCTGAGATTGATCAAACGTTTTGCCGAGCGAGTGACGCTTCTTTTTGATGGAGATGAGGCTGGCGCGAAAGCCGCTGCAAGAGGAGTACCTTATTTCCTTGCCGAGCAGATAATCGGGGGGGTGGCAATTCTTCCAGCAGGGCATGATCCGGACACCTTTATTCGGGAGAAAGGGTTGGCTGAATTGAATCAGCTTCTTCAGCAGGCGGAATCGCTCCCTGAGTTTGTTCTCAACCAATTGATTGACGAATATGGTCTCACTCTGGACGGCAAGAGCAGAATTGTCATGGAATTGCAGCCATTAATCAAGGCAGCTGTTTCACCATTACAACGTTCGGTCTTTGTCGCTCATTTTGCCGAAAAACTCGGTATGCCCATCGAACAGTTAGATGGGCACCTTGATGCTCCAGCCGTGAATAAACCAGTTGTGCTGCCTTCTCCCGCAAAAAAAAGTCGTGAAGAGCCTTGCGTGCCTCTCACTATGCCGCAGCGGCAATTAGTCGAGTTTATGGTTCTTCAGCCAAAATTTTTTTCTGCTCTGCAGGAAAGTGGTCTGCGTGAATGCCTTGCCGGTGGGATGGGAGAGATCTTGTTTTTACAACTAAAAAATCTGCTGGAAAAAAAATCGGACGCGGAGCCGGAAGAACTGTTGACTGTCCTTTCTGAAGGTGCTGAACGAAGTCTGGTGGCAGAATTACTGCAAAGGGCGTCACATGGTTCGCAAGGGAAAAGTGAAGATGATTCCCAGGAAGAACTTGCCGATCTGCTCGATTATCTGAAAAGATTTCATCTTAGAAAAAATTCTGAGGAGTTGCTGCAGCGCATGCAGCGAGCAGAACAGGACGGTGATTCCGTATTGTGGCAGGAACTTATGCTGAAGAAAGTAGAGATTACCAGGAAACTGCACGGTGAACAGACGTAAATGGTTTCCAAACGATTGAGTTATGTGAAGAAATCATTTTTTTGTTGCAAATGAGATGAATTCTCTTGACATTTAGTTCAGTTTCGTTTGATTGGAGAAGGGGATCTAATTTGTTAGTGTGTGTAATGTCAGAATAATTAGCAAATGTAAAGCAGAGTTGATGGCTGTTTGAAAAAATATCAGTCGTATGCTGACAAACAAGTTGTGGATGATTTAGGCCGGGAGTGACGACAATATGAGCAGGGAAATTGATGAGGAAATGCTGGGTTATGATTCTGGGGAAGATATAGAAGATTCAACGTCTTATGGCCTGGCTGACGATTCTCTGGACGAAGATGTCTCCCCTGTTGATTTCTCTGATTCGAACTTTGACAGGCGGAGGGGTCGGCTAGAGCGGCGGAACAGTCCGTTCGGGGACAGGCGAAAAAGTGATAGGCGCAGGGCTTCCCGGCATACCGATGAGTCGGGTAAGGCGGCCAAGTCCCAGTCGTTTATTGACCCGATGAATATATATCTTCGAGAGATGGGGACCCTTACCCTTCTCAGCCATGAAGAAGAGTTGAAACTGGCGAAGATGATGGAGGACGGCAAGAGGCGGGTGCAGAATGTTGTGCTGAAAACGCCCCTGGCCATTCCGGTACTGCTCGAAGTCGTCAAACAACTTGATAACAATCAAGAAAAAATTTGCCAGATAATTTCAGGAATAACTGAAAACACCCCCCGTATCGTAAAAAAGGAAAGCAAGGACTTTCTCCGTCAGGTTGAAAAGGCGGTCAAGCTGGATAAAGTCAGAGAAGAGCATCTCGAACGGTATCTGAAGCTGGACGCCAAAACCATTGAAGCGGAGAATGAACTCGCGGAAATTGAAAAAATTGGTGCAGATATCGCCGCACTTTTCGCCGACAAAAATATCTGTTCTGAATGTGTTAAAGCTATAGCAGACGGCCTGGAAGAACTCTCCAAAAGGTTTCGTAAAGTCTTTGTCGAAATTATGGGAGCCCATGTGAGTAATGTAGAGGGCTCTGTTTCGGGGGTCGCACCTGAAGTAATAGAGCAGCAGGTCAATCGGCAGATGCTGCAGGAATCCGGTGTTGCTGAGAGGCAATTGCGGCTTATTCTGCAAGAAGTTGATGGTGGATGGGAGCAGTATAAGCTGGGCAAGGAGGGGTTGGTCCGGGCCAATCTTCGCCTGGTTATCTCTGTGTCCAAAAAATTTGTCAATCGAGGACTGCAGTTTTCCGATCTTATCCAGGAGGGCAATATCGGCCTGATGAAGGCTGTTGAAAAATTCGATTATCATCGAGGGTACAAATTCAGTACCTATGCCACATGGTGGATCAGGCAGGCTATTACCAGGGGAATAGCCGATCAGGGACGAACTATCCGTTTACCGGTTCATATGATTGAGACGATCAATCGGTTGCTGCGGGTATCAAAAGATTTCATGTTGGAGGAACATCGAGAACCAACTCCCGAAGAAATGGCAGAGCAGTTGGGGACGGATGTCGTCAAGGTCAAGTCAGCGCTCAAAATTGCCAAGGACGCCATTTCTCTTGACACTCCGGTAGGCGATGATGGTGAGACCTTCCTGGGTGACTTTATCGAGGACCAGGAAAAACTTGGACCGGATGAGGTCTCCATGGTGGCAAGTCTCAGAGAGTGCCTTAATCAGGTGATGTCGTCCCTGTCTCCGCGGGAAGCCAAGGTTCTGAAGATGCGCTATGGGATAGATGTGGACTATGACCACACCCTGGAAGAGGTGGGGCAATGTTTTGCAGTAACCAGAGAACGCATCCGGCAAATTGAAGCTCAGGCCATAATGAAACTGAAACATCCTTCCCGTGTTGAAGAATTGAAAGTGTTTATGACCGACTGACAGTTTTTTTCGACAAGACGTATAGAGCAATTTGTCGTCAGAGAAACAGCAGGTCTGCCGCTTAATGAATGGCTTGTAAATATTTTCAATGCACAAAAAAATTGTGATCACCAAATCATTTCTTCCTGTAGGGGGAGAGCTGAAAAAAAAATGGCACGGCAAAAACCCTTCTGTCTGGTACTGTTAGTCAGGATTGGCAGGTTATTTCACGATAAATGGTGGGGGTGATGGCTGCAACCCTCGATTGGATAAATCTCAGCCTTGTCCCTGGCCTTGGCTTGGGTGGTTATTGGCGGCTTATTGAACATTTTCATTCCCCGGCCGAAGTTCTGCGCGCATCTCCTAAAGATCTGCTGAATGTCAAAGGGATTCGGGAAAGCCAGGTTTCCGGGTTATTTTCAGCAGCAGACAAGCAATATCTCGGCGAAAAAGAGCTGGAAGGTCTCACCGCACTCGGCGGCGTGGCACTCTCGTATGAAGATGATGGGTATCCGCCTCTACTGCGCCAACTTGTCGATCCTCCCCCCGTTCTCTATATTCTTGGGCAGAGTGAGCTGTTGTGCAGGCCTTCGGTTGCCGTGGTCGGCTCCCGAGCTGCCACCAGCTATGGTCGAAGGACAGCTTTTAATCTGGGCCGTCGCTTGGCAGGATTGTCGGTGACGGTTGTTTCCGGACTGGCTCTTGGCATAGACGCCGAGGCTCATCTGGGGGCTTTGGCCGGGCAGGGGAGTACCGTTGCCGTGCTCGGTTGCGGGCTTGATGTCGTCTATCCGCGGCAGAATCAAGGGCTTTATAAGCAGATTGGCGATTGCGGGGCTCTGGTGAGCGAGTATCCTCTTGGGACTGGGCCGGAAGGTTTTCGTTTTCCTGCCAGAAATCGGATAATCGCCGGCCTCAGCCAGGGGGTGATTGTCGTTGAGGCGGCTAAAGAGGTCGGGGTCGCTCATTACCGCACAGATGGCTCTTGACTGCGGCCGGGAGGTTTTTGCCGTTCCCGGACAGGTGGACTCCAGCAAGAGTGAAGGAACTCACTGGCTGCTGCAGCAGGGGGCTAAACTTGTACAAAGGGTTGAAGATATAGTCGATGAACTGGATTTGCCCGGCAGCAGGATCGATGATGGCCAAAACATGACACCGCATACAAGACTGTCACGATATTGAACCTGATGCGCTGGCATTGCTTGACCATATTGAACCCTACCCGATGATGCGGGACGATCTTTTGGAAAAATCTGGACTTGCACCGGCTCGGCTGAGTGAGTTGCTCCTGCTGCTTGAACTGGACGGGCTCATTGAAGTGCTGCCTGGAGATAAACTGCGGAAAATTGCCGGGTGAGGGCTTTCTGTCTTCGCGGCCGGCCAAGATATGCTCGAGATAAAAAGTTAAAAAGGAAAATAATGAGTAAAAAAATACAGATAGCCCCTTCAATCCTGTCTGCTGACTTCAGTCGCCTGGGCGAAGAGATTCGAGCTGTTGACAAAGCAGGTTGTGATATCATTCATATAGACGTAATGGACGGACATTTCGTGCCCAATATTACCATCGGTCCTTTAGTCGTCGAGGCCGCCAGGACTGCAACCAGCAAGGATCTGGATGTGCATCTGATGATAACGGATGCGGACAAGTATGTTGATGCCTTCGCTTCGGCCGGTGCCGACTGGATTACCGTGCATGTTGAAGCGTGTCGCCATCTGCATCGCACTGTCTCCAGAATAAAGGAGCTTGGGAAAAAGGCCGGAGTGGTTCTTAATCCGGCAACATCTCTTTCGACCCTTGATTATATCCTGGAAGAGGTTGATCTGGTCATGCTGATGTCGGTTAATCCGGGTTTTGGCGGACAGTCATTTATTCCGTCAACACTTGCCAAAATCTGGCAGCTCAGGCAACAGATTGATGCAATGGACCTTTCTGTGGATATTGAGGTGGACGGCGGGGTATCACACGACCATCAGTGATATCGCCGAAGCCGGAGCCAATGTTTTTGTTGCCGGTTCAGCAATATACGGCAGTAACGATTATCAGGAGACCATAACTTCTCTGAAAAAACTTGCCGAGGCTGGTGCGGCGCGGTATCGATAACTCTTCTGTGGCATAGTGAGTTTTGCCAAGTATGCGGCGGCTGAAATTTCACGGCCATGATAAATATTTACCAGGCTTTGTGCGCAGGAATAATGTATCTGAGTGACAGCCTGGCGGATAATCCTGACAGTGAAATACTTGGAAAGCGTTGTTTCTTGCGCCGTTTACCTAAAGAAAAACAAAGATTGCTGGCCACGGGAGCATTCCTGAAGTAGTTGAAAGACATGGTGTAATGGCGATATTACAGGTCTGAATGGCTATTCAGTTGATGGCCCGAATTCTATTGGATTTTTGTTGACAAAAGTACCCAGCAAAGATATTCTCACACCCTGAAAGAAATTTCGTAATCACAATCTGTCAATTTGTCTAGCTGTTGACGTATTGAAGTTGCCAGGGAAGTGATGATTATGTTGATCGCTGAAAATAATAAACCGGAAGCTGGTTTTAGATTTTCTATGTAGAGTAAGAGTTTGGTTAAGGTTGCAGTATAAACAGTAATTCAAAGGAGGAAATCATGGCAAAGCATGAGACGCCCTTGTTGGACCAATTGGAGAGTGGCCCGTGGCCAAGCTTCGTGACCGACATTAAGCGCCAGGCCGAAAAAAAGCCTGAGTGTTGGGATATTCTTGGCATCCTGGAGTTATCCTATAAAGACAGGATCACCCACTGGAAGCACGGCGGTATCGTAGGTGTTTTTGGTTATGGTGGTGGTATCGTTGGACGTTACGCTGATGTACCGAAGCAGTTCCCTGGAGTTGAGCATTTTCACACTATTCGTGTCGCTCAGCCGTCATCCAAGTACTATTCCACTGAAAATCTTCGTCAGATTGATGGATCTGTGGGAAAAACATGGTTCTGGAATGACCAATTTTCATGGTTCGACCGGTGATATCATTCTTCTTGGTACCCGTACCGAGAATCTTGAGCCGTTTTTCTGGGATCTGACCCACGATATGGGCCAGGATCTTGGTGGTTCCGGTTCCAACCTGCGTACTCCTGCCAACTGTCTCGGCCAGTCACGTTGTGAGTGGTCCTGCTATGATACAGAAGAAGTCTGTTATCATCTGACTCATGCATTATCAGGATGAGATTCATCGTCCGGCTTTCCCTTATAAATTCAAGTTTAAGTTTTCCGGTTGTCCAAACGACTGTGTTGCTGCCATTGCCCGTTCCGATATATCCGTTATCGGCACCTGGAGAGATGAGATTCGCATCGACCAGGCTGCCGTAAAAGAGTATGTTGCCGGCAATTATCCCGCCAATGGTGGAGCTCATGCCGGCAGAGACTGGGGTAAATTTGATCTTCAGAAAGAAGTTATCGACCTCTGTCCCACCGAATGTATGTGGATGGAAGGTGATGAACTGAAAATTGATGATACGGAATGTACCCGTTGCATGCATTGCATCAATGTTATGCCTCGTGCCCTGCGTCCAGGTGCTGACAAGGGTGCTTCCATCTGCGTTGGTGCAAAAGCTCCGATCCTTGACGGTGCCCAGTTTTCCACCCTTATCGTGCCTTTCATGAAGGTTTCCAAAGATAACGAATTCGAAGAACTCATTGAGTTCATCGAGACTGTTTGGGACTGGTGGATGGAAGTTGGTAAAAACCGTGAGCGTGTTGGTGAGACCATGCAGCGTGTCGGCTTGCCGACATTCCTGCAGGTTATGGGTGTTGACCCGATTCCGCAGCATGTAAAAGAGCCTCGTTCCAATCCATACGTATTCTGGAAAGAGGAAGAGGTTGAGGGTGGTTTTGAGCGTGATATCGACTGAATTCCGCGCCAAGCACGCAGCCTAATTAATTACTGATTTTAATTTGAGCTAACAATTCATATTAAATATAAGGAGATGTACCATGGGTTATAATCCCGACTAAACCAATGGAAGGACGTATTTCAGATCTTGGTCCACCACATTACGAGCAATTTTTCCCGCCGGTCATCAAGGCAAACAAGGGCAAGTGGCTGTGGCATGAGATCATCCAGCCTGGCGTTTTGATGCACAAATCAGAGACCGGTGACGAGGTATACACAGTTCGTTTGGTACTGTGCTCGTCTTGTTTCTGTTGAATATATTCGTGAAGTATGTGATATCGCTGACAAGCATTGTGATGGTTTCCTGCGTTTCACCACCCGCAACAATATTGAGTTCATGGTTGATTCCAAAGACAAGGTTCAGCCTCTTCTCGATACTCTGGCCAGCATGGGGAACAGATATCCTGTCGGTGGCACCGGCGCTGGTTTGACCAATATCGTTCACACTCAGGGTTGGGTCCATTGTCATACCCCTGCAACCGATGCTTCTGGTGTTGTTAAAGCGGTAATGGATGAACTGTTTGATTACTTCACCTCCATGAAACTGCCTGCGCAGGTTCGTATTGCTCTGGCATGCTGTCTGAACATGTGTGGTGCTGTTCATGCATCTGATATCGCCATCCTCGGTATTCACCGCAAGCCACCGATGATTGATCATAAACGTATCACTGGTGTATGTGAGTTGCCACTGGCCATTGCTTCTTGTCCTCTTGGCGCTGTTAAGCCGGCCAAAGCCGAAGTTGACGGCAAAGAGATCAAGACTGTTAAGGTAAACGTTGAGCGTTGTATGTTCTGTGGTAACTGTTACACCATGTGTCCGGCAATGCCTCTGGCGGATCCTGAGGGTGACGGTATTGCAATTCTGGTTGGTGGAAAGGTATCCAACCGAATCAGCGCACCGAAATTTTCCAAACTGGTTATCCCATTTCTGCCGAATACTACTCCCACGCTGGCCTGAAACTGTTCAGGCTGTCAAGCAGATCCTTGAAGCCTATGCAGCTGACGCCAAGAAATATGAGCGTGTTGGTGAGTGGGCGGAAAGAATTGGCTGGGAGAAATTCTTTGAAAAATGTGATATCCCATTTACCATGAAGAGCATCGACGACTATCGTCTTGCATATGACACCTGGCGCACTACCACACAGTTCAAGTACACCAGCCATATCAAATAGTAAGGCAAGAGTAGTGTTTGATGACCAGGTGGTATTCAGCCGCCTGGTCATCTGATGCTTTCTTCTTCAAGCACTTATACTAGGAGTATAATTATGGCAATGGATAAAGAAGCTTTAAAGAACGCCATTGAGGAGAAAGCTATTGAAATCTCCCAAACCGCAGCTTTATGTTAAGGATTTTTACAAATGTGATCCCGATTCAAAGCCGCGTGTGATTAAAAATGTAGCGAACGAGATGGTTCGTGAAGGCAGGCTTATGTTCTGGTCTTCCGGTTCAACAACTATGTATGCTGTTCCTAGCCGTATTAAGAACGAAGAAGGCGCAGAGGGAATGGGCGACGATTAAGTATGTCTTTGGTTTTCTAAAAAGCATAAAGAATTATATTCTTTATGCTTTTTCTCTTTGTTATGTATCCCATTCATTTCTTCGCATCTCTCCCCTCCACTAATATCCTCGCCAAAAAGCTCGCGGAAGATGGTGCCCTGCATGGCACCGCTGTTGTCGCCGCATAACCAGACAGAGGGGCGCGGCCGACTCGGCAAAAGCTGGTATTCAGCCCCGGGAAAAGGCCTCTATTGCTCGATTAATAGTACGGCCAAGACTGGCACGTGGAGGATTACTCCAAAATCACTCTGGCGGCAGGACTCGGCGTGGCATTAGCGATAGATCGCCTTGCCGGTGTCTTTTCGCAGTTGAAATGGCCAAATGATATCTTTATCGGTGGAAAAAAGTGCGGGGGAGTATTAACTGAATCCTCATCCTTAAACGAGCCGGTAGAGCGACGGTATGCAGTCATTGGCATCGGATTAAACCTTGGCTCGGAGATCGAGGATTTTCCAGTGGATATACGTGACAAGGTGACGTCTCTTTTTATTGAGACAGGAGAAAAATATGATGCTCAGCAAGTCTTTTCGGCTATTCGTGATGAAGTGCTGCAGCAGCTTGAGGTTTTCTATACTGATGGCTTCCCGCCTATTCTGGCAGCCTGGAAAAGCCGAGATTTTCTTTTGGGCAAGGAGATGGAATGTGTATCCTCCGAAGGAAAGATCATTGCCGGTGTGTCCTTAGGGCCCGATGCTGAGGGCCAGTTGCACGTTAAGGCCCAGGATGGAAGGGTCCACACGGTACTTTCAGGAGATGTGAGGCTTGCTCAAATAAAAAAAAGCCGGTAGAGCACTTCGCATCTACCGGCTTGACAGTATACGAGGAAGTGCTGCTAGTAGCGATAGTACTCCGGCTTATAGGGGCCGTTGATTGGTACCCCGATATAGTCGGCCTGTTCCTTGGTGAGTTTGGTCAGATTTACCCCGATCTTCTTCAAATGGAGACGAGCAACCATTTCATCAAGAGACTTCGGCAGGAAATAGACCTTTTTCTCATATTTTTCAGGATTCTGCCAGAGTTCTATCTGGGCCAGGACCTGATTGGTAAAAGAATTGCTCATAACAAAACTCGGATGACCGGTGGCGCAGCCAAGGTTTACCAGTCGTCCTTCTGCCAGGACGATGATTTTCTTTCCATCGGGAAAAATGACATGGTCAACTTGTGGTTTGATATTATCCCATTGGAGGTCTCTGATTCCGGCTATATCGATTTCTGAGTCAAAATGGCCGATGTTGCAGACTATCGCCTCATCCGGCATTTGTTCCATATGTTTGCGGGTAATGACTTTCAGGTTGCCGGTACAGGTGACAAAAATATTGCCGATGGACGCTAGCCTGTCATCCATGGTCACAACCCGGTAGCCTTCCATTGCCGCCTGAAGGGCACAGATTGGATCAATTTCGGTAACATGAACAGTTGCGCCCATACCTTTTAAAGCCTGAGCGCACCCCTTACCGACATCACCAAAACCGACGACCACCGCATTTTTGCCGGCAATCATGACATCGGTGGCACGTTTTATCCCATCAATCAGTGATTCCCGGCAGCCATACAGGTTGTCAAATTTTGATTTGGTAACGGAATCATTGACATTGAAGGCTGGACAGGCAAGAGTACCTGCCATTGCCATTTCATTGAGTCTATGCACGCCGGTTGTCGTTTCTTCACTGATGCCGCGAATATTGGCCAGTTCCTTGGTGTATTTCTGATGAAGCACCAGGGTAATATCTCCCCCGTCGTCAAGGATCATGTTGGGACGCCAGCCATCCGGTCCAAAAATTGTCTGGTCTATGCACCACCAGAATTCTTCTTCGGTTTCTCCTTTCCAGGCGAAGGTGGGGATGCCTGCAGCGGCCATGGCAGCGGCAGCATGATCCTGGGTGGAAAATATATTGCAGCTGGACCAGCGCACTTCTGCTCCCAGAGCGACAAGGGTCTCCATCAGGACAGCAGTTTGAATGGTCATATGCAGGCAACCGGCAATGCGTGCCCCTTTGAGTGGTGCTTTGCCGCTGGTATTCTTCTCGAAGTGCCATAAGGCCAGGCATCTCTGTTTCAGCAATAGCAACTTCTTTGCGTCCCCAGTCAGCAAGGCTCATATCAGCTACTTTATAATCTTTAAAGGTTTCAGTCATCTTGGTTTTCCATGATATTGTTTGAGCTCTGCAGGGTTTCTGCAGAGCAAGGATTAGCGAATATTGGCGGCCTCACGAAGAATATCAGCCTTATCGGTTTTTTCCCAGGTGAAGGTCTCAAGTTCACGGCCAAAATGACCATAAGCGGCAGTCTGCAGGTAAATGGGTCGTAGCAGGTCAAGTTGTTGAACAATGGCTTTAGGTCTGAGATCAAAGTGGTCAGCAATGAGTTTTTTTATCGCGGTATCGGAAATTTTACCGGTTCCGAAGCTGTTGACATTGATTGATACAGGCTGGGAGATGCCGATTGCATAGGCGACCTGAACCTCAAATTCATCCGCGATGCCGGCTGCAACAAGATTTTTTGCGACATAGCGGCCATAATAGGAACTGGATCGATCAACCTTGGATGGATCTTTGCCGGAAAAAGCACCTCCGCCATGTGAGCCTTTGCCGCCATAGGTATCGACGATGATTTTACGACCGGTAACACCGCAATCGCCAACAGGGCCGCCAATGACAAAACGACCGGTTGGGTTAATGAAAAATTTGGTGTCTGCATCGATCATCTGAGCAGGAAGAATGGGTTTGATGATCTCTTCCATCACTCCTTCTTTCAGATCTTTGTAAGTGACGGCCGTGTCATGTTGAGTGGACAGTACAACTGCTTCTATTCTGCTGGGGACATTATTCACGTACTGGATGGTTACCTGGCTTTTGGCATCGGGTCTGAGCCAGGGCAGGGTGCCCGCTTTACGAACTTCAGCCTGCCGCTTGGTGAGTAAGTGGGCATAGTAAATGGGCATAGGCATAAGAACATCGGTTTCACTGCAGGCATATCCAAACATCAGACCCTGGTCACCAGCACCCTGATCAAGATCGAGACCGGAACCTTCGTTAACACCTTGAGCAATATCCGGAGATTGCTTGTCTATAGACGTTAAGACTGCACATGATTGCCAGTCAAAGCCCATATCTGATGAATTATACCCGATCTCTTTAATGGTCTGCCGCACCACCTCCGGCATATCTACCCAGGCCGTGGTGGTGATTTCTCCGGCAATAATGGCCATGCCGGTAGTGACGAGGGTTTCACAGGCAACCCTGGCAACAGGGTCTTGGGTGAGAATTGAATCGAGTATGGCATCTGAAATTTGGTCGGCAACCTTGTCGGGATGTCCTTCGGACACTGATTCAGATGTAAATAAATAATCTGACATAAAAACTCCAATATAGTAAATGAAACAAACTCACTTCGAATACTTCACGCAAAAAAGCAGTTAGTATACACAATATGGCAAAAAAATGCGGTAAAAAGAGAAGGTAGGTGAAAAAAATATTATAATATTTTATCTCGGGCGGGCAGCACTGCATGAATACAAAGGCAGAGACTATGGCCAGAGGACAATAGCTGCAGCTACGGCGAAGAATCTTGCCTGGTAGATAAAAAAAGATTACCGTGCTCGTTCGATTATGTGTTGCGATAATAGCCGGGTAACAATCGAGAAGTAGAGTTGATTCCATAGTACTGGACCTAGGAGCAATGATTTTTATAAGGGGATGTAGACGAATGTCTATCGAAGTAGCAAAGGAAGTTTTAAGAATTGAAGAACAGGGACTCGCAGCAGTGCGGGAGCGAATTGGTGATGAGTTTGTCGAGGCGGTGGAAGTTATTTTGTCTTCTTCTGGGCGGTTGGTGATAACTGGAATCGGTAAATCTGGTATTGTCGGGCAGAAGATATCCGCCACTTTGAACAGTACCGGAACGCCGTCCTTTTTCTTGCATCCTGTTGAAGCCATGCATGGCGATCTTGGCATGGTAATGCCTGGAGATGTGATTTTGGCCATTTCCTATTCCGGAGAGACTGCCGAATTGAATGGTTTGCTGATCAGTCTGAAAGAGAGAGGCAATAAAATAATCGCCATGACCGGAGGAAAAACTTCATCACTGGCGGCAGCAGCTGATATTGTATTGGATATCAGAGTGCCGAGAGAGGCCTGCCCTCTGGGACTTGCACCAACAGCCAGTACCACGGCAACCCTGGCCATGGGTGATGCTCTTTCGGTAGTTCTGCTCAATCGGAAAAAATTTCAGGCTGAGGACTTCAGGCTCAATCATCCCGGTGGCAGCCTTGGGCAACGTTTAAAGGTAAAAGTAACAGAGGTCATGTTTGCCGGCAAGGATATCCCTGTTGTCCAACCCGGAGATTCTGCCGCGGATGCTATTCGGGTACTCAATGAGAAAAATAATGGTGCGGTTTTGGTTATCGGGCAAGACAATAACGTACTGGGGATAATTACTGATGGTGATGTTCGCCGGGCTGTTGCCCGTCTGTATGGATTTTCTGCACTGACTGCGGCGCAATTAATGACGGAAAATCCGATATGCATTGATGGCGAGCGACTTGCGGCCGATGCCCTGTCCATTATGCAAAAATATGAGATTACCGCATTGCCTATTGTTGATGGCAGCAGAAAACTTTTAGGACTGCTCCATCTTCATAATCTTCTCGGCAAAGGTGAGTTCCGCTTCATGGTCTAGAAATAGCCCAATGATCGATGCAAAATCACCCCACCACAGTCTCAGTGTATCTAATTTTCGGAATACAGGCTCCATTTACCTGTATTTTTATTGTAGGCATAAAACATGACCAAGGTAAGAGGACGGCCTCCATCATTTTCCGTACATGCATTTTAAACACCAATTTTGAATCGGTTTCCTTTGTGCTGGTGATGACTGGGTTGGAGAGATGTTCGGGATTGACGGACGGATAGTTGGCGGTAAACAGTGATTGGTAGTTGGTTTTCAGGTATTCTTCCTTGGCCATCAGGATCACTTTCTTGTCGAGTGACTGTATGGCTGTGTTGATCTCTGCTTTTGTCTTCTGAAATTCCTCTTCCGCCCCGAAAGAGCTGTTGTCGATGGCAGTAATTATTTGCTGGTAAACCATCCTGGCTTGCGTCAGGTCATTATTTTCGAGCAGAGACTGTATGGTCTGACGATCTCGGATTATTGATGCTTGAAGAATAATTCTGTCCAGTTTCAGGATATTGATGTCAGAGTGTGTTTCACTGGGGCTGTTCTGGCTTGAGACAAGAACATCCCTGGCTTCGCTGTATGCAGCAATAGCGTCATCCCAGGATCCGGCAGCAAAAGCTTTGTTGCCTTTGTTAATCGTGTTGTAGAGTTCTGCCCGTTTTATGTTATTCCGAATGGCATCAATTGATTCCGGTGGCAGGGCCGTTTTCTGGCCGCTGGCCAAGGCGAGGTTATAGGTTGCTATAGCACTTAGCCAGTCTGAACCGGTAAAAGAGAGGTCGCCCTGTTGTTTGAGATTGGCAAACTGGCTCTTTTGTAATGCGTACTGGAGTTTTTCCGAATATTGTGATCGATCCGATTCCGCGAGAGACACCAATATTTTCTGGGCTTGCAGTAATTTTTCTATGGCATCTTCCCACTGGCTGTTTTGCATTGAAATTTGTGCCGGGTCATAGAACATTCTGAATTCGGCGAGAAGACGTTGATGCTTAAGATCCTCTATGCGTGGTCGGTCAAAAAAGTTGTTGATATCATCGTCTGGGCGAGGAGCGCTTCGTATAGCTGCAGGGCCGGTTGCCATTTTTCTGCATTGAAGAGAGTTTCCGCCTCATTGAGTTTTTGTTTTATTGACTGGAGTGCTTCGGCCTGATCTTTTGGGATGTATCTGCCGTCGACGAATATGTTGCCGGCCAACCCCTGGGTGAGTTTTTCTGATTGCAGGATTTCTAAAATAAACTTTTCAAGTTGCTGGGCAAAATCCTGATGGATGAATTTGACCTCACGAACTAATTGTAAAGCTTGGTTGCAGGAATTTTTGGCGGCTTCAAATCGATTGTTGGCATAGGATGTGGAACATTGGGCATAGGCTTCTTCGGCATTGCTGAGTTTATCGGTGAAAGAATACCAAAAATAACCACCGTAGCCAATACCTATCAACAAGTATACCAAGGAACAGGAATAGAGGGATTTTGCTTTTGCTTCGTTTTTCGGGTAAAAAGAAATCATGCGGAGTCTGAGACTTTTTCAGTTTTGGCCTTTCTCGATATTTTCGGGGTCGCCTTTTGCTGGTTCGGTTCATCCTGATTGTCAGATAGGATCAGCTGTCAGCTGAAGAATCGGAGTCAAGGAAATCGGGAGTTATGTCCGGACTAATATCAGCAAGCAGAGTCAGGGTTTGTTTGATTCGGTGAATATCGGAATCGAGTGTTGGGAAAATCAGTTACAATGGTTGAAATCTGTTGATATTTCTCAAGAGCTATCTGGGCTTCGCCCTTATTTTCAAATTTTTTGCCATCACGGTGTAGTTTTTCGACCTTGCTCACTTCATCCTTGGCATTTTGGCATAACTGAGTGAGTTCATCGGAGGATTGTGTGCTGTCTTCACAATTTTTTAAAAGTGTAAAATACTTTTTCTGACTGGCTAGTCGATTGAGGTGTTCAATATCGATTTCCGCTGTAGAATCGGTTTCCGGAAAGGAGGTATTCAGAATTATGTCTTCGTCTTCTCCGCCTTCTCCAGGGCAAGAAAGTCGAATTCGGTCTTTAAATCAGCATCATCAAGGGTATCGATTTCGTGGACATGATTCTGAGAAGAGGGTTTGGAGCTATTGTCAGTCTTCCAATTGATATGGTTAAGCGGGAATTTATCGGCATTGTCCTGATACCATGTCCGCAGCATCTTCATTAAAGGCGTTGGTTGTTGAGTAGATTTCCCCATTGATCATTTGTCCGATATGGATGATAAGATCCGCCAGGGAGCGATCCTGCTCCCAGAAATCACCAAGGCATATTGCGGCAGGATCAAAGTCTGGATGGAAAATGTCACTTTTCGGCTTGCAACTCGGCGGAAAATGTGGAAAACCAAACGGGATGGCAAGTTCCACCGTATGATCGATCGATTCGACTGATCTTTCCCTCACCAGATTTGCACATCCCGGTGATAGTGTAGGTGATCTCGTACTGATCGGGGGGATCTCCCTTGGTTGGACGAATGGAAATGACCGGATGAGAAACGAAAAATTCCCTTACCTGTCTATAGATTTCATCTAACTGGTTGGGAGAAGTAGACATGTAATATTTATTGTAATAGTTATTAAATTGATTACCATTTTTGTCAGTATAGCAACTTATTTGAGCAACACCAAAGGAAAGTTTGACAAGAGCAAGATTTGCAAGCAAAAATATGTATGCTTCGGGTAGAGGAAGGTACTTAACCAGGCATTCTCAAATATTATGACTGTAAATGAAAAATCTTAGCGCAGTTTTTACAATCGTCAAAGAGAAAAATTGTCCTTTGTATAAGGTTGATGAACGATTGTATCTTTCAGACAAGACTCTATCCTGCCCTAAAGGCAAGGAGATGTGTCTCATTCTCGTCCGAGATCTTGACCGAGTTGTTGTTCAAGTTCTTGCAAAAGCAACCTGTTGATTTGGACAGCTATATGGGCACGGTTTTTAATTGCAGCGGATGTACCGGCTTGATTAAATTCTCTCTGGTACACCCTGATGAAATGAGAAAGGACTTCCTGGCAGGCGGCAAAGGTGGTGATGGTGGCGCTGTGCTCAAGTTGTTCGGTTCTGAAGATGTATGGAAAAATTGTTGATTGTCCATTGCTGCAGGCTTTGCCTCCAGAACAGATAGGGACTGTCCTTGGTCATTTTCGAGAGATCGTGCTTGAGGAGGAGGTGGTACTTATCCGTAAAGGGGAAAAGAATCTTAACTTGTATATTGTTTTTGATGGGGAACTTGTTGTCGAGAGTGGCGGTGTTCACTTGGCCACTCTTGTCGCAAGGGGAAATATGTGGTGAAATGAGTTACCTGGGGGCAGATGTGGCTGTCTCGACGGTAAAGGCGACGAAGAAGACCAAAGTGTTGGCAATGGCCGGGGATGTTTTTGGCAGTCTGCTTGGGCGATAACCGGGAGATTCAGTCATATATGGCCCAACTGCTCGCCGGAAGATTGAGGAAGACCAACGCAGCACGGGCACGGGATTTTGAGTCCTGCATGAGTGGCCGGATTGATGAGATTGTCCCTGCCGAACTTTTTCAGATTTTCCATATGCACCAGAAAACCGGGGTTTTGTCTCTTGAATTGCCGGGTGGGCAGGCGAAGGTCTCTTTTCGGGAGGGATGTATCATTAATGCCGGTTATAGTGAGTTGAACAATGAAGAGGCAATATTTAAAATTCTGGCAGAGAAAAAAGGTTTCTACCGTTTTACCTCGGGTCTTTCGCCAAGTGAGATGAGAGCTGCAGAGATAGGGGATTTTATGATGCTGCTTATGGAAGGTGTTAAGCGGGTTGACGAGGAGCAGGAGCATCTAGGCATCTGCAGATATGACAATGTTCTGGTTTTTCAGTCACAGCTCGATTATTTGTCGCTCTGAAAGGGTGGCAGGTGGAGAATCTCCATAAAAGTATTGACATGATATGCTGCCTGAAGACTCGTGTTTTTAAAGGCAATCAACGGTACACTGGCAGCTATTGGCATGTTGCTTCATCAATGACAGAATCGCCAATGAAAATAGCTTCTTCTGGTTCACAGTTGTAATGGTCAAGAATTTCAAGAAGCCCATCCGGTGCGGGTTTGGGTCGTCTTGGCTGTTGCTGCTGTTACCACCTTGCCGAAATAATGCTTCCAGCTTATAACTTTTCAGCAGCGGAATCATGGTGTCCGTTCGGTTGGTTGAGATAGCCAGATGGTATTTCTTGCTGGTGATTTCGAGAAAATCCACCAGATCGTCTTCGATCTCCATATATTGTAAAAATGGTGCATAGTCGCACGATTGCCTGAATGCATGCACTTCCTCAAGCGTCGGCGATGTATGGTGACGGAAGATATGTTGCACTGAATCGGTTACATTGCTCATATGCACATAATTCTCTTCACTCTCACTCATCGGCGCCAATCCAAAATGAGTCAGCAGATGGTTGTAATACATGCAATTGGCTTTTTTGGAATCAAACATGACTCCGTCGCAGTCAAATACAATGAGTTTCAGCATGGAAGAGATATTTAGTGGATGTTGAAATAAAGAATGACACGTTAAAATGGTGCAAAGAGTTGCTGCGAGCCAGTCAATACCAAAGAGTAACATTTCTTCATCATTCTTCAGAGCACTCTTTCTCAGTCTTGCGTAAGAGTGACTGTACTCGAGCTGGTCGTTAAGGACCATTTCCCTGAAAGTGTCAATATTATAAAGTGCCAGAATAAAGAGATCGATCTGTTTGGCTGAGGGAATAAACCCTTTGCGTATTGAGTCGTGCTGAAGAATCGCCGCCACAGCATCGTTGAAACGGTTGTAGTATCGGTAACTCCTGTTCCACTGCTGTATTGCGGGCATTCTGCACCACTGGTTCCTGAAAGCCCATGACAGTGATCTTCTTTCACAAGGACAAAATGTTCCTCCATGGTGCCATTTTCATCACGCATGACCGCACGGCCAAGAGGGTAGGCACGGCAGGCCGCCGGCCGGTGCTCGTAAACGGTGCAGCCCTGGTCGGCAACAAAGACACAACTGGCCCTGCCGTCATCGACCATGGTCAGATAAAACCTGGGAAATGGTTCTCCCGGGTCCTGTTCAATGATGATATAGTTGTCAAGCAGCTGTCTCGGAGGTGAGACCGGTTGCCATTCTTAACCGCAGGACATCATATGGGCGTGAGGGCAAGCTCAAGCATACGGCAGCAGTCGGTAAAACACTTGACATCCTTATGACAGGAAAAAGTGAAAGTGTCCGACTCTGTCAGCCGGGTTACATTTTGAGGTAAATGAGTTGATTCCGTCATCTGTTGTCCTTCAGCCTAAGCCGGCTTTTTCTCTCGATATGGTGAGAAGTGGGCTGGCTATGAAAATGGAGGAATAGGTACCAACCACTATACCGGTCAACAGAGCAAAGGAAAAGTCGTGGATAACCGCACCACCCACAAAAAGAGAGCAAACAAAACGAATGATAGTTGTTCCGGAGGTGACGATGGTTCGACTGAGAGTCTGGTTGATACTGTCGTTGATAACCCAGGTAAGAGAATGTTCCCCTGATTTATGCATATTTTCTCTGATTCTATCGAAAACAATCACCGAGTCATTGAGAGAATAACCGGCCAGGGTGAGCAGTGCAGTAACGAGGAGCAGAGTGATTTCAACATTCATGAGCCAGCATATGCCCAAGAACCACCATGACATCATGAAAGGTAGCTGCGGCTGCCGCAAGACCAAAGCGAATGTCGAAGCGGAAAGCCAGGTAAATAATGACACCGGCAAGGGATATGAGGATGGCCTCGAATGGCCTTATTGCGGAGCACTGAACTGACGGATGAACCGATTTCCGACTGACTTTCCAGAGTGAAATGTTTTTCGGGCAGTTCGGTGGAGAGGATACTTGCCGACCGTTTCATCAAGATTGCCAACGACCGCTTCCGATTTTTTAATCTTGACGATAAGTCGATGTTCGTTTTCAACCTCCTGCAGATTGATATCCTTCATGTCGTTTTTGCTGAATGCATTTCTTACTTCGGCCATGGTGAAATCCTGGTTTGCTTTGTACTGAAGGAGTGAGCCGCCGGAAAAATCAACACCCATATTGGCATGGCCTCGGGCGATCTGGATAAGGGCAACAAAACCAATGATCACCATGATTGCAGAAATTGCGTAGGTGATATTTTTAATTTTCATGTAATCAAGATTTGGTTTTTTGGTAAAGCGCATGAAATTGAGCTGTTTCATCGGTCGCACAGCGTTGATGGTGTCAAACATCAGCCGGGAAAAGAAGAGGGCGGCAAAAAGGTTGAAAATAATACCCAAAGAAAGGGTGATGGCAAATCCTTTGATAGGTCCGGTGCCAAACATAAACAGCGCCACTGCGGTGATCAGGGTTGTCACCTGGGAGTCGACAATGGTCGAGAAAGGCTTTGCTATAGCCGCCATCAATACTCGATCTGACTGATTTTCCAAGGGCGTATTCTTCGCGCATCCTCTCAAAAATGAGAACATTGGCATCCACAGCCATACCGATAGACAGGATGATACCGGCAATACCCGGCAGGGTCAGGGTGGCGTTGAGGATGGCCAGTCCGGAGAACAGCAGAAGAATATTGAGGAGCAGGGCACTGTTGGCAATAACGCCGGAGAGTCGGTAGTAGATCAGCATAAAGGCAAGGACCATGATGGCACCGAAGACGCCGGAAGAGATCCCTTTGTTGATGGAATCCTGTCCAAGAGATGCAGCCGACCGTCATGTTCTGGATTATATCCACCGGTGCAGGCAGGGCACCGACTCTGAGTACGATGGCCAGGTCAGCTGCCTCCTCGTGGGTAAAACTGCCGCTGATCTGAGCCGAACCTCCAAGGATACGTTCGCGGATAACCGGTGCGGAGCGAACAACACCATCGAGAACAATGGCCATCCGTCTGCCGACATTTTTTTCGGTTATATGCGCAAAAACCTTTCCTCCCCGGCCGGTCATATCGAGGCTGACATACGGTTCATTAAAATTGCCGCCGATCCGTACCTGGGCGTCCTTGATCATATCGCCGGTCATCAGGATTTTGTTTTCAAGGAGGAGGGGGATGAGCGTTTCTTTTTTGGTTTGTTTGTCGATCTCTTTTTCAAAGTAAAGTGAGGTGTTGTCCGGCAGTCTGCTCTGCAGGGCCCGGTTGAGCTTACTCATGCTTTCGCCGTCTTTCCACTCTTTGCAGCTTCCGGGCCTGGGCGACGAGTTCACTGAGATTTAGGCCCGGTGAGTCGGCAACAATTTTGAATTCCAGCTGGGCTGTATCACCAAGGAGATTCAGCGCTCGTTTAGGATCTTTAATGCCGGGGAGCTGGATGACAATTTCATCCTCACCCTGACGAATAATGACCGGTTCCGCGACGCCGAACTGGTCGATTCGGTTTCGGAGAATTTCAAGCGACTGATCGACGGCGTGGGTCTTGATGTAATGCTTTTTTTTCATCTTTCAAGGTCAGAAAAATACGGGGAAAGCTGCCTTCCTTTGTTTCGATTTTGGCATCTATGTCAGGGAAATCTTCGCTGATAAGCGTTTTTCACCTTGTCAACAGAACTGGTGTTAGGCAAGGTGAAGATAATGGTGTCCGGCTGGTGGAGAAGGACTTCTTACTGCGCTTATGGATTCTTCAGAGAGGGTATCCTTGAGATCATTGGCGGCCAACTCCAGTGAATTTTCTTCAGCTTTTTGCAGGTTGACTTTCAAAACCAGGTGCATTCCGCCCTGAAGGTCAAGGCCAAGACGCAGTCCTTCCGGGGCCATGTAGGTTTTCCACCAATTCGGAGTGTCCTTGTAAAAGGAAGGCACAACGGTAACAAGTGAAAGGAGGATGACCGATACAAGAAAGACGAGTTTTAATTTAAGTGCTGTATTCATGGATATCCTTGAGGTTTTCTGTAGAGTGAAGCTCGTTCATGTGCTGCATGATATATTGATGTCAAACTTTGCGATTATACTCCAATGCCTGAATCTTGCAAGGTTCAGTGCATGATATATTAGTACTCATCTGAGCTTGGTTTTTGTTTAGAGACATGAAAATACTCCTGTAAAGACTTTTATTGACATTACTGGCGAGAGGGAAATATGACGGTTTTGGTCATGTACTGGTTCAGCCAACTGGAGAGATGAGTTGTCTCATTTCTGTGGTGACATAAACTAGAACAGGACATTTCTCGGATCTTTTGATCTTTTAGTGGACAATGCTTGATTGAAGGTCTCATATATGCTTATACTGCTGGCTACCTGGCAGAATTGTTTTTTCAAGATGTCGTTAGTGCAAGGTCAAATTTCTGCAAAGCAGCTTACACGTTAAATTTCTACGGAGAGGGATAAGGTGTATACCCAGATTTATATATTGCGATTCCCAAAGGAGACCAGTGATCAGCCATTTATTTACCGGCTGGTTAAAGAATATGATATTGAGTTCAATATTCTCAAGGCCGATATTCTTTTACAGCGCGAAGGGCTCATGATCATTGAACTCAAAGGCAGCAGTAAAACGAATGTAAAAGCCGGGCTGGACTATTTGAGAAATCTGGGAGTGAAGATTGAGCGAATGGCGGCAAGAATCCGCAGGGATGAAGAAAACTGTTTTCAGTGCGGGGCCTGTACCGGTGTATGTCCTTCGGGAGCTCTTTTTGTACAGCGTCCGGAAATGTCGATGGTTTTCGATGCTGAAAAATGTACGGGGTGCAGTCTTTGTGTTCCAATTTGTCCAGTGCGGGCAATGGAAGTCTCACTTGAGGATAACTGGATATTTTCCGAGAAATATATGGTCTAATCCGTACAGTGGACCCGATAGCGTCCTGGCCATTTACCTCAAAGGTCGCTGTTGTCGAACCTAGGAGTCTGTCAGACTATGCCCTTTCTCCCCCATATCTTCGTTGTTTGCGAAAATTAATGTTCGCAATATTAACTATATGGCTGTGCTTCATATTTATAAAAGAAGGTGAAGAATTTTTACAATTCCATCAATATTGTGCTGGCTCCACAGCGCTGTCTTCGACATCATTTTGACCGAAAATTGCCCAATCTGGAAGACTAGTTTTGGGAAACCAGGCAGAAAGACGTGATCTTGGCGGATCCCCAGCTTCAATACGAGCCAGCAGCTCGTTAGCTTTTGGGGCTATATCGGTCTCTGGATACATTGCCAGTAAATATTTCAGTCGAACTATAGCCTGGTCGTATTTTGCCGTTCGGACATAGTATTCGACGACAAAATATTCATGATCGGCCAGAAAATTCGGTTGCCGTTGCAATCCGTTTTTTTGCTTCTTCGGTGTATGGCGAATTCGGGTATGCCTTTAACCAGTTGTTTGAATAACTCAATTGATTTGATCGCTCCGGCAGTATCCCTGTCAATCCTGTCAATCTGTTTGTAGTTGCACATGGCCTTCTGGAACATCACATAGGGAATACTCTCATTGGTCGGGTGCCGATTTTCAAATTCCTCATAGAGCAGCAAGGCTTCCTGATAACGTTCAAGTAATAGCTGCAGTCTGCAGACTTTGAGTTCTGCAAGAGTTGCTTCAGGGCTGAACGGAAAGCGATTGAGTATATCTTCAAAAAATTCAATGGCCGTAAAATATTTGCCGACATTATAGTCGTCCATGCCTTGCAAGAGCAGGGTCTTTGCCGGTAGATTCGGGTCAGTGCGGGTTTACCACGTTACCTTCTTCATCTATTGAAGTAAAATTAAATGCATCTTTCAATTTCAGCACATCCGCTGAAGGTAAGGAGCAAACAAGAACGAGCAGAAACGACAAGAGATCTGTAGGTGGAGTACTTTTTGGACAGCTTCATTGGCGAATTTAATTGTTTGATTTTTTTAAGTTTTGTAAGAATCGTTCAGCGGCCAGAACCGCCACTGCACCTTCGCCGGCTGCGTTGACGATTTGCCGGACCTCTTTGCTGCAAATATCGCCGGCAGCCATGATTCCGGGAATAGCTGTTTGTGACTCTGTATTGATGGGGATAAAACCCCATTTATCCGCCTCGAGGAGTTTAAGTGGCAGCCCATCGTTGTTGGGGGTGACGCCGATGAGAATAAAAACACCCTGCACATCAAGCGTTGATGTCGTTCCATCGTTGGCAAGGAGGTTGAGGTATTCCACTTCTTTTTCACCCTCGATGGAGGTCACCGTGGTGTTCCAGATAAACTCAATCTTTTCATTGGCAAAGGCAATTTCCTGGATAATTTTTGTTGCTCTAAGTTCTTCCCGCCGATGAATGACCGTTACCTTGCTGGCGAATTTGGTCAGATACTCGGCTTCCTGAATGGCGGTGTTGCCGCCGCCGATAACGGCCACATGCATGTTGCGATAAAACGGGGCATCACATGTTCCGCAATAGGAGACTCCTTTGCCCCGCATCTCCGAATTCACCCGGTATATTCAGAGTATTGGCACTGGCGCCGTTACAAAGTATCAAGCGTGTCGCAACTGACCTGTCCGCCATCGTCTAAATGAAGAATCTTGCGTCTTCCGTCGTTTGGATCAACTTTGGTTACACAAGCCAACTCAATGTTCAGGTCAAACTTTTTGGCATGCTGAGTCATTTTTTCGACAAGATCAAAACCAGTTAAGCCTTCTGGAAAACCAGGATAATTGTCAACCCAATCCGTGAGCAGAACCTGTCCGCCCGGTGCACCTTTTTCAATAAGTACATGGTCGAGTCGGGCCCGGGCTGCATAAAGTCCAGCAGACAATCCCGCTGGTCCGCCGCCCAATATAACGAGTTCATAGTGATCTTTCATTTTTGCCTGTATTTACAGAAAATAACAAAAAAAGCTGCCATCCTTGAAGAATATAAACAATCAAACAAGAAAGACAGCCTGAAAAACTTTGTTTAATTGGCTTTTTCGATGAGAGCGACGAGTTGCGTTTTGCCTACTGAACCGGTAATCTGGTCAACAACTTGACCGCCTTTAAACAGGATAAGTGTTGGTATTGCCCGAATGCCGAATTTGCCGGGAGTCGCAGGGTTGTCGTCAACGTTCATTTTGGCAATGGTCACTTTCCCCTCGTATTCAACTGCGAGATCCTCAATGACCGGCCCGATAGCTTTACAAGGTCCACACCAGGGAGCCCAGAAGTCAACCAGTGTGGGTTGCTCTGATTGAATCACCGCCATCAAACTCCGCATCGGTTAGTTGCTGGACTTTATCACTTGCCATTATTTTCTCCTTTACTCGTGAGATTAATTTACGTCTGAATGCATAGATAAGAAGGATCTCCGAATCCGGAACATACCTTCTGCTACTTTACCTTTTGCTTCATTAGCTGACAAGCAGAAAAAAACTCCGCTTGCACCAAAAAAACCGATAACAAACAGAATTTTTACATTGCGTATCAATAATAAAAAATCAAGGGGTGGAAATTGTGATAGAAAAATACTGACTGTGCTATACTGTTGTCTTGCAAAAATCAGTAAACAATATATCCCAGCGGTACTACAACTGTTCGAACCATCAAAAGAAGGAGTCCTCTATGAAATATCCAGCCTCAGCCAAACTTTTTGCCCAGGCTAAAAAATATATTCCCGGTGGAGTTAACAGCCCTGTAAGGGCATGTCGATCAGTGGGATGCGATCCAGTGTTCATCACCAAAGCCTCAGGTGCAACCCTTACCGACGCCGACGGCAATGAATATGTTGACTTTGTCTGTTCCTGGGGGCCGATGATTGTCGGTCATGCCCATCCGGATATTATTGGCGCTGTGCAGAAAACTGCCGCCTCAGGTACCAGTTTCGGCGCACCAACGCCAGTGGAAATTGATCTGGCCGCCATGGTTGTTGAGGCTGTACCCTCCGTGGAAAAGGTCAGGTTCGTTAATTCGGGAACCGAAGCAACCATGAGTGCTGTACGACTTGCCAGAGGGTATACAGGCAAAAAAGTCGTTGTCAAATTTGACGGCTGTTATCATGGTCATGCCGATTCTTTTTTGGTTAAAGCCGGTTCCGGTCTTATAACGCTTGGCATTCCTGGCAGTCCGGGTGTGCCTGATGAAATCGTCAAAAATACCCTCTCCATCCCCTATAATGATGTGGAAACTCTCGAGAGGACATTGCGGGATGATACTCTGGAGATTGCCTGTGTTATTGTTGAGCCGGTAGCCGGAAATATGGGATGTGTGCCGCCAAAACCTGGTTTTCTCGAAAAATTGAGAGAATTGACCAGTGAACTGGGTATAGTGCTTATTTTCGACGAGGTTATTACCGGTTTCAGGCTGAGCTACGGCGGTGCGCAGCAATATTATGGAATATCTCCTGACCTGACCTGCCTCGGGAAAATTATTGGCGGCGGTCTGCCGGTTGGTGCCTACGGCGGTAAGGCGGAGATCATGAATTGTGTCGCCCCGGACGGCCCGGTATATCAAGCAGGGACGCTTTCGGGCAATCCTCTGGCCATGGCTGCGGGAATAGCTACGCTGAAGCTGTTGCAGAAACCTGGTTTTTATGAGCAGCTCGAAGAAAAAGCGGCGGGATATGCCGGCAGGCTGGCAAGTATAGCCGACTCTGTGGGGGTTGCGGTGCAGCTCAATCGTGTCGGGAGTATGATGACCGGATTTTTCGCTTCAGAACCGGTAACTGATTTTGAGTCGGCCATGAAGGCTGATACAAACAGATATAGCCAGCATTACCGGCAAATGTGGTCCAGAGGAATATATCTCGCCCCCTCGCAGTTTGAAGTGGCCTTTATCTCGGCAGCTCAGACGTAAAGAGGACCTTGAAAAGGCTCTAAAAATGACTGAATGGTCATTCAAAAAAATGCTCGAAAAGTGAAAAAATATTGACTTTGACATGGAGTCATGCTACCAAACTCGTTTATATTGTAATCAAAGTGTGGCTCAGAAAAAGTGGGTGAACAAAATGTCAGATGTAAAGAAAGAATTTGTTCAACTGCTGGCGAATTACGGACATATCGGATTCACCTTTGTTGCTGCTATAATGATCGGTATGGGTGGTGGCATTTATCTTGACCAGAAAGTTTTTGATGGACGTACTGCTCCGTGGTTTACTTTTATCGGTTTGGCTTTTGGCATTGCCGCAGGTTATAAAACTTTGCTTGAGGTCATCTGGCGGGACAAGAAGCCGAGGAAAAGAAGGACCACGAGGAATAGTATGCCAGGATTTCTTTTCTTGTTTTTTATACCAAGAAAAGAATCTCATGACGCTACTGGCCCCCGATTCATTACCCGTTTATCAGGGTTAGAGGCTTGTGTGACCGAAAATTTGTTGTCCCTGCAGAAAATGCAGGTAATAAGCTGGATTATACTGGCCGTTATGATTTTGGCTTCAGCAGTGTTGGTTTCTCTGTGGTTTGCCTGGTCGGTATTTGCCGGTGGGGTTGTTGCAATCTGCAGTTTCTGGCTGTCCAGTAAAGATATAATGCGGATGGTTGATTCTGTTTCTTCAGTTACCATCCCTGGAAGATCGGAAAGCAGCAGGCTCAGCAGGGGCAAAAAGGGTATCTGCTGAAATTCTGGATACGTATTGTACTTATAGGTATTGTCCTGCTTGTGCTGATTAAAAGCAAAGTAGTCAATATCTTTGGCTTGATTTTAGGGTTGTCAACGGTAGTGATTGCGATCATGTTCATCTCTTTGAATGTGGCCAGGCACTATTTCTTCAGAGGGAGGAGGTAAAAGGAGTTATGGAACATCCGATACTATTTATTTCAATTATCCTTGAAAAACTGGGACTCCCGGTCCCGCACGGTCCTGTAGGGCACACGTTTCTGGAGCAGTTGTGTGAGCCATACATGACCTACACCTGGCTGGTTATGGCATTTCTTTTCCTGGTATCCAAACTGACTCTTGGAAATCTTGAAATGATTCCCGGAAAAGGGCAGAATTTCTGGGAACTGGTTGTCGGTGGGATGGATGATTTTTTTGCCGACAATATGGGCAGAGAGATGGCCGATAAATTCTTTCCGATGATCGCAACCTTCGCCTTGTATATTGCTGTTGCCAATCTCATCGGACTTATCCCGGGATTCATGTCTCCGACCTCAAGTCTTAACACCACTCTGGCGTTGACGCTTATTGTCTGGTTTACTCATCATGTTATTGGTATTCGTGAGCACGGTTTGAGCTATTATAAACATTTCATGGGACCGATCTGGTGGCTTGTGCCGCTTCTGTTGCCGATCGAGCTTATCAGTAACTTGGCACGTCTTATTTCACTCTCTATTCGTCTTTTCGGAAATATTATGGCCAAAGAAACTCTCCTGGCGATTCTGTTCATGCTCGCCGGTGGCTTTTTTGCACCACTGCCGATTATGATTCTCGGTGTTCTGGTTTCTATTGTGCAGGCGATGGTTTTTGTACTCCTGACCGTTGTCTATTTTTCACAGGCCAAGGAGCATGCACATTAAATGACGATACCCTGATAGGTGAAGGCAATTGGTCATCCATTTTGTGGGGTTATTAATACGAGTTTTAAGTAGAACGAAATATAAAGAAGAAGGCCAAAACAACTAAACTTTTTAAGGAGAAAACAATGGAAGGAAATCTTCAATTAGCTTTGATTTGTGTCGGTGCTGCACTTTCAATCGGTCTTGCTGGACTGGGAGCAGGTATTGGTATTGGTTCTGTTGGTAATGGTGCATGTCAGGGACTGGCACGAAATCCTGAAGTACAGCCAAAATTGATGGTTTTCATGATTCTTGGTATGGCACTTGCTGAGTCTGTTGCTATTTACGGACTGGTTATTTCTCTGATTCTTCTGTATGCAAACCCGCTGCTGGGATAAGAATTTTGAGAACATAACGATCGAGTGATGATCGTAGAAACGGGTTACAGAGAATTCTGTAGCCCGTTTCTTTTTATGAATTAGCTATAATTATGAAAGAGTCTGGAGATTGCCTGTGACAGTCGAATCTGATGAGCATATTATCATCCATCCACGCAGGAATAAAAAAGAAAAATCACTTCCGGAAAACGGTCTCCTGCTGGTCAATCCATCTGAGGCATCGGAATGTCTTGGTCAATTAAAGGAGATGCGGCGGAGATTCACGTTTTCTCTTTAACTCAGGTATGGTTGTCGCAGGTGATCCGCTGCTATTTTGTGGCAGGACCTGCTATCGGGGCACCGATGGCGGCTCTTACTTTGGAAAAATTGATTGCTCTTGGGGCAAAAAGAGTTATCCTTTTTGGTTGGTGCGGGGCAATTTCGAAAATTTGCAGGTGGGTGATATCCTTGTGCCCGACGAGGCTCTTTCCGGTGAGGGAACATCCCGGTATTATTCTTCGGATGCTGAGGCGGGGCCTGATTCAAATCTTTCTGCACCAGCTAGTGAAGGCTCTTTGCTGAAAATAACGGTTTATCTGTCCACGGGGTTGTGTCTGGTCAACTGATGCGGTGTACCGGGAAGACAGGCGTATGTTGAAAAAACTCTGTCTGGAGAAGGGAGTTGGTGCGGTTGATATGGAATTTTCGGCTCTTTGTGCCGTCGCAAAATTTAGGAAAATTCAGTTTGCTGCGGTACTGATCGTTTCAGATGAACTCTGGGGTGATTCCTGGCGACCTGGGTTTTCTAAACAGTTTTTTATAGAACAAAAACAAGCGGCATTAAAACTGCTGCTTGATCATATCGGCAGGCTTTGGGGAAAAATAATGGCTCGATTTTCATCTTATCAGTCTTGGTTGTGCGAAAAATTTAGTCGATTCAGAGGTTATGCTTGGTTCCATGGCCTCTGCTGGCTGGGAACTGGTTGATGATCCTGAAGATGCCGACCTTCTCATCCTCAACACCTGTGGCTTTATCCAGCCGGCTGTGGAAGAGGCCATCGCGGAAATATTTGAGCTGGTCAGAATCAAAGAAGCATCACCTGAAAAAAAGATAGTGGTTGTCGGCTGTCTCGTCCAGCGTTATCAGGAAAAATTGCTGGAGGATCTTCCCGGAAGTAGATCTTTTTCTTGGTACAGAAGGGGCGGCAGATATTGCAGAATATATCGCTCAGATGGAAAATGGTGATCTGCAGGAACGGGTTTTGCTGCCAGACCGAATGCTCATGTCCAGCGATACTCCCCGTGTTATTTCTACGCCAGCATTTCGGGCATGGTTGAAAATAACTGAAGGCTGTGACAACAGGTGTTCGTATTGCATGATTCCTGCTATTCGTGGTCCGATTACGTAGCAGGACCATTGATGATCTTACTCAGTGAAGCCATGAAATTGCAGGAATATGGGGTAAAAGAACTGTCGCTTGATCGCCCAGGACAGTACAGCGTATGGCAATGATCTCTGGGCCAATGGACAGAATATTGTCCAACTGATGGAACAGCTGTTGAGCCAAACGTCCATCCCATGGTTTCGACTGCTTTATCTCTATCCAACAGGAGTAAGTGATGAATTGCTGCAATTAATGGCGGACAATCCGCGGATAGTGCCGTATCTCGATATTCCGATGCAACATGTCAGTGATAAAATACTTCGTTCAGATGAACCGGCGCTATAGTTCAGAACAGCTTTATGCGACTATCAATCGAATAAGATCCATTCTTCCTGATATTGCTCTCAGAACTACATTTCTTGTCGGATTTCCAGGGGAAACAGAAAGTGATTTTCTGGAGATTGAAACCTTTTTAAAAAATATGCAGATCGATCATGTCGGTGTATTTCCATATGCCAATGAAGAGGGGTGTCCATCGGAGAAATTTGCCGACCAGGTGCCGGAGGAGGAAAAACTGAGACGACGTGACTATCTTCTTGACGTGCAGTCGGAGTTGTCCGCGACAATTCAGAAAAAATATATCGGTAGGGTCGAACCGGTTTTGGTTGAAGGATTAAGTAGGGAAACGGATTTATTGCTGGAGGGGAGAACCAGATATCAGGCGCCGGAAGTTGATGGCTGTGTCTATATCAATGATGGTGTTGCCAGTCCGGGGGATATAGTTCAGGTACGTATCACCGATACCCAAATATATGACCTGATAGGCGGAATTGTAGAAGAATAAAAGTAGCTCGGACCAATCTGATCCAACCTGTATCACCCATAACAGTATTGTCCACAAACAACGCCGGCTTAATTGTTAAGTTCCCGGGCGTTGTTCATTGATCAGGCATGCTGTGGACAATCTATTTACCGTTGTTCACTTTTTCTCGCAGTTCCTTGCCTACTTTGAAGAAAGGAAGCCTTTTCGGTTTAACCTGAATCTTCTTTCCGGTTTTAGGATTCCTGCCTTCGTATGAATCATATTTTTTGATAACAAAGCTGCCAAAGCCTCGAATCTCAATGCTCTCCCCTTTGGCCAGCGCCTCGGTCATCGTCTCAATAACGGTATTGGTTATTGCGGCGGCTTCACGATGAGGTACATTAATATCCTGTGCCAATGCCTCAATGAGTTCTGATTTATTCATACGTAACTCCTGTCTCCGGAAATCAAATTAAGGTCCTTCATACACCTGCATTTGCATAATAATATTCGTAAAAAGTAGATGAGATCCAAGTTTTTCCTGGAAGCTAAAAAGCATAAAAAATAAAGAAATCAAGATGTTAAGCGTGAAAAAGCGTGCTTCTGAATGAAGACTGTCTCCCCTAACTATTTAGATTTAATCAGCTATTTGGGGATTTGTAAAGAAAATTCTATAAAAAGATCTTATTTAATTCTGAAGGGTTAAGTTGTCTGTAGTCCCCGAGGGCAATCCGACCAAGAGAGAGTTTGCCATAGGCCGTTCGCTTAAGATGGAGGACAGGGTTTCCTATGAAACCGAACATTTTCTTTACCTGCCTTTTTCTGCCTTCGTGAATGGTAATTTGCATAAGGCAATTTCCACCCACTTTTGCCACAATTGAAACTGTGGCAGGGGAGGTCATTTTTCCTTCCAGGAAGATGCCGCGTTCGAGGAGGGCAATTTTATCTTTTTGGGGACATCCTTTGACCAGTGCCTCATAGGTTTTGTCGATTCCGTGACTGGGATGCTGAATTTTTTGGGCAAATTCTCCGTCATTGGTGAGGATTAAGGCGCCTTCTGTATCCAGATCCAATCTGCCGACAGGGAAGAGACGGACATTGCTTTCTTTGATCAGAGAGGTGACAATTGGTCTGCCCTGAGGATCGGACAGAGTTGTAACATAGCCCTTTCGGTTTATTGAGCAGGTAATAGACCAGCTTTTCTTTTGCTTCAATCGGTTTACCATCAAAAGTGATCTTGTTTTCTCCAGGGATAATGCGGATACCCATTTCTCTTACTATCACACCATCAATGGCAATTCGGCCTGCACCGATGAACTCTTCAGCCTTTCGTCTGGAGGCAATGCCGCATTGGGCGATATATTTTTGTAGTCGTATAGGGTCGCTCATCGCCATTCAGCAGGAATAATTTTTGAAAATTTACTGTCCACCAGCTCTTTGGTCGCCTGATCGACTTCCAGAATATCCGTGTACCAGGGTTTCATTCGACAATCTATGGTAATGGGGGGCTGAAGGCCGACATGAAAACGGTTGACCGAGGCGGTTCTGGCATGAATGTCGGCTGCCGGTTCGAAGCGGGTAAAAATTGACCAAAGGAATTCCTGCATGGAAGCAGGTCGCTTCATCACAATTATCTACCAGGAATATGACCGGCCAGTCCTGTAGTTCATCGCTTTCGGAGAGTTGCTTGGCCAGGTCGGGATTTTCACTGTAAGGGCATCCCTGGACAACCAGGGTGCCGGGCAGAAAGACCTTTGGTTTTATGCAGCCATGGGGAAGGGTTCCGGAAAACGTTTTCGGCAGATCCCGTTTTTTCTCTTTGCCAAGTCCCATGAGCATGGCTTTAGAGCCTTTATTGACGGAAGGCCCGGTATAATCGAGAGTATCCTGCGAAACATTGGCAAAAACAAAAAGGTCCTGTTGCCATTGCACCCTCTCAAGCACATGGACCCACAATTGTCCAAAATCGGTGATATCAATATCTCCATCGGTGACAATGAGAAATTTTGTCAGGGAAAGCTGCCCTTCTCCGAGAACACGCAGACCGCAGGCAAAGGCCTCTCTTGGGTATCTGTCGGCTACTTTTGCAGCGGCCAAACAGTGAAAACCGGTTTCTCCAAAGGTTTTCAGCTCCTTTACCCCTTTCATAACCAGAGGAAAGAGGGGAGAGAGCAGGTCCTGGAGAAAATCGCCGATAAAAAAATCCTCCTGCCTGGGGCGGCCGACTACCGTTGCAGGATAGATAGCATCATTGCGGTGATAGAGGTGACTCACCTGGAAAACAGGATAGTCGTGCTGCAGTGAATCATAGCCATAATGATCGCCAAATGGTCCCTCAGGGTGGCGCAGGTGTGGTGGAACCTGTCCTTTGATGGCAAATTCGGCATTTGCGACCAGTCGGTGTCCGCCTAAAGGATCGTCGGTCATCTGCAGTTTGTCGCCGATGAGCAGGGAGGTAAGCATCAGTTCCGGCAGATCCTCCGGCAGCGGTGCAATGGCGGAAAGCATGAGAGCCGGTGGCCCGCCGATAAAAAGAGTCAGCGGCAGGGGGCGGTTTTGTTTTTCCGCCTCAAAATAATGATACCCTCCTCCTTTGTGAATCTGCCAGTGTATCCCGGTTGTGACATCGTCATGTCTCTGGATGCGGTACATGCCGAGGTTATGACCTTTGCCGTCGGGATGTTCGGTATAGACCAGCGGCAAGGTGACAAAGGGGCCGCCGTCACTATGCCAGGATGTCAGCATGGGCAGAGAACTGAGTTTTGCGGGCGTTTGGCGGTTTTCAAGTATTGGGCCATTTTTTTCGGTTTTTAAGCCTATTTTCAGCCCATCGAAAAAGAGGCGACGGTTCTGCCAGATTTTGCCCATCGAGAGTGGCATGATGGACTCAGCGAGCTGCACGACGTCGCGGACAAATTGTTGGGGTTTGTTGCCAAAGGCAAGTTCCAGTCTTTTGTTGGTGCCAAAGAGATTGGTGGTGACGGGAAAATCTGAGCCTTTAACCTTGGTAAACAGCAGGGCAGGGCCTCCTCTGGCGATGATGCGCCGATGAATCTCGGCGATTTCCAGATAGGGATCAACTTCTTCGTCGATAATGAGCAGTTGATTTTCTTTTTTTAGTACATCCAGGTAACTACGAAGATCGTAGAGTTTTGTTATGGCCCACAGCTTACTCCTTGTGATCGTGGTGATGGTGTGAGTCGCCAAGAAATATACGATGGTATTCGTTCTCGCTGAGATGTTTTCTTAACAGGTCCATGAAATGATCGACCAATTGGATAATCTCTTCGCTGGAGAGTCGTGCGGCAAAGAGTTTGGAAAACTCTTCCTGTCCGCCAAGTTTGAGAAAGGTGGCGAGTGATTGTCGATCAAGTTCCTCGGTCAGGCCAAAACATATTTTTGATGGGTCTGGTTTTATCATTAGTGTCTCAGATGGGCTCAAGGTTGTCGAGGTTATGCTGGGTCGGGGATTATTTTCCAATTGTATCGAACGACTCCGCGGGCCGTCATATTCACAGAAAAAGATCTTTTGCCAGGTGCCGAGCTGAAGCCTGCCGTTGTCAATATGGATGGTCAGCGAACTGCCGGTCAGCAGGGCCATGAGATGCGACGGTGAATTTCCTTCCGTATGTTGATAATTCAGGTTACTGGGGACGATATGTTCGAGACCGCTTGATAATATCACGACAAACATCGGGGTCGGCACCTTCATTGATAGTGAGTCCGGCGGTGGTATGAGGATTGAAAAGATACAGTATCCCGGAAGAAATTGACTGATTCTTGATGATTGTGTCAAGCTCTGCTGGTGATGTTGACAAGTTCCATCTTGGTTGTCGTGGTGATTTTCAATTTTCCGCTGACCATATGTTCTCCTGTAGAAATGTCAATCGCAACAATAGCTGTGCTTGTTCTACCGTGTCGAAGTAGATGCAGAATAAGTTATTACTTCTTGAAAATCAAGATAATAACAAACCTATGTAATGATGAATACAGTTGAAAATATCAAATATATGTTCTTTTTACCTGTCGGTCAATCTTTGCCTGAAACCATGTAAAAAGCCATTGTCGAGTTCGTCTGGACATAGCTGTCATGGCAATCACAAAAAGTTCTCCGTCACTAAGCGGGAATGTGTCCATGGCTTTCTGCACTTACGAGATGTTGCTGCAGACTTGACATCGGTCCTTTTGCGAATACTATACTAGTTTGTATGTATTGAAAATGACGGTACTCAGGTGTTGAAACAGCTAAGATACAGAGGGATTGGAACAACAGTGGCAAGACAGGAAGAACAGATAAAAAATATCTGGATGCTCAGCAGGGAGTACGGCAATCTCGCCGGTGCCGGCGGTGTCAAGGATGTTGTCTGCCAGTTGGCGGAGACTCTTGCCCGCTGGACGGGGCGTTCACTTCATGTGGTGCTGCCTCTTGTATGGTTTTATGGATGTTCAAATCCTCGGCTTTCAACCGCTCCAGGATCCTCTCTGTCCGGACCGGCCGTTACGTTTGTCAATCGACATGCATCTGCCTGATGGCTTGTCTCGGAAGAGGTCAGTTATTTTTATCAAAAGATCAACAGAGTGCATATATATCTTGTTGATGCCAAGCGATTTCGTGAAAAATCTGACGTCTATACCTACACTGAGGAGGATGAAAACAGGCTGTCCTGGCAGAAAAAAGCGATGGGACACCATGACTATTTTGCCATGAATCTTCTGCACCAGAAAGCGGCACTTGAACTGATGGTCAGTCTCGGTGAAACACCTGATGTGATCCACTGCCATGACGGACACACGGCAATACTCCCTGCACTCATACGTGAAACCCCAGGTTATCGCAGTTATTTCAGGGGAACAGGATGTCTGGTCACCATCCACAATGCGGGCCTGTGGCTATCATCAGGAAGTAGCGGATATTCCCTATGCCCGTTCCATTACCGGGTTGCCGGACCATGTGATCAACACCAGTCTTGTTGGATGGGCAATTTCGATCCTTTTCTGGTCGCCGGTCAGCTATGCAGTTCTTAATACCGTCAGTGAAAATTATGCCAGGGAACTGCAGGAAACAGAAAGTGATGCAGTTGACAGGGTGGCTGGGCCATGAGTTGAAAAAACGCAACATCGTTTTGCAAGGGGTGACCAATGGTATTGACCCTGCATCCTTTTCATCCTCGGTCATTGCCGGTGATGATCCGGAAATGTTATTTGATCCCGGGAAAAGTGAAGATACGCTTTCCGGTAAAATCCGTTGCAAAGCGCCCTCTTCTGCACAGATTGCCGGTGGTGGCGAAATTGAGGGAGTGGAGCGTTTCGGCACCTTGAACAACAGTGTCGAGTCTCCTCTTTTTACCTTTATCGGACGTCTCAGTGAGCAGAAAGGGGTTGATCTCCTGATGGAGGTGTTGGGGGTTTTGCTGGACAAAAGATCAACATGTCCAGATGCTTGTTCTCGGCAGTGGCGGCAATGACCTCGAATCACGGCTGATTGCTCAGACCGAAAATGAGCGGTTACGCGGCAGAATGTGTTTTTTAAAAGGCTTTAGTCCGTCAGCTGGCCAACAGGATATATGCTGCCGGTGATTTTTTTATTGTTCCTTCAAGGTATGAACCGTGTGGGCTGACTGATTTTATTGCACAGCTTTTTGGCAATATCCCGGTCGTTCACCATGTAGGTGGTTTGGTGAAGGTGAAAGATAATGTTACAGGAATAGCCTATCAGGATGATTCACCTGATGAACTGCTTGGGGCTCTTTCAAGAGCTTTGGCTTTTATACGATGATGAGCCGGCAAAACGCAGAATTCAGCTCCAGGCGGTAGAAGAGATCGCGCGGAAATATACCTGGACAAAAGTTATGCAGAAATATCTGGAATTGTACCGTGAAGCCAGAAAGACGCAGACCTGCCAATAGAGAGTAGCAATCCTTTTGCACAAAAAATCAGGAGAAATCGGTCAGCAATGACAAGAATATTCTGGCTGGAGAATAATGAATCATCCGCATGGGCGGAGAGACAGAAAAGATTACAGGAGAGGACTATGACAGTGAAAATAGGTATTAACGGCTTTGGCCGAATTGGCAGAAATATTTTCAGAGCGATAAGTAAAGATGCAGCTTTTTCTGATGTTGAGGTTGTGGCTATTAACGATTTGACCGATAATGCAACTCTGGCTCACCTCTTGAAATATGATTCGGTGATGGGAATCTATGAAAAAGATGTCCAGAGTAACGAAAAAGGCATTGTTGTCGACGGCCGGGAAATTGCGGTCTCCAGTCATCGGAATCCTGCCGATATCCCCTGGGGGACGTTAGGGGTTGAATATGTCGCGGAGTGTACCGGAATTTTTCGTGATAGCGAATCTGCTCAGGGCCATCTCGATGGCGGTGCCGGCAAGGTGGTTATTTCTGCACCTGCCAAAGGAAGTGTGAAAACCATTGTCATGGGGGTGAACGAGGATGAATATGACGCGACAATTCATCATGTGGTTTCCAATGCGTCGTGTACGACCAACTGCCTGGCACCTTTTGCCAAGGTCATCCTCGATAAATTTGGCATAAAACGCGGCCTGATGACCACGATTCATGCCTATACCGGAGATCAGCGTCTGCTTGATTTTCCCCATTCCGATCCACGCCGGGCAAGGGCCGCAGCCCTGTCAATGATTCCAACCAAAACCGGAGCCGCAGCGGCGGTTTCCCTGGTTATCCCCGAGCTGAAAGGGAAATTTGACGGTCTTGCCGTTCGGGTGCCGACCCCGACCGTTTCTCTTGTTGATGCGGTAATGGAAGTGGAAAAAGAAACGACCGTGGACGAGGTGAACCAGGCCCTTAAAGAGGCGGCAAACAGATATCTCGGTTATACCGAATTACCGCTTGTCTCCATCGATTTCCAGGGAGATCCCCATTCTTCAGTAATTGATGCCCAGTCAACCAAGGTCATTGGCACAACGGTAAAAGTGATGAGCTGGTACGATAACGAATGGGGCTATTCAAACAGAATGCTCGACCTTATTCTGCATATGGAGGCCAATAAGGCAATCTGAACCTAGTGCTTCAATGGTTATGCAAACACAAGCGCCTTTGGAGTTCTCTTCAAAGGCGCTTTTTTTATCCCTTGCGATGGAAAGAAGTTATTCATTATACTCCAATATCTATCTGTTGAAAAAAATCAATCATTTTCAATACCGAGAAGGGCAAAGAGAGACGGATATGGAAAAAAGCAAAAGTGGTGCAGCAATTGAGTCTGACGCGCTGAAAGCAAATTTACTTGAGACGGCAGGACATGTTGTCATTGATCCGGAGCTCCTTGTTTTGCTTGAGGTTGTTGAACAATTCAAGGGATTGCACTCGACTCTTGAAAAATTGCTTTATGAGGTCTGTCATCCGTTTCGAAATTGGAAAATCGTTCTGCCGCAGTTGCGCAGTTTTGTCCTGAAAAACTTCAATCACTACAGAACCCATGAGAAGGGGCCCGAGGCTTTTCGGCTCTTTTCCGGCCTCTTTATGGAGGCACTTCAAGATACCAAGCGGGATCCTGTGCTTCTTGTCCCAGGTGGTCGCGGCTAAAATGGTATGGCTCGATAAACTGGTCAATAATTTTACTGTCGAAGATCTGCAAAGGTTCGGGCCGGAGTTAAATGTTGTCTTTGAACAATCTTGCGGCACTTGATAAGAGTGATCGGCCAATCATGATCCAGATTGTGCATGGGCAGCATCCGCTCAACAAAATTGCCAAACGGTTGCTGGATATAACCAGCTGAAGATCAGAATCAATTTGATTTTCTGCCTCTGGCAAGACTTGTGCAGACTATTCTCAATCGCTGCTATGGCTATTGGTTGCAGGAGGACGATCCCCTTACCTGGTTCCTTGATCGTTGTTCCATTCCGGTGACCGATTTTCATTCTTCCCAGTTGTTTCAGGTCATCTCCCATGAGGTGATGAAAGAACATCTTGAGAGTCTTGCAGGCACTGGATCTGGAAAAAGATCCCAGAACTGGATTGCAGAGAATGCTCGAACTTGCCCGATCATATCGATATTGTCAAATATTACAGGGATATGCCCAATAAACTCGTGGAGGCTGAAGAGGTCTTTAGGCAGTTAGAGCAGAAGGGCAGGGCTTTTCTTCATTATTTCAACGAAAACAGGAAGCTGCTTTTTCTCTTCAAAATCATGGATACCAAAGGATTGTATCTTATCCATGAGGAAACTTTGCGGGAGATCAACCGCAGCCTGGTCCAGCTGATCAGGGAGCAGACTTTTGAAGAGATTGAGGAATTCCTGCTGACCACCTTTGAACTGCTTGAAGGCTAATGTCCGTAAATATCCGCATACCTCTCTGCAGTGTATCCAGGTCCTTGGTGCCGAAGTATTCGATCGCGGTAATAGCCGTATGGTGGAGGCTTTTCTCTGGGGGGTGGTGCGTTTTGGCTTTCAGCATGCAAGCGTCGTTGGGGTGGATGAAAACTGGCAGCCTCTGACCAATCCGGCCCATCTGGCCAATATCAGGGTGTGGCTGCACCTGATTATGCGTGAGCCCAAATGGTGTTCGACGCTTTTTTCCGCCCTCATAATCAACCTGAAACTCTCCGGAACATGCATAAAAGATACCGATCTGTTCCAGCGGGATATTACCCAGTTGTTGAATCATCCCATTGAGCCGATTTACAATCTGTCCAAGCAGTTTGCCAAGCTGATGCCGGTTTTCTTTAACGAAATTGGTTCAGAGGGAGAACTGCGTGATGTATCCACAGAACTCGACGAAATCCACAAACGAAAGGATGTCCTGATTCATTTTTTGAGAAAGCAGGGCCATGTGGAAAGCTCGAACCTCATCGTTGATTTCATCCAGGCAATAATTCTCTTCTGGAAAACCCGGGATAAGACCCTGCTCATTCCATATATCCCGGAGGAAGTGTACATCCAGGTGAAGACGAGAGGGAGAATACATTGATGATCAGTTTGTCCTGAGTGAGAGATTCTGGAAGGAAATGGGGATCGACCGGGTTGAGGGTATCCTGTTGCAGGATAGCGAACGGATTTCTGATTTTCTGCAGTCGTCAGAAGGACTTCAGCCCCATGAGGTCAGGCGGTTTGAATTGTTGATCCGGATGTATAAACTGCTCCATAAAAAATATAAACTTGGATTTTCTGCAACTGCATTCGGAAATTACCAGGGCGGTAAATGATGGCTTTCCGGAGATGGAGCAGCTTCTCTCCGGCCTTGATCATTCTGACACGGAGCATTGTCTTGAGCCTTGCTCACAGCCCTTGAAGGTTTGCAGGAGATTATCCTGTCTGAAGAAACCTTTGAAGCACAGGAGGATATTTATTATAAACGGCATATCGCCGTTGATATTCCGTCTGTGTACGGCAGATACAAAGAACGTAAATTCGATGCACTCAGCCTCACCTTTCGTCTGGAGAATCTGGCCAACCTCTATCTGGAAAAGCTGCCGGAAACAGTCAATCTGTCTATCATCACCCAGGCCACCTTTTATAATATCGTTCGTTGTATCAAGCTTTTTCTGAGGGCCCTGGTTGTCGATGGAATCACTTCCCGCAAGCTTTTCACCTATCTCGCGCTTCTGGAGAATTCGCTCAAGGTCAGACGATTTTCCTACACCCAGTACCTGGATATTTTTCGAGGGATGTCCGAGGGCGTAAAAGATATAATTTACGCCTTTTACACCAATATTCACCAGAATAATCTGTCGATTATCATTCCCCAGATTGGTCGTGAAAATATTCTTGATAAGTTCAGCAATCTTTACGATGAAACAGAAACAGGGACGACGGTACAGAGGTTATCCGAGGTTTTCCTGCGTGAACTGATTTCCTCAACCTTTGGGCTGCAGCATCTTGATAATTTTATCCTGCGAATCCTTCAGACCCTGGAAAATCAGAAAGATCTTCTGGATCAGGAAAAGCTCGACCTGTTGATGACCTATAACCCGGAGAGAGCCTTGTCCATGCTGCATAAGCCGAATCCTTTTACCAATAATCTTATTCATCTGGGCAATAAGGGATATAATCTGGCAACGCTCACCAGAGATGGAAAAAGGGTGCCCCCGGCCTTTGTTATCACCACCGAGATTTTTCGCTGCCGGGAATAGTCTTCGGCTATGCCAAGACCCGCGAAGAATTCATGCAGGGAGTACGGCGGGCGCTGACGGAAATTGAGCAGCTGACCGGCAAGACCTTTGGTTCCCCCGAATCGCCTTTGCTTTTGTCGGTACGAAGCGGTGGTGCTATTTCCATGCCGGGGATGATGGCCACGGTCCATAATGTCGGTTTTAATGAAGAAATGATAGCCGAATTCATTGCCAATAATGGCAACGCCTATCTTGCCTGGGATAATTATCGGCGATTTTTGCAGTCATGGGCGATGATTTCCGGCATCGGCAGGGAGGATTTTCAGACGCTGATGAATAATGCCAAGGCCAAATATAATGTGAGTCTTAAACGACATTTTTCATCCGGAACAGATGAAGGAGCTGGCCCTCTCCTATCAGCGGTTGATTCGGCAAAAGGGGCATGGTATTCCTGATGACCCCTGGCTGCAGTTGGTCAATGCCATTCAGCTGGTGCTTGACTCCTGGGAAACCCAGAAGGCCGTTGAATATCGAAAGATAATGGATGTGTCCGATTCCTGGGGAACTGCAGTGATTGTTCAGGCTATGGTCTTTGGCAATAAGAGTGATCAATTCAGGGGCCGGGGTTGTCTTTACCGCTCATCCCTACCGCAAGGTTCAGAGGGTGGCGCTCTGGGGTGATTATGCCTATGGCGATCAGGGGGAAGATATCGTTTCCGGTTTGGTTTCCAGCTGTGCTGTTTCTGTTGAACAGGCAAAACTTGATGGTCGACATGTGGACCAGACAATGGAGGTGCGATTCCCGAAAATCTACAAAAAATTGCTGGAGATATCCCGGGAGCTGGTCTATGAAAAACGGTGGAATCCTCAGGAAATCGAGTTTACCTTTGAGGGACCGGAGCCGGAGGAACTCTATATCCTGCAGACACGGGATATGATTACCATCAAGAAAAAGGAGCATCTCAATGTCTTTGTTGAAAGTGCAGTGCTGGCAACCTCCCACCTTGGCAAAGGGGTCGGCGTCTCTGGGTCGGCGCTTTCCGGCAGGGCGGTTTTCACGGAGGAAAATATTCGCAACCTGAGAAAGACAGATCCCGACACCCCGCTTATTCTCATCAGGCAGGATACGGTACCGGAAGATATTAAAGTGGTCAGTGAGGCGGATGGACTTCTTACTTCCCGGGGCGGGCAAACTTCCCATGCATCAGTTGTTGCTGTTCGGCTTGAGAAAACCTGTGTCGTTGGCTGCAGCAGCTTTGAAAGTATACGAGGCTGAACAGTATTGCGAAATTGCCGGGGTACGAATCGGTTTCGGAGATCCTGTATCGATAGATGGCAGAAATGGTCAGGTTTTGAACGGTATGCATCCCATTATTGAAGAGTATCATATTTTCCCTATTTAGGACCTGTTTTCCCGAAAAGATTGGTCAGCAAGTGAATATTGACAAATTTTTTGTGTGAGTTTCTGTCTTACAGCGGTACAATACATCAGATGAATTGCAATCAATAGCACATACTATAGAATCAATGTCGAGTAGCCAAAAAGTATACTTTGAAGAACAGGTCTCATGGGCCTAAAGCGGGGGATTAATGTTGGATAAAAAATTTAAAAAAGGACCAAAACTGTTTTCTTTGGCCAGGAAAAGAGCACTTATGCTCGATGTTCCTCAGGAAAAAGGAGTTAAGCTGGCAGAACTTATTTGCAGAATCCAGGAGAAAGAAGGTAATCCTCCCTGTTTTCGGCAAAGAGAAATCTGCTCGGAGATCTCCTGCTGCTGGCAGGCTTCCTGTAGTGCTATTATGGAAGAAAAGTAGAGAAAGACTCAGCTTACTGACGGTTTTCAGGAACACCAAGTTTTTTTAAAATCAGTCCCAGGGGGCAGAACTTGGAAAAGCCGAACTGAAACAGGTTGAGGCCGACAAAAGCGGTAAAAAAAAGCCAGTATTTGCTGTGAAAGATCGGGCTCGCCTCAACCCCTAAACGAGAGGCTGAGAAGAATAAAAAATCCGGCTATAACATGTATCCAGTCTGAAATGATCATTGTACTGTGTCCTGTTTGCTGTCAGGAAACGGTTTGATATATTCCGTTCCTGTGTTAAAAATTTGGGCAAAAAAGCACACGCATCTTCTGGATGAGTTCCAGGATGCGTTTGTCAGTAATTTTATTGAAAATAAAATTGGCATCCTTGCGGAAATCGATGATTCCCTGGCCTCGAAGAATATTTAAGTGCTGGGAAACATTGGCGTTGGTTGTCTTTACCTGATCCCTGATCTCACCTACTGAAAGTTCTTTGTCCTGGAGCAAACAGAGAATTTTTAAGCGTATGGGATGCGACATCGATTTGAGCAGCTTTGACATTGCATCTATTTGTTCGTCTTGCATCGTCTCTCCCTATAGAAGTATTTAATTCTTTAATTTAATAGTAGTGCGGGTTGAGCGGGTGGTGTTTCCCGTCGACGCACGAATCTTACACCACGTTACGAAGTGTAAGAAGAAACAAGGCTTTCTTCCCGTTAACCGGGGCTAGGGCAGGTCTTGTATTTTCCTCACGAATACCACAACAATACCGTCCAAAGCTGTTATTGCGCAATAGATATTTTGTTATTCCTTTATAAAGCCGATCTTCTGACCTTTTCTGTTGCCGCCCGGGTCCTGCAATTTAGGCTATTTAGGGAGCTCAGTATCATTTGCTTTGATGGATAGAATAAATATTGCTTGCTTTGGTCGGCGATGGTGGGTAGGCTTTGAACCTCTAATTTTGCAATGGATGGGCATGTCGTCTGTACAAGATGATCGCATACCTATCCGGACAGTTCAATAAAGTTTTGTAACGGTGGCCATTATTCGGTTTTAGAAGCTGACTATATTATCCGGATTGACTCTAAGGAGATGGTGGCATGGGCCGAGATAATCAAAAAACGACAGCACCGATGGGTGCAACCAGCTTCCACGATAAAAAAGAGGATGCAGTACAGGGCGGAGACGCGCAAAACGGTAAAGCAGGAGCTCCGTGGCCTCCTTTTCCTGCATCTCTTGACAACCCTGTCGAGTTTTGGGAGCAACGTGCCGAAGAGCTGGTTAGCTGGTCCAGGAAGTGGGATACCGTTTTAGTTGGGGATTTTAACTCCCCTGAGATCAAATGGTTTTCCGGTGGAAAGCTCAATGTGTCCTGGAACTGCCTTGATCGTCACTTGGTTAATGGCAGGCGCAACAAGGCTGCACTCATCTGGCAGGGTGAGAAAGAGAGCGAGGTAAGGGTTTTTACCTACCAGATGTTATTCTCGGAAGTTTGCCGGTTAGCCAATGTTCTAAAGAAAAAAGGCGTCAAAAAAGGTGACCGTGTCTCCATTTATCTGCCGATGCTGCCGGAACTGGTCATTGCGGTTCTTGCTTGTGCTAGAATTGGTGCGATACACTGTGTTGTTTTCTCAGGATTTTCTTCTGTCAGTCTCCAGAACAGGCTGAAAAATTGTCGACCAAGGGTACTTATTACAGCTGATGCAATAATTCGTGCCGGCAGAACCATTCCTTTAAAACCAAATGCCGATGAGGCAATGGAAGAGTGTCGACTGGTTGAGAGTTGTATTGTTGTGCGGCGGACTGATAGAGAAACGAGCATGACGCCCGACAGAGACAGCTGGTGGCACGACGAAATGAATGCCCCGGATATCGATAATCGTTGTGATGCAGAAGAAATGGACGCAAACGATGCTCTGTTTATTCTCTATACTTCGGGATCAACTGGAGAACCCAAAGGCGTGGTGCATACGACCGGAGGGTATCTGCTCTATGTGATGCATACCTGTCAGATGGTGTTCGATCTGCGTGATGACGACATCTTCTGGTGTACCGCCGACCTAGGGTGGATGACCGGTCATTCGTATTCCATTTACGGACCTCTTGGACTCGGCGGAACAACTCTCATATACGAAGGTACTCCCCTGTATCCGGAGCCTGACAGGTATTGGCAGATTGTTGAAAAATTCTGTGTCAATATTTTTTATACTGCTCCCACCCTGATTCGTGCCCTTATGCGGTTTGGCGCGGAACCGGTACAAAAACATGATATTTCCTCTTTACGGCTGCTGGGCTCAGTTGGTGAACCAATAACTCCTGAGGCATGGAGCTGGTATAACGAACATGTTGGCAGGACACGACTGCCGATTGTCGATACCTGGTGGCAGACGGAGACGGGCGGAATCATGATTGCTCCACTACCGAACACTGTGCCACTGAAGCCGGGCTCAGCTGCGTTGCCTTTACCGGGAATTGATGCCATTGTTGTCGATGAAACAGGTAGAGAAGTGGATCCCGATGAAGGTGGGCGTTTGGTGATCCGTAAACCATGGCCTGGTATGCTAAAGGAGCTTTACGGGGGAGGACCGTCTCTCCGGAAAACGTACCTTGAGGCTGTTCCCGGTGGATATGATACAGGTGATGGCGCACGCCGGGACGAGGATGGCTACTTCTGGATTATAGGAAGGCTGGATGATGTTATTAATGTCAGCGGACACAGGCTTGGCACGGCAGAGATAGAAGCCGCTCTCCTGACCCACAGAAGTGTTGCGGAAGCTGCCGTGGTAGGTATACCGCATTCGTTGAAAGGGCAGGCGGTCTATGCCTATGTGACTGTCAACATCAATGTCGAGCAGACACCTGAGTTGCTTGAAGAACTGCGGCACCATGTCTGTGAGAAAATTGGCCCTATTGCTTCTCCGGATGCAATTCAATATGCATCAGGATTGCCCAAAACGAGAAGCGGGAAGATCATGAGGCGACTGTTGAAGAGGATTGCTGCGGATGAATTCGACAATTTTGGTGATGTCTCCTCTCTTGCAGATCCTTCCATTATTGCTGATCTCATTGATGGAAAAAGAAATATATATGAGATTTAGTATCTTACAGGTTGTATTCTGTTTTCTTGCAAAAACTTGAATCTGACTGAAGGGAATTCACCCTCACCCAAGGGGCACTGAAAAGGATCCCGGTCTTTTTCAGTTTACCGGGATCTGCCCCTTTTGACCTGATGGTTCGACGGCAATCAGCAGAGAGTTGATCTTTACCCGAGCTGTTTTGCCGCATCTTAGAAACTGTATGGCGTGTTTGTGCCCGATCGGCAATCGCGCCATCTTTTTTTTACTGAAGTACGGATAAGCTTGAATCTCAAGGGAGAAACGAGTTTATTGGGATAGGTTTATAATGACTGGATCTTCAGATGGAGGATAAACTATGAAAAAGAGACTCCTGGCTCCCCAAAATGTTTGTTTGCAGGTCATAGATGTGCAGCAGACGCCTTATGGCAAAAATTACCGGTGCGGACAAGGTTGCTGCAACGGTCGAATTTATGGTTCGCTGTGCCAAAATCCTTGGAATCCCCGTAGTGGCCAACACCCAGTATAAAAAGGGTTTGGGACCCTATGTGCCAAGCGTTGAAGCTGTGGTTGCTGATATTCCCCAGATAGACAAGGTCGAGTTCAATGCTGCCGCCAACGGAGAAACCGAGTCGTTTATCGACGGACTGCCCAAAGAGGTGGATACCATTCTCCTGGTCGGTGTTGAGACGCATATCTGCATATATCAGACAGCCATTGGGGCTTTTGGCTAAAAACTTTGGTGTCTGGGTTGTAACCGATGGTGTGTCCTCAAGAAACATGGACGACCACCACGATCGGACTCATGAGGCTGCAGAGTATGGGGGTTTCTGTGGGATCAGCGGAAATGTTGATTTACGAACTGCTTGGCAAGGCGGGCAGCCCCGAGTTTAAAGAAATTCTTCCCTTTATTATTGCTCGGGATGAATAGCTGGATAAGAAAATAAGTTAGCCATCATTTTGTACGAAATTCTCTCGTTACCAATTAGCGCAGAATTTCTGAACTACTCATTAGCCAAATTACTACGTGCCACAGAAAAGATATGAAAGGAAACGAAATTCGAAGCAGGTTTTTAAAATACTTTAAAGATCAGGGTCATACCGTAGTTGACAGTTCTTCACTTGTGCCCAAGGATGACCCCACCCTGCTCTTTGTCAATGCGGGAATGGTCCAGTTTAAAACTGTATTCATGGGGGAAGAAAAAAGGGAATATCATAAGGGCGGTTACCAGTCAGCGATGTGTCCGGGCAGGCGGAAAACACAATGATCTGGAAAACGTCGGTTATACTGCCAGGCATCATACCTTTTTTGAAATGTTGGGAAATTTTTCCTTTGGTGATTATTTCAAAGAAGACGCAATACGATTTGCCTGGGATTTTCTCACCGTCGAACTTGGGCTGAATCCGGAAGACCTCTGGGTGTCAATTTTTGATGATGACGACGAAGCCCAGGAACTATGGGAAAAGGTCGAAGATCTGCCCAAAGGGCGAATCGTCAGAATGGGGGAAAAAGATAATTTCTGGGCCATGGGCGATACCGGACCCTGTGGGCCGTGTTCCGAGATTCATATTGATCAGGGTCCTGCTGCCGGCTGCGGGCGGCCTGACTGCGCCCTGGGGTGTGACTGTGACAGATTTCTTGAACTTTGGAATCTGGTCTTTATGCAGTTTAATCGCTCCGAGGATGGAACCCTGACCCCCTTGCCCAAACCAAGTATTGATACAGGCATGGGTTTGGAACGGGTGGCGGCGGTTCTGCAGGGTAAATTCAACAATTATGATTCGGATCTTTTTTTGCCGATTATTGCCACACTTGAGCAACTATCGGGAAAGACTTACGGTGATAATAATCAGGATGATACGGCAATGCGGGTCATCGCCGATCATGCCAGGGCGACTACTTTTCTGGTTGCCGACGGGGTACTTGCCCTCCAACGAGGGGCGCGGGTATGTCTTGCGCAGAATCATGCGCAGAGCTGTTCGTTACGGCAAATATCTTGGTTTGGAAAAACCCTTTATGGAGGATGTCACAACTGCAGTCGTCGGTGAAATGATAGATGCTTATCCGCATCTGCAGAATGCAGTCTCCCTGCTTGCCAAGGTTGTGAACAATGAAGAGGAACGTTTCAGGGAAACCCTGGAGCACGGTCTGGCTCTTCTTGATGAAGAAGTTTCCCGCCTTTCTGGAGAAAAATCACTCGTTATTCCTGGTAGTTTTATTTTTAAGCTGTATGACACCTTCGGTTTTCCTTTTGATATTGTGAGAGATATTGCTCTGGAAAGAGGTCTTGGTTTCGACGAGGCTGGTTTTCTCGCCGAGATGGAGAACCAGCGGCAAAAATCAAGGCACTCCCGAAAAGGTGAAGGGGTAAAGCTTCTTGGCGAAGGGGTAAAAAGTCTGGCGGCAGAAGGCAAAAAAACAGAATTCGTTGGTTACCATGAATCGTCAGTGAGCACCAGGGTTGAAGGTTTGCTCAATGCGGCAGGGGAGAGGGTGCGGATTGCTGATGCCCGGAGAGAGAGGTCGGCTCTATGTCGGCAGAACTCCTTTTTATGCCGAGTCGGGCGGACAGATCGGTGATTGCGGCAGAGGCAGTATGGGCAGGCGGCAGGGCGAAAGTGACCGCCACATCGGTGGAAGGAGAAAAGATATTCCTGCATGCGATCGAAATCGAAGAAGGGGAACTGGCGGAAGAAACTGAAGTGACTTTGTCTGTTGCAGGGGATAGACGGCGGGCTATTGCGGCTCATCATTCGGCAACCCATCTTTTGCAGGCTGCACTTCGGAAAGTTCTTGGGGATCATGTCAAGCAGGCAGGTTCTTTGGTCGGGCCGGATCGGCTGCGTTTTGATTTTACCCATTTTTCTCCGCTTTCATCTGAAGAAATAGAAGCTGTTGAATATCTGGTAAACGAAAAAATCTGGCAAAATACTCCCGTTACAACACAGCTTCTCGACTAAAGAAGATGCCATTAAAGGTGGTGCAACAGCCCTTTTCGGTGAGAAATATGAAGAGAATGTTCGCGTCGTGTCCATGGCCGATTTCAGCAAAGAACTATGCGGTGGGACCCATGTTCAGGCGGCAGGTGAAATCGGCGTTTTCAAAATTCAGTCTGAAGGAGGTATTGCCTCCGGGGTGAGACGAATTGAGGCCCTGGCTGGGCGAGCGGCCTTTGCCGAGATACAATCCCTGTATCGACGGGAGCGCCGGATAGGAGCATTGCTGAACGTTGGCAGTTCCGAAGAAATTGCCGGTAAAGTTGAAAGCTCTTGTCAGAAATTTGAAGTCGATGGAAAAACAGGTTGCTGATCTGTCCAGACAACTGGCAAGTTCGGATCTTGATTCTGTTTTCGATAATGCGGTGACAATAGATGGCATAAAGGTTATTGGCGCAGAGATACCACTCGATAGTCCGAAGACACTTCGGGAGGTTGGCGATAAAGTGCGAGACAATCTTGGAACCGGAGTCGCAGTTCTGGGCGGAGCTATCAACGGCAAGGCAGCTCTTCTGGCAATTGTGAGCAGTGATTTAACCACAAGAATCAAGGCGGGTGATCTTGTCAACAGAATTGCAAAAATTGTTGGTGGCAAAGGTGGTGGCAGGCCGGATATGGCGCAGGCTGGGGGACCAATGGCTGATAAAATTAGTGAGGCGATAAAATCAGTTCCCGAGGCTGTGAAAAATTTACTGCAGTAGCAAAATTGTTGGTAAACCTCATGATAAAATATCAGCTGATGTGTCATTCGTTCGTGTTCTTTTTTACGAAATGTGCCTTTCAACTTCACGGAGGAAGGAATACATAAATTAGTTGACAGAGGAGCATATTTACAGTAAGAATTTTTTGCTGTGTGAATGGTCGTTCATTTTATTCCTGGCAGTTTTAGGCCATTATTTTGTAGATATACCTTGTTGCGGTCATCATTCATTGTGTAAATGAATGTTAATTTTTTTTTCGTTATCTTAGTTAAGCAGGAGCTACTAACATGATTACGACGGATATCACTTTGTTTATTCAGGTTGTTAACATGATTGTACTCATGTTTCTCCTCAATGGGGTTCTCTACAAGCCTATACGGAAGATTCTGAAGGAGAGATCTGGGAAACTACTGGGAATGCAAGAGGAAATCTCGAAATTCGAGAAAAACGCCAGGCTCCGGCAGGAAGAAGTTGATGCAAAGATGGCTACAGGCTTCCGGTAAGGCAAAGGCTGCTCTGGATTCAGCGCGGGCCGAAGCACAGGCGGCCGGTGATGAGAAACTGGCTGCAATCAAGGCTGAGGCTGAGGCGGTAAAAGATGCAAAACTTGCCGAACTTAAGGCTGAAATCGGCAGTGCCAGAACCAGTTTGCAAGCTGATTTGACTGGTTTTGCAACCGACATGGCCAGTAAAATTCTGGGGAGGAGTCTCTGATAATGAATGGAGTGAAACATATTGCAAGGCTGACAAGCCTGCTGACATTGACACTTTGGTTCGCCTTATCCTTCGGAACGGCTTTTGCTTCTGAACAGCCGGCTCATCCACCAGCTGCTGACCATGCGGTGACTGCAGGGAGAGGGCATGGTCAGGCTGAGGCAATGGCGGAAAATGATCTGGCTGACACCTGCCTGATGAAAAGCATGTGGCTTACAATAGCTTGTCGAATGAAAAGCTGAAGGATCTCGGGTGGCGGATTGTCAACTTTATCGCTCTGATGATCATCCTGGTCAAATTCGGGGCCAAACCGATAGGCAGCGGTCTCTCTGCACGCCGCAAGAAAATCAAAGATGAGATTGAGACCCTGGAGCAAAAGCGGATTGAGGCGGAAAATTCCTACAATGAATTTCAGGCCAAGCTGGCGACGGTAGAGTCCGAAATAGACAAGGTTGTCGAGCGGGCTAATCGCTCAGGCAGAAATCGAGAAAACCAAGATTCTTGAGAAGGCCGAGCAGGGAGCTGCCGATTTGATGCGTTCCGCTGAGATGGCCGTTCAGAACCAGGTCACTGAAGCTCGCCGGACTCTCAAAAATGAGGTTGCTGACCAGGCCGCAATTATTGCGGAAGAAATCATTGTGAAGAATCTCACTGCGGATGACCAGGTGAAGATCATTGAAACTTATTTAGACAAAGTGGGGGCCGTACAGTGAAACAGACAATCCTCGCAAAAAGATACGCCAAGGCAATTTTCACAGTAGGTCAGGAACAGGAAAAATACGAAGAGTATGACGAGGTTCTGCAAGGATTGGCCGATCTGTATACCACGCATCCTGAGGTTGTCGACGCTCTGACTAATCCCCTCTATCCAATGGATGTCAAAGAAAATGTCATGAAAGGGATAGTAGGCTCCATGAAGGTTGACACCATCATGGGCAACTTCCTGAATCTTTTAGTTCAGAAGAAACGAGCTGAAATATTGCCGGAAATAGCAGTAGCCTATAAGACCATGGTTGATGAAGCAAAAAACATCAGTCATGGCAATGTTATTTCGGCAATTGAGCTGAGCGATGAATTAAAAGAAAATGTTCAAACAATTTTAGAAAAGTTAACAGGCAAGAAAGTAGAACTCACTACCAGTGTCGATCCATCCATCATCGGCGGCATCATTGCCCAGGTTGGTGATCTGGTTTTGGACGGGAGTATAAAAACCCAGCTTGCAGGTTTAAAAGATTCCATTAAGGGGAGAGAATAGATGCAGATTAAAGCCGCAGAAATAAGTCAGATTATCAAAGACCAGATTGGGGCCTACGAGACCAGCGTTGATCTGAATGAGACTGGTACCGTTATCTCCGTTGGTGACGGTATTGCCCGTGTTTATGGCGTGCAGAACTGTATGGCCATGGAGTTGTTGGAATTTCCTGGTGGAATTATGGGCCTTGCCCTGAACCTTGAGGCCGACAACGTTGGTTGTGCTGTTCTTGGTAACGTGTCCAACATCAAAGAAGGTGATATCGTTAAAAGAACCGGAAGAATTGCTGAGGTTCCGGTAGGACCTGCCATGTCCGGTCGTGTTGTCGACGGCATCGGGGCAGCCGATTGACGGACTGGGCCCGATCAATTCTGAGCTTACCTCGAAAATCGAGGTACTTGCCCCTGGCGTTATTGCCAGAAAGGGTGTTCATGAGCCGTGTTACACAGGTGCAAAAGCTGTTGACGCTATGACTCCAGTTGGTAGAGGACAGCGGGAGCTGATTATTGGTGATCGTCAGATCGGCAAGACTGCACTCTGTGTCGATGCTATCATCGCCCAGAAAAATACCGACGTTCATTGTATCTATGTCGCAGTTGGTCAAAAGAAATCGACTGTTGCCCTGGTTGTTGAAGCACTCAGAAAGCATGGAGCCATGGAATACACCACGGTGGTTTCCGCCTGTGCCTCTGATCCTGCACCAATGCAGTATATTGCCCCGTTTGCCGGATGCTCCATGGGTGAATATTACCGTGACAACGGACAGCATGCCCTGATAATTTATGATGATCTTTCCAAGCAGGCGGTTGCTTATCGCGAGCTTTCACTGCTTGCTCAGACGTCCACCAGGCCGCGAGGCATATCCTGGTGATATTTTCTTTAACCATTCTCGTCTTCTGGAGCGTGCTTCCAAGGTAAATGATGAGCTCGGAGCAGGGTCTTTGACCGCATTGCCGATCATTGAGACCCAGGCTGGTGACGTTTCCGCCTTTATCCCGACCAACGTTATTTCCATTACTGACGGCCAGGTTTACCTTGAACCAAACCTCTTCTTCTCTGGTGTTCGACCAGCTATTAACGTTGGTCTCTCCGTTTCCCGCGTTGGTGGTTCTGCCCAGGTTAAGGCCATGAAGCAGGTTGCCGGTACCCTCCGTCTGGATCTCGCCCAATATCGTGAACTTGCAGCTTTTGCTGCTTTCGGTTCTGATCTTGATGCCGGCACCCAGGCAAAATTGACCCGTGGTGAAAGACTTGTTGAGATCCTCAAGCAGCCACAGTATCAGCCACTGCCAATGGAAAAGCAGGTTACTATCATTTATGCAGGTTCTAATGGCTATCTTGATAAACTCCCTGTTGATACCCTGGCTGATTACGAGGCAGAACTGTACAACTATATTGAGTCCAATGAGCCGAGTATCTTTACCGATTTGGTTGAGGAAAAGCAGTTTACCGACGCAATCAAGGAGAAACTGAACAAAGTACTGACCAGCTTTGGTGATACTTTCAAGGCGACAAAAGGTCTTAATTAATCACGTAAAGGTCAAAATATGGCGACTCTAAAGGAAGTAAAAACCAAGATCTCGGGCGTTAAGAAGACTGCCCAGATCACCAAGGCCATGAATATGGTGGCCGCGGCTAAACTGCGCGGTGCCCAGGAAAAGATGGAGGACTTCAGACCTTATACGTCAAAATTCAATGATGCCATGTCCAATCTTGTCCGGCGGTGCAAATACCAATGCATTTCCCTTGATGGAAAACCGTGAAGTCAAAGCGGTTGAATTGGTTATTGTCACTTCTGATCGAGGACTGTGCGGCTCTTTTAATGCAAATATAATCAAGCTTGGCTTTAAAGAAGATGGATGAGTACGAAGGACAAGGGAAAAAAGTTTCCTTCGTCTGTGTCGGTAAAAAAGGGCATCAGCTTTTAAGAAAGACCGGAAAGGTCAGAAAGAGTTATAAAGAAACAATGGGTAATTTCCAGATGTTCAATGCCAGGGAAATTGCCACTGATCTTGCAGATAACTTTCTGAACGGTACAACTGATAAAGTTGAGATCCTCTTTAATGAATTTCAATCGGTTGCTCGTCAGGTGCCGACGGTCGGTACCGTTTCTGCCGGTTCAACCGGTCGAAGCTGAGGAGGGAGCTGAGAAGAAAATTTCCGGCGACTACATCTATGAACCTTCGAGTGAAGAGATAATGGATGTCCTGCAGCCACTGTACCTCAATGTGCTCATATATCATTCCATGCTTGAGGTGGGAGCAGGAGAACATGCTGCCCGAATGACAGCAATGGATAATGCAACCAATGCATGTAAGGATATCGTGAAGAACCTGACCGTCGTTTACAACAAGGCTCGACAGGCTGCGGTAACAAGTGAGCTTATGGACATCGTTGGCGGTGCAGAAGCCCTGAAATAATAATTTATCATCTTGATAATCAAAGACTTTAGAGGAGGGGTAAAGCCCAATGAGTGAGCAAAAAATAGGAAAAATTACCCAGGTCATCGGCCCTGTAGTAGACGTTGAGTTTGAGCCTGGCAAACTGCCTGCCATCATGAATGCCTGTTTCGTAACCAATCCCGGCATCAACGATGTAGAGGATAATCTGGTTATCGAAGTTGCCCAGCATCTCGGTGACAATGCTTGTCGATGTATCGCCATGGATCAGACCGATGGTCTGGTACGAGGCATGCAGGTAAGAGATAGTGGATTGCCGATTACCATTCCGGTTGGACCTGCATCTCTTGGCCGTATCATGAATGTGGTCGGCAGACCGGTTGATGGATTGGGACCGATTACATCTGATAAAATGCTGCCGATCCATCGTGATGCTCCTGCCTTTACCGATTTGGATACTGAGGTGCGTGTTCTTGCAACCGGAATCAAGGTTATCGATCTGCTGGTTCCTTTCCCACTTGGTGGAAAAATGGGGCTGTTTGGTGGTGCCGGTTGCGGTAAGACCGTTATCATGATGGAAATGGTTAATAACATTGCCATGCATCATGGTGGTATTTCTGTATTCTGTGGCGTCGGTGAGCGTACTCGTGAAGGGTAATGATCTTTACCACGAGATGAAGGATTCCGGTGTTCTGCCCAAAGCAGCGCTTGTTTACGGTCAGATGACTGAACCTCCAGGAGCCCGTGCCCGTGTTGCTCTGACTGGTCTCACTGCAGCAGAGTATTTCCGTGATGAAGAGGGACAGGACGTACTTGTTCTTCGTCGATAACATCTTCCGTTTTACCCAGGCTGGTTCTGAGGTTTCCGCGCTTCTTGGCCGTATTCCTTCTGCTGTTGGTTACCAACCGACACTTGGCGACAGATCTCGGTGCCCTGCAGGAGCGTATTACTTCTACCAACAAAGGTTCAATCACTGCCGTACAGTGTGTTTACGTACCTGCTGATGACTTGACCGATCCTGCTCCGGCGACAACTTTTGCTCATCTTGACGGAACTGTTGTTCTTTCCCGTCAGATTTCAGAGCTTGGTATCTATCCTGCTGTTGATCCACTTGACTCAACCTCCAGGATTCTCGATCCAAACGTTATTGGTGAAGAGCATTATCAGGTTGCCCGTGGTGTTCAGGTTTCTCTTCAGAAATACAAAGATCTCCAGGATATCATCGCAATTCTTGGTATGGATGAGCTTTCTGAGGAAGATCAGCAGCTTGTTTCCCGAGCCAGAAAAATCCAGAGATACCTTTCTCAGCCATTTACCGTTGCTGAGGTTTTTACCGGTATGCCGGGAAAATTTGTAAAGGTTGCTGATACTGTTCAAGGTTTTAAAGAGATTCTTGAAGGAAAGCATGATGATCTCAATGAGAACTCTTTCTATATGGTTGGTTCCATAGACGAAGCTGTGGCCAAAGACGCTAAGTCAAGGGTAAGCAAAATCTATTATACGGTTGTTTATATCCCTCGTGGTGTAAGTACCTTGAGGAGATAATTCATATAGTGCATTATCTAAGGGACAAAATAATTTGCTCAAGAGGACAATCGATGGGACAACAGATAAGACTTGAAGTCGTTACTCCGAGTGGCGCGAAGGTTAACGAGGATGTAGATATCGTTAATGCTCCCGGCTATGGTGGTGACTTCGGTGTACTTGCTAATCATGCACCTTTTCTGTCGACAATCAAAATTGGTACTCTTACATATGAGAACGGCAAGAAAAGAGAATCCCTCATGATAAGTGGTGGATTCTGTGAGGTCTCAAACAATAAGATCACCTTTCTCGTTGAGAGTGCCGAGGTTGGCAGTGAAATTGATGTTGAAAGGGCAATGAGAGCAAAAGAGAGAGCTGAAAAGCGACTTGCTCAGGCTGCTCAGCAGACAGAAAATTTCAATCGCAGAAGAGCGGAAATTGCTTTACAGCGTGCCCTTGCCCGTTTGAAAGTGGCCAGGCGCTAGCTGATATTGTCAGTAGATAAAAAAGGGCTGCTTTCTTCGGAGAGCGGCCCTTTTTTTATGTCGGCTAGCGAGAGGATGCAAATGCATTATAATTTCGCATGCGAGCAATACTATTTTTCAATAAATGAAAGTTGGGCTGTCGTATCACTCACATATGTTCTTATACCATAGGCAATTTCCTGGGTGAGCATGGTCACGAAACTTGGATTCTTCAGATTTTTAGCATCTTGTTCATTGCTGATAAAGGCAATTTCAATGAGAATCGCTGGCATCTCTGCTCCAATCAAGACATAAAAAGGTGCCTGTTTGACTCCGAGATTTTTGATATTTGCATAGCCTTTGTTCTCGGCTTTGGTCAGAATCGAATTGTGTACCTGTTGGGCCAGCCGCGAAGATTCACTGATCTTCGAGTTTTTCATAATATCGGAAAGAATCTCCTGAAGATCGCTCATTTGGTGGGTCGATGTGGCATTTTCCCTGGCGGCAACCCGCATAGCTTCAGCATTGGTGGTCAGATTGAGATAGTAGGTTTCAAGTCCACGTATTTTGCTGATGGATGTGCGTTAATATGCAGGGAGACAAAGAGATCTGCATTTTGGGTGTTGGCAATGGCCGTACGTTCTTCGAGAGGGATAAAGATATCCTGGTCTCTGGTGAGCACAACCTGACAATGTAGTTCTTTTTCAAGTACGGGGGCGAGTTTTTTGGCGATATCGAGAACTATATCTTTTTCTTTCATCCCAAAGGCCATGGCTCCGGGATCCTTGCCACCATGACCCGGGTCAATGATTATTTTTTTGACCCCTAACCCTAACTGTTGCGCCAGTGAAAGAGGTATGTCGCCAGGTAAATCATCGATCGTTCTTCTTTTTCAGATGAAGAGGTAGAAAAGGCGATTTTTTTGGTATCCCTTAAAATGACGATATCTGAATTTTGTTCAATTACTGTCTTTCTCTGCATTTTTTTCTTGGTATGCTGCGAGAGGCAACAGGCTGGGTAACTTGCAGTCTTTTTGTTCTTTACCTCGTACATCTATGACAACCCTGAAAGGGTCAGGCAGGTTGAAAATCTTATAATTGCCAATGGATTCGATATCCAGAACAACTCGAACCGTATCTGGACTGAACTGTCCCGTGCGGATACTGTCGCAGAAGTCCATCTTCAATCGGAACAGGGGATCGATATTGAGGTTCAATATAACTTTTCTTAAAGTCTATGTAGAGTCTTCTTGGGCTGTTTTTAGTCTCTTCAAGCAAAACATCTTTATATTGACCGGACCAGAAGCCATAATAACAACACGTGTGTAGTCTGTCAGAAGACCAGTATTTGACAGGAAGAACATAGCTCAGATTGTTATCTGCTGGAAGATGAAATCATAATTTGGGGCAGACGGAATATCATGTTCTTTAGAAAGAATTTTCAGAAGTTCTTCTGCCATCGGACGCATGTCGCCATTGGGATAATCAGTTATAATTACTTACGAGATATATCCGCAGCTTTTTGAGGATTATTCTGTTTATCAAGATAAATTTGGGCGAGTGAAAAATAAGCATCATCGGCAAGGCGATGCTGGGGAAAAGTCGTGCTGTATCTTTAAAATAGGATATGGATTCTTCAAGATCGTCGCTTATCTTGGAAATGATCATGCATATCCCCGTAAACACGACCCAACATGAAAAGACAGGCGGCTGCAAGATCGGATTTTGGACTGGAAAGATATATCCTGCCGAAAATTGCTTGCGCCTTTTAGCCAGTTTTCTCTGGAGGCGGAAAGGTTTGGATTGGTCTGAAGCTGGTTGTAATAAGACTTTGGCCTCATCGTATCGTTTGTGGTTGATGACAGTTGCTCGATATCTGGTACCGGCGGCAAAAAGGTCGAATGAAGGAGAGTAGCACGCTGTAGCATTACTACCAGGTAGATAAAAAAAGATCTGCTGCTCATGGTGAATAAAAAACCGTATCCCTCTTCATAATATCCAGATGGAAATCATTAATGCAATAAGATTCCTCAATTATTCGGAACCATTATCAGTATACCCAAAACCACCAACCATGGCAAAGCAAATAGTAGTACAGAAACTATCGGGGTCTGGACAGCTAGCTGTTAGCCTGAGCTACTAAGAATATCAGTTTTTTAACATCTCTTTTAAAGCATACAAGGTTTTGAGTGCGTCCAAAGGAGCACATTGATCCAGGTTGATTCCCTGCAGATAGTCCCTGATGGGATCTGCGGGCGGGGCGAAAAGTGTCAGTTGATCTGGGTGTTTTTTCAGCTTTGCTGACTTTTTACCTGGTTGATACAGGATCTGCAGTCTTACCAAATTTACCAAGTTCGATTTCTCTGTAATATTTCTTCTGCTCTGATGAACAACATTGTCTGGCACACCAGCGAGACCGGCAACCTGGATACCATAACTTCTGCTGGTCCCGCCTTTTACCAATTTATGGAGAAAGATGATATTACCCTGCCATTCCCGAACAGCTATCGAATAGTTTTGCACTCGTTTATTGGTTTTGGCAAGTTCGGTCAGTTCATGATAGTGGGTGGCAAAAAGTGTTTTTACTCCTTTGCCGTTTTTATGTACCAGATCTTCAGCAACTGCCCAGGCAATGGATAAGCCGTCATAGGTTGAAGTACCCCTGCCAATTTCGTCGAGAATGACTAGACTCTTTTCTGTCGCATTGTTGAGGATATTGGCAGTTTCACTCATTTCCACCATAAAGGTCGACTGACCACGGCGCAAATCGTCCATGGCTCCGACCCTGGTGAAGATCCGGTCGACGATACCGATAGCTGCTTCCTGTGCCGGAACATAACAACCCATCTGGGCCATGAGAACAATGAGTGCTGTTTGTCGCAGAACTGTCGATTTCCCTGCCATGTTGGGACCGGTAATTATCAGTACTTCATCGGTTGTCTGATCGAGGTGGACATCGTTAGGCACAAATTTTCCGCTGAAGGAAGTGTTCTTTCAATGACCGGATGCCGCCCTTCAAGAATGAGAATTTCATCGCCGTCATTGATTTCCGGCCGGCGATAATTAAATTTATGGGCCATCTCACTATTGGCGGAAAGAAAGTCTATCTGGGCAAGCAGTTGGGCGGTTTTCAGCAATCGACTGCTGTTTTCAGCCAGCTGAGCTCGAATGGCAAGAAAGAGTTGATATTCGAGCTCCACTCTTCTGTCCTCTGCCCCTAGAACCTTGTTCTCAAACTCTTTCAGTTCTGGAGTGATAAACCGTTCTGCATTAACCAGGGTCTGTTTTCTGATATAGTGAGTCGGGTACCTTGTCGGCCTGAAGTTTACTCACTTCAATGAAATACCCGAATACTTTGTTGAAACCGATTTTCAGTTTGGCAATTCCGGTGGCCGCACGTTCCTTGGCCTCAAGATCAAGAATAAGTTTTTTGCCATCACGCAATAAGAAGAACAAGTTCATCAAGTTCTTCGTTGTAATCCGCTTTTAATCAAATGGCCGTCACGCAGCGTGACCGGTGCTTCATGATGCACTGACTTTTTCGAGTAATTCGTGGAGATCGGAGAGAGTGTCAAATTGCTCTCGGATATCGATGAGTTTTCGCGTGTTGCATTGGTCGAGTAAGGCTGTGAATGGCGGGAAGAGAGGCGAAGGAATTTTTCATGGCGAGCATATCCCTGCCATTGCCCGAACCAAGTATCATGCGGCTATTGAGTCTTTCAAGATCGTAAACGTGGTCAAGCAGGTTGCGTAATTCTTTGCGTACCGTGCTGTTGTTATAAAAGAAGGTAACGGCATCCAGGCGATTGTATAATTTTGTTTTTATCCTGCAGAGGGAAAGAGAAGGTTATGTTTGAGCAGCCTGGCACCCATTGGCGTACAGGTGTGATCAAGTACAGACAGGAGCGAGCCCTGCCGCTGTCCACCGACGATGGTTTGGGTGAGTTCAAGGTTTCGTCTGGATGAATCGTCAATATGCAGGATGGAATTGGTATCGAGAGGGGACAATTTTTCGATATGGTCAATTGCGGTTTTCTGAGTCTCCTGGATATAGTCCAGCAAGGTGCCTGCGGCGATAATTCCGGACAGAAAATCTGCTGCAGCCAAAACCATCCAAAGTGACGACACCGAAATGGTCATAGAGCAGTTCTTCCGCTGCATCGGCATGATAGTGTGCAGCTGTCACGTTCGGTGATGCAGATGCCGGGGATTAAGGCACTGACCTGCTGTAATAAGGGATCGAGGGAATCTCGTTCTTTTACCGAGATCAGCAGTTCTGAAGGCATAAGGCGGGTCAGTTGGTCAAGAATGACCTCACCTGCCCTCGTTTTTGTCGCCGTATTCACCGACCAGAAATTCACCGGTACTGACATCGAGAAAACTTGCACCATGCAGTCTTTGCCCACTGGTTTCTTTAACCACCAGAGAACAGATGTAATTATTACTTTTATCATCAAGGAGCAGGTCGTCGGTGATAACTCCCGGTGAAATTATGCGGACAACCTCTCTTTTGACAATTCCTTTTGCTTCCGCACGGGTTTTCGGTTTGCTCGCATATAGCCACCCGACGTCCGGCCTTAATCAGTTTGGCCAGATAGGTTTGGGCGGCATGATATGGTATGCCGCACATAGGCACCTGGACGGTATCACTCTTTTTATTTCTGGAGGTGAGAGTGATGCCGAGTATTTTTGAGGCGACGATTGCATCGTCAAAAAACATCTCGTAAAAATCTCCCATGCGATAAAAGAGTATCGTGTCTTCATGCTGCCCCTTTATCTCAAGGTATTGTTGCAGCATGGGGGTAAGTTGAGTCATTGTTGTCATGCGGTTTTTATTATGAAGATCAAGAAAGTCAGGTAAGAGTCTGTCAAAGGTGGCGTCGATATGTTCCGGGATGGTTCTGATATCGGCCAATGACACTGATAAAGTTATGGTCGCCATCCCATCGTGGCACGATATGGATAGTGAAGATGATCGGCAATACCGGCTCCGGCAGTTGCCCCAATATTGCAGCCAATATTGAAGCCATCCGGTTCGAGTTGATTTTTTAAAATAGCCGTTGCTTCTTTTACCATTTCCATAAGGGCACAATTTTCAGCAGTTGTCAGCTCGGTGATGCAGACTAAGATGACGGACGGGTGCCACCAGCAGGTGACCATTGGTATAGGGAAACCGGTTAAGCAGCACGACGAGTATGGTGGTCCCGATAGAGAAGCAAGTGCTTTTTTACTGATATTACAGTCGCCCTCAGGTTCAAAGAGACAGCCTTCTGGTTTTGGTGCATTGCCCTGGACATGCTCAATACGCCATGGGGTCCAAAGGGTTTTCATAATTGATTTGGCAGCGTGTGAATTGAAGCGTTGAGACCGTTTTTGTCTATATTTAAAAGGGCATATGTCCCGGCGGCACCATATTGCCCGGTGCCTTGAAAACTGCCGGGGTTGATGAGAAGCGTCCGGCCAAAAGTCCGGCAAACAGCCTTATGGGTGTGGCCAAATACAATACAGTCGGCAGCTGGAAATTGTTCGAATACCCTTTCCTCAATATTATGACGTGGTCCGGCTCCATGGGTTATTGCGATGGCGTATCCGGCGAGAACAATTTGTTTTTCCTCTGTGAAGTACCTGTTTTGTACTCCTGTTACACATATTGCCGCAAACTGCATGAACCTCTTTTCCCTTGAAAGCACTCAGGATGGATGACATCGATGAGATCTCCGGCATGAATGATCGTGTCGCATCCAGCAAAGGCGTGAGCACATTGCCTCATGAAACGGCTGCTTTGCCGCATCAAGATGGGTATCAGAAAGAATTCCGACACTAATCATCGTTTTGTCTCCTGTCAAGATTTCATTTGGCCTATTATACCCGGACGCTTCCAATGTCCGCATTGAAAAAAATACTTATTCATTGAGTGCTTGGACAGACAGGACATAAATATTGAGCGATGTTGCAAGTCTTAATACTGAACTAAAATCTCATTTTTAACAGTTGCAGAATAAAACAAAAGACAGGTATATTAGTAAGGTTCAGAGACAGCTCGAAATTTGTTTTTCGGCTTGTCCCTGAGCAAAGCGAAGCTTATTCACAGTTAATTCCATTCACATTAAGAAGATATGGAGAAGTACGATGCTAAGTGCGTCTGATTTAAGAAAAGGTCTGAAAGTACAAATAGATGGAAATCCTTATATTGTAACTGATTTTGAGTTTTCAAAACCTGGCAAGGGGCAGGCGCTTTATCGAACGAAAATGAGAAATATGATCTCCGGCAACCAACTTGTCAAAACATATCGTTCCAACGATAAATTTGAAAAAGCCGAACTTGATGAAAAAAAGATGCAGTTTCTCTATAGCCAGGGAGAAGAGTTTCATTTTATGGATACGGAAAACTACGAGCAGCTTTTTCTGACCAGGGAGCAGCTTGGTGACAATATCAATTTTCTCATCGATAATATGGAAGTGGAACTGCTGTTTTACGACAATCAACCTATTGATGTCACCCTGCCGATCTTTGTCAATCTGGAGGTAACAAAGGCCGACCCATGGGCCAAAGGTGATACTTCCGGCAATGATACCAAACCGGTGACAGTCCAGACCGGCTATGAGTTACAGGTGCCGCCTTTTGTTGAAGAAGGGGATAAAATACAGATTGATACCCGAACCGGAGCAGTATGTTACCCGGGTAAAAGAGTAACTTCCGATGCTTGAGTAAAAAAGGGTTGCACATGCGTGCAGCCTTTTTTCGTTTGATAAGATCGTTCTTTTATCAACAAGGTTTTCTTGAAGTCGACACTCCCATCCGTCAACCGGTGTATATTCCGGAAAGCAATATAACACCTCTCGCTTCGGAGAAGGAGTTTCTACAGAGCTTCACCGGAACTCTGTATGAAAAGATTGTTGGCCGCAGGGAACGACAAAATATTTCAGATCTGCCATTGTTTTCGCAAAGAAGAAAAGGGGCGGCTGCACCTGGAAGAATTCCAGATGCTGGAATGGTACAGAGCCGGTGCTGATTATCACCAGCTGATGCTCGATTGTGAAGAATTGTTACGATTTCTCTTAGAGAACCTGCATGAAGCTGCAGATATCGGACTAGCAATGCAGATTGATACCATTTTTTTCAGGTATCAATTTGGATGACAGCTGGGAGCGGTTGACGGTTGGCAGATGCATTTTCCAGATACAGCCCAATTACATCTGGATCAGGCACTGCAGGAAGGGCGGTTCGACGAAATCCTTGTTGAGTGTATTGAACCCCATCTGGGCATTGACATCTCCTGTTTTCCTTTATGATTATCCGGTGGAACTTGGGTCGCTTGCGAGAAAAAGGGCAGACAACCCCGCAGTTGCCGAACGATTTGAGTTGTATATAAATGGGAGTGGAACTTGCCAATGGTTTTTCAGAACTTACCGATGCAGATGAGCAACGGACAAGATTTGCTCATGAAATAGCAACAATTAAAGGCGAACACCGGTCGTGATGTGATCATGCCTGAGCGGTTTCTTGCAAGACCTTGAGCAATTGGATAGTGCCGCAGGAATTGCCATGGGACTTGATCGGCTTTTTATGATTGCCATGAACCAGCAACGAATTAACGAAGCTGTTACATTTTCCCCTGAGGATTTTTTATAAAAGAATTGTCAGGAATAGTGTTAGATGGTTAAGATTGATAGCAATCGATCAATGAAAGTCATTATGAGAGTATCGTCATGATGTTAAAAAAAACTAGCTGTTCTATTCTTGAAAATGATACACTGTATAACATCTACTCATTTAATTAATTTTACATAATTCAGAGAATATTTACCCATGGATATAAAACAACGTCAATTGGTAAACAAATATCTTGATCTGTTCTTTAGACGAAAGATATTCATCATTATCGTATTGCTCTTGAGTTTGCCTATCGGTCTTGGGGGTTTATCTTCGTACCCCAAAAGTATATCAATCTTCGTGTCTTCTCAGTTATCAACAGCAGAAGATAAATCCAAACAAGCATGTCACCTGATGTGCAATCGACAGATTCGTGATATTGTCAACACTCTCAGCCAAATTGTTACCAGCAGAACCAATCTGGAAAAAATAATCACTGGATTTTGACCTCTATCCTGAACAAGCGTAAAATACTGCCGATAGAGGATGTCGATTGAAATATTAAGAAAAAAAATTGAAATAAAACCATCTAATCGTGGAGACGTTTTTACTGTATCTTATTCTGGTGGCGATCCGGAAAAAGTTGTCAAGGTGACAAATGCAATTGCTGCAAAATTTATTGAGGAGAACCTGAAATATCGTCAGGAAAGAGCAACGGATACTTCCTCATATACCAATCAAGAATTGCAAATGGCAAAAAAGGTCATGGATGCAAAAGAAAATGCCATGCGAGACTATAAACTGAAAAATTATAATGAAATGCCTGAGCACCGGGAGGCTAATATGTCCAGGCTGACTGCTCTTCAGGGGCAATACCAGGGGAAGCAGGAGAGTATTCAGGATTTGGAGAGGACGCTTGTACTTATCCAGGATCAGATGAATAATCAAAAAATGCTGGTGCAGCAACTCTACAGGAGATGTGCGTCAGATGGGGTGAAGCTGGATACCTTCCAGCGTTTGGCAAATTTACGTTCGACTTTGGATTCATTGTTGTTGAAGTATACCGAAAAACATCCGGAAATTATAAGAATCCGAAAACTTATCGCAAAAATGGAGGCAGAGGTTCAAAGTGGAGGCGCTAGCTGGAAATGATATACAGTAAATGGCCGCAACCGTACTTTACAGGACAGTCTGAGAAGCAGGATGAATCTTACGATCAAGATTCTGATGCAGCTTGAAGTGCAGCGTAAGGAAATTAGACTGAATATTGCCAAAGTTGAAAATGAGAAAGACCAACTGAAAGAAAGAAATTGAGCAATATGAAAAATGGGTAGCGGCTGCTCCAATAAGAGAAGCGGAATGGTCTTCCCTGACTCGGGAATATGACCAGTTGAAAAAACATTACGATTATCTTGTGGCCCAGAATCTTCAGGCCGAATCAATGCTGAATCTTGAGGAACGACAGAAAGGGAGTCAATTTAAAATCGAGGATCCCGCAAGATATTCAGGAAAGCCTGTTAAACCAGATTTTTTGAAGATTATGGGAATGAGTATCTTGGCTGGACTTGGCCTTGGAGTATAGTGATCCTTTTGTTGGATTTTTTTGATGCTTCTTTCCGTGATCCAGAGACACTTGAACCACTTCTCGGGGTACCATTACTAATCACCATTCCGTATATTGAAACAAAGGCTGAGCAGAAAAGAAAGACATGGTAGACTGGTTCTCACCGTATGTGTGCTTGTGTTAGGAATTGGGCTTGTCGTGGCTCTGTTTGCTCTTTTGGAGAGAGGGTATATCATTCTATAGTTAGTTGAGTGTCTGCATTATAGCTTTTGCATGAGAAAAGTACGGTTGGTATTCATTCATAAATATAAATGCGATTATTCAATCTGGGTTAAAAGAAAATATGGGAAAGACCTCCAAAGTGTTGGGAAAATCAGGATACAGCCTGGATGTGCAGGCAGAGCCTGACATGGCTAAAGAGTCAGATGGTGATTCCCTTGAAACACTGCAAGCAGATACGTCGAAGAGATACGTTCGAAAGACACAGAAACAAGCACACACTGGGATGAAGTTGTTTCGGTCGAAGAGGCTCAATCAGTCTCTCCATATCTCCAGCTGAGTGGGATGAACGGCTGAGCCAAGGTAGCCAGTTCTTCAGGTCAAACAGCCGAGTCTTTTCGTGTTTTACGGTCAAAAATATTACTCCCACAGGATGGCAGGCCTGCACCCAAGACCATAATGGTAACTTCTGCTTTGCCCCGGGAAGGGAAAAGCTTTGTTTCGGCAAATCTTGGTATTGCTCTTGCTCAGGGAGTGGATCAACATTCACTTGTGGTTGACTGTGATCTTCGTGTGCCCTCTCTTGCGCAGCTCTTTGGGGTTCCTTCTGAACGGGGACTGGTTGACTACCTGCAGGAAAGAGCTGATCTTTCCTCCCTTCTCCGGAAAACTTCTATGGAGAAACTGTCGATTCTGGCCAGTGGTGTGCCGCCGGCTAATCCTGCCGAGCTACTTGGATCAGAACGTATGCATAATCTTGTGGAGGAGCTGGCAAGCCGATATCCTGACAGGTATGTGATTTTTGATACTCCTCCTCTTGAGGTCGCTTCCGAGACGAAGGTGCTTTCTCAGGCTGTTGATGGGGTGGTGCTGGTGGTCAGACAAGGGATTTCCAGCCGAACTTTGATTGAAAAATTTATCTCCGATATCGGCAAGGAAAAGATCATCGGTGTGATCTTCAATGGTCATAAAAGTAACTTTATTTCCACCAGGCTGGTAGACAAAAGTCACTATTATTATGGCAATTATTACTAGTGAACAAACAGATTAGAGTTCGATGATCGTATAGACAGATAAGTAATCTGCGAGGTACTTCTCCTGACGCTCCAGCGTGGTTAGACTACGGTTTGTTACATTTTCTTTCTAATTTTCGATTTTTTCAATACCGATTTCTTTCGATGAAAAGATTTCTCCACAATACGTCGCTGCTGCAGTCTGTCCGATTGGTTTCGCGGAACGGCGAGCGGTTGCTTTGATCCGGGTTCAGGCCAGTAACATACATGGCCGTGGAGAGGGTACCGGGGGTAGGAGTAAAGTCCTGAAATTTTCTTATCTGCAGCCCAAGCTTTTGCATATCCTGTACAAGATTTTCCGCATGCTTTGCTGTTGATCCAGGGTGAGCAGTGATGACATACGGGGTAAATTCAATATTTTTCTTTGCCAATCTCTTTGCCTATTTTTCGGCATTCGGCTGATAAATTTTTTCAGAAGAGCATGCGGTTCCTTGTGCATAAGACAGAGCAATTCATCATCTGTATGCTCAGGAGCAATTTTTAACGATCCTGGTGTATGTGACTGAAGAATCCTCTTTAAGCAGTCGGGGAGTGCGAAGGAGAAGTTCCATCCTCAGACCGGAAGAAATGAACAGTTTTTTTATACCGTCAATGGCGGAAATATCGTCGAGCAGATCTAAGAAAAACCTCTTCGTCTATTTTGAGATTTGCGCAGGGTTTTGGATAAAGACAATCGTGTTTTTTGCATGATCCTATAGCACAGTGGGTGCCGTAGAGATTGGCGGTCGGTCCGCCAAGATCACTGATGGTGCCGGTGAAATCATCCATTTGCGAGATCCGTCGGCATTCCTTGATGATGGATTCTTTGCTGCGCGAGATGATGGCAGGACCCTGGTGTCTGGTGATAGCACAGAATGAACAGTTGCCGGAACAGCCCCGAACGATGGTCACTGAATCTTTGATCATTCGGAAGGCTGGGATTTGCTGATTTGCCGGATGTGGACGTCTTGTGTAGGGCAGGCTATACAGTGCATCAAGCTCGACAGGGGAGAGAGGTCTTGGTGCAGGATGCTGCACGACCCAGTGGGTTTGTTGCCGCTGCAGGATGATTCGGGGAGAATAGGCCCGTGAGTGTTTGTCTATTTCCATTTCGGCTTCAAGGAAATGGTGAGGCTGTGCTTGAATATTTATCCCAGGAAGGGAGGACAAGAAACTTTTGTGAGCTTTTTATTTCTCGTAGGAACTCCTCGGAGAAATCTTCAGGAAAATGGTGCCTGCAGTTCCTTATCGGTAAACCTTTGGCAGGTTCCGGCAATGTAAGAAAAGAGACTCTTTCTGGGCGCACCGACTGGCAATCTCCACTATTGCTTTTTCTCCCATTCCATAAACGATAAGATCCGCTTTTGCATCGGTCAGAAAAGAAGACCGAAGTTTCTCCTGTTTAAAGTCATAGTGTACAAAACGCCTGAGCGAGGCCTCAATGCCGCCAAGGACGATCGGGATATCCCGAAAGGCTGAACGGGCGAGGCTGGTATAGATCAGACTGGCTCGATCGGGTCGTCTTCGCTCCGTTTTGATCCGTTCATTTCCCCGCCAGGGGTTGCCGTCTGGCGAATAGGCGTCGGTGTCGCGTACTTTGCCGTTGCCGGTATAATTTGCGACAATGGAATCAAGATTTCCGGCGGTAATACCGCAAAAAAGTCTCGGGGTTGGGAAATTTTTTAAAATCTTCAGCAGAATCGAATCGGGGTTGGGAGAGGATGGCGACCCGAAACCCATGGCTTTCCAGCAGTCTGCCGATAAGAGCCACGCCAAAGGAAGGGTGGTCGATGTATGCATCGCCGGTTACAAGCAGAATATCGAGGTGGGACCATCCCCTCAGCCTGCACTCTTCCCAGGAAATTGGCAAGGGAAGAGCGCGGCTGGTGGATATATCCATGAGAGTTTCTTTGGGATATCATCTACATCAATTGGGCATTGATAAAAAGATGGCAGAGAATCGAAGCGGCATAGCCAAGGGCGATCACCGGAGTCCATTTCAAATGGGCATTGAAGGTATAGACACCTCTTGCTGCACCCATAAGGGCGACTCCGGCGGCGGAACCGATCGACAGCAGACTGCCGCCGACTCCGGCCGTCAGGGTGACCAGCAGCCATTGTCCATGGGACATATCGGGCTGCATGGTCAGTACGGCAAACATCACCGGAATATTATCGACAATGGCCGAGAGGATACCAACAATGACATTGGCTGTGGTTGCTCCTAAACCAAGATAGAGAAATTTGGAGATAGCGGCGAGATAGCCGAACTGTGAAAGACCACCCACGCAGAGGATAACCCCGTAAAAAAAGAGCAGGGTATCCCATTCCGCCCTGGCAACCTTTGCGAAAAAGATCGAAGGGATCTGGTTTTGCATGATAGGTTTGATGTGCCAGCGGGTTGTCGTCAATGTCATAATTTCGGTGTTCTCTTTTCTTCAGATAATAGGAGAAAAAACCAAGATAACCAAGGCCGAGCATCATACCGGTTGCCGGGGGAAGGTGAAGAAAATTATGGAATGATACCGCAGTCGTGATGGTTAGCAAGAAAGAGCAACATGATTCTCTTGGCACCAAGCTTCATAACATAATGATCCTTGCTGGGCTGGGGAGTTTTCTTGCTGATGGCAAAATTCATGAAAACAGCAGGAACCAGCCAGTTGACCAGAGAGGGAAAAAAGATATGAAAAAATTCACTGAACTGGACAATTCCTTTTTGCCAGACCATGAGTGTGGTGATATCGCCAAACGGTGAAAATGCCCCTCCGGCATTTGCGGCAATAACGATATTGATGCAGGCTATGGCGACAAATTTTTTGTCACTGCCGCCGACAGCCATGGCAACGGCCCCCATTAGTAAAGCCGTGGTCAGGTTGTCGGCCACAGGCGAAATAATAAAAGCCAGAAAGCCGGTAACCCAGAAAACAGTGCGCAGAGAAAATCCACGGGTGACAAGCCAGGAGCGCAATGCCTGGAATACATTTCGTTCGTCCATGGCATTGATGTAGGTCATGGCCACGAGAAGAAAAAGGAACAGTTCTGCGTATTCAAGAAGGTTATGGCGAATGGCTATCCTCTGCCGCATGAGTGTTGCCCAGGCTGCTGAAGGTGATAGCAACAAGAATCCAGATAATTCCGGCAGCAAGAAGCACGGGTTTGGATTTTCTTAAATGGAGCTGTTCTTCAAGGATCACCAGGGAATAGGCGGCGACAAAAAGAAATACTGAGAGTATTCCGAAAAAAGAGCCGGTGAGTCCTGCGGTATCTATCTCTGTACCTGCACCACCACTGGCGAATGCGAGAGTGCCGGAAGCAAGAGTTATACAGAACAATAAAAGCAGTTTATTCATTGATGATTTCCTGGTTAGAATTGACAGTGAAAACAGACAAACAGGAGCGATTATACCAGTCCGGGAGGACCATCGCAAGAAGAGTCCTGTGGTCTCAGAAAATACCGGTACTAGTAGCGGGATATAGGAAGAGGCCTCTCCGGTCGGATCGTTCATAAGTTCTGACACTAGGACCGGAGGGGTGAAGGTTGATATTAGCTGTTTGCTGGAATATATTGGGTCAGGGGGCAGTTGCCGCAACCGGCTTCAGGAAGATCGGTGCCATTATGGATACTATCAATCAGGGCAGCAACAGCAGTTTTGCTGTCGGCATACATGTGCTCCTTGCCGATTTCCTCTATGAGTCCTGTTCGTTCCATTACCTTCAGTACCTGACCCTTTAACGCCGCACATGGCAAAACCGAGTTTGGCACTTCTCACCCGTTTGCAGAGCATCTCCAGAGCCTCTTCGCCGGAGGCGTCCATATCGTTAATACCTCGGGCATCAAGGAGAATATAGCGGAGGTCCGGCTGTTCAGTTCTGAATTTGGCAACCTGTTCATCAAGATAGCTTGCGTTAGCAAAAAAGAGGGCACCGTCAAAACGCACAACAGAGATATGACGGCAACCTTTCAGACGGTAGTGTTCGGCACATTTCAGAACATTTTCTTCGTTCATTGACAGCCTTGCGACAACAGGTCTCATGGATTTGTAGAGAAAGACGACCATTGAAAGTGCAACACCAACCATGATTCCTTTGTCAAGATGTGGGGCGAAGTAGAGGGTTACCAAAAAACTGAATATGGATATGGCCCCATCGTACCATTGAGCTTTCCAGGAATGAATGAAGCCTTTGACATTGACCAGGCCGATAACCGCCATCATGATAACTGCGGCCAGTACAGCCTGGGGCAGATGATAGAGCAAGGGAGTAAAAAACAGCAGGGTAATGACAACCATCACCGATGTCACCACCGATGAGATGCCGGATACGGCACCTGCCTGGAGGTTGACGGCAGAACGGGAAAATGATCCGGAAACCGAGTAGCTGGAGCCGATCGAACCGAGAATATTGGCCAGTCCCTGGCCGATGAGTTCCTGGTTTGGATCGAGTTTCTGACCGGTCTTTGCTGCCATGGCTTTGGCAATGGCGATGGCCTCCATGAAGCCGAGCAGGGAAATGATAATGGCCGTAGGAAGGAGCTTCATAAAGGATTTAACGTTGAGCTCGGGGATGGTAAATTGGGGTAAACCTTCAGGAATCTTACCGACAACTGCACCTCCGCCCATTACCAGCAGTTCGGTAGGTTTGAGTGGTGAATTACCGACTTTCAGACGCCAGGTATTTCCGTCCGATGTTATTCCTTCTGGAATGGCATCTTTTGGGTAAAGAGCGAAAGAATCATTTTCTTTCACGCCTTCAAACTTCATGACTCGCAGTGCTGTTCGTAGACTGATAGATCTGTTCTTTGATATCGTTGATTTGAAGAGAAAGCAACTCTGCCTGGCTTTGCAGATGGATCAGCTCGGCACTTTTGCGCATGGCCTTTTGGTAGTTTTTTTACCTCTTCATCTATCTGCAGTCCCAGAGCTGCTCGTTCAGCTCCCAGGGTTTCAAGTTCTGTGGCCAATTTGTTGAATTCTGTCACTTCTTCGGCAAGAGCTGGAGCATGAATTGCAGAGATATCAACTTTGGCGTCATTATTATATCCCGTAAAATAGGAAATAAGGGTAGTAATGGCCACTGCCACAAGTACATTGGGGATGCGTGGATTGATTTTCTTCAGTACCACCATGATGATAACTGCGCAGACACCATAGAGAAGAGTCGGCAGGTGGGTATAGTCCATTGCCGCCTGGGCAACCCGAACCATTGTTTCATAATGATGTCCGGCTGAGTCAACGGACACACCAAAAAATTTGGAGAATTGGGAAGAGGCAATAATAATTGCGGCGGCATTGGTAAAACCGTTGACCACCGGATGGGACAGAAAGTTGACGACAAGTCCCAGTCGCAGTACTCCGAGGGAAAATTGAAAAATACCGACTGTCAGTGCCAGAGCGATCGAATAGGCGATGAATTGGGCCGATCCGGCAGTTGCAAGTGGTGCAAGAGAGGCGGCGGACATGAGAGAGACGACAGCCACAGGGCCGGTTGCCAGCTGACGACTTGAACCAAACAGTGCCGCCACCATGGGCGGCAGAAAAGCGGCATACAATCCGTAATATGCCGGCAATCCGGCAAGCTGGGCATAGGCCATTGACTGGGGGATGAGGACGAGGGCTACAGTGAGACCGGCAAGGAAATCAATTTTGAACTTGCCGGCGTCATAATCTTTAAACCAGTCAAGAAATGGAAAAATCTTTTGTATCATTTTTTTAGCTCCTTAAAAAACATACAATATTCTAAAAAGGCTCTATGCCCTTTAACTTACCATAATATCGGCTGGAATCGTTTGGTATTGCCTGTCTTTTCAGAACAGTTAATCAAAGCGCTCTTGCAAAGAAAGTCAAGAAAAATTGGAAATGTCAAAAGGGAATATACACAAAACTACCACGAAATTGCATTTTTGAAAAAAGTATGGTTATCAGAGGTATAAGAGTTTAGTGGTTTTCCAGACATTTATAAGAAAAATTATTGGCATTGATCGATACATATTGAGTCATCCGAGGAAGGAGACAGAGAAATGAAACCAGGTAATAAGAGTTACCGTATACTGCTTGCCGATGACCATGTTCTTATTCGTCATGGTATAAAAAACATCATTGGGAAAAATGATCAGTTTCTGGTGGTGGGTGAGGCGAGCAATGGCAAGGAACTGATGGTTTTTCTGGAAGAGGCTGAAGTGGATATGATAATTCTGGATATCTCCATGCCTGATATTGGGGGAATGGAGGTCGACCAGACTCGTGAAGAGTAAGTATCCCTGGATCAAGATACTGATGCTGACCATGCATAAAAACAAGCAGTATTTCTACAATGCGATGGCTGCTGGAGCTGATGGTTATCTCATGAAGGATGATTCGGATCAGGAACTGCTGATTGCCATAGAAAAGGTTCTTGTCCGGTAAAAGCTATATTTCTCCATATATGGTCGATGATTTTGCAGATGATGTGATCAGCATGTATCGTACTGAAAAGAAAAGTCCTTTTCAGGAGCTGACCAAACGGGAAAAAGAAATATTGCAGCTGGTGGTTCAGGGCTATACAAGCCGAAAAATGGCCGAACATTTAAACTTAAGCCGACGAACTATCGATCATCATCGGTCAAATCTGCTTCGAAAATTCAACAGGAAAAATAGCATTGATTTGGTGAATTATGCCGTTCGTAATGGTTTTGCCACCCGCGAATAGTTCCTGGGATTTTCTCCATCTTAGGCGATGTATATCACTTAAAAAGTGAAAAGAATGTGGTGAAAGTAATAATTTTTCATAAAACAATAGCCTGTTTTGTCATATATTTTAGCTGCCTGAATTCATTCCGTAAAAAATAGTCCAGGTGATGTTTGTTGATTAAGTTGTTGTAATTTAAAAAATATAAAAGCACCATAATTTGAGTTATAGGTATAAATACTGAGGAAAAAAACCAGTAGATCTGACAATTGTTTTTTTTGCTGTAACGGCTACAAATACAGTCGGTTTGTCAATGTATTTTTATAAACAGCAAAAAAAGGTAAGAGATAATGAATAAAGGCGAACTTATTGCGACAATAGCAGAGGCGGGAGGGATAACCAAGGTACGGGCTGAATTAGCTCTCAATAAAGTACTGTCTAACATGGCGAATGCCATGGAAAAGGGTGAGCGGGTGACTTTATCAGGATTTGGTTCTTTTAAAGTTGTTGAAAAGGCGGAACAAAAAGGGAGAAACCCGCAGACCGGGCAAGCGATTGTCATTCCGGCCCATAATGTTGTCAAATTTAAGCCAGGCAAACATTTGTGTCGCAGGGTGAGCTGACCTCCCCCATTCTAAGATCTCATGAATTCTATTCATGTTCTTGTCGCAGAGCGGAAGCTGCATAAAAAGAAAGTTAGATCGGCATATACCGCGGGGTCAAACTTCACCGTGTTTTAAACGGATCTTCCAGACGAGCAGACCACATCACCACCATGAAAGCACTGAGAATTTGGCCCATAGTGAAACAGGCCAAATAAATAGCCAAGCTGTTGGTCTGGTTCCCGGAAAATTTCCACAAAAATTCTAAAACACCCATAGGCAATAAGAAAGAGAGCAGTAATACTGCCATGGGGCAAGTATCTGTTTTTCTGCCAAGGTTTTTTGTGTACCGACCAGAGAATCACAAAAAGCACCAGGCCCTCAAGGGCGGATTCGTATAGCTGTGATGGGTGTCGGGGCAAGGGACCGCCTCCGGGAAAGACAATTCCCCAGGGATGATCGGTTACCCGTCCGTACAAGTTCGCCATTGATGAAATTGCCGATCCTGCCGAGACCAAGGCCGATGGGGAGAGTGGCAATGTAGATATCGGCGCATTTCCAGAAATCAAGCTTATTCTTCCAGCAAAAGATCCATCCTCCGATCAGGAGAGTCAGACAGGCACCGTGAAAAGACATGCCGCCACTCCAGGTAGCAGGGATTTCCAGAGGATGGGCGATATAGTAGCTGAAATTGTAGAAAAAAACATAGCCTAATCTCCCTCCGATCACCACCCCCAGAATGAGAACCAGATTGAGGTTTTCAAAATGGTCGGCGAGTTGCCGATATTTAAATTGCCGTATCTGCCTGCGCACAAGAAGGTAGCTGGCAAGAAAGCCGAGGACATACATGAGTCCGTACCATCGCACATGCAGAGGTCCGAGACTGAAGATTATTGGATCAATTTCTGGAAAGACAAGGCACTGCCATCACTGCTTGTTGCTGAATTTTTTTCAGATGTACCTGCAGCACGGAGATCGCCGCCGGTGTTATACCTGATATCCTTGATGCCTGGCCAAGTGAGAGAGGCTGAATCTTGGTCAGTTTTTCCACCACCTCATTGGAAAGTCCCGAGAGAGAACGATAATCAATATTTTTGGGCAGGAGAACCGACTCCATTTTTTTAAACCGGATAACCTGTTCGTACTGTCTGATCAATATATCCTTTGAACTTGACCTGAAGCTCAATTTCTTCTTTTACCGGACTGGTCTGGAGGCTTTCGACTATTGCCCAAGTTCTTTGCCGGACATCGGCAAAGAGGTAAAGGAGATTATGGACAGTTCCGGACGACGCAACAGATCGGAGAGGGTGCACTTTTGTTTGAGATCACTGCTGTTGAGCGCTGCAAGTGCCTCGTTCATCGCTGGGTTCGGTTTAATTGATATTTTTTCCAGGGATTCAATGCCGATCTTGAATTAATTGTTGTTTATGCAAGGAATGCCTGATGGGCGTTCTTCCTCTACCAGTCCTAAATCATAGCCAATTTGCAGCCAGGCGACTATCCGCGTTGTCTTCCCGCAGCAGTAGTCGGTATTCTGCCCTGGAGGTAAAAAGCCGGTACGGTTCTTTGGTGCCGCAGGTAACTAAATCGTCAATCAGTACTCCGATATAGGCTTGAGAGCGGTCGAGAATCAATGGTTCCTGGTCCCGGCTGTAACGGACTGCATTGATACCGGCGATAAGACCTTGGGCAGCGGCTTCTTCGTATCCCGAGGTGCCGTTGATCTGTCCGGCAAAAAACAGACCCCGTATCTGTTTGGTCTCAAGTGAAGGATGCAGGCCGAGCGGGTCGATATAATCATATTCAATGGCGTAGCCGGGTCTGATGATTTTTGCATTTTCAAGTCCTTTGATCGAATTGATCATGGCCGTCTGGGTTGCCAGGGGCAGACTGGTCGGCACCCCGTTCGGATAGACCTCGACGGTATCAAGTCCTTCCGGTTCCAGAAAGATCTGGTGCCGGTCTTTTTCCGGAAACCGCATGACTTTATCTTCTATGGAAGGGCAATATCTGGCCCCTATGCCTTTAATGATCCCGGCATACATAGGGGATTGGCCTATTCCCTGACGAATTATCTCATGGGTTTTTTCGTTGGTATAGGTGATATAGCAGGGCAGTTGGGGAAGGGTATACCCGCCTTTTGCCGAGTAGGAAAAATGGGCAGGAGGATAATCGCTGTGCTGGATTTCAAGGTCTGCGTAGTTAATGGTGTTCGAGTCAAGACGGGGAACCGTACCGGTTTTCATCCGGCCGACTTCAAACCCCTGTTCTTTGAACCAGGCCGCAAGGCCTTTTGATGGGGCGTCACCGAGTCTTCCGGCCGGAAAATTTTTCATTCCTATATGGACGAGGCCGTTGAGGAAGGTGCCGGTGGCGACAACCACCGCCTTGGTACGAATGTGCTCGTCAAGAGAAGTACGTATTCCGCAAATTTGGTCATTTTCCACCAGCAGACCAGCGACCACTGTCTGTTTTACAGTCAGGTTTGGCTGGTTTTCGATTATCGATTTCATCCGTAACCGGTAGAGCAACCGATCTGCCTGGGCGCGGGATGAACGTACTGCAGGGCCTTTGCTGGTGTTGAGTCGGCGGAACTGGATAGAGGTGGCATCAATATTTCTGGCCATTTCGCCACCCAGTGCATCAATCTCGCGAACCAGATGCCCCTTGGCCAGTCCGCCAATGGCCGGGTTGCAGGACATTGCCCCGATCGTATCGGCATTGATTACTGTGAGCAGGGTTTTGCAGCCCATTCTGGCGGCAGCAAGAGCGGCTTCGCAACCGGCGTGTCCGGCTCCGATAACCGCTATGTCATATTCGTCATTGGTCATAGATGTGTCTTCATTTGAAATTTTCCTCTGTTGCCTTCTCCCACCAGATCAGTGCCCACTGGGGAGGCGAATCCCGGCGAATTGTCAACCGGTCATCTTCTGAATGAATAATTTTCCCGGTTAAGTATTTCTCCAGAGAAATATGTTCTCTCAGGTGTGATATCGTGGAACATCCAGCTATAGGAATTGATAGCTTCTGCCATAGAATTATATGCCACATCCCGCTGCAGTTTGAGAATGGTTACGTTTGGGTGAATGCCTAATGAATACAGCATATTGATGGTGTAAATATAGTCAGGTCCTGGGGAAAAAGCCCGGCCGAGTGCCGCAAAGGCACCTTCTTCAAATGGTGTCGCGCCGACCCTGTCGGTAAGAAAAACATACCTGGTGCCATAGCTATTAATTTTACCGAGAGCCGTTTTAAGATCTTTTACTCCCATTGATCGGGAAGCGATGGCAATGTCGTGCGGTTGCAATCCTTTTTCCTGCCAGTCATCCTCCCAGGCACATTGCACTGTATGGATATTGTCAATATTTTCTTCCCGGGCAAGCTCGTCCAGGGTGTCGAGCATTCCGCGGGAGAAATCGATGGCGGTAACAGACATTACTTTTTGGGCCAGCGGGATTGCCAGGGTACCTGGGCCTGAGCCGATATCTAAAACAGTGAAGGACGGTTCCAGGGGCAAATGGGAAAGAACAAGATCGACATACTCTGCGCTTTTGTTGCGGTTGGAGAAAGATCGGGCTTTTTGATCCCATTCAGCCGGACCTTTTTCCTGCCAACCTTTTTGTGCCAGCGCATTGCTGCGAAGCGTGGTCCAGTCAATGTCGGCAAAAATTTTTGGGGTAGAATGAGTCATTTAATGTCTTATTCCTGATACGTCTGTCAAAAATTAAGAAGAAGGAGAGTGCTCTTAATATTATTAATTTGAATATATCACCAAACCACTTAGACCCCTCAAACCCCTCAAGGGGTACTCGACTGAGCCCCCGCACAGCACGGGGACTGAAAAGAGAACCTGTCAAGCGAGTACTAAACTGAGTCCTGGCTTATTTCCCGTTTACCGGGGTGAAAATTAAATATTTTTAGTGGTTACCGGGTGAGGCATACCCAAAAACAACAGCAGTGGAAACAACTTTTAGTAAAGAGTTCAAGTTCGGTGAGAATAGCATAGCCGAAGGGCTTCTGCAATATATGGGTCGCTTCAGGGAACAAAAATAATTGACACTGGCTAGGTAAATGTGGTTAATATTTCTGTTTTGTAATTTGTAACCTCGCAGATGGTTCCGTTGTTGTTGACGGAATGATACTGAATCGAGGAACAGCCGGGAATAACAAGATAAAATAGAAATGATCCCCGACTCACTGGAGCTAAAAAGAGTCCATGGTCAGACCATGGAATTTACAGATGAGGAAGTAAAGAATGAGCAAGCGAACTTTTCAACCAAGCAACTTAAAACGTAAACGTACCCACGGATTTCGTGAGAGAATGAGCACCCGTGCCGGCAGAGCAGTAATTAGAGCGCGAAGAGCAAAAGGCCGCAGAAGGCTTTCGGCATAACCTTGGCCGAGCTCCGACTTTTGAAAAGCTCCCTGTTGCGAAAAGGTTGGGAGTTTGAAAAAGTTTACAGCATGGGAAGTCGTTTGCACGGTAAAGGGTTTTACGCTGATTTGCTGGCCAAATTCGACAGGTGCAAGCAGGCTTGGGATAAGTGTTCATCGGAAGATTCGTGGTGCGGTGAAGAGAAATCGTATCAAACGAATTATTCGGGAATCGTTCCGACTTTGGCAAAAACATTATCCGCCGGGAGCAGATATTGTTTTTGCCGTTCGTCCGGATTTTCCCTGCATACATCCCGAAGATATTTGCGCGGCTGTAACCCCTCTTACGAGTAAGATTTACTTGTTGTCATGGCGTGTGAGATGAAAATAAGTAAAATTCCTAAGGTGGTTTTCATCGGACTTGTCAGAGGGTATCAATATTTTATTTCACCGCTCCTGCCACCGACCTGTCGTTTTATTCCATCGTGTTCTACTTATACTATTCAGGCAATTGAAAAATATGGAGTTGTCCGGGGTTCCTTTATGGGATTACGCCGGATACTTCGTTGTCACCCCTTCTCCCGAGGCGGATATGATCCGGTACGATAAACGGGCCGCCCTCCGGTCACTTTTGATAATAGACATAACCTTCCGGTTTTGACATAATATTACGGACAGTCCATGGACACATATAGAGCTTTTTTGGCGATCATCATCTCTTTTGTTATTCTTCTTGGGTACCAATATTTCTTTGTTGGTTTTGAGCAACCTGTGGTCGTTAATGAGAAACAGGGCAACCGGTAGCGGAGAGCACTCAACCTGCACCGGTTCAGGCGCCTGCTGCATCGACTGATAGCCCAACCAGCCGCAGTGAAGTCGCCCGCTTCCGGCAATACCTTATGACCGTAACGCCAAAGATATTACCATCGACACCGATCTTTATACGGCAATCCTGTCTGAAGATGGTGGAACAATTACCAGCTTTGTCCTGAAAAAACAAAAGGAGACTAATGCCAAGGATTCGCCGGGAATGCAGCTGGTTAAAACCACAGCAGCCGAGGGATTTCCCCTGCAATTTTCCTGGGGGAGTGCCATTGGTGCCCGGGTGCTGTATAACAGTGATGTGCAAAGTCTCAAATTATCAGCAGATAAGACCAAGGCAGAGCTGCGGATGACAGGCAGAAGCCGGGAATGGGCTGCTGGTTGAGCGAGTGTATTCCTTTGATAACAACAGCTATTTGATCGATCTTTCTATAAAGGTGAAAAACCAGTCGGACAATCTTCTGCAGGGTGCTCCCCAGCTTGGTTTAGTGAATACCCCTTTTGAGGGGGTTGCCAGTCCGTCCAATCGATTCCTGTTTGGTGGACCGGCGGCTTTTATAAACGGTGGATTGCAGGAAGTAAAAGCTAAAGATTTTGCGGATGGGCCAAAAACCCTGCAGGGGGCGATAGAGTGGGCCGGCTATGAAGGCAATTATTTTCTTTGTGCCTTGATCCCAAAAGATGGGGCCGGCGGATCATTTACCATGCAGGGTACCGAGATGTTGACCAGATCCAACCTCGCTGGTACACTCGATACCCTTCAGCCTGGGACAGAAAAGAACTATGACTATCATGTCTTTTATGGTCCGAAAAAATTAAAAATGCTGCAGAGTATTGGCTATAATCTTGATCATTCAGTGAATTTCGGTTGGTTTGACGTCATTGCCAAACCGACTCTCTGGCTGTTGAATATGTTTTATTCCTTCTGTCATAATTACGGTGTCGCCATTATTTTGGTTACCGTGCTCTTCAAAGCAGTTTTCTGGCCGATTTCCCAGAAGGGTATGAAATCGATGAAAAATATGCAGAAATTGCAGCCGAAGATGGCGAAGATAAAGGAAAAATACAAGAGCGATCCAACCAAGATGAATCAGGAGGTGATGAGCCTTTACAAGACCTACAAGGTGAATCCTCTTGGCGGTTGTCTGCCGATGGTATTGCAGATCCCGGTGTTTTTTGCCCTCTATAAAGTGCTTTTGCAGAGTATCGAGTTGCGCCATGCACCGTTTATGCTATGGATCACCGATCTTTCCGCTCCGGATCGCTTGTGGCTTGGATTTGACATTCCCTATCTGGGTGGTTTACCGGTATTGACACTGCTCATGGGTGCATCAATGTTTCTCCAGCAAAAGCTTTCTCCTACCACGGCGGATCCAACCCAGGCAAAAATCATGATGTTTCTGCCGGTAGTTTTTACCTTCATGTTTCTCAATTTTGCTTCGGGCCTTGTGCTTATATTGGTTTATCAATAACCTGCTTTCCATTCTTCAACAGGTGCTTATTAATCGCGATACCAAAAAAACGGCCCTTCCAGCAACTACCTGACCGAACATGTAGCGATCGGACATGGACTATCACTCTTTCGGTGGTGGTTGAGATATATTTGAAGAAGGAAATTGAATGTCTTTAGAAAAAAAAGATTTTTACGGAAAAGAAGTCGCTGCAGCAATCAAAAATGCCTGTGATACTCTTGGGGTTCCTCAGGAAAAGCTTGAGATTGAGGTTATTGAAACCGGAACAACCGGTATTTTTGGTCTTATACGTAAAAAAGCGCATATCCGTGTCCTGGTAAAACCTGATCTCGAAGAGGTCGTTGCGGATATTTTTGAAACTGATACCTTTCTCAAATCTGAGCCGGAAGATGCAAATTGAGTCCGAACCAATCGTTTCGTGCCTCCGTCAGCAAAGAAGAGGAGGTCGTTAAAGCCTGATCACGGTGCAAAGAAAGAGAGTCGCACCCGATTCAGGAGGATAACGATGATGAGACGACGATGAAGACGATCTGCCGATGGACAAGTGAGCCGGATGGTGAGGCGAGTCCTGAAAGCCTGGAAATTGTCAAGACTGAACTTCTGCAGATTGTCGAGTTGATGGGATTTCCGTCTACTCTTGAAGTTGAAACTGTAGGACAGTCGGTGGCGTGCACACTTCGCGGTGAATTCGAAGAAAATTTAACCGGTGCGGATGGCAAGGTTCTTGACAGTTTGCAATATATTCTGCGCAAAATTATCAGCCGAAAAGTACCTGAACGGCTGAGAATTTCCATTAATGTCGGTGATTTTCGCGAAAAGAGACTGGAAGAGTTAAAGGTCAAGGCGTTGGAAATGGCCGCCCAGGTAAAAGAAGAAGGCAAGACCCAGGTTCTTGCCGGCGCTCAATCCTTCCGAGAGACGAGTTATTCATATGATTCTTCAGGAAGATAAAGAAATCCGCAGCCGATCGGTCGGCGATGGATTATTCAAGAAAATCCTGATTTATAAACCGGGAAAAGGAAATCGACCCGGTGGGCGAAAGCGGCCTCAGACAAAAGGACGACAAAATAAATCCGGATCGAAAAAGGGGAGTGACTCCTGATTCTTGACCCCCTTGACACTGAGGGAGGTGTTCAGGTGACTGGTGCATATCAAGAAGAGACTATCGCCGCCATATCCACCCCGGTTGGTGCAGGCGGCATAGGCATCATCCGTATGAGCGGTGACCAGGCTCTTCCTCTACTCAAAAAAGTTTTCCAACCAAAAGATTCGTCCTGTCCCTACCGCAGTCACCAGCTCTACTATGGCCATATTCGACAGCCCGGTCAGGGAAAAATTGTCGATGAGGTCCTGGCCGTTTATATGGCCGCTCCCCATACCTATACCCGAGAAGATGTGGTGGAAATTCACTGCCATGGCAGTTTTCTTGTGCTGCAGAATGTTCTTGAGCTGATTCTGGCAAACGGGAGCAACTCTCGCCTCGCCTGGTGAATTTACCAAAAGGGCTTTTCTCAATGGCAGGATCGATCTGACCCAGGCCGAGGCGGTAATTGACGTCCTTTCAGCAAAAACCAGAAAAGGGGTCGATCTTGCCCAGGAGCAGCTCTCCGGTGCCTTGTATAGAAAAATTGATCCAATTCGACAGAGTCTGGTGCAGATGCGTGCAGTTGTAGAAGTTGCTATTGACTTCCCGGACGAGGATGTGGAAATAATTGATCACAGCGGCTTGATTGTTCAGCTGGAAGCAGGAAGTTGCCCAGCCGCTAAAAAAACTTCTCCAGAGTGCTGACCAGGGCAGGCTATACCGTGAGGGAGTCTCGCTTGTTATCGCCGGCCTGCCAAATGTTGGCAAATCGAGTCTGCTCAATACCATTTTGCAGGAAGAGAGGGCGCTGGTCACTGCAATTCCAGGAACAACCCGCGATTCCATTGAAGAGATTGTCGATATCAATGGGATACCGGTCCGTATAATTGATACAGCTGGAATTCGTGATGATGCCGGAGAGGTTGAAGAGCTTGGTATCCAGAGGGCAAGAGACCTTATCAATAAAGCCGATCTTATCCTTTTTCTGATTGATGGTTCTCGGGAAATCAATGATGGCGACCGTAAATTGTACAGTCAGGTGAAACATAAACCATTGCTTCCGGTAATCAACAAAATTGATCTCTGCCACGGCCATATTCCCGACCTCTCCGCACTTCCTGGCCTTGGTCAAAGCGTAACAATTTCCGCCAGGGAACAGACGGGCATCGAGCGGCTGAAGCAGGCGATGTTTGAGACGGTTGTTTCTGGAAACGAGCAGTGGGAAGAAGGCGGCTGTGCCCCTAATGTCCGCCATAAACAGGCACTTATGGGGGCGGTCGAAGCCAGCGATAGGGTTATGTTGTCTCTTAAAGCCGGACTGACCAACGATCTCATCGCCGTTGATTTGCAGGGATGCCTGGATTATTTGGCAGAGATTGTCGGTGAGACGACCACCGAAGATGTTCTCGATGTAATCTTTGAGCAGTTCTGTCTGGGCAAATAGCCACAGATGTTCTAGAAAACGTGTTCGGCTGTTTCCGGCGCTTCAGCAATTACCTGGTTTTTAACCTCAAACTGTCTTCTTATTCATTCTGCCACTGAATTAACAGGACAGCCGCCTCTTTTTTGTCTGGAAAATGGCTTTCACTGGCCAAAGACTTTTCAAGATATTCAATGGCCTCTTTCTTTTCTCCGTTACCGTAAAGGGCCAGGGCTAAATGGTACTGGATGACCGGATCATCCGGGCGACCCTGCAGAGCCTGCCTGAACTGGGTGATGGCAAGAGAATATGATTTGCGCTTATAATGCACCCAACCGAGGGTGTCGGCGATATTCGGTTGATCTGGAAGAGCTTGTTTTGCCTGCATTGCCAGCCGAAGAGCTTCACCCAGATCTGCCCCTTCTTCTGAGGCAAGCAGCCAGGCAAGGTTGTTGGAAGCAGCGGGAAGATCGGGTTGGAGTTCAAGTGCTCTGATGTATTTTTCTTTTGCCTTGTCCGGTTTGCCCTGAACTTCATAGGAAGTTGCCAGCCCCATGATTCCGGCAATAGAATCAGGGTCTGTTTTCAGTAACTCCTCGTATTGTGCTATTGTCTCATCTATCCTGCCCATTTGGCTTAAGAGGCGTGCGCTCAGAACATATCCCTGTGGATTTTCCGGGGCCAGTTCCTGAACCTTTTGATAGGCAAGAAGGGCTTCTTCAAATTGGTTGTTTTTGGTCAAAAGATCGCCAAGCAAAAGATAGTGCCCTGCTGTTTCACTTTTGGCAATCTGCTTTTTAACGAAACTGATTGCCTGCAGGGATGTCTTTGTCGAACAGTCAATGCGGTAAGAAAAGCCAGGGCATTGGAGTTGTCGGGAGCCAGCACCATCAGGTCGGCAAAGGTTTGTCTGGCTTTTTCCTTGTTATCCTGCCCGAGATAGGCAATGCCGAGGGTGCCAAGCAGTTCTGCGTCTCCGGCAACTGCTTCCTGGTTTAAGTTTTCTATAAATTCAATTGCCTTATCGTATTCTTTAGCCTGGACAAGGGATTTGGCCAGAATTTTCACGGCGATGGCATTTTGTCCATTGATGCGAAGGGCAAGCCTGGCCTCTTTTCCTGCCTCGTTGCTGTTGCCGCGGATCAGGTAGATTTGTGCCGCGAGTGCGTGGAAGAGATCATTGGTGGCATCATTTTGCAGGGCTGGCTCAATGGATTTTTGCGCCAAATCAGTCTTGCCAAGTCGCAGCTGGAGAAGTGCAGAGTAATAAAATGGATCAGCCCATTTGGGATAATCGGTCGTGAGCGGGGTAATAATTTGAATTGCTTCGTTATTTTTGCCTTCTTTGATGAGAAACCGAGCTTTGATAAGATTTGCTCCGCCATTGTCAGGATTAGTCGCCAGGACACTCTCCATTATCGATCGTGCCTGGTCAAATTTCTGCAGATCAAAACTCAATTCGGCCAGGGCAACCTGTAGTTGGAGGTCTTCTGGGAAATCGGTCAGTGCTGATTTTAAGGTTTCTTCAGCTTTATCAAAAAGTTGATGTTTTATATAAAAATTTGCCAGCATGAGCCTGGAAGGAATCGATTCTTTCTGGATTTCGACAATTTTAAGCATTTCACTTTCTGCTTTGTCCAACTCCTCTTTTTGTTCATAGAGATTGGCGAGCATAAGGTGCAGTTGAGGATTGTCCGGAAACTTGGATACCATCGTATCCAGAAGCTTTTGGATGGCAGGTTCGTCTTTTCTCTGCTCATAGAACATCAGCATTGCCTGGTAATTGGCAAAATTATCCGGATTGAGTGAGATTGCTTTTTGAAATAACTTTTCACTCTCCTCCCATTTGTTCTGGGCGATAAAAATGCGTCCTTTGATATTGTAGAATTTGTCATTCTCCGGTGCCTGGGCAATAGCCTTGTCTGATGGCTTCTTCTGCTTTTGCAAAATTCCCTTCGATCAACTCCAGATTGGCCAGAAGGGCCAGACCATCCAGGTAATTTGGGTCGACACTCATGACCTTGTCGACAAAATTACGGCTTTCCTCCTTTTTGCGGGAAAGAAGATAAAATTCCGCCACTTTCACCCCGGCATCAAGATTTTGCGGATCAAGGGAAGCTGCTCTTTGCAGTTCATCAAAGGCGGCTTTGGGGTTGCCAGTTTTCAGGTAAAGCAGCCCCAGTTGATATCTGGCGTCGGCATATTTGGCGTCGAGCTGGATGGCATTTTTGAGCTCGATAATCGCTGCTTTTTCGTTGTCAATTTTTATATATTCCAGAGCTCTTTGATAATGTTTTTCTTTTTTCTCGCTGGGAGTTGAACAGCCGGAAAGATTGAAAAAGAAGAAAGCGATGAGACATAAATGCGGCAATACGAGTGAAAATCATGGAGAAATCCTAGGTAATAGTAGAAATGAAAGAATTCGATAGAAAATAAGACTTCGAATCATGGGTAGATCAAGTTGATAGCTGTAGTTTATATAAAATGAAAGACTTTTCCTATCAAAAAATAATGCATAGGTGAAAATTTTTGATCCTAAAGGAAAAAATGATTTTTGTTTATCCTGGTGAGTGACAAACAAGTGATAGATATGATTAACTGTTAGCGTGATAGGTTTTGAAATACGAAAATTTCAATAGTTAGAGAGGACGCATATGTCAAAACACTTAACATTTTTACTTTGTATTACCGTCATGATGTTATTCAGCACAAGTGCAATGGCGGCACAATCAACAGTTGATGTTCCTGTCACCAAGGAGTTGATGGACAAAGCCCGTCAGAAGGTCCTGGCGCAAAAAAAAGCAGTTGTTAAAGGTGCCGAGGAGGAGTATGTGATAGGGACCGGTGACATACTGAGTGTGCAGGTCTATGGTGAGGGAGATATGTCCATAGAATCACCAACAGCGACAAGGGGAGCGGAATCAGGCGGCAGTCCCCGCGAGGGTGTCGGGGGGGTAACGGTGCGTATGGATGGACTCATATCTCTCAAGCACATTGGTGATGTTGATGCGGTAGGTTTTACTCTCACCCAGCTCGCTGATTATTTAAAAGAGATTTTTTCGACCGTCTATGATGATCCGGTTGTGACTGTTGTTCTTGTCCAGAGCAACAGCCAGAGGTATACCGTTATGGGTAAGGTCAACAGTCCAGGTATTTTTTTTCTGGATTATCCCATCGATATTGTTCAGGTGGTTGCGCGATGCGGCGGTTTTACCGAATGGGCCAATTCCGAAATCACAGTTGTCAGAAAAAATGCAGGTGACAAAGGACTATTCAAGGGCAATACTCTGCAGTTTGATTATGATGATTTTCTGGCAGGAGAAGACTTGGAAAAAAATATCCTTATCAAAGCAGGTGATATAATCATCGTTCATTAACTTGTTGGAGGCGACGCTACCCATATGAATGGCTTAACAAATCCCAAAGATAATTGCTGGCCTGGCAGTTCTGGTCATGATGAGCTTTCCAGCTGGTTCTTTTGCTCGAGTACAACAGTTTGATAGGAGGACTCAGTACTGGCTATGATTATTCCCCCGAACTCTGATGAGGGGAACGATGATGATAGATATGAAAGCGTGTTTCTTTACCCCAATGTTGCTGTTCACAAGTCTCAGTGAGATGGATAGTTTTGCGCTGCGAGGCTTCTCCGAGTATCAAATATAGTCTGGAAGATTATAACTGGGATTGGGACAGCAACGTGAGAGTTGCCGCAGATCGGTTTATGACCAAAGACTGGCAGATGGGAATCTCCAATCATTATCTGAAAAGTGACTATTTTGAATACGGGAACAGATACCTCATGTAATCCGCGAATCCATCAGAAGAGGTGATTGCACCGACAGATCCGCAGCTCTCAAGTGACAGGGGAAGGCAACGTTACTGGCGCAACACGCTGGGCTTTTTACCAATTATTTCTATCGTGAAGACAGCTTAGTCCGATTGGATCTGGGTTATATAGTTTTGAGAAACGATGGCAAGACTGTAATAACTGACAATGAGGAATACGATCGATATTCGGCCAGCCTGAGAAATGAACATCGTTATAATGCGATTTGGTCGTCGACCGTCGATTTTCGGTTATGTCTTCGGTGATTTTAAGCCGAATAATCCAATAATAACAGATGATCACTTTCAAACGATCTCAAGGAATATCGCCTGTCACTCGCGCTTGATAATGAATCGATTATCCACAACCCGCTGTCACTCAGTTTCGACTATATCGCTGCCAGGTATGATGAATCCGAACAGGATGACAATGATATTTATCAGATGCGTCTCACCTGGAGGAGGGACTTCTCTCCCCGAATGTACACAAATCTCGGTGCTGGTCCATCCTACTCCAAAACAGAAGGACAGAAAGGTAATGGGGTGGAAATGGGATTGCTGAGGTGCAATTATGCAGTGGAACATGGTTTTTTCAATTTCCAGGTAGAAAAAATGTATGATGTTGATAATTTTTCCGGTTACTGACCAGAGCGGTGTGGTAGACACCTGGGCAACACGTCTTTCCGGCAGTTACCAATTGCAGAGCGACCTCACTTGGTCCGGTCGCCTCGCTTATCGCTATGAGGATCGAGAAGAACTTGCGTCAACATCAGGGGATTCTAACAATATTAGATAAATATCACGATGATCTTTACATTGCCGGAACAGGCCTGAGTTATACTTTTTTGCAGTTTTACACTGCCAGTGTGGATTATACCTTCACAAAACTGGATTCCGACAGGGCTGGGGATGATTACGACGACCATCGTGTCTTGCTGACACTCTCTTGGCAGAAGGAATTGTTCCATTGGTAAGATAAGAGCGTAATCCTTGAACATCTATTGCCGGCTCATGAACCACAGCAGGCTAAACATATGGTTCTACTGTAGTCATCATAATATAGTCGGCTATAATTGCTCTTCCTGTCCTGCGGGTATTTAATTTATGATGAACGAAGTCTTCTGGGAAGAGCAAAAGGCGGATAATAACATTGGAATTATATAAGAAAAAGTGAGATGGTGGTCATCTATCCTGGTATAGCGTGTAAAAATTTAATGGAGTCAGTATCCCGTGGCAATAAGACAATTCTCCTCACCTTTGATGTTGAGGATTGGTTTCAGGTTGAAAATTTTAAGGAGTATATTCCTTATTCCACCTGGTCTTCCCGTGAGTTGCGGGTGGAGAAGAACACAGTAGAATTGTTAAACCTGCTGGATGATTCTCCAACAACGGTGCAGGCTACTTTTTTTGTTCTGGGCTGGATTGCAGAACGTTGTCCTGATCTGGTACGTGAAATACACCAGAGAGGCCATGAGGTTGCATCCCATGGAATTGATCACCATCTCTGTTACAATCAGACCCCGGAGGAGTTGCACCTGGATTTGATTAAAAGCAAAGAACTTCTGGAGGATATCATCGGAAGTGAGGTTTCAGGATATCGAGCTCCAAGTTTTTCGATTACTGATGAAGCCCTTAATATTGTTAGAAAAGCAGGCTATCTTTATGATTCCAGTTACAACTCCTATGAGGGACATGGACGTTATGGTTCCTTAAACTTACCGAAGACGGAAAAACAAGATCTTCCTCTCTATTCTCTGTTCCCCTCATTTTACGAGATTCCAGTAAGTAATTTGAGACTTGGCAGCAAGGTAATACCCTGGGGCGGGGGAGGGTATTTCAGACTGTTGCCATCTTTTCTGCACAGGGCCGGGGTAAAACATATCCTTAAGGCAACATGGCTGTTATACTTTTTATATGCATCCATGGGAAATTGATCCGGATCAGCCAAGGGTAAAGGATGCAAAACCCTTTTTTCGTTTTAGGCATTATGTGAACTTGAAAAGGCAAAAAATAAACTGAAGAAATTTATAGACGGAAATGCTCAACACTCCTTTCTCACTTGTAGAGAATTTATAAATATATGACCTGATTTGCAAGAATGAATGTATTTAATTTCTCGAATTGGTGCTGTGTAGTCGTTTTTTTCCAATGCTATGATCTTGATCAAAATGTGCAATCGCAAAGAGTTCTGCTCGATCGAAGAAATGAGATGCGTAGCTCATGGCGGCCAATACTCAATTGTATTCGCAGGGGATTATAGGAAATTTGCCAAACATTATTGAAATAACAACAGCAATCCCAGCTGACCAACCAGAGTGGGATTCTTTTGTGCTTTCTCACCCCGAGGCTTCTCCATATCATCTTATTGCCTGGGGAGCGGCAATTAGGCAGGCGTATGGTCATAAGCATTATTACCTGATGGCCAGAAAAAAGGCAGCCTCAGTCGGGTATTCTGCCGCTGGTGCATTGAAACTATATTTTTCTTAAATGAACTGGTTGCCTTGCCTTTTTGTGATGTAGGCAGTTGTTTGACATGAAGATGGTGAAGTCGAAGAGAAATTATTGCTCGAGGCCCAGAAATTAGGTAAACAGTTAAAAACAAAAAACATTCAATTACGGGGGCAATTACACAGCGAAAACAATTCTAGTTTCTCCATTGAACCAATTGGAAAGCAACAAGGTAAGAATGTTGCTTGATCTTCCTGATTCGTCGGAGATTCTTCTTGCAAATTTTAAATCGAAGTTGCGCAGCCAGGTGCGAAAAGCAGAAAAAAACGGGGTTACCTTTCGCTGGACAGGACCAAATGGAGTAGATTCTTTTTATTCTGTTTTCTGCAAAATATGAGAGACTCGGTTCGCCGGTTCATTCAAAAAAATTATTCCAGGCAATCATGGAGCAATTTGGTGAAAATGCTCGTATTGGACTGGCAGAATTTGAAGGGAAATGTATCGGTGCAGGATTGATTTTGTCCACAAATGAGCAAACGGCGATTCCCTGGGCATCAACACTTCGTACAGTATAATAATCTCGCCCCTAATATGCTTTTATATTGGAATTGCGTGAAAGTTTGCAGCTGATAATGGTAAAAAAATATTTGATTTTGGTCGATCAACTGAAGACGAGGGGACTTTTCGCTTTAAAAAACAATGGGGGGCAATACCCGCACCATTGTTATGGTATTCTTCCTCCTCATTTATGTCGCAATCCACTAAAGAATATCAGACCAATTTAATAAGGCGGGAAAAATTGGCTAAGATCTGGAAAACAATGCCTGTATCAATCGCTAGTCTGATCGGGCCGAAATTCCGAAAGTATATTAGTCTTTAAGATGATGGTATATTAGGATTTACTCAGTGAGTAACATCAGGTATAAAAACATACACATCTATGGCCTGACGGCCGTCGCAATACTGTTGGCTTTCACTTATAAAGTCACTTTTCTCTGGATGTATGAGCGATATACCGGAGCGGATTCCTATTATTCCCATGGCTTTCTGGTGCCGTTTATCTCTCTCTATTTTATCTACCAGCAAAAAGACCAATTAAACCAAACTGAACAAAAGGCCAATATAGCTGGTTTGTTTGTTATACTTTTTGCGCTATTGCTGCATCTTGTTGGCACTATTCTATACATTTTTTCTATATCAGGCTTTTCTCTCCTGTTCCTGATCATCGGTTTGTCTCTGTACCTTTTTGGGACGCGGATATCCGCACTCATCTGGTTTCCCCTTCTTTTTCTCGTTTTTATGTTCCCACTGCCTTCCGCCATAATAAGTCTTGTCTCTTTTCCGCTTAAAATTTTTGCAGCTAAAGCGGGAGTCTGGATCGTTAGTTTGCTCGGTATTCCTGTTCATGGAGAAGGCTTTAATATATCTATTCCAGCTGGCACCCTTTTGGTAGGAAACCCATGTTCAGGGCTCCGTTCACTCATTGCTTTTATGGCGCTTGGTTCAGTTTTTGCGTACTTGACACCTGTAGGAACCGCTAAGAAATGGTTTCTTTTTTTTATAACCATCCCTGTTGCTTTGTTGTCCAACGTTGTTCGAATACCTATACTTATTCTTGTCTCCCATTACTGGGGCCTGGAAGCTGCCGCTCCTGATACCTTCACTCATACTGGTTCCGGGATGTTGGTTTTTATTATAGGTTTTATTCTTTTACTGGCTATTGCCAAGGCGCTTGAATGGCGAACCTGAAATTCCGATATTTTACAGTTCTATTCCTCATGGCTGTGACCGCCACAGCAGTCAGCAGTTTGCAATACGAATCATCACAAGATGATGAAGCTGCTTTGGCGGATTTGCAGACTATTCCAGTACAGGTTGGCGAGGAGTGGCTGGGGCAGGATTTTCATTTGGAAGAAACGGTATATGACATACTTGAGACAAGAGCAATAATCCATCGTTCCTATGTCGGAGAAAACGGGCAGGATGTTTTTTTATCTGTAGTGCATTACTCTGACACAAAGGTTGATTTTCATGCTCCAGAGTCTTGTTTTGGAGGGAGGGGATTGAAAACTGTGAAAACCAACAAAACGATAACGTTTCTCTCTTCTGGTGATGAGCAAACTACTCTTGATGTTGCCAAGCTGGTTACAACGAGGCCAAACGGAAAGACGATAACATATTATTTCTATAAGTCAGGTGACTTTGTCGGCAGCAATTATATCAAGATGCGATTGAGTATTGCTGCTAATAAATTATTAAGAAATGATGCGAGAGGGTCGCTGATCAGGATCTCTACGGTGATTAGGCCAGACCGTGAAGCAGAAGCAGAATCTTTATTAGTTGAGTTCCTGCAAGATTTACTTCCGTACGTTCACCAGTCATTGTGACACGTATCATGATGTGATCATGCGAATAGGAAGAACCCTCCCCCCAGCAGCGTCACCTATACCAATAATAGATATTATCCGAGCATTGCCGGCAAGCCTGCGTCCCAATTCCTGCAGTAATCGGTTTGAGCGCGAAATACTGCAGGAATTTTCCCGTAAACACTGCTGGTTTCTGTCATCGGGTAAAGCTGCTCTGACCCTCATTCTTCTAGCTCTAAAAGAAATCTACCCCGATAGAGACCAGGTTATTCTTCCCGCCTTCACCTGCTATTCTGTTCCTGCAGCAGTTAAAAGAGCAGAACTGCAAATTAAATTATGTGATCTGGCTGTATCTTCTTTCAACTTTGATAAGGAAAAATTAAGAAAAATCATTTCTGAGGATAAAAGTAATAAAAGAATCCTTTGCGTTATTCCGACCCATCTGTTTGGTTGCCCAGAAAATGTCGCTGGAGTCCGGGAAATCATCGGTCCGGAAATACCCATTGTTGAAGATGCGGCCCAAGCCATGGGCGAAACGTTAAACACTGATAAACTTGGCACTCTTGGCGATATTGGCTTTTTTAGCCTGGGGCGTGGAAAAGCACTGTCAACAATGGAAGGGGGAATTATTGTAACGGACCGGGACGATCTGGCGGAAAGTATCAAGTCTTTAAGTAGTTCCTTATCCGGCAACAATATTTCAAATATTCTGAAATCTGTACTCAAGACTGTTCTGACAACGATTTTTCAAAACCCTTCAATGTTTTGGCTGCCAAAGGCTCTTCCGTTGTTAAAGCTTGGCGAGACATTGTATGAACCGGATTTTTCTATGCGGCAAATGCCCGCTTTCCACTTGGAATTGACCAGGAATTGGCAAACGAGATTAAAGCGTCACCAGCGAGCAAGAAAAAGGAATATTATCTATTGGCAAAATACCTTGCCTGATAAATTTGTACAGGTATGCTGCAAAACGGATACGAGCATGATCAGGTTGCCGGTTCTCTGTAAAGACAGGGAGCAGCGTGATTACATCCTTAAGCAAAGTGAGGAGCAGGGATTGGGATTGATGTTAGCTTATCCAACATCGATAAATAAGATTGATGAACTTGCTGATGAATTTCTAGATCAGGAATGTCCTCAGGCGGAAGGACTCTGTAACCGCCTGTTTACTATTCCAGTGCATGAATATATCAGTGGTAAGGATAATGAACAGATTCGTTCATTGTTGATGGGGGCGTCAGGGTTAAAAATTTTGCTGTTCCCAGGCAAAAGCCGGGGGACAGCAAGACGGAGTTCGGTATTTTATTCTAAAAGCTCACTTAACGGTAATTAGCGCAACAGCCAACTCTGAAGTACCGTCTTCAAACTGAATCGATGCCGTTATCTCATGCGTACCCCTTGAAAGTTGTGACGTGTTAAACGCAGCCCCACCAACTAATTCAAATGGGGTTTTTCTTTCTGTACGGGTAACTTTCCCATCAACTGAAAAGATAACCTGTGATACCCCGTTATCAGGTCCGGTAAATACATATATATCCCCATCAACTGTGGTTCCGTCAAGTGCTGTAGCACCAGAAAGATACGCTGTGTCTGATACGAGAATTTCGCAGCGATTGTCGGTGTAAGAGGGAGTAGAAGACACCCCACTGTAAGAGGGGACAGTAAAAATTGCACTGACGACCTCAGTTCCGCCATCATTCAGTTGGATCTCTGCCGTTATCTCGTGCTCGCCAGGTGACAGTTGCGATGTGTCATAGGCAGCTCCACCAACCAAGTCATAAGGGGCTTTTTTTTCTGTACTGAGTAACTGCCCCATCAACAGAAAAAGTGACCTTGGATACCCCGGTGTCGGGACCGGTAAATACATAGATATCTCCATCAGCTGTTTCTCCGTCAAGAACAGTCGCACCGGAACGATTCGAGGAGGTCGATACTAATATATCATGAAAATCTGCATTATTTGCGGTGTCATAGGTGGGTGAATCATGTTGTCGGAAGTAGACGAGTCGGTGTAGTCATAGGTGGACGGGACGGTAAAATCTGCACTGATGGACTCGGTAGTGCCATTAGTCAGGTACATTTTGGCTGTTAATTTGTGCTGGCCTGGTGACAATTGTGATGCATCATACGGAGATCCGCCAACTAATTCAAAAGGGGCTTTTGTCTCTGTACGCGAAACGACTCCATCAACAGAGAAAGTCACCTTGGATACCCCGGTGTCGGGACCGGTACAGCACATAAATATCACCATTCACAATAGTTCCATCCAGACTAACAGCCCCAAGAAGATTAGGTGATGTAGTCACAAGAATGTCATAAGAGTTATAATCGGTAATGTCATTGACTGATGAATCAGTGCTGTTATCAGTTGATGACGCAGTGTTGTCGTTTGCTGATGAGCCACTATTATCATAGGCGGACGGGATGGTAAAACTTGCACTGACGAACTTGGTGCTGCCATCATTGAGGTACATCATTGCCGTTATTTGGTGTTCGCCAGGTGACAGTTGAGATGTGTCGTAGGCAGCCCCCCCGACTAATTCATACGGGGCTTTTTTTCTGTCCGGTAAACGACTCCATCAACAGAGAAAGTCACCTTGGATACCCCGGTGTCGGGTCCGGTAAATACATAAATATCCCAATCAACAGAGGTTCCATCAAGAGGAACGGCTCCGGAAAGATTTGATGATGTCGACATATAGATGTCATAAAGACTGGTGTTGGTGGTATCACTGCTCCCGGTAGTGTCGGTAGTGTCACTTGGTACGGTATAGACAACTTCATTCGGATACGAACTTTCTTCCCACTGTTTATTATAGGCAGTTACGGTGAAAAAATAGGTTTGTCCCGGGATCAATTGAGAGACACTGCCATAGACACGTCCGTTAAGCGGTGTTGGGGATCCAACATCTACCGATTCGGTATACTGCCGCGATGAGGTGCCACAATAAAGCATGTAGCCGACAGTGCCATCGGCTGGATCATTTGGAAGCCAGGAAAAATTGGCCTCCGCCGCCCAGGAGGTTTGGTTGCCAAGCAAGACGAGCATAATGGTAACAGTCAGCACTTTCAGGTAATTAAATAATGTCATAGTCATGTCTTGTACGTTGCAGTGCAATCGCAACAGATTCTCCCTTTGAGTTAAAGTTTGTGTTGAATTTGCTCATTCGAAAAAACTTCATCAGGCATGCTAAAGCACGAATCGAACCAGTTTTAAAAACATCAGGAAGAAAAAATATATTACCAATATATCAATATGTTGATGTTGTAAGGGCAAGACGTTACAGGCAGTTGATGTGGTGGTAGTCAATTTCAAGCATCACTCAAATTACATTTAAGTAATTCGAGTGATGCTTGAAAAAGGTAATTTGCAATTCAGGTATTTGAGGTATGTAAGTCAAGAGCAAGACGGGCAATCGGACAGAGAAAATGGCGTGCCATTTGGATTTGCTGTACGTCGTTAGTTAGGCTTTTTTCAGAAATGAACAAAAGGATGGGGAGGAGAGGAAATAATTTTCGAAACACAGATCAATCGCCAAATACTGATCGATGGTAATTTAAAGGTAGTGATGCTGTCGGCCTTGGTGCAGTAATGGGACAAAAGAATCTCAAAGCTGTGGTTGTTTTTTCTTCGTCATACAGGGATCGCTATGTTTGTCTAGACGTTATGCAATATCATCTATCACCACCACAGAGCCGCTGACTTGATCTGCAGTTTTAATAATGTATTAGGTTTTGAAAGTACTTATTATAGCAGTTGATGCGCTGTTTTTTGTAGATACTGCCTTTGCCGGAGGTACTCTACAGCAATTCGGAGATAAAAAAGGTCGGAGCTATCACGCTGACTTTTATGATAGCAGCTCCTGCGATTCATGTCATGATAATGCCAAACCGACTACTTTTCCATCTGACTTTGTCTGCTAAAATTGCCAAGATGCAGACCAATTGATTCGATGTCAAGAGACATCCCGCCCTGAAGAGGCAAAATGGGTAAATCCCCTCCCCAAGTACCCTGGTAAAATTACCGTTATGTACCGTGAGAGCATCAGGGGAAAAACCACTGCGTACCCGAGACTTCTTTCAGATTGTCCCGGTTATAAAAAAAGTTGATTTGAATGTCATTCTCTGTCATTCCCTCGCGGGAGGGAGTGACAGAGAATCAAGTCAGGAAAAGCAGGCTTGAAAAATTCTATGAGGGTTATTTGACGGTAAATACCGCAACAGTTGACTCCGTAGTACCGTTGTCAAATTGAATCGATGCCTTTATTTCATGCGTGCCTCTTGAAAGTTGTGACGTGTTGAACGCTGCACCGCCAACGAGTTCGAATGGGGCTTTTGATTCTGTACGAGTAACATCTCCATCAACAGAAAAGATGACCCTGGAAACCCCTGTATCAGGGCCGGTAAATACGTAAATATCTCCATCAACCATGGCTCCGTCAAGGGCTGTAGCACTTGAGAGATACGATGTATCCGATACCAGAATTTCACATCGACTATAGGGAGAGGGGAAGAGGGGTAAGAAGAACCCCCACTGGAAGAAGGGATAGTAAATATTGCACTGACGATTTCAGTGCTTCCATCATTCAGTTGAAACTCCGCGGTTATTTCGTGTTCACCGGATGACAATTGCGATGTGTCATAGGGTGAACCACCAACGAATTCGAACGGAGCTCTGGATTCTGTATGAGTAACATCCCCATCAATGGAAAAGGTGACTTTGGAAACCCCTGTATCAGGACCGGTGAATACGTAGACATCCCCTTCAACTTCAGCCCCTTCAAGGACAGTCGATCCTGACAGGTTCGATGACGCCGAGACAAATATATCATGAAAATTTTCATCAGCTGTGTCGTCATATGAGGGCGGATCGGTGTTATCGACGGTGTTATCATATGAGGACGAGCCGGAGTTATCATAGGCGGACGGGATGGTAAAATTTGCACTGACGAACTTTGTGCTGCCATCAGTGAGGTACATCATTGCAGTCATCTGGTGTTCGCCAGGTGACAGTCGAGATGTGTCGTAGGCAGCCCCCCCGACTAATTCATACGGGGCTAAATTTTCTGTCCGGTAAACGGCTCCATCAACCGAGAAAACCACCTTGGATACCCCGGTGTCGGGACCGGTAAATACATACATATCCCAATCAACAGAGGTTCCATCAAGAGGAATGGCTCCAGAAAGATTTGATGATGTTGACATATAGATGTCATAAAGATTGGTGTTAGTGGTACTACTGCTCCCGGTAGTGTTACTAGGTACGGTATAGACGACTTCATCCGCATAGGAACTTTCAGCCCCTTGGTTATTGTATGCCGTTACGGTAAAGAAATATTTCTGTCCCGGGATTAATTGAGAGACGTTGCCATAGACACGTCCGTTCGTTGGTTTCGGAGATCCTACATCTACAGATTCGGTATACTGTCGCGATGAGGTTCCACAATAGAGCATGTACCCGGCTGTTCCTGAATTGTTCGCCAACCACGAAAAATTGGCCTCCGCTGCCCAGGAATTTTGGTTGCCAAGCAAGGTGAGCATAATGGTAACAGTCAGCACTTTCAGGTAAGTAAATAATTTCATAGTCATGTCTTTTGCGTTGCAATAAAATTGCAGCAAATTCTCCCTTTAAGTTGAGTTTAAGAATGTTTTTTATTTATAATAATATGTGGTTATATTGTTGTTGCGGATTGTTCTGGGATGAATTTTGAATAGTGCTTTACATAGAAAAATGTGTCGACCAATCTGCTTAAACTAAAAAATTATAGAATCAATATGAGAGCAGGCTCGGTGTTGCCAAAGAAAACACTCAATCGCTAATCCGGTATCTTGTGGCCCCGATCGTGAAAATCACAGGAAAACAAAAACAGCCGGCAACACTGCCGCATTTGCAGGGATGATGCCAAAAAAACATAGAATGTATTATATATTCAATATCAAATACTTAGGAGATATAGTGGGTGCCACTTTTGTTTGTGGCAGCCTAAATGTGTGCAAAAATACGTCCGCGGGTGCAATCTGTTTCCATTTATAAAATGCTTGCTCTTGCAGAGATTAATTTCGTTCCGAAAAAAGTGAGAATCTACTTAGAGTGGGCAAGGTGGGCTGTAGATCAGCTGTGGGGCACAGAGGTGGAATATAGACAAGAAAAAGAAGCTGGAAAAGGTTAAGAGTGCTTATCACTGGCGGGGTACGTCAGGCGTCGCGCAAGGTAATATTCTCGGAACGGGGAAGCTTGATATGTCGAGCAATAGAGAGAGAGGAAGAGATTGGCTGGCAGGTGGGTAAATAGGTGCAAAGCCCGGCTCAGCATTAGGCAAGAGGTTGTGGCAGGAATGGTTAAGTTTCGCAGAGAATCTGACGAAAACACGCAATCTACACAGCAGGGAATGGTAGTGGATCCTGATTGTTAACAGGGAGAATACTGACTGAATGAACAGTCGACACGCAGGGAAGAAGAGGTTGATAGATTGTCAGGTCGTGTCTGGTTTTTTCTAAAAATGAACAGCTACACATGCACTGGGAATTTAGCTGGTGGATACTCAATTCGGGGGATTACCGAGACAAATTGAAAGATGCTATCCATTTTCTCGGGTTCTGGCGAATATATAAATATGGAAACATAGTACTGAAGAATTTTAAAATAACGAAAAGCCAATAGACCTGGAAAAGAATGAAGAGATTAAATTTTCAGATACAACAATGACCGCACCCCCAAAAATCTCTCGGGGATGCTACGCGGTTTACAGTCAAAAAGTAATTTTAGCGCACTGTAACGATGTATTAACGATACGGTGTGCATCTTCTTTGCCTTGCTGGTAGGTGATTTTCACATCAGCACCTCGCACAGCAAGAAGCTTTGCTGTAACTTCTCCTAAACCACGAGAGCCTCCTATTATCAATGCACGCTGAGCGGCAAACTCATCCCGGTCAACCTGATTTTTTAAGGACAGATAGTTCTCCTGGTTCTGGGGTTTGGGACGACAAAAGGCCTTTATGGTGCCGGCCATCTCTGGTGCAGTAACCTTCATAAGGACCAAACCAAAACATCTCTATCCAGCTTGGTAACTTCATAGTTCATTGTTGTGGTGTTATTTGGCATGGTTGCAGAAAAATCCATCTCAGAAAAGACCGAGTGTAGTCCTGGACATATACCACCCACAAGGCGAGTCGTACTCAGAATTACTGCGATCTGTAAAGGAGACAAAAATCTGATCAGATTCGGAAACATTTTGCCTGCCGCCTCAATATTTGATCTTAAATCAAGAGAGCCGGAATCAACGTCTATTTCGTCATCGTGTAGGACACATAGCTGGAGCTTAAAAACGCGATCAGCCCCATTCTGCGCAGAATGGGGCTGTGGGAACAAAACTGAAACGATGCACTACAACTAACAACTGCCAAGTGGTGTATGAGTGAAAATGTATTTGTTCTAAGCTATGGTCTAAAAAGCCAGACCACTTCTCTCAACGTACTCCGTTTTATCCTTTGAATAACAATCTAAAGCCCACAATAGGGTATGGATACCGTGCACCACCTGAGATCCAAAGAGCATCCTCCGTGAGGCGACAGCGTCCATGTGAAGCGGGTTATAATCGCCAGATAGTTCAGCAAAGGCAATCTGGTCTTCAGATGTGAATGTTCGATATTGCATAAAAGCCCTTCCAGATTAGTAAAAGAAAATCCCGATGTTTCTCTGACACTCGGAGTAACAATCGAGCATCAGCTATGATTTTTAATGCAAGAAAGTATGGTTTTGAAATCAGTCATGGTCTGAATTTCTTCCATAGAAAAGGAAACGTTAAATTCAGACTCTATGGCAGTGATCAGTTTTAAATTATTGAGTGAATCCCAGTTGTTGGTCGATTCTGGATTGAAAGTATCATTGATATCTGATGTTTGGACTTCAAAGATTTCTGCCATCAGCTTTTTTAATTTCTCTTCCATGTCTAGGCTCCGATTATTGTATCCAGTCACTTGCTTGGATGGGGTTTTGTTCAAACTCTAGAGAGTATACTTTTTCTTTATCTTCATGGAGCAGCTGAAACCCTAAACTTTCATAAAAGAAAGTAACAGGTATGTTCTTTTTGGTGGGCACGTAATGACCCTTAATGGTAGTGGGAACCTGGTATTTAACCAATAATATATCAAAAACTCTTCTCATGACTTCTTTTTCTATTCCGCGCCCCATTGCTCTGCAACTCATGATAAAGCTATCTATAAAAGGCCCATCCGCCAATGAAATCAACAGGACACCGACCGTCCCCATATCGCCATATTTATCTGCTGTGTCGAAACACAATAAAATATACTCTGAAGAATGATAAAAGGACTCTACCTCGGCCTGGGTATATCTTTTGGTTGTTAAATTAAACTGATTTGTTTTGTTGAACAGTTGATGGATACGTTCAAGGTCGGTTTTGGAAGCCTCGCGAAGCTGGAGTGTGATTTCCAATTGGGCAAGGTAGTTACTTAAATCGGGTGCCGAAATTTTAAGTTCCTTTCTTTCTGCCTCTTGACGGTACTGGTCGGTTTTGTTTCGGTCTGATTCAAGAATTTTCAGCTTTTCCAAAAAGGGGTAGTCATCAAAAATGGCTGGCATGAACTCATGTTGTGAAGGAAGCAGGATAGAGGTCACTTCTGGTAAGACCGTTTTCACCTGAGCAATTTCTGCAGGATTATCGTCCACAAAAATCAAACTGTCTAAACCAATATTTAACTCTTGTGCTATCTCGATAATATTCTGTGATTTTGGTTGCCAGTTGATTTTCTTGATAGCAAAATCATTGATAGATAGAGGCATGTTCTTTCTCGTCGTAAAAGCATCTAATGCATCTTGCAAGTTATTCTTACTGCAAATCGCCAGGAGAATGCCGCGACTCTTCAGCTCTTTAATTTTTAATTGAAAATCGTGGTATGCCTCTGAGATGGGGTCGCCCGGTCCTACCTTGATGCCGTTAGGGCCATCTTCTCCAACTACACCACCCCAGAGAGTATTGTCCAAATCAAGGACAATGCATTTTTTGGTCATACCTTTTTCAGCAGCAAAGTATTTGCAAATTACAAATGCAACTTCTTTTAAAAAATCGGCTGACCAGAGCATCTTGGCAATGTAATAGAACTTAGAGTCGAATACATATCTGTGTCCCATATAATTAGCTAAAGAGTCAACATCCAGAATGCTTGTCGCAGGATATGATTGACAAAGGATTGCCATTTCCCGGTTCAGATCTGACAGCAGAAATTTTTGCGAATATCTTTCAGAGTTTATAGCCAATCCTATTGAAGAAGAATGATTGGCTATAAAGTTACTTATAATAACTCTACAGCTAATATTTGCGACAAGAGCACTGAGCCATCCTTTGAGCTCCGACAGAATATCGTCTGTTATCTTTTGACCACTGTTGATTGCCGAATATTCAAATTCTTCTTTACAAATAGTAGTTAAATCCTGCGGATTGATTGTCAGAAAAATAATGTCGGGTTTAAACTTATATAAATCACTTTCAGGGGTTAAAACCTCCTGGTAATATTGCCCATATGGTGCTACGTACACATCAACTGAGAAGCCAATGGCGGCAAAGAACAGCTTTAAAGGATCGGCAATAAAATCCAGGGTAAAACTGCCCAGAACTGCAATGTTAACATGTCCTTTCGGACCAAGGGCGTTTAATCGGGAATGTATTTTATTGGTGGTTTCTCTATTAAGTGATTTTAGATTCATGACAGACAATTCGGTTACAAAACTGTCAATATCTTTGGCTGAATCAATTAACTCGACAATATCCTTGTTCATCATTATCGCCTCGAGAAGATAACTTTACCTGGATTTCCGGAAACAATTGAATTTTCGGGTATTTTCCCCGAAACAAGAGAGCTTGCAGATATGACAGTTCCATCTCCAATAGAGGTCCCATCAAGAATCACGGTGCCGGCGCCAATGAAAACATTGTTGCCAATCACGGTTCCCCTGGTCACACGCCCCTGTTTTCGTATAAGCGTATTTATGTCCGCTGTATTGTAGTTGTTAGACAAAATTGTGCAGTTAGGCCCTATCAATACATCGTTGCCGATAATCAATTTCTTTTCAGAGCTACTTAAAAAACATCCTGACGCAATATCCACATGGTCGCCGACCTGCAGTAATCCCCGACGGGTTTTAACCTTGCAGAAAGAGCTGATCCGACTGTTTTGTCCGATTTGAAGATTCTCAACCTCGACTTCGGACCTTGGGCTTACAAAACTTTTGAACTTAATATAGCAATAGAAGGATACTGCATAGCGGGGAAAGAAGAATCTTTGAACAATATTTTTTATTTTCATGACTATTAACCAAGTCGCTATTCAATATTTCCAATAAATATTTTATTGTCAGTTAAAATCTCTCCTGGGTCTGCCTTGTGTTGTTCACCTGACTCTATATCGATGACGTCAATTACCCTGATACCTTTTTTAAACAAATCATCTACGGAGAGAGTACTATCTTGAATTCTACATATTGCTGAAGACCGGCTCGATATACAATGTAAATTTTTGACTGGTTGAAATGACGTAGAACTTAAAATGTAGTATGTGTCTACAATCTCACGGTATTTTCTTATTCCCTGCTTAAGATTATAAGGGGTAGAATATTTATCATTCGGTCCTTTCTTGCCCCATATATTGGCGACACCTCCAGCGATAAAAGAGTCCCAGAGTCCAGAAAGCGTCAGGGACTCCGTATAGTCTTTCAGTGGATATTTGGATGAGTGCCTGATTCTGAATCTATCTTCAGAAAAAACTGGTTTATCCTTGGAGTGTTTCAGATGATCAATATAATCATCGATATCTGGTCGGTGCCATTCCCAGGATACATAGTCCATCTCGGTGGAAATTTCTTCGTAGCTGTTTTTATATCCACGAGCACCCATTAGATGGGAGTAGCTTATCAGAGAATTCCAATAATCTTTCCACTCGTTAAGTTCGTTGGCATTCGTCCATTCGAATAGAGATCAAAGCCATATCCCACAGACCATCCCGGCATCGGGCCCAGCCGAGCAAGAATTTCATTATAAAGATAATTGATATCTCCATCATAATACTTTGGGGTAAGTTGCCGCTGCTCATCTCCCCATATCCAGAAATGAGTGATCCCGCCTGCTCGATAGGTTTCTAGAACTACTGTTTCGAAATATTCAGGGTTTTTCAGAAAATCTCGTAGGTTAGTGATATGCATTCCATTGAATCCTTGATCTTTCACAAATTCTTCTATACCTTCCGATAGTGTTAGTTCATTATACATGACATATTGCGGAATAACTGCCTTATTCCTGGCGTTTTGGACCCATTTTTGCCAACTGCCGTTAAAAATCCATGTGCGTACTCCGGAACTGAGTTGTCAAAAGAAAGAGAAAGACCTCCACGGTCCAGGTACCAGGTAATTCCGCTGTAAACCGAACCCATGATTTTCCTTCTTCATAAATGCCAGGACCGTAACGATTTTGCCACTTTCATGCACAATGTTAATTGGCTGGTGTTCT
>CAWDYJ010000029.1:0-73787 GCA_963806525.1 uncultured delta proteobacterium
GTCAACTGTGCAACCTGCCCCTGAAGTTCTTTGGCGACCTGGTCTGCCCATCCCGCTCCTTGGTCAACTGTGCAACCGCCCCTGGAGTTCTTCTGGCAACCTGGTTCTGCGCATCCCGCTCCCTTGTCAACTGCTGCAACACCTGCCCCTGAAATTCTTCTGTAGCTTGATACTTCAAATAATATTCTTCCAACTCCTCTTGTACCTGGTGCAACTGAAGAAGCAGTAGTTCATTTTCCTGTTCCAATTCTCGAAAATTATTTTGTTCTCTTTCTAACCCTGTGCTGGCAGAGCTGTCAGTGGATATACCGGTGAAAAGCCTCCCCTTTTTCTCCATAAATCAGATAATGAAAGAGTGGATTCATGCCAGACTGTTTTACATCGGGGTACTGCTTTAAATACATATTCGCATCAAATTCTGGGCCAGGATTTCTTCCCTCGGCAGCACCATAGAGAACATAATGTTTTACTGGATCAAAATTTTCTTTAGCAACATCCGGATATTGTTTCAGATACCAATCACTGTCAAAGAAATCAGACGATCTAATTACATTAATTTGTTTTTTTTGAGCCACCTTCTTCTTGACATTCAACAAACTTGACAATGATCTTGTCCCACCCATAAGGCTACTCCACTAGAAAAACAACAATTAAAAAATCTATCTTCATATCGGAGATGGCTGTTTCTCTCACTTCCATACATAATTTCAATAAATTATCTGACTTACAGGTGGGTGATAAACATTAGCTTTCTTAGAGATACTTTGAAAGATGATCATCCGATAGCATAAATTATGAGTGACTTCAAAGATCCGGAAGGTTACTCTGTCAGCTTAATTTTAGCAATTATTTTTATTGATCTTATTTCCTCGGTATCTGGTGAGACTCATTCGTCAGATGTTCATGATAGATAGTGCTCTATGTAGGGGAGACAAAACATGGTTTGTTTCTTCAGCGGATGCGGGTATCTTGTTTTTGATATCATTTGATTCTACATTTTTTGTAAAAGAGTATATGTCAGGAGTAACTATCACAATATCTATCAAACAGCCAACAAATACTATGCAAAAAAACAAATTAAAGAGGCTGAGGTTGCTTTAACCGCTGGGTATTGGCAACCGTGGGATAGGAAATAATACTAACAAAGCAACCTGCCGGAAAACAAGCATGAGTGCCATCATCTCAACAATTATCGTCAATTATAACGCAGGAGAGCTATTGCATCAGCTGTGTCGATTCATTGCTGAATTGTCCGCTGGAAATCGAAATTATCGTGGTTGATAACGCATCAACGGATGGTAGTTTAGATGCTTTGCAAGGATTGCCACACGTACAAATAATTAAAAATCCTACCAACGTTGGTTTCGCTGCGGCTTGTAATAGTGGCTTGCGTGTTGCTTCTGCGCCATTTCTACTGTTCCTTAACCCGGACTGCTCTTTCGAACCAGGTGCTTTGGCTGAATTGTTGTCCGTGATGGATTCCGATGAGCGCATTGGTATGGTGTCGGGACGTTCTGACGAATTTAGACGGGACCGAACAAGCCGGTGGACGTCGGGCCATCCCCACTCCTTGGCGGTCTTTTGTGCGCGCATTTGGCTGGTCCGTTTTTCTGATCGTTGGCCGCGTCTGTTCTTTGATTTTCATTTGCACAAGCAGCCTTTGCCAGATCAGCCTATCGAGGTGGAGGCGACTTCAGGTGCCTGCATGCTGATCAGACGTGAGGCAATGCAGGATGTCGGAGAATGGGACGAAGGGTATTTTTTACATTGTGAAGATCTGGACCTGTGTATGCGCTTCCGACAAAAGGGCTGGAAAATTCTTTTCGTGCCAAATGCTAAAGATTATTCATGATCAAGGGACTTGCAGTCGATCGCGCCCAATATTTGTCGAATGGCATAAGCACAAAGGCATGATGAGATTTTACCGAAAGTTTTTTCGACATCAATACCCTGGATTGTTATGGCCACTTGTCGCGTTTGGTGTGTGGTTGCGTTTTTACTTGTGGCTGGATACCATGGTGCACGTCGGGTAGCTTGGGGCTGTCGGAGTAAAGTGTGATTAGCGGAAAGGTTGGTTTACTTGGGGCAACCAGTCTGGTTGGTGAGAGATTAATTTCACTGCTGCGAGCAGGTGATACACAGGTTCACGCCTTTTCACGAATGCCACAGACATCAGGGAGTGATGGTCTTATTTGGCACCAGCTTTCAGTTGCAGATCACAATCAACAGTGATCCCATATAATAGATTGGCTATGCGTAGCACCCATTTGGGTCCTACAAGAACATTTCACACTCCTTGAATCCTATGGAGCACGCCGTATTGTTGTCCTTTCTTCCACTAGTCGTTTTACGAAAACAAAGTCTTCCGATGGAGCCGAAAAAACTATTGCCGCTCGTTTGATAGAAGGTGAAGAAAATCTGAAAACATGGGCAACAAGCAAGGGGTTGAGTGGGTGATTCTTCGACCGACCTTGATATATGGCCATGGTCGGGACAAGAATATTACTGAAATAGCCCGCTTTATTCGTCGATTTGGATTTTTTCCTTTGTTGGGCAAGGCGAACGGATTACGGCAGCCTATTCATGTCGAGGATGTGGCAGAGGCGTGTTTCGCAGCGTTGAGAATCTCCTGCGGCGATAAATCGTGCATACAATATTTCTGGTGAAGAAATATTACCCTATCGTGAAATGGTCAGCCGGGTATTTGCTGCTTTGCATCGCTCACCAAGGCTATTACGATACCCTTGCCAATATTCAGCATTGCAGTGACCTGTATGCGCTTGCTGCCAAGATATAAAAACTGGTCCGTTGCCATGGCAGAGCGGATGAATAACGATTTGGTATTTGATCACTCGGAAGCTAAACGGGATTTTGGTTTTTCACCTCGTCCATTTCGGCTCTCATCGGAGGATTTACCGCAATGAGGCAAGATGTAATTACTAATTATCCGTTAGAACAGTAAAGATGCAATCAGTGGGTCACACCATCACGCAGAACTACTCTTAAGACACGTTTGAAAGATAATTTTCAGATCCAGCAAAAACGACTGATTCACAAGATAATAATAATCAAACTCCACCTTAACGGGAATAGGCAATTCATCACGACCATTGATCTGTGCCCATCCCGTTAACCCCGGCGTCAACCGGTGGATCCCCTTTGTAGTTCTCAATTCAATCAGATCATCCTGATTAAAGAGAGCAGGTCGAGGTCCGACAAAGCTCATATCACCTTTGAAGATGCTCCATAACTGGGGCAATTCATCCAAGCTGGTTTTACGCAGCAAATTGCCAATAGGCGTGAGATAGACTGAAGGATCCGCAAGAAGATGCGTTGCCACTGCCGGTGTCTCCACCCGCATGCTCCGAAATTTTGGCATCCTGAAAATAATGTTATTGCGACCCACACGGTCAGACCAATAGAGAACAGGGCCTTTGGATGTCAGCTTGACCAGCAACACCAACAGCATAATCGGCAGAAGCAGAACAAGAGTGGCGCAACCTGCCAAAAACAAATCAAAAAGTCTTTTCATGTGCACAATTTTATATTAGTGCGGGATGTTGATGCTTAGTTACTGTAATTTTTTAACATTGGGATGAAGTGGCTGAACAATAGATACTGCCTCCAAATCTGGCGTATATTCTGGAATAATGTCTTGCAAGACTTCTTTTATGCCACGACCATCATGGACTGTGGCTGCTTTCGCTAAACGACTGAGAAGTTCTTCCATTTCCTGATTTGGTGTGTTATCTCCCCGCAGAACCATGATTTTTTCATGCTTTGTTGGAACAATACCTTCACCTTCGGTGATCAACTCTTCATAAAGTTTTTCTCCCGGACGAAGCCCAGTATATTTTATTTTAATGTCTTTCTCCGGCTCATAGCCCAAAAGTTTTATAAGATCACGGGCTAAGTTGACAATTTTTACCGGGGATCCCATCTTCAAAATAAAAATCTCACCGCCTCCACCCATGGCACCAGCCTGAAGAATAAGTTGTGCCGCTTCCTCAATCGACATGAAATAGCGGGTCATTTCAGGATCCGTGACAGTCACGGGCCCACCTTTTTCAATCTGACGTTTAAAAAGAGGAATTACTGACCCGGAAGAACCAAGGACATTACCAAATCTTACGGCCATAAAGGCCGTTTGATTTTGTTTTATTGCAGAGGAATTTGTCGATTGTTCGTTGCAATAGGCGAGCATAAGCAACTCGGTCACCCGTTTTGTCGCACCCATGACATTTGTCGGTCGTACCGCCTTGTCGGTTGAAACAAGAACAAATCGTTCAACTTTATGGGCAATAGTCGTTTCAATAAGGTTTTTTGTGGCAAATACATTATTAAAGACAGCTTCCCAAGGATTTGCTTCAACCAGGGGAACATGTTTATAGGCCGCTGCATGAAACACCACAGAGGGTGCATATTCAGCAAATATTGCCTTAAGCAGGGCTTGGTTCTGGATTTTACAGAGGACTGGGACATAGTCCAGAAACTGGTGGTCATGGTGAAGTTCCATCTGAATTTTATAGAGATTTTCTTCACCAGCATCAAGCAGGATAATTTTTTTCGGATCAAATTTGATAATCTGCCGGCATAGCTCAGAGCCAATTGAACCACCCGCCCCTGTCACCAAAACTATCTGGCCAGTGAGATAGCGGCCAATTTCTTTTTGATCAAGATGCACTACGGGTCGCCCGAGCAGATCTCTATAGGCAATATCACGGATGGACGTTACGCTTAATTTCCCCCTGATGATTTCGCCCATACTTGGCAGGACCTTGAACTTGGTCTTTGATTTCTGGCAAAGATCGACAATTCTTTGCATTTGTTCAGCAGATGCTGAAGCAACAGCGATCAAAAGCTCTTCGGGCCTGGTCCTGGCAATGCATTCCTGGAGATTATCCAGTCCACCGACAACGGGTATACCGTGAATTTTCAAACCATGCTTTTTACGATCATCATCGACAAGACCAACAACCTCATACGGCACGTTATTGTTATCCCTAATCTCCCGAATAACTTTTTCAGCAGCAGCACCCGCACCGATAAGCAGCAATCTTACCTTACTCGGTCTTTCATCGTCTTGGGCAAACCATGACATCAGTTCCTTATTCTGTAAAAGATAACGGATAGTGCCGCGATGCAGACAGAGAAACAAAAAAGTGAAAACTCCATCCATAAAAAAAACTGACCGGGAAAAACCGACAAACCGATTTAAATACAGGACTGACAAAATGATAAAACCAGATGATACAGCAACAGCCTTGGTTATATTGATCAGATCAGAGACACTTGTATATCGCCACATCCCCTGATAAAGCCCAAATATATAAAATATAGGGATCTTGCAGAGAATAAGAAAAGGCAGGGTACGTAAAATTATGGGAATCCACCATGATATCTGCCAATCAAACCGAACCAGATAGGCAAGGACATACGCTGCCACAATCAGGACGATATCGACCAGGAGAACTATCCAGAAATTCCTTCTCAGGGCAAGATTCCAAAGTAGTCTGGGTTGTTCTTTCAGCGTCTTTTAGATAAAAGTGTTAGTTCCCATCAATGGATTCCAGTCTATGCTTTCTCAGCTTTCTCGTCAGAGGTAGTTTCCTGACGGTCATTTCGCATTTCACACAATCGAATCCGAGTTCATACTCACCTGTATTGTCAACGATGGCCAGCGGCTCGGACAACCCACCGGGATGGTTGCTCATTTTGGGACAGACTTCCAGTTGTGCCTTGATACAATATTTGGTTGTCATCAGAGCACAGTCCTCGACGTCCTCGGCACGAAGCATTTTTCTGTTAATTGTCTGTACTCCATGACGCTTATAAAATGCTTCCGCTTTATGATTAGCGATATTGTCGAGATAACTTACCTCACTCGCCGGCCAAGGGAAATCATTTTTCGTTATTTCGACGCGTTCAACTGGATACTGCTGAAGTCTTTTTTCCAGATGATGGGCAAAACCCTTTCTGCGAAGATTATTGAAAATCGCTGCAGGGAAAAAAAGATCCGGATTAAGGTCTACACGATACCTCTCCAATTGAAAAAACAGAACCCCCACTTTTTCTGAGCTGTTTTTCGGCCAGGGCTGCTACCATTCCCGCTTGTCTGGCCAACGTTTTTTCTACCTTAACAGTGGTTTCGGATTCTATTCCATCCTCATCTCTTATCAGCAGCTGCAGACCATCAGCAGTTTCTTTAAGTTCAAGCTGTAATTGCAATTGTTCGGCACTGCTCACTCCGGGCCAGAAGCTTATTGAAGGCGGTATCGGAGTTACGGTATATCGTCACTCCGATGGGCAAATTCACAGGATCCTTTGGGATAAATTTTCCCGTTTTCAACCCGGTTCACTTTTATCCCCACAAGGCCTTTTTCGGATCGAAAAAGCAGAGGCCGTCGCCGTTGTTGACGACTTCTTCGGTATCCAAAACAAAAAACCGTTTTTCTGCGTGCACAACCTGGCCCAGTCTTTGTCCTGTTGATTTCGGACTGTCTATTGCCCCGGGTGTATTGCGCCGCGTTGGTCAAAAAATAATCGGTCATCCCCCGGTTAAACGACTTTGCTGGATCCGGGGTAAAATCAAAGCTGCAGCTGCCCGAGAAGACGAGCGTTGCAGCCCGCCGTCCGCATCAATTATTTTATCAAGAGCCTGACGGTAATAGGCGGTTACATTTTTCACATAATTCTCATCTTTGAGACGTCCTTCTATTTTAAACGAACTGATCCCCGCATCAATGAGTGCTCCAAGGTGAGTCGAAAGGTTTAAGTCTTTGAGGCTGAGCAGATAGCGATCTTTTTCCAGAATTTTTCCCTGCCCATCTTTCAGGGTAAACTTATGGCGACAAAACTGGGCACACTCGCCCCTGTTGGCGCTGCGCCCGGCCATCACCTCACTTATATAACACTGCCCACTGTAGGAAACACAGAGCGCGCCATGAATGAAAAATTCAAGAGGGACACTGGTGGCGGCACGGATCTCTTTAATCTGGTCAAGACTCAGCTCCCGGGCCAGCACCACCTGTTGAAAACCGACTTTTTCCAGAAACCGGACCTTGTCCACCGTCCGATTATTCATTTGGGTTGAACTGTGCAGAGGGATGGGCGGCAGATCCGATTCAAGCAGTCCTACATCCTGGATGATGAGTGCATCAACACCGATCCCGTACAACTGATGACAGAGATCTACGGCAAGATCAAGTTCGCGATCATCAAAGATGGTGTTCAGGGCAACATAGACCCTTGCCCTGAACTGATGGGCATGAGCGACCAGTTTTTCGATATCGGCCAGGCTGTTGCAGGCCGCGGCCCGGGCACCAAATTGTGGGCCGCCGATATAGACGGCATCGGCACCATGATTTATGGCGCTGATGCCGCAGGCAAGATTTTTGGCCGGGGCCAGCAGTTCAATATTTTTGCGCATGTGACGCATATCGGTGAAAATACCAGTTTTATCTTAGCATTTTTACGCTCTAAGCAGCTCAGAACGAGATTATCTGAAACCCGTCGCTTAAAAAACCTTCAATGGATGGATGTCCCTGCATATCACCGACAATGGCCAAGCCCTGTTTTTCCGCCTCTGCCAGACTCCCCATCTTCTGAGAGCAGGCCTTGCAAATACAGGTGAGCAGACTTTTTGTCCCGAAGCTGGCTATAGAGGTTGGCAAAGGGGGCATCTGGTTTGGCGAGCTCGGCGATAAGGCTGGTGGCAGCTCCTTCGATCACCACCTTCACCTCATATCCTTTCTTTTCAAAATCAAGGGCATAGAGCATGACATGGGCAAAACAGGTCAGCTCGCCATTATAGGCAAGCAGGGCAACTTTTTTCATCATACGCTCCTCTTAGTATTACTGTTACTCGGCACATTCCCATGCGTCGCATGGGAACGATTTTATTTCGCATTTTTCACTCCCGGCAGCAACATACTAAAACTTGGCCGATTGTGAAAGTCCGGCTCCGTTCCATGATGGTCTAATGGCCCAATAGCTGGTGCTCCCATCTGTGGCCTGTATGACACTGCTGACCCCAACTTCAAGATCGGACGAGTCAGCAATAAGACCGTTGTAATCAAGAGTGCAGGTATAAGATAAAAGACTCGGCATCCTGTCACAACATGGCAGACAGGTGTGACCTACAGACTCTTTCTTCCTGCATCTGGCTGCGGTAGCCGGTAAAGTGATAAACATTCCAGCAGTCTCGTCTCCTGGGCACAAGGATTCACTTCCCAATAGGCAGAATCGCCTTTAATACCAAAAAACAATTCAAAACAGGTATGTCGCCACAGTTCATGGCAACGCCCCGCTGTCTGCACAGCCTTGGCCAGCGAATAGTCTCCAGCGCACCAGCACCTGGTATTCTATCTGACTGCACCGGATCGTCTGACTACATATCCGGAGAGTGACAGGTTATTCGGTCATCGACCCGGCTGAAAAAGGCCGGAGTTGAAAAGAGTGCGGCCGAGATGCATACTTACAAATCTGTCACCTGCAACGCATGAACTTGCTAAACATTTAAGCTCTGCCCATGAAACGGAATGTCCACATTAAACCCCTCCCCGCGAAGATAGTCTGCAAAACCAAGGGACTGCTCTTCTTCGCCATGAACCAGGGCAATCTTTTTGATTGAAAGATTCGACTCTTTCAATACCCGGGTCATTTCATTACGATCTCCGTGAGCACTGAAACCACCCAGGGTGACCACTCTCGCTTTTAAGGGATAATCTTTATTATAAAACCGTACCATCGGAGGCTCTCCCTGCCGCCCATCGGCCGCATATTTTTCGCCTTTTTCCTGCAGTCTTCTGCCGAAGGTGTTTTGTCCCATATAACCAACAATCAACACGGTATTTCGCTCATCATGGATCTTATGCCTGAGATGATGCAGCACCCGCCCGCCCTCACACATGCCCGATCCTGCCAGGACAATATGGGATTTGGTTTCGCGGTTCAAGGCCATCGATTCCTCCACACTCTGGACAAATTTCAGTTGCTCAAAATCAAAGGGATTGATACCGTTTCTGAGAAACGTCTCGTGGGTTTCCTCATCATAGGTTTCGGGGTGCTCCCCAAACACATGAGTAATTTCTGTTGCCAGCGGACTGTCAACCCAGACCGGCATCGGCGGAATTTCTTTTGCCAGAAAAAGTTCATGGAGAAAATAGAGCAGTTCCTGGGTACGACCATAGGCAAAGGCCGGAATAATCACCGAACCACCCCGGTCAAAGGTTTCGATCAGAACCTTTTTCAGCAGCGGTTTCATATCAATTACCGGCTCGTGTATCCTGCTGCCGTAGGTACTCTCCATGATCATCAGATCAATATCCCGGTGCTCTTCGGCAAAATCGAGGGTCGGATCCTTAATGATCGGCTTGTTAAAGCGGCCCAGATCACCGGAATAGAGCACCGTTTTCGTCTGACCACCGGCCTTATACTGGATGACCGACATTGCCGAACCAAGGATATGGCCGGCACCATAAAAGGTACAGGTCAGATCCTGGCCGATGGTAACCGTTTCGCGAAGCGGAATACCTTGAAAATAGCCCAGAGCCTCTTCTGCCTCAGTCAAGGTATACAGGGGCGTGACAACTTCCAGATTATGCTCGCGCAGCAATTTTTCCGCAACCTCTGTGCGCAGACCATGGTCTCCTGATTTCAGAAGAGCCTTTATCTCCTGCTGATCTTCTCTGGAAATTTCAGATTTTCCACCGCCGGTTTTGATCTGGGCCAAAAAAGCCTTGGCAGTCTTATAATTGAGATAGGCCGCATCACCTTCCTGAATCTTTGCCGAATCCTTGAGCAGATATTCACAGGCATGGGCAGTTGCTCTGGTGCAGAAAATTCGACCGTTGAAATCACTTCTGGTAAGCATGGGAATGCGCCCTGAATGATCGATATGGGCATGGGACAGGACCATATTGGTCAAAATTTTCGGATCAACAGGAAGAACCCTGTTCTTTGCCTCGGTTTCCTTTCTCCTGCCCTGAAAAAGACCACAGTCGAGTAAAATATTGTCTCGGTCAGTTACCAAGGTGTGAAACGAACCGGTAACCTCTCGTGTAGCTCCATAGAATGAAACGTGCATAGATACTCCTTTGGGTACCTTTAATGATTCTTCTCTAGTCCACAGTGTTAAGAAGTCGAACTCTAATTTCTTCCGACCACTTAACATCTCTCAGTTCCATTTCTTAACAAACGGATATGCAAAACTCAACAGCAATCCCTGTAAGACGTGTAATCATTTTTTCAGGAAATCTTCGCATCTATGCAGATCCGAAAAATTTTTGGCGCACAGTGTCCACATTTGGTGATGGTGGATGAAATAACCGTTCGGTTTACAACAGCAGAGGCGCTGACAATTTTCTCAACTGATGCGGGAAAAATTCCGGCCGCTGCATATCATAGAAATGTAAAAAACCACTGGGTTTGAGTACTTGAAGGGCACATGGTAAAAATTCCTCGCCTCTGGTTGGCAGGGGCATGATCACCCGGTCATAGGTATCTCCAGGGCTGGCAATACCTCTCGTCACATCCCCAAGATAAAGATGAATGTTTTTTAGTTTTTTATTGCGACAAAGATTTTGAACTGCATAGGCATGCGCCTCGGGGATTTTTTTCAATGCCGACAATGGATTTTGCCTTACTGTATCTGGAAATAATCAACGGAAAGGGTGCAATCCCGGAAAAGAGCACAAGAACCGACTCCCCAGGTGCCACAAGGGAGGCAATCCTCTTCCTTTCATTGCCGCTTCTGACGGAATAATACACTGTTTCCGGATTGACCAGCAACCGGATACCAAATTCTTTAACCTCGGTCTCTTTTCTGTTTTCGCCGGCGAGAATCTGCAGAGGCATGGTCCTGAATTCACCACCATAATTACCGGCTCTTTTGGCCACGACATTGATCTTTCTGTTGCTGGTGAGTATTGCTTCTGCAATAAGATGTTCTTTTGCCTCCAACTCCTCCGGAATAATAACAATGGCAATATCACCCACCACATCATAAGCACCGACCAGACGTTCCAGTTCTCTTGCAGACAGACTGTCTTCCAGTCTTTTTTTCAGCTTCATCGGCTTCATACTTAGATATCCTATGAAATGATAAACACTATTCAACATGCTCAAGTAAAAAATTCATTGTGAGGCGCATTTTTACGACCATAAAAAAACAGCGCCAGAGAACCAAGAGTTCCCATGACGCTGTTGCAAACAAAGTCCAAACCTTGAAGAGGGTTTGGACTATGGGAAGAAAGTATCAGATTTTGACTACATTCTCCGCAGCGGGACCTTTAGCTCCGTCCACAATATCAAATTTCACCCGCTCTCCTTCTTCAAGAGACTTGAAACCTTCCATATTGATTGCTGAATGATGAACAAAAACGTCCTTTCCCCCATCTTGCTCAATAAAACCGAATCCTTTAGAATTATTGAACCACTTCACTGTACCTTCTGCCATGACATACTCCTTTGACACAATATGCAATTATGACTTTTTTATACTGCACAAAAGTCAGCCTGTTTTTCCTTATACCCTTACCGCCGTAAAATAAAAATAAAAAAGTTAATTTCCCACTCCAAATCAAACAATTGGTATCATTTTCCTGCCAATTTCTAGAGTAGGGGGTTTCTATTCGATGTTTTCGCAATTACCACCATCTGACACCAATGGCACAACAATAGAGGTTGATTTAATCACGACTTTATGATTACTTATCCCTGAAAAATCGCCTAAAACCAAAATATTTTTTGCTTGTAAAATTCAATGGTTTTTACACCCGGAGGGAAAAATGTTTAAGATTGTGAAACGCGAAGAAATGGCTGAAGGGACAGTAATCCTCAACGAAATCGAAGCTCCTTTAATAGCCAAAAAGGCCAAGCCCGGGCAATTCGTCATTCTCAAAGCCAACGAGGAAGGCGAGAGAATTCCCCTTACCATGGCGGATACCGACCCTGCTAAAGGTACCATTACCATCATTTACATGGTTGTGGGAAAATCAACAGCACTTTTCAAAGACCTCAAGGTTGGCGACTCCTATCAGGATGTTATTGGCCCTCTCGGTAAAGCTACACATCTCGAAAAAGTCGGCAAGGTTGTCTGTGTCGGAGGTGGTACCGGTGTTGCCGTACTGCATCCGATCACCCGCGGTTTAAAAGAAGTCGGCAACGATGTCACCTGTATCATCGGCGCACGCAATAAAGGCCTGCTGATGATGGAAGACCACATGAGAGCAGCTTCTCACGATCTGCGCGTTTGCACCGATGACGGATCCTACGGTCATCACGGCTTTGTTACCGACGTCCTCAAAGAGACTCTGCAGGCCGGAGACATCAAACTGGTCGTGGCAATCGGTCCTGTTCCCATGATGAAGGCAGTCAGCAATCTCACCAAAGAGTTCAATGTTGAGACCATTGTCAGCCTCAACCCAATAATGGTTGACGGCACCGGAATGTGCGGCGGCTGTCGAGTTACCATTGGCGGCGAAACAAAATTTGCCTGCGTTGACGGTCCTGAATTTGACGGCCACAAAGTTGACTACGACGAGTTGATCTTGAGACTCAGAGCCTACCAGGAAGATGAGCGAAAATGCCACCAGGATTACTGCACAATTCGGGACGCCCAATAACGGTCTGCTATGCTCTCTTTGTGGAGTTTAACAATTTTGTGAATTCATATTATCGTGAATAACGATTTTCTACGGAGGACATTATGGCAGCAACAGCAGATAAGAATGTGAAAAATCCAAGGCAGCCGATGCCTGAACAGGACCCCAAGATTCGCGCTCGTAATTTCCTTGAAGTACCTACCGGCTACACCATGAAAATGGCCCAGGACGAGGCCGCCCGTTGTCTGCAGTGCAAAAAGCCCGGCTGCGTCGCCGGCTGTCCGGTCGGCGTTGACATCCCAGGCTTTATTGACCTTATCGCCCAAGGCGATATGACCGGAGCCATCCGCAATCTCTGGACCAAAAATGCCCTGCCGGCTGTTTGCGGCCGGGTCTGCCCCCAGGAAATTCAGTGTGAAGGAAAATGTATTGTCGGCAAAAAAGGCGAACCGGTTGCAATTGGTAATCTTGAGCGTTTTTGCGCCGATTACGAAAGAGAACACGGCACCGGCGAACTGCCCCCGAAAGCCGAACCCACAGGTAAAAAAGTTGGCAGTTGTCGGCTCCGGCCCATCAGGTCTCACGGTCGCCGGCGATCTCATCACCAAAGGTCATGATGTAACCATCTATGAAGCATTCCATAAACCAGGTGGTGTTTTGGTATACGGAATCCCTGAGTTTCGTCTGCCAAAGGCCATTGTCGCCCAGGAAGTCAATTTTCTTGAGAGACTCGGCGTTAACATGCAATGCAATGCCGTAGTCGGCAGAACAGTGTCCTTGGATGAACTGCTCGAGGAAGGATACGACGCCATCTATGTTGGAGTCGGTGCCGGCCTGCCAAGATTCATGAACATCCCCGGTGAAAATCTCGTCGGTATACTTTCCGCGAATGAGTATCTTACCCGAGCCAATCTCATGAAGGCTTATCTGTATCCGAAAGTTGATACGCCCATCCCGATTGGCAAAAATGTGGTCGTTCTCGGAGCCGGCAACGTGGCTATGGACTCTGCCCGTACCGCCATGCGCCTCGGTGCCGAGAGTGTAAAAATCGTCTATCGCCGCTCCCGGGAAGAAATGCCTGCCCGTAAAGCTGAGATTCACCATGCCGAAGAAGAAGGAATCGAACTCTTTCTGCTGACCAACCCAACCAATATCTGGGTGACGAAAACGGCAGACTCACCGGTATGGAATGTTTACGCATGGAACTCGGTGAACCTGATGATTCCGGCAGACGCCGGCCGGTAGCTATTAAAGGATCTGAATTCGTAGTAGATTGTGACCTGTGTATCGTCGCCGTCGGCTCCGGTGCCAACCCACTGTTGACCAGTGAGACTCCGGATATGCAGTTAAATAAATGGGGCAATGTTGTGGCCGATCCAAGAACCGGAAAAACCACCAAAAAAGCAGTCTGGGCCGGGGGCGATATTGTCACCGGCGCGGCAACGGTCATCCTGGCCATGGGGGCCGGACGAGATGCCGCCAATTCAATGCACGATTACCTGACTCTGGGCTGGTAAAATAGACTCCAGAATCTGATCTCCAAGCCTTAGCCTGCTTTTCCTGGCCGAGCAATCCTGCTCATATTCAATCGACAGGATTGCTCGGCCTTTCTCTGCTCTACAATGCCACTTTTGCACTCCTTGCTCACCCCAAATAGCAAACATCTCCCTGTATACTCACCAGCATTATATAACTATTTACTGAACAATATCTTCACTCAAATGAATACACAGCTGCCCATCTCGACTATCTCCTTGTAATTTCGTTATTTAATATTTTCTTAACATATCAACAAAGGCATTTATCTGATTATGGCGATACAAGCAGTTACTTTTTCACAAAGTCACTCATTGTGCATATTGTGCCTCATACTATCACATGAATCACTGAGATAATTGGTTTCGTTATTTTAAACATGTCATCAACATATCGTACCCATAATGACATGCATAACATAATTCACTTTCTCAACAGTCCCAAAATGACCCCAGATAGTCACTTCCGTGGTACACAAGCACAAAAGCCATACACATGGCACAATGCGCACATTTTCGATCAATTCTTGCACAACAAAACATAATCCAACAAAACTTTAAGTACCTGTTTGCTAACAATAAATAATTTCTTGACAGGCAGACGGAGCCTCCTGTTAATGAATGGTTATTCATAATTCTTTTTGTTTAGGTGTGTGCTGTTTACCGGCCGCATGGTATGGAAAAAAGCAGTGAGAGGGAGAAATAATGTCAACGGAACTGGTTTTTTCAGCAGTGGCACTCATAGGTCTTGCTGCTCTTGTTCCCTGCATCATGGTCGCGACAACGGTTTTTGGTCCGCGATCCAAGGGAAAGATGAAAAATGAAGCCTACGAAAGCGGTGTCGGTCCAATTATCGGCACGGTTGACCAGAAGTTCAGCGTCAAGTTTTACCTTCTCGCAATTCTCTTTCTGATATTCGACATTGAGGCAGTGTTCATGTATCCATGGGCTGTCAGTGTCCGTGAACTTGGCTGGTTCGGATTTACAGAGATGGTGGTCTTCATGCTGCTGCTTCTCACTGGACTCATCTACATTCTTAAGAAAGGGGTGCTCAATTGGCGTTAGGATTGGAAGCAAGTCTCGGCGACACAGTCATCACCACCAAACTTGATGAGTTCGTCAACTGGGGTCGGCAATATTCACTGTGGCCATTTATTTTTGGAACCGCCTGTTGCGCTATTGAGTTTATGAGCGCAGCAGCGAGCCAACACGATATATCCCGTTTTGGAGCAGAGGTTGTTCGTTTTTCTCCTCGCCAGGCGGATCTCCTGCTGGTCTGCGGAACTATCAGCTATAAACAGGCACCTATTCTGAAACGTATCTATGAGCAGATGCCTGATCCCAAATGGGTCGTTGCCATGGGAGCCTGTGCCAGTTCCGGGGGAATATATGACAACTACTGCACCGTTCAGGGTATTGATACCATAATTCCTGTGGATGTTTTTATCTCGGGCTGCCCCCCAAGACCGGAAGCTGTTCTGGATGCTCTGATTGAGATCCAGGACCAGATTAAAGGCGAAAGTGTGCTCAAAGATCGCCATAAAGACTTTAAAGGGATTCTCGACTGATATGAATGCGACGGCTTTAGAAAAAATCCAAGCCGCGTTTCCGGAGGCGACCTGCAAAGTTGTTCTGGATTCAGTGGTTGTTGATGTTCAGCCTGAAAACCTGGAGAACACTCTTTCCCGGCTGAAAAATGAAGCTGATTTTAACTGCGGACTGCTGGTTGATGTCACGGCAATCGATTATCTTGACTATCCACAACCGCAGGAAGCCAGATTTTACGTAGTATATACCATGCGCAACTGGGAAGAAAATATTCTCGTCCAGGTGCGTACGCCAGTAAAGGATCCGGACAGTCGGGATTCCCACCGCCACCCATCTTTGGGGATCGGCTATTTTTGGTGAAAGGGAGGTGTATGACCAATACGGCATCCATTTCCAGGGCCATCCCGATCTCAGAAGGATACTCAATCACTGGCAATTCGAGGGACATCCTCTGCGTAAGGATTATCCCATCGAAAAAGGCCAGGTCTGTCTTGAGACCGACAGTCTGGAAAAAGAGATTCGCGCCAGACTTGCCAAAAAAGGTCTCGATGAGGAAACAATGAAGGACATCAATACCGAAGTCATGTTTCTCAACATCGGTCCTTCTCATCCGGCAACCCACGGAGCAATCCGAATCCTTACCGCTCTGGATGGCGAGACCATTCTCGCCAACGTCAATGAAATTGGCTATCTGCACAGAGGATTTGAGAAAACAGCTGAGAACAGAACCTACAATCAGATCGTCCCGCTCACCGACCGGCTCAACTATTGCTCGTCCATGATCAACAACATCGCCTATGCTAAGGCGGTTGAATCCTGGCTGGGCGTGGAGATAACCGAGCGGGCCCAGTTCATGCGGGTGGTGCTCACCGAATTTTATCGGGTACTGGACCATCTGGTCTGTCTCGCTGCCGCCCTGGTCGACATGGGTGGGCTGACAAATTACTGGTATCTTTACAATGAAAAAGAGGCGGCCTACGATCTTATCAGCCGCCTCACCGGAGCACGCCTCACCAGTTCTTTCACCCGAATCGGTGGCATGTATCGTGATTTTTATGATGGCTGGGAAGAAGATCTGGAACAACAGCTGCGTGGTATTGAAAAAGGTATCGGTGATGCCCTAAAACTGGTTGAAACCAACCGTATCGTCCATGACCGAACCCAGGGGGTCTGTGTTGTCTCGGCTGAAACTGCCCTCAGTTACGGCTTTACCGGCCCAGTTCTTCGGGCAAGCGGCGTTCCCTTTGATCTGCGTAAAGATGCACCTTACTATAATTACGAGTCCTTCGACTTCGAGGTTCCGGTCGGCACCAACGGCGATATCTACGACCGCTTCATGATTCGTTTTTACGAGATGACCGAATCCATCAAAATCATTCGCCAGGCCATGAAACATATCCCTGAAGGCCCGGTCAACGTCAAGGACTCCCAGATATGCTCTGCCGCCAAAACATCAGGTCTACAACAACATTGAAGGCTTGGCCAACCACTTCAAACTGATTTTTGAGGGAGTCAAGACCCCTCAGGGCGAATGGTATGATTCCTATGAAGCGGCAAACGGCGAGTTGGGATTCCATTTTGTTTCTGACGGCTCCGGCACACCCTACAAGCTGAAAGTACGGCCGCCATGTTTCTATATCATGGGTGGTTTTCATAAAATGGTTGAAGGGAACATGATAGCAGATGCCGTCATCAACCTGAGTTGTATCAATATAATCGGTGGGGAGCTGGACAGATGAGCGATCGTTCACAACTGATTTCGACAGGAACACCATTCCAGTTCGACAAGGAAAGGGATGCTGAATTCGAGAGGCTTATCAAACGTTATCCGACCAGAGAGTCGATGATTCTGCCAGCTCTGTGGTTGATTCAGGAGCAAGAAGGCTGGATAAGTCAGGAGGCAATGGCCTATGCAGCGGACCGTATTGGTACCTTTGCCAGCAAGGTGTATGAGGCGGCAACATTCTACACCATGTACAACCTCCATCCGATGGGCAAAAACCATATCTGTGTCTGCCGCACGCTTTCCTGCTGGCTGCGAGGAAAACAGGAGATTGTCGACTATCTCAAAAATGAAATCGGCATAAAACCCGGTCAGATAAGTGAAGATGGCAAGTTCAGTCTGGAAGAGGTTGAATGCTTGGGTCACTGCGGTACCGCCCCGGTTGTTCAGGTCAATGGCGAATTCCACGAGAACATGGACGTGGATAAGCTGAAATCGCTGCTGGCCACATTGAAATAAGGAGGCGTACGGATATGGAAGTTAAAATTCTCAGTGCCAAGTTCGATATTAAAGACGCCCATAAAATTAAAGTTGCCAAAAAGCACGGCGCATATTCCACCCTCGATAAAGTCTTTGCGATGAAACCGGAAGACGTCATTGAAGTGGTTAAAAACAGCGGCCTGCGAGGCAGAGGCGGGGCTGGTTTTCCGGCGGGTGTGAAATGGGGCTTTTTGCCCAAAGATACCGGTAAACCCGTTTATCTGGCGGTCAACTCCGATGAATCGGAACCGGCAACTTTCAAAGATCGTTATATCCTCGTCAAAGACCCGCATGCGATGATCGAGGGTATCATCATCTGCAGCTATGCCATAGGCTCCCATGATACCTACATCTATATCCGCGGTGAATATACCACCCAGGTAAAAGCACTCCAGGCAGCAATAGATGAAGCCTATAAGGCAGGATATCTCGGCGACAAGGTCGCGGGCCATGATTATAAGCTGAACGTCACCGTCCATCGCGGAGCCGGTGCCTATGTCTGCGGTGAAGAAACCGCTCTGCTTGAATCCGTTGAGGGTAAAAAGGGACAACCGCGAAGTAAACCGCCATTTCCCGCAGTTGCCGGTCTTTACGGTTGTCCAACAATCATTAACAATGTCCAGACCATTGCCTCACTGCCGTTTATAATTGAAAATGGCGCAGATGCCTACAAGGCTTACGGCACCGAAAAGAGCCCCGGAACACATCTTTTCGGCATCTCCGGTCACGTCGAAAAACCGGGCATGTACGAGCTGCCGCTTGGATTACCTCTTCTTGAGGTCATTGACAAGGTGGCCGGGGGAGTTTGGAAAGGGAGAAAACTGAAAGGCGTTATTCCAGGCGGAAGTTCAACTCCCGTTCTCCTACCGGAGGAGGCCAAAACGGTGACCCTTGATTATGAATCCATGGCCGCACATAAAACCATGTTTGGTTCCGGTGGGATCGTGGTCCTTGATGAAACCGTCGACATCGTCCAGCTCGTCAAAAACCTCATCGACTTTTATCACCATGAATCCTGTGGACAATGCACTCCCTGCCGTGAAGGTCTTGGCTGGATGTTGAAGATTGTCAAAAAAATACTCAGCGGTGACGGCACTATGGTCGATGTCAACCTGCTCCGTGAGCTTTGCGATAATATTGAAATGAAAACAGTGTGTGTTTTATCGGCTGCCTGCACCATGCCGGTACGCAGTTATCTGGATAAGTTCAGGCACGAATTTGAGGCGTATGTGGCAAAGAACGATTCTTCAGCAGCAGAAGCGAAATAGGAATAAGGCACCCCATGGCTGACAAGATTAAACTTTTTGTAAACGGAGTCGAGGTCGAGGTCGAATCAGGTAAAAACCTGATCGATGCAATCGGTGCTGTCGGCATCGAGATACCTCACTTATGTTATCACCCGGCACTCGGGGCTGACGGCAATTGCCGAATGTGTCTGGTCGGAATTGAAGACGGCAGGCCCCCGCTTGTACCGGCATGCAAAACACCGGCTCAGGAAGGCATGAAGGTGTTGCTCGATGCGGAACATATCAAAAAAATTCAGCATGATGTGATGGAATTTGAATTGATCAACCATCCCACCGATTGTCCTGTCTGTGACCAGGCCGGCGAATGTAAACTGCAGGACTATTACATGTCCTATGACCAGGCTGACAGCCGGATGACAGTTCCCCAGGTGACCAAAGGCAAAAAAATGGATTTTGGCGCCGGGGTGGTCCACGATCAGGAACGTTGCGTGGTCTGTGGCAGATGTGTACGATTTTGCCGCGAGATCACCAAGACCGGAGAGCTTGGGATTATCAACAGAACCGATGACGCCCGGGTCAATATTTTCCCTGGCAGGCCGCTTGCCAACCGATACGCCCTCAATGTGGTTGATCTCTGTCCTGTTGGCGCCATGACCAGCAAGGATTTCCGTTTTAAACAACGGGTCTGGTTTCTGAAAAAAGCTCCCGGGATCTGTCATGGCTGCTCCAAAGGCTGTAACATCACCATCGATCACAATCGGGAAAAATATAAAGATGATGTTATTTACCGTTTCCGACCGCGCTACAACGAGTCAGGTGAACGGATATTTCATGTGTGATGAAGGTCGGTTGAGCTATAAAAAAGAAAATGAAGGACGACTTACCGAAGCAAGACTCAGCAAACAAAGTTCGATCGATAGACGATGTTCTTGCTGCCTGCACCAAAGAGATTGAGCGGGCAGACAAAATTGCTGTTGTTCTTTCACCAAACTGTTCGCTGGAACAGATGGTTACGGTGAAAGCCCTGGCTGAAAAACTCGGTGCATCACTTTCTGGCTACAGTGATGGCTATATCAAAAAAGGTGATGGGGACGATTATCTCATTCAGGATGATAAATCAGCCAACCGCGCCGGTCTCACTCTCTTAGGTATCGACTGTTCCAAAGAAGGCTTTGAAAAAGCAATCCAGGAGGCCAAGCTACTCATCAACTTCAACAATGACCTGACCCTCTCCTATGAAGAGAGCGAGCTGAAAAAACTTTTCAAGGAAACTAAGGTAATAGCAGTTTCCACCCACGACAATATGTGCACCGCTATGGCCGATATGGCCATTCCTGTTGCATCCTACAGTGAGTACACAGGATGCGTTATCAACTGTGACAACATCCTGCAGAAATTTGGCAAGGCGATAACCAAAAACAACGATCTCGCCGATATCTGTGCGATTGCTGTCAAGCTTGGTGGTCCCTTGCAGAGCGATGAAGAACGATTTGTCAGAATTGCAGCAATTCATCAGTGCACTCAAGGAGCTTGAACCTGACAGGATCCCGGCGGAGGGATTGAAATTAAACGATAGCGAGGCTGCCAATGTCACCGCTTGATTATTTAATGATTGCCATTCGCGTTGCCTTCAGCGCCTTTGTTCCGCTCTGTTTCGTCGCTGTCTGTGTCTGGATGGAACGAAGGGGTGCCGGTTATTTCCAGGATCGTTCCGGCCCAAACCGCGCAGGCATCTTTGGCTTCAGGGCTGCCGGGCTGGTGCAAAACCTTGCTGATGGTATTAAACTTGCCTTCAAAGAAGATGTTATTTCGGATCATATCAAGCATAAATTTTTCTTTGTTATAGCACCGATTATTGTCTTTTTTACAGCGATTGTCTCCTTTGCTGTCGTTCCCTTTGCCGACACCCTGGTCCTTGATGGGAAAAGCTATATAATGCAGGGAATTCCGTTCGATCTGGGTATTCTCTGGTTCCTGGCCCTTGCAGGTTTTTCGGTATACGGCATTATTCTCGCCGGCTGGTCGTCATCCAATAAATACGGAATACTCGGCGGTCTTCGTTCTGCTGCACAGGTAATCAGTTACGAAATCCCCATGGGACTGGCTATTGTCAGCCTTCTCGTGGTCTATGGTACAGTCAACCTTAACGAAATGGCCCAGTTTCAAGGCAAGCTCCTGTTTGGTTTCATCCCCATGTGGGGGGCTGTTCTTCAGCCTCTTGGCATGGTTATTTTCATCATTGCCGCTTTTGCCGAATGCAATAGAACACCGTTTGATCTTGCCGAAGGAGAAAGTGAGATTGTCGCCGGTTTCCATGTTGAATACAGCGCCATGAAATTTGCAGTCTTCTTCATGGGTGAATATGTGGCCATGTTTGCCTCAAGCGCAATAATCGTCACGTTGTTTTTTGGTGGATATCAGATTCCATTTCTCTCAACCGAGACCCTCATAAACCTTGCAAAACCGGTAGCTTTTCTTCTGATGGTTGCTCCTGCCGGTTGTAATGTACTTTTTTACCGGCTGGATAAGAAGAAGCAACGTCAGTCATTACCCACGGGAAAATGATCCCCGCGTGTTTGAGGCAAACGTTTATATTAAATGCTTTTGGGGACTGACCATCATCTTGGAGCTGGTCTTGCTGGCCATTCTGTTCAGTGCATCAGGTGGTGCTGCAGCCAGCATCTTCGTGGCCCTGCTGCAGATATGCACCTTGCTGCTGAAAATTACCATGATGATTTTTGTCTTTATCTGGGTACGCTGGACCTTGCCCCGTTTTCGATATGACCAGCTACAGAAACTTGGATGGCAGATGCTCCTACCACTGGCTCTTCTGAACATCTTCATTACAAGCGCAGTCGTCGTGGCGTTGAGCTAAAGGAGGATGACATGGGTGCAAAAGTCAAAACAATAGAACGAAAAGGATCGAGTCTTGTAGAAAGACTCTACCTTATTGAGATTTTCAAAGGAATGGCCACTACCTTCGGCCATTTATGGAGAAATCTTCTCGACAACAGAAAACTGTATGTTCGTCACTATCCCGAGGTCAAGCCGGAGATTCCGGTCCGCTGGCGTGGTCGTCATCGACTGACGACCCATGAGGACCAGACAGTGAAATGTGTGGCCTGTTTTATGTGCCAGACCAACTGTCCGGCAAACTGCATCATGATTGAGGCCGGAGAACGGCTTGACGGCAAAGCAGAAAAAATGCCGGTCAAGTTCAATATAGACCTGCTTGAATGTATTTATTGCGGTTATTGCGTTGAAGCCTGTCCTGTGGATGCGATCCGCATGGATACCGGGATTTTCTCCGTTACTGGCAACAATAGGGAATCCTTCGTTCTTGGGCTCGAGGAGTTGCTGACAACCCCTGGTGCCTTTTCCGAAGAAGAATATAAGAAAGGGGGCGCTTGATATCATGTTTGCAGAGTGGTTATTTTACGTGTTTTCAGTGCTGTCTGTTCTTGGCGCCATAGGGTTGGTATTGTTTCGCCACCCGATGAGTGGGGCAATGAGTCTGATAGTGACAATGATCTCACTGGCTGGATTGTACGCACTTTTATCCGCCAAATTGATTTTTGTCCTGCAGCTGATCGTCTATGCAGGGGCAATCATGTCCCTTATCCTCTTCATCATCATGTTTCTGAATATTCAGACCAGTGATCTGCCTGAGGAAAAAGGTCGATTTTACTACCTTATCGGTGGGATAATCCTCATTATTCCCATCGCCTCTTTCCTTATCAAGGTAGTGAAAAGTTTACCTGGCAGTGAAGCAACGATTGTCGGCAACGGCTTTGGCGGGGTGAAAGAGGTTGGACTGGTTCTCTTTCAAGACTGGTTATTGCCCTTTGAAATTGTTTCCATTCTCCTGCTCGTGTCTCTTGTTGGTGCGGTAGTACTTGCAGGTAAGAGGAGGTTGGCAAGTGATTCAGAATTATCTCATTCTCAGTGTCATTCTCTTTTGTCTGGGTATTCTCGGTGTTGTATCGAGGCGGAATGTCTTCACGGTGTTCATGTCCATAGAGCTCATGCTCAATGCGGCGAATCTCGCTTTTATAACCTTTTCACGATTGCATGAAAGTATGGATGGTCATGTTCTGGCCATGCTTGTCATGGCGGTTGCTGCAGCCGAGGCTGCGCTGGCTCTCGCGGTAGTTATACTGCTTCATAAGCACAAGGGTAAACTGGATACCAACGTATTCAGCCTGTTAAAAGGGTGATTTCATGGAACATACTGCTACATATCTCGGATTAATACCCCTGTTTCCGCTTATTGGCGCGCTGGTGATTGGGCTGATGTATATGTTTACCTGCACCAAAAACCCGTTCTCGGAAAAATTATACGGTGCACTCGCCTGCATCGGCCCGGTGCTGTCATTTTTTCTGGCTCTTGTGGTTTTTTTCCATCTCAAGGGACTGCCCGCTGAGGAAAGATTTCTCGCCCAAAATGCCTATACCTGGTTTGCCGTTGGCGATTTGCATATCAACATGGGTTTTCTTGCCGACCCGCTCAGTTCCCTGATGCTGCTGTTCGTCACCTTTATCGGTTCCCTGATTCATATATATTCTATCGGATATATGGCCGGTGATAAAAATTACGGCAAGTTTTTCTGCTACATGAATCTCTTTCTTGGCTCTATGCTGATACTGGTTTTAGGCAGCGGTCCAGTAGTGATGTTTGTCGGCTGGGAAGGTGTCGGGCTCTGCTCTTACCTGCTCATCAGCTTTTTCAGTGAAGATACCGACAATGTCCTTGCCGGTAACAAGGCGTTTATCGTCAACCGTATCGGTGACCTTGGTTTTGTCCTCGGCATGTCGGTCTTATTCTGGGCAATCGGAGCAGGCGGTTTTGACTATCTTGCTCTCAAAGCAAATGCCCATAATCTTACCCCGGCAATTGGCATTACCGTCTGTCTGCTGCTCTTTGTCGGCGCCTGTGGTAAATCAGCTCAAATTCCCCTGTACGTCTGGTTGCCCGATGCCATGGCTGGTCCTACCCCGGTCTCTGCACTGATCCATGCGGCGACCATGGTCACCGCCGGTGTCTATATGGTGGCCCGTTTCAGCTTTATCTATGCTCATTTCCCGATTGCCGGCTCAGTGGTTGCCTGGGTTGGTATTCTGACTGCTCTTCTGGCTGCAATTTTCGGCATGTTTCAAAAAGACATCAAGAAAATTCTCGCCTATTCCACGGTCAGTCAGCTTGGCTATATGTTTGCAGCGGTGGGTGTGACCGCTTACTCTGCCGGCATCTTTCACGTCTTCACCCATGCTTTTTTCAAAGCTCTGCTCTTTCTTGGTGCCGGTTCCGTTATCTATGCCCTGCATCATCAGCAGGATATATGGAAAATGGGCGGTCTGAAAGATAAACTGCCGAAGACCTACTGGACCATGATGATTGGTGCTTTGGCCCTGTCCGGCGTTCCACCGTTTTCCGGATTTTTCAGTAAGGATGAAATCCTCTTTTCAGCATCTGGCCAACGGTCATACCGGAATATGGTTTATCGGTGTACTGGTTGCCGGAATGACTGCCTACTACACTTTTCGGATGATTTTCCTCGTTTTCCATGGAGAACCACGCGATAAGGAGGCCTTTGATCATGCCCACGAACCTCCAGGCGTAATGACTATCCCACTGATCATTTTAGCGGTGGGTGCAGCCTTTGCCGGTGTCTTCAATCTTCCGGCAATCTTCGGAGGATCCCTTAATCGTTTCACACTGGCTTGGCGCCAAGTCTTGTCGAGCATCATCCGCATGTAAGTATCTGGCTGGAAATCCTGGCCATCGCTCTCCAGTATCGGTGTTGTCGCAATCGGAATGTACATTGCCTATAAAAAATTCGGCCAAGGCGCAGAAGAACCTGAATTCACAGGTTTTGCCAAGATCGGCTACAACAAGTTTTATGTCGACGAAATTTACAACGCTGTCTTTGTCCAGCCTTATAAAGGTTTTGGTTCGGTTATCAGCAGATTTCTCGAACCTAAGGTCACTGACAGCTGGTGTCAAGCTTTCCAGCTGGCTTTACCAGAAAGCTGGGACCGCTTTCAAGGCCCTGCAGGTTGGCTATGTCCGGATTTATGCAATTTATATGGTTATAGGGCTGAGTCTTATGAGCCTCTTCCTATCTCAATCGATCAACTAGGTAAGGTGTAAGAATGTTTGAATATGCCCTTTCAGTCATGATCTTTTTGCCAATCCTCGCCGGAATGGCAATGTTCCTCTTTCCCATAAGCAGGGGGGCATCCCGAATCGCAGGATTGATCGTTTCGCTGGTTATCCTCCTCATGGGTATCGAAATGTTCCTTGGTTTTACCGGAACAGGTGGTATGGAATACCTTGAGAACCGTCCTTGGATCGAATCTCTTGGAATCAGCTACGGTCTTGGTATAGACGGTATCAGTCTTCTGGTCCTTATGACCGGAGCGATCTTGTTTCCCATGGTTTTCGCCATCTTTACCACCCAGAAAAAGGGTTATTACGCCAATCTGCTTATTGCCCAAGGAGCGATGATAGGTGCCATTTGTGCCACAGATCTGGTACTCTTTTATATCTTCTGGGAGATAATGCTGCTGCCGATCTTCTTTATGATCGGTATTTATGGTGGTCCAAAGCGGCTGCCCGCCACCCTGAAGATTACCATCTACACCATAGCCGGTTCCCTGTTAATGCTAGCCGCCTTGGTATATGTCGGGGTTTCTTATCATACCCAATTCGGTAAGTGGACATTTGATATTGTTCAACTCGGCGCCCTTGACTTGGGTGGCGGTTTTGCGATCTTGGCCTTTCTCATGTTCATGGTGGCTTTTGCTATCAAGATTCCGCTCTTTCCTTTCCATACCTGGTTACCCGACGCATATACCGAGGCACCAACCGCGACTACCTTCGTGCTCTCTGCAATTATGGCCAAAATCGGCGTCTACGGGGTTATTCGTTTTGTCATCCCGGTTTTTGAGATCGAATTTGCCAGGTTTGCTATCCTGCTTTCCCTTGCCGGAGTAGTCGGTATGATGTACTGCGGTCTTGCCGCCATTGCCCAGAAAGACATGAAAAGAATGCTGGCATTCTCTTCCGCCTCGCATATGGGCATTATCGCCCTTGGCGTTTTCTGTATGAATGTTCAGGCACTGACCGGCAGTCTTTTTCAGATCGCTGCCCATGCCACCAGTACCGGCGTACTTTTTCTTTTTGTCGGCCTGATGGAAGAAAGAATGGGAACCAGAGAAATCGGTGATCTTGGCGGCATCGCCTACCGGGCACCGATATTCGCCACCTTTTTTGCCATCGCCATGCTGGCATCCGTTGGTCTCCCGGGTACAAGTGGTTTTATCGGTGAATTCCTCATTATTCTTGGCGCAATTAAATTTAATGGTTTTATTGGCTTTCTTGCCGGAACCTCACTTATCATCGGAGTCTGCTATATGCTCTGGATGTTTCAGAGGGTTTTCTTTGAAAAAACCAACGAACGCACCATGGAATTCCAAGATCTCAAGGTCACCGAGGCGCTCACCTTTCTGCCTGTTATATTACTTATTATTGCCATGGGTATATTTCCCCAGACTTTTATTAAAGAAAATCGAACCGGCGGCTCAACTAGCAAATTGCAAAAGTCTTCGCAATGACCCAGAGCCAAGTTGCCGAAACAACAGTCCCGACTCCTGGACACAACAACCATAAGAATTAAGGCAGGGTAACTACTATGCATGATTTTTTGTCCATCCTCCCTCTTCTCATCATCTGTTGCAGGTGCCATCCTGTTGATGCTTCTCTCTGCTTTTGAGAAGATCCAGGTAGAAATCGCATCTTTTGTCAGCATGGGATTCTTTGGTGCTGCTTTTTTCGTCCAATTGGTCGTCGGCTGCGGCCCGGAGACTGTTGTCTTTGCCAAAGTATTCAATGGAATGTTGGTAACCAGCAATTTTACCATGATTGCGCGGACTCATTATCCTTGGTTGCGGATTTTTCACGGCCATGAGTGCGCATAGCTATTTCAAGGTAAATCATTTCTGTACCCTTGAATTCTATTGCATCATGATGTTTGGTGCCTGTGGCATGTTGCTGCTGACTATGGCTCAGGAACTTATCACGGCTTTTATTGCCTTGGAAATCATGTCCCTTTCCATCTATATCCTGGTTGGATATGATCGGAGCTAATGTCACAGCTACAGAGGCGATTCTCAAATATTTGATGCTTGGTGCCTTTGCCGGAGCATTTTTCACCATGGGAACGGCACTTATTTACGGAGGGAGCCGGTTCTACTAAATTTACTGAAATTGCCTCGTTTATCAGTTCCAATTCCGCGTCCAACCCACTGCTTATCGCTGGAGCCTTTCTTATTTTTGTGGCATTTCTTTTCAAAGTGGCGGCCTTCCCCTTTCACGCCTGGGTGATTGATGTTTACGATGGTGCTGCCGCACCTGTCACCGGTTTTATGGCTACCGCACTTAAAACTGCCGTTTTTGTAGTCTTTGCCAATTTTCTGGCATTAAGCGGTGAACTGCACAGTGGCTGGATTACCTTTCTCTTTTATGTCTCTGTCTTAACCATGTTTGGCGGCAATCTTATCGCCATTGGTCAAAGCAGTCTCAAAAGAATGCTGGCTGCCTCGGGTATCGTTCATTCCGGATATTTGCTTATTGCTCTTGTTGCTATCAGCTCGGACCATTTTACCGGCAGCGTCATCGGTTATTATCTTGCGGCCTATGCCGTCGGCACACTTGGTATCTTCGCCGCACTCTCTTATCTCGGCGGTGAGGGAGAAAAACGGGCTCTTTTGATGATTTCAAAGGCTTGGCCAAGGTTCGACCATATTCTGCTGCCGCTATCACGGTATTTCTCCTTTCCATGGCAGGAATCCCCCCAACTGCCGGTTTTATGGGTAAATTTTATATTATTACCAGTGCAATTTCTGCTGGACAAACTGCTCTGGCCGTACTCGGAGTAGTAAGCAGCATTCTGTCAATGTGGTATTATCTGCGCCTCATAATTAATATGTATTTCCATGATGCTGAGGACAGTTTTGAGATAGTAGGTTCATCTCTAGCCAGCGCTGGGACCTTTGCCCTGGTGATATGTGTCTTTGCCATTGGTCTTTACCCGATTGTTATTTGATTACCCAAGTACTTGGATAGATATATGGTAATCATTTCTAAGTCACTAAACGTGGAGTCTACGATATGAAAGTAAAAGATATTCTGGCAGCCAAAGGAAGTCGGGTTATCACCGTCAGCAAAGAGAGTTTTGTCATCGACGCCATGAAGATTTTTTCCGCCAATCGAGTCGGTTCTTTGCTCGTTGTCGATAAAGACAATAACATTCTTGGCATTATAGGTGGTCGGGATGTCCTGATGGCGGTAGTCAATCATCTTGATGAGATAAAAACACTCACCGTTGAAAAAATCATGACGACCGACCTTATCGTCGGAACACCCGATGATGATGTCGATTACATTATGACCATTATGACCGAAAACAGGATACGCCATGTCCCGATTATGGAAGGTAAAGAACTCAAAGGGCTGGTTTCCATTGGTGATGTCGTCAAATCCCAAATGAAAGAAACCCATGCTGAGAATAAATATCTCAAAGATTATATTGCCGACAAGTATCCTGGTTGATAGCCTTGAATTCATCGATAAAATATTTTAGCGAGAAATACAAAAGCTTTGTTTCGGCAATAGTCCGGAACAAAGCTTTACTTATTATAAAATGCTCACAGGCCATATTGCCGGATGCTCCGCCTCGATCCATACCTGCAATCCTTTATTGAATAAAAGCCGCAGGAGATTGCCTGGTCAAATTTTCAATTTTTCCATTGCACCATTTCGTATTCTTCAAGCAAGCCCATGAAACTCCCTCCTTCTGCCGGCTACCCAAGCAGGCAGAGCGCTCTATAGTGTTGGCAATTCGAGTAATCACCCGTTCCTGGTCATACGCGGCATATTTCCTTGCCAGCTTTCTGCGCCCTATCTCGGTATCTATGATCAGCTAAAAGTCTTTCCATCGCTGTCTTTAAATGCTTCTTTATTGCTCTTTCTTCTTATTCCAATACCAACATCCAAGATGTTCCATATTACGGTTCATCAACCATTGCTCAATGGTGGTGGGAATCATCAACAGAGGAACCCCCGCCAGCAGGGTCGCGCAAGCTGTTCCATGCCCGGCATGGGTGATCGCCAAATCCATATCCGCCAATAAACCGGACAGCTTTATCATTGAGGAGGTTATGCGGACCGATGAACTGGTATAGTTAGCAGAAATTTTGTTCTCAATATTTGGGATATGGGCTATGACATCGGCCCCACTGTTAGCCAGAACGTCAAGCACTCCACCAATATTAGGAAAAGACCTTAGATAGACAAATATTCGCGGCACATTCCGCTCGACTCCACCGTACCGTCTCACCGTAATCAAGCATCGATATCGGTCCAATGTAGTGCCTATTTTGACGATGCTGATAATGATCGAATCGGGTAAGGTTATAAGCAGATTAATGTCACTTCTAAGAACCTCTTGTAAATTTGGACAGCAGAAATGTCTTTGCCGAGAACAGATTCTGTTGATATTGTTGAGTATTTTCAGTTCCCTCGCCAGTAATTGATCTCGCGTCATTCTGATATGTCGGTGCGAAAGCAGGGAAAAGGTGTCACGAGACGGGGGACACTCAAAACCGGTATTTAATGACAGACACGGCAAATCAGACAGTCGGGCAGCAAATTGGGCAACCGGCGCGTACTGAGCGACAACAACATCGGGCTGCATGTTATTGAAAATCTCTCGCCAGCACATGGACAAGCCCATCAAGTACTTCAAAACTGCCGAATCCGGCTCTGGAAAGGATATCTGCAAAGCTGGCTGGTGGTCGGAATGTGTTTTTCCTAACGGCGGAGCGAGGTGATTGAATATAACGAAATCCTTTGTCATCAAGCAGCTGTTTCGCTGCTCCGATGTTTTTAACCACAAAAAGGACTTGATGACCTTCTCTGGCGGAGATGACGTGCAATGCTGAACAATTTCGATAGGTGGCCATAATTTCCACCCAATTCCCATGCCAAAAGTACCCTCATCTCACCCCTTGCAACTTCTTCGATCCACCTAAAATTGTTCCTGTGATTATTCTATTGTTTAAACAGTCACGAAATTGCGGTGAATTGTTTATTGGCTGGAACATTAACCTGTTTGACAATTACCGGTCATCTTCTTCCATCCATTTTCAACCTGAAACCGAAAAGGATACGGAATATTTGCATCCTGTGCCGGCATATGGATAGACTCGTTTTGGGTGTCTTGTCTGAGGTCGGCAGGTCGGAAAAATCAGAAAGCAATGGCTCTGAATCATGCAGAAATTTAGTGATAATAATCGGACCGGCCCATAGGATATATTGTTCATTGTATTCAGCCTCGATGGATGCGGACTGAGGCGGCATAACCAGTTTTCCACTCAGATGCTCGATAGCCATAACTTCAAGCGCTGTCTTGGCCCGCAATATTTCATTATTTGCCAGAAACCATTCGACCCTGGTGCGTACCGTACCGAAAACATCGACTGTGATGTACACATCGATCTCGGCTTCTGAAGGAGGTACGACATTGACTCCTTGTAGAAAAAGATAGGTTTCAAGCAGGCCGGAAAGATAATGGAGATCATCAGAAGTAATTTCTTCGGAATTCTGATAGGACCCTAAGCCTTTATACTCAAGGCCAAGCTGGGCTTCAACGCCATGTCCTTCCTCCTGGATTTTTTTCGATTCAGGAGAAGGTAAAAGAGTCTCAGTCGAACTCGGGGCAATGGTGCTACCGGTGCTTGATGGTGTCGAGGTATAGCGAGGATAGACTGATTTCTCGGTTACTGTCGGCGACTGGATATAGTCGCCACGCAGCTGCGAAACCAGGGAATACCGACCGCCAAACAAATTCCCGCTTCCGGTATCACCGATGGCATTGACAAAAAGATTGACTTTTTTCCCTTGTATTGTTGTGAGATCAATTTTTTTTATGGTTGCACGGGTTGCTGCGGCAACCAGTTCCTGCTCCACAGCAAAACGTTTGCCGCCACCATGCCCGGGGATACCGGTTAAAGAACCACACCCCGAAAGAAACAGGAGAAAAACGATACCAAGCGATAGGTAAAAGCCCACACCACAGATTGCTGATCTTGTTACCGACGACTGATAAACGATTCCGAAAGTATGGCCATCCACCACTCATTGTCCTTTGGGAATTGCCCATTGAATCACATAAAATAAAGGCTGAATACATTATGGTTCTCGTAAACTCTCGTCAAAAACCCTGATGATTGGATAAAGGAAATACGAAATTACCGATCGCTTGCCGACTTTAATTTCCGCTCTCACCTTCATCCCCGGCATGAGCCGAAAACCGGCCGGAACATTACGCAATGTGGTCGACAACAGGCTGATTCTCGTTCTGTAAAATGCGTCTTCCCTGTCTGAAGGTGCTTGAGCCAATGCCTCTCCCTTATCGTTTAGACGAAAACTGTCTTCACTGATAACTCTCACTTCACCCGGCAGGGTATCATGACGTTGAAAAGGAAAGGCATCGAGTTTAACCCGCGCCGAATCCTCGATACGAATTCGAGCAATATCCTTAGATGGTACATTCACCTCAACTTCAATGGTGCTATTGAGCGGAACAAGAGTAATAAAGGGCTCAGCCTGCCGAGTAATGGACCCTACTGCTAACTCCGCAATTCTTAAGACAATACCTTGTTGAGGTGCCCGCAAGGAGACAAGGTCATGCAACCTTTTTGCCTTGTTGATCTCTTCCGTAATTTTTTCCAATTCATTGCGCAGGGTAACCTCCTGTTCCATCAACTCACCGCTGCGTTCCTCAACAAAGCGCTGCCACTCGGCTTTGGCTTGCTTCAACTCATGTTCGATAACCTGTTGTTCAGCTAATAAACTCGCCATATCATCTGCAGTTTGATATCTGTTTTTCTGGGCCTCAAGAAGTCTGAGCCGATAATCAGTATTCTTTTGAGGAAGTCTGGCAACGGTTCCCTCAACATCGCGCAGGAGTTTCAGTTGTCGCTCCTTCCCCTGATGCTGCACCTTGTTTAATGCAAGCTTTGCGACAAGTGCGCCAATCTGTTCTTCATTAAACTGTTTGTTGCGGTTAAAAATGATTTTTCGTTGTCGAAAGAGCTGTTCCTGAAGACGACCATCCTCACCTTCTTCGGGCTGTGCCCAAAAAGAATCATTATTTAATTCAGCTCTAATCCTTCGTACTTGTGTCCCAATAATATGTGCCTGTTTTGTGAGCTGGGTCAGATCAGCACTGGCAAAGGTTGAGTCCATGGTGGCCAGGATTTGACCTTTTTCAACAACATCACCAACCTGAACTTCAATGGACCGGATGATGGCTGTATTAAGTGACTGAATGACAATATTCGGTGAGGTGGTGATAAGCTTTCCTTCAGCCACAACAATACGATCCACTTTGAAAATAATCGCGCCAATCACCATCACAATGAGAGTACAGAGAATAATATAGAGCACCCAGCGGACTGTTCCGGGTACTGGTCGTTCTTCTATCTCGACTGCATCAGGCTGATATTCCAGCACTTCCTGAGAGATTTTTTTGTTATTGGTTTTCATAAGGTATGCTTGAATACCCTCGACAATAAGCCCGGAGAGAAGGACCTATTTGAGCTCCATTTGTTGTCGCCAGAGTTTTTGATAGAGGCGGCAACTCTGCAAGCAGACTATTGTGTGATCCGTAACTGACGAGATTACCATCTTCCAAAACTATTGTTCTGTCCGCATCTTTCAGCATAGATAGGCGATGAGAGACGATAAAAACCGTTCCTCCCCTTGAAATTTCTGCTAAATTTTCCCGAACTATTCTCTCACTTTCCGGGTCAAGTGAACTCGTGGCTTCATCTAAAATAAGAATATCAGGATGGGTAAGCAGTGCTCGGGCAATGGCCAGCCGTTGTCGCTGGCCGCCCGACATATTACTGGCACCTTCTTCAAGCAGGGTATCGTAGCCTTGGGGAAGTTTAACGATAAATTCATCGGCACCCGCAAGGATCGCCGCTTCAATAATCTGCTCCCGCGTGGCACCTGCCTGTCCTGCCCGAATGTTTTCCGCCACGGTGGCTTTGAATAAAAAACTTTCCTGCAATACGACTCCAGTATTTCTTCGCAGATGAGCGGTATCAATTTCATTGAGGTAGCAGTTGTTTATTCTAATGGTACCGGATGAGGGAAAATACGCTTTTTGGAGCAGTCGAGTCAGTGTCGTTTTCCCTGAACCACTGGGCCCGACGATGCCTAAGGTGGTACCGGCAGGTATGGTAAGGGAAATCTCCTTCAGCGCGTTCGGCAAGTCCGGTGCATAGCGAAAATTCACCCTATCTAAAACGATATCGCCTTTAAGTGATGGCCGGGTGCCGTGGCGTCTCGCGCCCCATTCCGGTTTGGCATTCATGACCATCCCGAGTTTTTCAACCGAGAGTGCCGCTTCCTGATATTGGTGGATAAGTCCTACCAGTCGAACCAGAGGAGATGTCACCCGACCGGCCAACATCTGAAATGCAATCAATGCCCCGATAGTGAGCGATCCGCTAAATACCTGACTCGCCCCAACCCAAATTAAAATTACCGTCATTAATCGTTCTAAAAACTGGGTAAGTGATTTTGGCGGTAATAGAGATCTTTCCTACCCGAAACTGCATGCTTATCGCCCGTGCTACTTTCTGTTCCCACTGACTGCGCAGTAATGGTTCAATGGCCATGGCTTTAACCGTCGGCATGCCATTAATGGTTTCCACCAGCATTGCCTGCCTGTTTCCTTCAGCATCATACAAAGCATTCAATCGGCGTTTAAAGGGCGCAATCAAGACCAGAATCACTGCGGCAATCAACAGGGTAAAAACCAACACGATGGCGGTCAGTTGGAAGCTGTAAAAGAACAGGAAAGGCAAAAAAATAAACAAGGAAGTAGCTTCAAGCATCGTCAGGAAAACACTTCCGGTGAGAAAACCGCGTATATTCGCGGTCTGTTGCATATGTTTGGTGAGAACTCCTGCCGTGACCTTCTCGAAGAAATCGAGCGGCAGATTCAGCATATGCCGAAAGGTTCTCGAGGTCACCCTCAGATCTATTTTATTGGTGGCATGGAGGAGCAGGTAATCACGAAGGAAATCGAGACAACCGTTGACAATCAACATCGCGGTCATGCCAAAACCCAGGACATGGAGAGTTGTGAAAGCCTGATTCACCAATACTTTATCAATGACAATCTGGAAAAAAATTGGTGTGACCAGGGCAATGGCGTTGATAAAGAGCACAGCAATAGCAATATCGACAAAGGCTGTTCTTTGTCTAAGAATCTCAGGGATAAACCATCGCAGGCTGAATGGCTGGGTTTCATCGCTGAGCTTATAGACGCGTTTGAGGATATAGATTTCACCGGTCCAGAGCGAGACAAATTCCTCCCTGGTCATCCGCAAATGCCCCCCTCCGGAACAGCTGAGAGGATCATAACAGGCAATTGCCTGTTGTTCGAGAATTATCGCCGATAGCCCCGACTACAACCACATGCCGGCCACTATCCAAACGTGCTATTGCTGGATAGGCCTTGTTGAGATTCATCAGGCCCGACCAATCCAATTGCAGAACCTTGGCGCGCAGACCATGATCTTTACTCATCCGCAGGAGAGTTTCCTGGGCAACTTCTTCATGACCAAGATTGTATTCATGCTGAAGGCGGTCTTGGGTGAGTTCTATATTATGCTCTTTGGCAACTATTGAAAAACAGACCAAAGCGGTGTTGATCTTTGCAAAACGCAGCAGTCCTCCGGTGCTGTGTTTTTGAAAATCGGTAAAAGAAAAAGTATACGTTGCAGTGGTCGCCGCCATCTGGGTGATTTATAACTGTAAGAGAGACCAGAGCACCATCGGGGCTGATTTCTATCCCGGACACAATCAGATATCGTCCGTTTCGAAGTTCGATAATAACAGGTAATTGTTCAACTATTTCAGGCCAGTCTGATTCTTTCGGTCTAAATATGAGAGTCTGAAGACCCTCATGTCGAGCGACTTCGATTATTTTTTTCAGGGTGTCTTTTTTACCAGTAGGACCGGAACACTCCTCCAATTGAAGGAGTTTTTCGGCGAAAGAACTTTCTCCTGTATTTTCAGCCAAGTAACTGCAACAAGCCAAAAGATCTGTCTGATTCTCAGATGTTCCCCTTTCTGTTGTCCCTATCTTCAGGTTCATTTTTATCCGCAATCAAATCACTGCAAAATTCCAAATGGACGAAACATCGCTAACCCCAGCAGCTGTTTTGCAGATGCTTTCATATCTTCTGATCTATTAAAAAACTATCTTATATGACAAGTTCGTAAAAACCTCAAATTCCGATGGATAAGTAAAAAGCTTCATATTGGAGCCGTGCAATTTTTAAATTTTTCGACGTACATACGGTACCTGTGATGATATAAAAATTGCACCCCAAGGGCACTTCCTTCGGGTGTAACAACTGAACAAGATAAAAGATTGCTATCCCCTTTGGGGGATTTTTACGACGCCATCTTATATGAAGAATGACAACAAACTCTTGATAAATATCTGACAACGTATCTCAAGTTTATCATTAAATAACATCACTGTTCAAATCAGGACGCAATTTAAATGAATGACAATGGTATTTCAGATACATACAAAAACCAGGCAGCTTACCAAACGATATTGGTAAAATCTGACAGCAACATGGGACATTGGATGGGGAAAAGAGGGGACAGGTGCAGGGCGGTTCGATGGCACATTTTTCTGCCACTGTTCATCAAACATTAAGCAGCCATTTATCTGCTCCAGATTATCAAACAGAGCTCACACCGTTAATTTTCAGTGGCAATTACGACCTGCCGGGAAAGGCAATCGGCACAATTGCCCATCCCGCCATTAAGTAGATAATGCCTGGTGAAAATGGTCAATCAGGGAGATGGAACATGAGGTGGTGTTTCTTCCCCGTCAAGTGCTGCGCGTATCGCCTGGAGGAGTTGTTTCGGGGGGTGCAGTAATCGTGCCGATAAGCGTGTCAGACAGCGGCGCAAAGGCACTGATGATCGACATTATTATTGCAGCCAGATAGGGTATCGACTGCACCAGAAGGACAATCACCCACACCAGAATATCCGGGGTTTCGGAGCCCTGCTGTTTGATAATGCTGTATGCCGCGAGAAACAGTGCTATGGCGACGAGGCCTTCCTCCCGGGCCGACTGCAGTGCATACCAGAATTTTCGGCCTTTAACTATTTTCGGTGTTCGGAAAAACGGCAGACTCTTGGTCATAAAGCCAAACATTACCGCCTTGGCGATGGTGTGGGACAACGAAAGACCGGCCACCGCCGAGGCCGCGGTTTGGGTAATTGTCGCCTTTACCCGGCTGCGGTAGATATAGAACATCTTAGCCATTTTAAAGACGAAAAAGGACAAAGGCACCGATGACAGGATGATGAGCGGCGGATCAAAGCTGGCGGGAGAATGGATCATCGCCACCGACCAGCATAAAGCAGCCAGAGTAAAAATAAGGTTAATACTGTCAGCCAGCCATGGCAGCCATCCGGCAATAAAGTGGTAGCGCTGACCGAATGTCAAACTGCTATTGACCCTTCGCCGCAAAATTCGACCATGATGGCGCATTATCTGAATTGCCCCGTAGGCCCAGCGATAGCGCTGTTTTTTGAAATCGACAAAAGTATCCGGCATCACCCCCCGGCCATAACTTTTAGCGATATACATCGCCTCGTATCCTTTCTCGAAAATTTTCAGCCCCAATTCTGCGTCTTCAGTAATGCACCATTCCGCCCAGCCGCCGACCTCTTCCAGGACGGATTTCCGCACCATCGTCATGGTGCCATGCTGAATAATGGCGTTGCGCTCATTGCGGGTGATCATGCCAATATAGAAAAAACCACGATATTCCGCATAACACATGGCCTTGAACAGGTTGTCGGCGTCATCACGATAGTCCTGGGGTGCCTGGACAATCGCCACCGAAGGTATGGAAAACTGGGGAACCAGATCCCGCAGCCAGTCAGATGTCACCACGTAATCGCTGTCGATGACCGCCACAACTTCAACATCCGGCGCGGTTCTATCCAGACAGTAGTTGAGGGCGCCTGCTTTATAGCCGGCCAGCTGGTCCTCATGATAGAAACGAAACCGTGGGCCAAGGATTTTGCAGTGCGATTCAACCGGCTGCCACACCTCCGGATCCCTGGTATTGTTATCCATCACAATCACTTCAAAGCGAGGATAATCGAGAGCGGCCAGGGCGTTCAGCGTTTCAATCATCATTTCCGGCGGCTCGTTGTATGCCGGAACATGCACCGACACCATGGGCAGCATTTCTTCAGGTACCTTGAGCGGAGTAAAGACCCGTCTGTTCTTTTTGGACCAGATAGCCTCGGCCCATTCATGCGCTTCGGTAAGCAGCACAATAACCACCCCAATCAAGCCAAAAAGCATCAGAAAACCGACAACGACCGCCGACACTGTCAGATACTGCTGGGTATAGCTATAAATAATCCAGACGGCCCCGGTAGAGGCAATAAAGGCGATGGTGGCCAGAAAACCCCGGCCGCCTTTACCGAGAGTTTTACTGTCAATGAGCAGGAGGGCAAAGGTGATGAGAGCGACGACTATTGATATACCACTCAGGACACGCCATTCCGGAACCTCGACAATGGGGGAAGTAAAGGGGAATTTCGGTTGACGCTCGACATCATACACCCCCCAGTAGGAACCCACTGCCCCTTCAGTAACTCTTTTCCAGGGTTGGTCAAAGGCCTCCATGACATAATAGATATAGCCCAGCTGCTCGGCCCGCTCTATAAAACGGCGGAGGAAGGTTGCTTCATTGGCAAGAGAGGCAACGGCCTGGCGACGGATTCTACCGTTGCTCGGCCAGCCTACTTCGGCGATAACGATCGGTTTATCGGGAAAGGCTTTTTCGAGCATATCCATATGTTCAACGACAAAGTCCACCGCTCGATCCAGATGAATCCCCTCCCAGTACGGCAGCATATGGGTACCGATAAAATCGACATGATCGCCGAGCTCCGGGTTTTTGATCCAGATGTGCCATGGTTCAGCGGTACTGACCGGTATATCCAATGCCTTGCGTACCCGGTCGAGATATTCCGCCATCTGTTGTACAGGTATTTCATTGCGAAGTATGACCTCATTACCGACAATGACCCTGATGACATTGCGATAGTTTTCCTTGGCCAGCTGGATAACATTCTCTATCTGTTTTTCATTCTCTTCCAGATCTTCACTGATCCAGGCGCCGAGCGTAACATTTATACCATATTTTCGGGCCAGAGCCGGTATTTTAGCCTGGACACCTTCAACGGTATAAGATCGTACCGCGTTGGTGGTGTCCGCGAGAAGTTGCAGATCAGCTTCGATCTCCTTTTCGGTGGGCTGCTTTTCTTTTGTCGGGTCATTCCAGGCCTGCATGGGAGAAAAGGAAAACCCCTGAATACGACTTGGCCATGGTGGTTCTATCTCCGGCTGGTTCAATAGCCCCCAGAAACTAAGGGAGATTGCCGCGATGGCAATGCTGATAAGGATATTTGCTCTTGTCATGATTTTTTTGATAATGCTCTGCCGGAAAACAGCAAGATGAAGGTAGAAATGAGAGAGGTGGCTGGCATGACATAATAGCCCAAAACCGCCCCACGTTTCTGAGCAGTTTTGATACTTTTCAGAATGGTGACTCAAGCGTGTCACTTTACTCCAATTCCTCCGGCTAGGGCAATAATTTTTCAGAACGTGTCCACTCCTGTAAATAAAAAGGTTCGGCCTGACTCAAAAAAAATTCCCGCCGTTTTCAGTATCTTTTTTACATATTGAGTAAAGAAATTACGTACCACCTATAAAAAATCTGTTGCATAATAATTTCCTCACTTGCAATTTGATCATCTTTCACGATATCCTTAACTTATGTCTACTAACTCCCAGACCCTCATTCAAACGCTCATGACAAAAATGTATAAGCGCAGAAAGTTTTTCATTATTAAAAATGATTTTCAGAAAAAGTTGCTTATCGGCTTTTTTCTGTTTATGACCGGGGGAGGCGTATTGTTTAATGTCCTGCTCAAACAAGTACCGACGGCAAACTGGTTGTTGCTTCTTATTGGCGGCGGATGCGTCATGGCAGGATGTTTATTTCTATCCCGCAGGATTGTCGGGCCGTTATATCGATTTGAATTAACCCTGGACAATATGCTCAAAGGGCGGTTGGATAACCGTATTCATCTGCGTGATAAAGATGAAGGAAAATTGCTGGCCCAAAAAATTAACGAGTTCAACATCCAACTTTCACAATGCGTTTAAAAATATTGACCGTAATTCGAAAGCTCTCCATATCCTCATTGAACAGGTCTCGGCACTTGATCTTCCCGAGAATGAAAAGGAGCAGCTTGCCAGTCTCTGCTGGTCGATGCATGAGCATAACCGAAAAATAACCAACAACTGCAGTTACTACCAGGAATAACCCTTATTATAAAGAAAAAAGGCAGGTGCAATTGCGCCTGCCTTTTTTCTTTATAATAAGGGTACGTTCTGTTATTTTCTGTTACTTCTCATCCGGGTTCTTGCCAGCCCGAAAAGGCCCACACCCAGCATGAGCATCGTTGCAGGTTCCGGTATAGGGTTTGTTTCAAAAAAGTTCTTTGCGATAGGACCTTCTATTATCAATATCATTCCAACGACTATCTCTTGGCCAAAATTGCAGATAAAATTGCGCCTCGACAATACCTTTGCCAGGTTCATCATCAATCCAGTTCCACTTGCTGACTCCCTGGGGAGTAATTTGCTGCTGGCCAAGCCAATAACTGGAACGATCGAGATTTTTTGTTACATCCCAGACGAAATTATTTCCTCTGGTCCTTTGACGGCCATGCTACCGAATGTGCCATTACACATCCGGCCCAGAGAGATATGACAACAATTATAATTAAAACAGATATCCTTCTCATCTCCACTCCTCACTACAAAGATTGTATTTGCCAGAAACAGCAAATCTTCCTCTTTATGTTGATTCTATGCACAAATTGATCCATTTCTTTAAGAAACTGACTCCGCCAGCGAATGTGCTATGTATGCAGAACTCAAGAAATATATCTCGAGACAGAAAAGAGTAAGACAGTATTGATTTTCCACATTTCCGGAGCTTATTCCGAAAAAACGGAAAATGGTGCTTTTGTTCGGAAATAAGTTAGAAAGGATGAATTGTCGCGACCTGCAATAGGCAATGAAAACGTTATTAGAGAGTGAGTGATGGGTAATTGTTATACAGTCGTTCTATCAAGTGCATGGCGATGAAAAGAGCTGGGTTATGCTTTGCAGCCATATGACTTTACCAAAGATGATAGCGTCGTAAAAATTCCGACAGCGCAGGGAATACTGGCGCTGTCGGAAAAAGTTCCTATTGAATCAGGCAAATTTTTCTCCAAGCGCCTTACCATAAGCCTGACAGGCTTTCATACCTTCATCGCTTACCACCATAGCTTCAGTGAGATTCAACGGTCCAAGATCGGTCATATCCATCTTGAAGACATGCAGCATAGTGTCATATATCATTGGTGCACTTTCACCACTGTGGGTGTGGGAACCGAAAGCTCCACCGAATTTGCCTATCAGTTTGGCACTTTCAGCCTTGAAAAGAAACTGCTTCATTCCACCGGTCATATCTTTGTGATAGGTTGGACAACCGAAGACGTAACAATCGTAGCCGATGATACCTGCCTCATCTTCGATAGCTGAAATGGGTTTTACATCTACTTCACAGGACGTCATACGAAGACCTTCGGCGATGTAATTGGCCATGGCTTCGGTTTTTTTGGTTCGACTGGAATAGGCAACAAGTACTTTTTTCATGAAAACTCCTTCTGGAATTGAATGGTTGGGAACTCTGCCTGCAGAATAAACTTGCACTCTGAGTCCGCGGTCAGGTTAATATGAAATTCAGTTCATTGCTCCAACTTCGATTTGAAATAATTACAGGGCATAGAATGTTCTCTATTAACTGTTTTGTCAACACATTAAATAGGAATAATTACTAACCATAAAAGGAATTTTCGTGGATACAGATACAGCCAGAAGATTTTTCTCCCGGGATCGGTATGCTGCTCTTACCGGTATTGAAATAGTCGAGGTCGGTAAAGGGTATTGCAAAGCCAGCCTGACAATTCAAGACAAACACCTTAATGCGGCAAATGTCGTCCAGGGCGGCGCCATTTTACCCTCGCTGATTTGGCTTTTGCCGTGGCATCAAACAGCCATGGCCAGTTGGCTTTAGCCGTCAATGCAAATATCTCTTTTTTAAACAGCAAATCGTCAGGTACTCTTTTCGCCACGGCAACCGAGCTGGGAGAACCAAAGCGATTAGGTGCTTACGACGTTATAATAACCGACGAACTCGGCAAGATTATCGCCAGATTCAACGGTATGGTCTATCGAAAAAAACAGAATCTATTTGCAAGACTTATAGGTGATTTTCATAAACATTACAGCTTTGTAATGCTCATGAAAGATTCCTGCAATGTTGCCTGACTATATTGATGACTCTCGCATTTTTCTAGTGTCGTAAATAAAAAGGGTTTTCGAAGTTCTCGAATGGCTCAGGAGAAAGTACCCAAAAGGGTAGAGTAATTTGCTATACGATGCAATCAAATTTCAGCAAGCTTAAGGAATCTTCCATGTCAGAAAAATCACCGCAGTTCATACCCCCCGACTGTTTCATCCGCCGATTCATCCGGAACATCGCAACAAAGCGATATCTACAGTTCCATTCAAAGAATCAACGAGGCAGTCAAAGAGAGCTCCGAGCTGGATTGCCCCGCTAAAATACGAACTGGCCAAAGTTATCATCGGCCAGGATCACCTCATCGAACGCCTGCTGATCGGTCTCCTCACCGGGGGCCATATCCTCCTTGAGGGACTCCCCGGTCTGGCCAAAACCCTGGCGGTAAAAACCCTGGCCAGGGCGATACAGAGCGACTTCAGGCGAATTCAGTTTACTCCGGATATGCTGCCCGCCGATATTATCGGCACCCAGATATACAACCCGCAGCAGACAACCTTTGAGGTAAAACAAGGGCCGATCTTCTCCTCGATTATCCTGGCGGATGAAATCAACAGAGCACCGGCAAAGGTGCAGTCGGCATTGCTTGAGGCCATGCAGGAGAAGCAGGTGACCATCGGCGACCAGAGCTTTCTGTTGCCGGAGCTTTTTCTGGTCCTGGCCACCCAGAATCCGATCGAACAGGAAGGAACATACCCGCTGCCCGAGGCACAGATCGACCGTTTCATGCTCAAAGTCGTCGTCGGCTATCCAAGCCGGGCCGAAGAAAGAGCCATTCTCGATCGTTTCGACCACACCGACTCAAATATGCAGGTTACCCCGGTTACCGATCCCCGCGATATCCTGGCCGCCAGAAAGATCATCGACACCATCTATATGGATGACAAGATCAAAGACTATATCGTCTCTCTCGTCTACGCCACCCGTGAACCGCAGAGCTTTCAACTTGAGCTGAAAGAATATATCGAGACCGGCGCCTCCCCGAGAGCCACCATCAATCTCAAGGCCGTGTCACGCTGTCTTGCCTTTCTTGCCGGCAGGGGCTATGTGACCCCGGATGACGTCAAGGCATCGGTAATGGACGTCATGCGCCACCGGTTGAGGATTAGCTATGAAGCCGAGGCAGAGGGGATCAGCAGCGAGGATATGATCAGAAAGATACTCGACACGGTCCCGGTTCCCTGATTTTAGGCTAAGCGACCATGGATACATTGCTTACCAGGGAAATCCTCAAAAAAGTCCGCCAGATAGAGGTCCGGACCAATCGGCTGGTCAATGACAGCCTGGCCGGCAGCTATCAGTCGGTTTTCAAAGGCCGCGGCATGAACTTTGACGAGGTCCGTGAATATGTTCCGGGTGACGATATCCGGACAATTGACTGGAACGTCACCGCCCGTACGGGAATCCCTCATATCAAGAAATTCACGGAAGAGAGGGAGTTGACCATCATGCTGATGATTGACATCAGCGGTTCCGGCGATTTCGGTTCAGCCAACAGCTCCAAGCGGGAGATGATGGCCGAGGTCGGCTCCGTTCTGGCCTTTTCTGCGGTTCGTAACAATGACAAGGTCGGTCTTGTTCTCTTTACCGATTCCGTCGAACTCTACATTCCCCCCAAAAAGGGGCGAGGTCATATCCTGCGAATCATCAGAGAGATTCTTTTTTTCCAACCAAAGGGGAGAAAAACTGATCTTAAAGTGCCTCTCGATTTCACTAACCGGGTTATAAAGAGAAAATGCGTGGCCTTTCTTATTTCTGATTTCTGCCTGCCCAATAATTTTGACCAGGACCTCAAAGAACTGCAGCCAAAACTGCAGATCAGCAACCGGCGCCATGATCTGATAGCAATGATCGTCTCGGATCCAAGGGAATTTGAACTTCCCGATGTCGGCTGGATCACTCTGGAGGACGCCGAAAACGGCGATCAGATCGATTTAAACACCTCCGATGCCAGGGTCAGAAAACGATATAGTGAGAGAGCCAGAACCAGACAGAAAATGGTGCAGAAAAGTCTTCGCTCGGCAGGTATCGATCTCCTTGATCTCTTTACCGATACCTCATATCTGCCCGCCCTGCTGAGCTTCTTCAGTGCTCGCAAAGGGAGGGTGTCATGATTGGACGGGTCTTGCTCCTCCCCTTGTTACTGCTCCTGATACTCCCCGTCGGCAGTTTTGCTGAGGGCGGCAGTGATGCGCCTTTAACTCTTCTCAAGAAGCCCGACACCACAACCCAGACCGCACCGAGTCAAAAAAATCAAGCCATATCAAGTCAGTGACGAAGAGTTACGTGACATATACGGTCCTGTGTCAACAACAGAACGACCGCCCTATCTATTGATTATTGGAATCGTCCTTCTTGTTCTGCTGGCAGCCGCGGCAATTATCTGGTTTTTCAAAAAAAGAACAATACCAGCTCCCCCGCCCGTTCCTCCCTGGGAGAAAGCCCTCCTCGAGCTGGCGGAGGCCAGAAAGTGGCTGAGTCCGGAACGTGCTCTGGTCTACATGGACCGGGTAAGCCAGATCCTCCGTAGCTATATCGAATCACGGTTTGCCATCCAGTCGACCCGTCAGACCACGCGGGAGTTTCTCCAAAGTTTGACGGCAGTCGGTGCCGATTCTCCCCTGCAAACCCATAAATCCGAATTACAGGCTTGCCTTGAACAGGCGGATATGGCCAAATTTGCCCACCATGTCCCGGAGATTGAAAACCTGAAAAAGATGGAAGAGGCGATAACCACTTTTATCAAGAGGACCGAACCTGCTGAGTCTCCCAAGGGATCGAGACCACAAAGAACAAGTGCAGCAATCACTGCAGATCAAAGGGCGAGCCGGTCATGAGATTTCTCCATCCCGAACTGCTCTGGCTGCTCGCTCTGCTGCCCCTCTTGGCCCTTCGTTACGGGCGGGCCGGCGGGGCTCCGGCACTGCTGTTTTCAACCACCTCCCTCGCATCGTCTCTTGCCGGAACGAGAAAAACACGACCAGGTACCCTCCACCTCCTTCTGCGCCTGGTCGTGCTTTTTCTTCTCATCCTGGCCTTAGCCAGACCACAGTGGGGAAACAGCACAACAGAGATCGAGGCCAGCGGTATCGATATTCTTCTGGCGGTTGACGTTTCAGGTTCCATGGAGGCGATGGACTTCACCCTCGGCGGCAGACCTGCCAACCGGCTTGAGGTCGTCAAAAAAGTGGTCGATGAATTCATCGAGCAGCGCCCCAACGACCGGATCGGTCTTCTGGCCTTTGCCGGCCGTCCTTACCTGGTCAGTCCCTTAACCCTTGACCACAGTTGGCTGCGAAAGCGTCTTGAATCATTACAGATAGGCATGATCGAAGATGGAACGGCCATCGGCTCGGCAATTGGCAGCGGCACCAATCGGCTTCGAGACAGAAAATCAAAATCACGGATTTTAATCCTGCTGACTGACGGGATGAACAATGCCGGGCGAATCCCCCCGCTCATTGCTGCCGAGGCCGCTGAAACACTGGGCATCAAGGCCTACACTATCGGTGCCGGGACCCGTGGCGAGGCACCGATGCCGGTAACCGACAATTTTGGCCGCCGCCGACTTATTCAGGCAAAGGTGGATATCGATGAGGATACCCTGACCAAGGTGGCGGAAAAAACAGGCGCCATCTACTTTCGGGCGACCGACACCGCATCTCTTACAAAAATATATGACGAAATTAACAAGATGGAGACAACGACAAGAACTATCAAAAAATTTGAATCCTACCGGGAACTCTTTCCATTTTTCGTCCTCGGTGGTCTTCTCCTGCTGAGTCTGGAAATTTTTCAGTCGCGGAAAAAACTCCCCTAAGAGTGATAGTATGAACTTTGCTGAACCGCACTGGTTATTCGCCGGAGTTATCGCTTGTCTTGGCCTGGCAGTTCTTTTTCGCCACATGCAGAGGAGACGGCAGGCTGCCCTGGAGAGATTCGCCGCCCATCAGCTCATTGGCCGGCTGACCCGCAATGTTTCAGGAAGCAGGAGACGGTATAAAAATATTCTGCTGCTGCTTGCGGTCTTGTTCTGTTTTGCGGCTCTTGCCCGCCCACAGTACGGATTTCAGTGGGTTGATGTTAAGCGCAAAGGTATCGACCTGCTCTTTGCCCTCGATACCTCAAAAAGCATGCTGGCAGAAGATATCAAACCAAACCGGTTAACAAGAGCACATCTGGCGATACTCGATTTTGTTCAACAGCTGGATGGCGACCGGGTGGGATTGATTCCTTTTGCCGGTTCAGCCTATCTGATGTGCCCTTTGACCCTCGATTACGATGCCTTTGAGGATTCTCTTGCAGCGGTCACAACAGATATAATTCCCCGGGGCGGCACCAATATTGCGTCGGTTATCAACCTGGCGATGGAGACTCTGAACAATGGTGCAAATCATAAAATTCTTATTATCTTAACTGATGGCGAGAACCTGGAGGGGGACGCTGTTAAAGCTGCGGAAGAAGCCGCCAGAGAAGGATTGACGATCTACACAGTCGGTGTTGGCACCAGTCAGGGCGAACTCATTCCGATTGCAGGAGAGAGCGGCAAAGGCTTTATCAAAGACCAGATGGGCAACTTTATCACTTCCAAACTCGACGAGACCATACTCTCAGCTATTGCCGAAAAAAGTGGCGGTATGTATGTTCCTCTTGGTTCTGCCGGCGAAGGTCTGGAGACCATTTACCAACAAAAACTCGCCCTTATTCCCAAGGAAGAACTGGCGGAACGCAGGCATAAAGTACCCCTGGAAAGGTTTGAATGGCCGCTTGCTGCAGCCCTTTTATGCCTGGTTCTGGAATTGCTGGTCGGTGAAAGAAAAAAAACCCAGCTCGCTTTCGCTTAAAAAGACCATACACCGTTTAGTCACACGGAAGAAAAAAGTGGCAGAGGTGGCTGCAATTGTCCTGCTGCTGGGCCTCACCAGCGCCGGTAAGGCATATTGCTCAGAAGGGGAAGAAGCATTCCAGCGGGGCGACTATCTGCAGGCATCCGAGTATTATCGGGGGCAGCTGGAAAAATCACCAGATGATCCGCAACTGCTCTATAATTTCGGTACAAGCTCCTATAAAAACAACATGTACGATGATGCAATAGAGGCTTTTTCCAAGGCACTAAAAAGTGACGATATAGCACTCCAGGAAAAGGCTTACTATAATCGGGGCAACAGCTATTACCAGAAAGGAGCAGAGGCACTGCAAGCCGATCCCCAAGCGACGATCGATCACTGGCAGCAGGCTCTCAACTCTCTGCAGGCGGCCCTGGAGCTCGACCCTGATGACGAGGATGCCAGACACAATCATGACGTTATAAAAAAACGACTGGAAGAGCTGGAAAAACAACAGCAGAACCGGGACAACAATCAGGATCAGCAGCAAAACAGCGACGGGGAAGATCAGAAACAGGACAACTCTTCCCAGCAGGACAGGGACCAGCAGCAATCGGATCCGGACGAAAATCAGTCTGAAAATGACCAGGCGGGAAAACAACCGGACAAAGAGCCAAAAGACCAGGATAACGACAAGGAGCAAGCCACCCCAGAAAAAAATAACTCCGCCGCTAACCAGCCCAGACCACAAAGCGAGGCTGGTGAAGAAAATAACAATCCGGAACAACAGGCAAAAGAAGATGCGGTCCGCCAGCAACTTGGTAAAATGACCAAAGAAGAAGCGGAGAAAATGCTCAATGCCTTAAAGAACGAGGAAGGCGAATTGAACTTTGTTCCATCCGGCACAAACAATCAAAATGACGTAAAAAAAGACTGGTAATGCGACAACAGCTCATCTTTTTTCAAACTATTATTTACCTGAGTATCCTTGGCCTCTGCACTCTCTGCCCCTGGTCTTTCGCGGCCAATGCCGAGGTCACGGTCGATGCCTCGCTCAGTCACCTCTCTTTTCCCCAGGATAAAGCTGCCAGGTTGACCGTAACGGTCACCGGAACCAGTAAGAATGGCCCGCTTGAGTTACCGGAAATCGACAATATTTATCTGCACAGTCAAGGTTCATCAAGTCAGATCAGCGTAATCAATGGCTCTATTTCTTCCTCAATCTCCCATAACTACCTGGTTCAGGCCACCCAACCCGGCGCATACACCATTCCACCCATCAAGGTGACAGCCGGGAGAAACACCTACGCTACAGAGCCGATATCTTTTCAGGTGACCCCTGCCGGGCAGGAGCCCAGCGGATCTTCCGGGGCAACCGATCAGGCCAAGGACAAGTTTGTCCTTTATCCGTATTTCGGAAACGGGCAGCCATTATCCGGGAGAGATTGTCCCGTTTACCATTAAAGCCTATTTCACCCAGGCCTACAGAGCCGATATAAACTCCCTGCCGACCCTCCACGGCGACGGTGTCGTAATGTCCCAGCTGCCGGAAAAACCGGAGCAGACAGAAGAGCTGGTAAACGGGAGAAGCTATCATGTCCTGACCTGGGACACGAGCTTATCGGGGATCAAGGCGGGCGATCATCCAATCAGCTTTTCTCTTGATGCTACCTTGCTCATCCCCCAGAAAAGACGCTCCCTGTCTCCGTTTGGCAGCAACAGATTTTTTGCTGATTCGTTTTTTGACGACCCCGCCATCGACAGCCTCTTTGGCAATAGTGAACGGAGACCAATTGTCTCGGTCAGTCCCGAAGTTGTTTTTAAGGTCCTGCCCCTGCCTGACAGATGAGCAGCCGGCAAACTTTACCGGTGCAATCGGCGACTTTGACCTGGCGGTTTCGGCAAAGCCCGTTGAGGTGGAGATTGGGGAACCGATGACACTCACCATGGAAATTTCCGGTATCAGGTAATTTTGACCGGGTAGAAGCTCCTGTTTTTCCAGATAGTCCCGACTGGAAAACCTACTCCCCCAGCGCAACTTTTCTGGAGTTGGGCAGCAGCTATAACGGCATCAAAACTTTTGAACAGGCCATAGTTGCCAGAAACGGGGCAATAACCAACATTCCCCCTCTTTCTTTTAGCTATTTTGATCCCGGGCAAAAAAAGTATGTCACCAAAACCAGCGAAGCTGTGCCGATACATCTGCAACAACCGGCAACAGTGACCAGCAACACGCACACCGTTCAACCGGTGGTCCAGCCACAGCCACAGCCTGTCACAGAGGATGCAGCTGCTGCAACTATCACCGGACTGGCACCAATCCATCTGCAGCCGGGAACATATCATGGCCGCATCGTTCCACTCATTACAAAAAGTTGGTTTATGGCCCTCTGCATACTGTGTATTGTCGTGTTGCTGGCTCTCCTCATTTTTCGGATACACCAGCGAAATATCGCAAAACATCCCGAAATCCTGCACCAAAGACAGAAAAAAGAACTGCTGCTTGACTATGACCTGAAAAATCTCGAAAAAGCCCAGGCGCAAGGAGATGGCCGCACCTTCCTTTCTTTAAGCAAAACGGCGATCCAGAATCAGCTCGGCCCGCTCTGGCATATCGAACCTGCAGCTCTCAGCCTCGCTGATATCAAAAGTCGACTGACAGGCGGATTCACATCTTATCGAAATTTTCAGCGCCGCTGACGAGGCTGCCTATGGCGGTGCCAGCCTTACGGAGAAAAAGATGCAGGACTACTGTAACTACCTGAAAACAGAGCTTGAGGGGTTGCTATGAACCGGATAAACCTGCGTTGCTTTCTGTCCATACTGCTCCTGCTTCTGTCGGCTACAACTATTTTTGCCGACACAGTTGAAGACAGCCTTTTCCGGGAGGCAAATGAAGCGTACAGCCGTGGCGATTACGACCAGGCTATCGAAAAATACCAGAAGATAACGGAGACCGCAGGCTATTCCCCAGCCGTGCTCTACAATCTTGCCAACAGCTACGCATCGTCAGGCAAAGTAGGTCTTGCGGTTGCTCAATTTTGAACGGGCCCTGCGGCTTTCGCCATCAGACTCAGATATTGTCGGCAATCTCGAACTGGTCAAAAAAGAAAACGGCCTCTTTCCCAAAGAATTCTCAAGAGCGGAACAGTTTTTCCGACTTCTCAGCCTGAACCAGTGGGCGGCGTTGATTCTGATGGTGTTGATAGGAAGCATCATTTTTCTGCTGGCAGCCATGAAATACCGGTTTCTCCAGACAGCTTGCCATCGGCGCAGGAACAGGCTGTTTCCTGTTTTTTCTGCTGGCAACAGCCGGAACCCTGCTCCGTTATCAGGATTTCAACCCTTCGGTGGTGATCTCCTCGGAGGTAAAACTATACATCTCGCCTTTTACCTCGTCAGCTTCGATCGGCACCTTGCCGGAAGGCCGGCTGGTCTATCCGCAAAAAACCCATGGGGATTTCAGCTATGTCACTGATGAAACCGACCGGAAGGGCTGGATTCAATCTTCGCTGATTGAACCCGTAGTCAAACCGGGAGACTCTGGTTCGTAAACTCCCCCATCAGACTTTGAACTTATTGACCATCTGGTTGAGCTTCTCCGCCAGCCCGGCCAGCTGTTCTGAGCTTGTATTTACCTCACTGCAGCTGTTCGAGATATCATTTGAAGCGGTGGTCACATCACTTATATCCCGGGCAATCTCGCTGGAAACCTGGGAACTCTGTGCCACATTCTCATTCACTTCAGAGAGCCCGACAGAGGCCTGGGAGACATTGCTGACAATCTCCCGGGTCGTTGCCGACTGTTCCTCAACCGCTGAGGCAATAGTGGCAACGATTGCATTAATTTCATTGACCACCTCGGAGACATCGTTGATCTCGTTGACCGTCCCGGACGTGTTGGTTTGAATTCCCTCAACCCGTTTTTTAATCTCTCCAGAGGCTTCTGCAGTCTGCCGAGCCAGCTCTTTAATTTCCCCGGCGACAACGGCGAACCCTTTGCCGGCTTCCCCTGCTCGTGCTGCTTCAATAGTTGCATTAAGCGCGAGGAGATCGACCTGGCTGGAAATCTCCGTGATGGTCTCAACGACATTGCCAATTTCCCGGGCTGCCCGGCCTAATTCGCCTACCTGTGAGGAGGCACTGTTGGTCTTTGTCACAGCAGAAGCCGTAATATCCCTGGCTTTTTCAGTATTTTCAGCAATTTCATTAATTGTCGACGACATCTCTTCAGTGGCCGCGGCAACCATACTGACATTGGTTGAGGCTTCTTCCATGGCAGCCGCCACCGAATGCATATTGGCGCTCATTTCCTCACTGGCGGCGGCAACACTGTTCGCTGTGTCGGAGGTATGGGCCGCATTTGTTGCCATCTGCCTGGAAATCCCCGTAAGCGACTGAGATGAGCTATAGAGAGTTCCGGCATTTTCTGCAACATCCTTTATGATATTCTGTACTTTTTCGACAAACTGGTTAAACCAGCTGGCCATTTCTTCGGTTTCATCACCGGAATTGTCCACGATCCGTTTGGTTAAATCGCCCTCACCTTCAGCGATGTCTTTCAACATTGCGATAATAGTCCGGATCGGTTTGACTATCCCCAGAGAAACTATCGGATAGGTTAAGGCGATTGACAACAGAATGAGACCGATTATTACCCCACTCTGCCAATAGATCTGCGCGCGAATGGCTGCACTGATTTCCTCTTTCTTGACAGCAATGGCTTTATCGATATCATCTGTGTATATACCGGTGGCAATTGCCATATTCCATTCATTGAAATGTTTCACATAGGTCAATTTCGGCTGCGGTTCCTTTTCACCGAGTTTGGCCCATTTATATTCGTCAAAGCCAGCCCCCTTCTGCCGGGCAATGTCTACCTGGGCAACAATCTGCTGCTTGCCGTCGGGGTCCTTAAAAAAGGTATCCGGTTTTCCAACAAGGCTTTCTTTCGGGTGCTGCAGCATAGTCCTTGAAACCGTGTCCACCGTATAAAAATAGTCTGAGCCGTCTTGCCCATACCTGAGAGAATTTATGGTATGTAAGGTCTCGGCCTTCCGATCCACCTCTGATGATCCGCTCGCTGCAGCGTAATTGTGTTGAACTATCTCATAAACGGTATCAACAATATTCGTCAGCATTGCCTTTTTCTCAGCCATAATCGCAATGCGATACCCGGCAACTTCTTCGTTACCTCTCTTTATCAGGGAATAGGAGGAGATACCAACAGATACAGCACCGAGCAGCAACAGGCTGCAGATGACCAGTCCATTGATTTTACTATTGATTGAAGCCCTTATTTTCATCCAGATCTCCCTGCTCAAAACATCTGATATCCCGTGTAGCGGAAATATGATATTTCTTAAAAATTTATAATAAATCAATCACATTGACGATATACATAAAGAGAAGAATTCCATTGGTCTTAAACCAACTTGTATCAAAGATAGAGGGAAATGTCCAATTGGCCATCGACAAAATTGAGTGGGAAAAACAATACTTGTAAAAAGGGAGGATATATCGGCTGATATTTACACTGCATCAAAAAAGAACAGTATGATTTATAAAAAAGTGCGGCGAAACTCGGCAAGTCGGACGGCAGCCGCATCTATATCTTCAGATGAGAGCTCCAGGGCATACTGATAGCTGCTCATGCCCCTGCTGTACCGCTTATCATAGTAATCGACGAGCAGGAGACGGACCAGCTCAGACAATTGCCCGTTTCTCAGGAGCAGGCACATTTCCTCTACCTTGCTGCCACCCATCTTCTGTTTGAGGGATTTAAGAATAGTCTCGATCTGGTTCCGCATCGCCTCACTGGTTACCGGATAATCCTCAATGATCCGGTTGATTCTGGTCTCCAGGCTGCAGTGAACATTGACCAGGACAGCATTTTGCATAGCTATGGCCAGCGATTGCGGGATAAAAACCCGTCCTATCTTGCGGCTCTCTCCTTCGATAAAATAGGGCTCTCTGCCGAGTGAGCCGATAGTGTGGGCCAGTCTGCTTTCAAAGCTCCTCTGGCTGCTCGGCTGCCGATCCAGACCACCAAAAAGCGAGCTGCGGTGTCCGGCAAGATCTTCCAGATCGATGGCAGGATCTAAATTTTGCAGGATACGGGTTTTTCCCGTGCCGGTGAGTCCGTGAATGACGATCAGTTTCGGTTGGAAATGGACCAGACGATCAAGAACATTCTGCCGGTATTGCTTATATCCTCCCTCAAGCTGAAAGGCCTTAAATCGGCCTGGTCCAGGAGATTGACAACAGACAGGGAACGCATTCCTCCTCTGGCACAGAAAATCGTCACAGGCTTCGTTTTGAAAGGGTTGAAAGGCTACAGAGCAGCTCGGATAATTTTTTTTCAACATAGTAGAAGCCCTGATCAACAGCCTGCTCATGTCCACCATGGCGGTAGATGGTGCCAATGACACTGCGCTCGTCGTCATCAAAGAGAGGAACGTTGATTGCCCCGGGAATACTCCCTGCCAGAAATTCTCCGGCAGAACGGACATCGACTATCTGATGGCCGCGGGCCAATGCCTCCTCAAGCTGTATCGGTTGAGATGACGTGCCGAGTATTGTCGAACGGGACAGATCTCTTTGTATTACCACTGTAATTCCTTTCTCCTCATCACTCTTTTTTCACCCCTATACCCGGGACTCTTTTTAGTACCCCCTTGAGGGGTGTTTTTTTTAATACTCGCTTGACGAGTACTCTTTTCAGTACCCCCTTTAGAGGGTATGCGTTCCTTTAAAAATTGATTCCGTTGGGTTATACATTGCCGGCCAGAAACTGGACTATGGAAACAGCACTGAGCGTTGCCGTTTCCGCCCGCAGTATCCTCTCACCAAGGCTGACGGTTCGCCAGCCCAGCAGACGTGCCTGCTCAATTTCCTCCGTGGAAAACCCTCCTTCAGGCCCTAGCATCAGAGCGAGGGAGTCGGCCTGATTAATGTCGCCAATATCACGAAGATGGGTTGTTTTTTCCTCTTCCCAGAAAAGCAGTCGCAAAATGGTATTGTCATCCGATTTTTTACGGAGCGAATCGGCATAGGTTGCCCCCATATCAATATTTATCGTCTGGAGACGCAGGCACTGTTTGCAGGCGGCAAGACCGATTCGCTGCCACCGTTCATGTTTTTTTCGGGCCCGCGAAGCATCAAGCTTGCCCTGGCATCTGGAACTCTGAAAGGGAATCAGCCCGGTTACCCCCAACTCGGTGCATTTTTGTACCACGGTATCCATCTTCTCCCCTTTCAGGATCCCCTGCCAAACCCAGAGCGGTTTACCGACCCCCGCTTCCCTTGCCACAAGTCCCTCGAGATGGACCTCCACCTGACGTCCGACAGCGATAATAACAGCTTGGTACATCCCGCCCAAGACCATCAAGAAGCTCTATGATATCACCGACCTTCAGCCGCAGCACTTTCGAAATATGGCGAGACTCCTCCTCGGACAGAAAGACCCTGTCACCGTTTCGCGAAGACGGATCGAAAAAAAAACGTCGCATTTCTATTTGTTACCACCCTATCAATGAAAAATTATCATTTTTACACTTGACCTCAACCGAACCTGCAAACTCTTTGAAATTGACAAATTCTCTTTCATTCCGTAAGTATGAATAAACAACAGCGTATTGCCAAAACTATATATACCCATTGAGCTGAGGAAAAACCATGTCGATTGAACGACGAGAACAACAACGCTTTTCTCTCAACCTTCAGGCCAGAATATCATATAGACATGTTGAGGATCAATCTCCAGTAATTGACACCGTTGCGGCAAATATCAGCTCAGGCGGGGCCTTTTTGCAAACCGCCCATAAATTCCCCATGGCCGCCAAAGTTACAGTCGAATTTTATCTGAATTTCGATGATCTGAAAAAACTGCGCTTCATCCTTTCCATGGAAAGTCTGAAACAGCTTGAGCGACAAAAATATCTGGGTCTGCGCCAACGGTATCGTTATCCGCCAGGAAAAAGACGGAGTAGGCATTATTTTCGATACCGACTACCAGCTCACTCCGATGAACACCCCGAGAATCTCATAAATAATTCCTGCCTGCCACTGCAGCACTCAACTCTTGTCAAAGCTGAGCGCCGCCCACTCCTGGCAACTTTTCTCTTCTGACAGCCGAAACCCTTTTGCCGTAAAAACATCGATTATATGAGCAGCCTGCTCTCCTGCAAGTATTCCGGACAAAATCAGCGTACCGCCATCGGCGGTCAAGCGGGTTAAATCGTCTGCCATACTGATCAGCACATCATGGACAATATTGGCAACCACTATTTCATAGGGCTGTATCAAGCGAAGACAGGGGAGCAAGGCTTATCTGCATATGAGTCCTGCAACGAATTTCTGCGCACATTCTCCTCTGCTGCCGAAACCGCCTCGGGATCATTATCCAGCCCCAAGACATCCTTGGCCCCAAACAGCAATGCCGCCATGCCGAGAATGCCTGTTCCGGTCCCCACATCAAGGAGCCGCTGTCCACCATTTTCAACCAGTGTCCGTCGAATAAGCTCCAGAGACAGACTGGTGGTGGCATGGTGACCGGTACCAAAAGCCATTCCCGGATCCATGGTAATGACCGCCTCTCCCGCAGCCGGTTGGTATTCCTCCCAGGTTGGGGCAATGACCAGACCGGGGACGATGGTAAAAGGCTTGAAATGGTCTTTCCAGTTTTTCCCCCAGTCTTCTTCGTCGATCATGGTCGAGGAAAGGTCTGGCTTTGGAACATTGAAAATATCTGCCAACCCGTCAAGATAGGCTGACACCTGGTCGAGAATAGTATCGACTTCGTCCGACTTGCAGATTCGCCTGTTCAATATAGCCGTTCACTGTCCCGTAGAGCAATTCATCACGGGCACCTGTCTCCACCCCTGCGTCGATCACCCCGACCAGGTAATCACTGATCGGTTCCACCAGAAGAGGATCTGTCTTTATTGTTATCTTCAACCACCTGTTATCGGCCATGTACCCTTTATTTCCTTCTTGAATTCCCTCAGATTACTGTTCACCGCCCGACTCCCGGACGGCAACAGTTTTTCATATGACAAACAGCTCGGATCACGCTACTATAGCCCATGATAGCGTTATTTTTCCCGTACTCAATGAGAGGTATCTTTATATATCCACTAAGGGTACTTGTTATAATTGCACCCAAAGTTGCGTTCATCCAAAAATCTGCAAAATCTCATGGCCTGTCCCGACTGCGACATGCTTTTACAAAGACAGAAAACACATCCGGACGATCCATAGTCTGTCCCCGCTGCGACAAGACAATAAGCAGAGCAACCGCCAATTCAATTATTAAAGCACTGGTTCTCAGTACCGGCGGCCTGCTCATCTATCTCCCAGCCATACTGCTGCCTCTTATGACTATGAAATCATTAGGTTTCGGAGATTCTGCCAATATCATCGACTCAATCATTAACTTTTATCAAACCGGATATTACGTTGTCGCGTTCATGGTACTGCTCTCGGCAGTCATCTTCCCCTTGCTTCTGCTTACTTCTATTTTTGTTGTTTCCGCGCAGCTCACTATAAAACGCTCTCCAGGATATCTCACCTGGCTTTTCCGGTCGTATCTGCACCTGGAGGAGTGGGCAATGATTGAGGTGTATCTGCTGGGAATCGTGGTAACTATTATCAAAATGTCCGATACGTCGCATATTTATTATCATAGCGGAATTTTCTTTTTTTCAGGGCTGGTAGTGCTTACCCTGGCCATCGCAACAGTCATTGACCGTGATGCCTTCTGGCAGGCTATTGACCACAAAGACCCAAACAGGCTCCCCGAACCAGCTGCCCCCCATTATCTTGCGGCAGATGCAGTTGTTACTGCCCTCCGGCAGGGTCTGATTCTCTGTCCGGTCTGCCATAAACTCTCCCCAACAGCCTGTGAAGGAGAAAGCTGTCCCCGCTGCAGGCATATTTTGCACACGAGAAAGCCCTCCAGTTTATTAAGAACCTGGGTCCTTCTTCTCATTGCGGCATCTTTTTTGCCACCGGCCAATTTCTTGCCGATAATCCGGGTTGACTTTCTGGGTATCCCTGATCGGGCAACAATCATGGACGGGATCATCTATTTTTTTCAGCATGGTTCCTATCTCATAGGGTTGCTCATTTTCACAGCATCCATAGTAGTGCCCATCTGCAAAATAGTCGGTCTCATCATTCTCCTGTTTTCCACCCGACCATGCAGTGTAAATTTATTGCGTCGGAAAACAAGAATGTTCCGGTTTATCACTTTTATCGGCAGATGGTCAATGCTTGATATATTTGTCATTGCCCTGCTCTCCGTTCTCGTCAACTTTGGTTTTTTCTCTTCAGTGCATGCCGCACCTGCAGCCACATATTTCTGCATCGTGGTCATAGCCACCATGCTGGCGGTCGCAGCCTTTGATCCGCGGATCATATGGGATAAATGCACCCAAAAAAATAGATTGTAAAAAATATGAAGATTTTACGACGCCACCATACATAACGCTGCCCCACGGGCAAAATGCAGTCAACAGACCTTTTTAAAGGAGAAGAAATCATGAACAAAAAAATTGTCCTGCGTGATGATCAGATGCCCACCCAGTGGTATAACGTTGTGCCGGATCTGCCCAACGGCGTTCTGCCGCCGCTTGATCCGGAAACAAAGCAGCCCATGGGACCGGAAAAATTAGCCGCGGTGTTTCCCATGGGACTGCTCGAACAGGAGATGTCCACCGAGCGATTCATTGATATTCCCGAGGAGGTCCTTGAGATCCTGAAAATCTGGCGCCCGTCCCCATTGATTCGGGCCAGCAGCCTTGAAAAGGCCCTCAAGACAAAAGCCAAAATATTCTTTAAAAATGAAGGCGTTTCCCCTGTCGGCTCCCACAAACCCAACAGCGCTGTCGCCCAGGCCTACTACAATAAACGAGAAGGCGTCAAACGCATGACCACTGAAACAGGGGCTGGACAATGGGGCAGTGCCCTTGCCTTTGCCACCAGTAAGTTCGGCCTCGAGTGCAAGGTCTATATGGTTCGGGTCTCCTTTGACCAGAAACCATACCGCAAATCGATCATGCACACTTTCGGTGCCAATGTTGTCGCCAGCCCGAGCAGTGAGACAAAAACCGGCCGGGCCATTCTCGAAAAAATGCCCGACACAGCGGGTTCTCTGGGGATTGCTATTTCCGAGGCATTAGAAGATGCGGCCACCAGAGACGACACCAAGTATGGGCTTGGTTCGGTGCTGAACCATGTAATTCTGCACCAGTCAATTATCGGCCTGGAAGCAAAAAAACAGATGGAAATTGCCGGAGAATACCCGGATGTCATCGTTGGCTGCTGTGGCGGCGGATCAAATTTTGCCGGCCTTGCCTGCCCCTATCTCCCCGATTTCCTGGAAGGCAAAAAAATTCGCTTTGTCGGCACCGAGCCCGCCTCGTGCCCGACGCTCACCGCAGGAAAGCTTGCCTATGATTTTGGTGACGTAGCCCAGACGACACCGCTGCTCTACATGTACACCCTGGGCCATGATTTCATTCCACCGGGCATTCACGCGGGGGGGTTGCGCTACCATGGCATGGCGCCAATCGTTTCTGCCATGGTCCGGGAAAAGATCATCGAGCCCATGCGGCTGCACCAAGTGGAGTGTTTTGAGGCCGGAGTGCTCTTTGCCAAGACGGAGGGGATTATCCCGGCACCGGAGACATGTCATGCAATTCGCGGCGCTATAATTGAGGCAACCCGTGACCGTAACGACCCCAAAACCATTCTGATCAACTTTTCCGGGCATGGGCTGATTGACATGGGCTCCTATGACAAATACTTTGCCGGACAGTTGTATGACTTTGATTATCCTGAAAAAGAAATTGCCAAGTCGATTGCCAATTTACCGAAAATCTAGGAGAAATATTGCATACAGGCCCTTCAAATCTCTCGTCATGCGAGGGGCCTCTATCTACCGCCCAGGGGAAATAGAGAGTTCAAAATTTTCGTTACACTTGTAAAACCAAGGGAGATTATTATTTTTCATAGAACAACCCAGCATTACCCGAAATGATTAATAGTTTTTACCGATAGACATATGCGTGTAGAAAAACCTCATCACCTCATTTATGGCACCCTCAAGGATTATCTCACCGGAGAGGAATTGACCGACACCGACGATGAACGTATTCGCCAGGATTTGACTCGATTGATGGTGGAGGAAAAAGGCTACGAGCGAAACCAGCTGCAGCCAAGACTGAAGGTTGAAACACTCTTTTCCAGATGTTTCGTCACCTCAACCATTGAACTCACCATTTTCATTCACCAAAAGCAATACATGATCATCCGCTACGGCCCCGGTTCTCTGGTCAGCCGGGAGCGCGCGGCAATTGCTGCGGCCAGAGTCATCAACCGCGAGTACTGTATTCCTCTTGCCGTCGTCACCAACGGAAAAGATGCCGAACTTCTGGACACTAGAACTGGCAAGATTCTCGGTTATGGATTAGACTCTATCCCTGATCGTGGCACCATCGAAGAAATGGTGCCGCAATTGGTGTTTCACCCGCCACTTGAAGGTAAAAGAAGGGAGCAGGAATTACGAATTCTGAACGCCTTTGATGTTGAGCGGTGCTGCTATTAAAAATTGATCTGCCCCCCAAACAACGAAACAATCAAAACCATCTATTATTTTGAGGGAAAAATGACGCCGACCGCTCATAAAAACTGGACAAAGTCAAGCTGGCAAAAATTTACGGCACTGCAGCAGCCAAGCTGGCCGGAACAGAAAGCTGTGGATAAAGTTCTGACCAATTTAGCAACCCTGCCGCCTCTGGTTTTTGCCGGCGAAATCCGTTCCCTTAAAAAGCTGCTCGCCAAAGCGGTAACCGGAGATGCCTTTCTCCTGCAGGGGGGCGATTGCTCCGAGAACTTCACCCAGGTAACCGCCCCCAATATCCGGGAAACCTTGAAGGTGCTTCTGCAGATGGCTGTTGTCCTCACCTATGCTGGCGGCAAGCCGGTGATCAAGGTCGGCAGGATTGCCGGTCAGTTCGCCAAACCACGCTCTTCCGATACCGAGGTAATCGACGGTGTTGAATTGCCCTCCTACCGGGGCGACATGGTCAACACTGCAGAATTCACCCCGGAATCCCGCATTCCCAACCCGAAATACATGCTCAAGGGCTATAATATGGCCGCTTCGACCCTCAATCTTCTGCGGGCCTTTACCCGCGGCGGCTACGGTTCTCTGCAGAGGGTGCAGGCATGGAACCAGGAGTTTATTGCCCAATCGCCCATGGGCCGTTCCTACGATCGTCTGGCCAAACAGATCAGCCATGCGATCCGATTCATGGAAACCATAGGCATTTCCTCGGAAACCCCGCAAATTGAACAGACCCAGCTGTTCACCAGTCATGAGGCACTGCTCCTCCAATACGAAGAAGCACTGACCCGCATGGACAGTATAACCGGCGACTGGTATGATTGTTCCGCGCACATGCTGTGGATCGGGGAGCGCACCCGCCAGGTCGATGGAGCCCACATCGAATTCTTACGCGGGGTCCATAACCCAATCGGCCTAAAACTCGGCCCCACCTATGACCTGGACAACGTCAAACGGGTTATCGAGGTCATAAACCCTGACAACGAGCCGGGACGACTGACTATAATTACCCGCCTTGGCATGAAAAAGGTTGAAAAGGCTCTGCCCCCACTCTTGAGGGAAATGAAGAAAGAGGGTTTCAACATAGTCTGGAGCTGCGATCCGATGCATGCCAACACCTATACTGCGAAATCCGGCCATAAAACCAGGAATTTTAATGATATCCTTGCCGAGATAACCTGCTTTTTCGAAACCCATTGGTCGGAAGGCACCATTCCCGGAGGTGTCCACCTGGAGATGACCGGCAACAACGTCACGGAATGTACCGGCGGTGCGCACAACATCGTCGACGAGGAGCTCGCTGAAAACTACCTGACCAGTTGCGATCCCCGACTCAATGCGGAGCAGAGTCTGGAAGTCGCTTTTCAGATAGCTGATATGATCCGCAGCTGATACAAAACTACCCTACACCTCTCCCCCCACCGGGCAGTGCGTCAGCCAGAAGCACTGTCCGGTTTGGCAAGATTACATTTCAGTAATCTTTCTTGACGGCCTTTTTTTCACGTTTACTGTTCTCCATAGTCATAGACTCAATTTGCTCTTATTCTTATTGCAGGCAAATTTTCCGTTGTTATCCATATATTTGTCTTTATCCAAAGGAGAATGTACATGACCATAAAAAAAGCACCCCTCCCACTGTCTGGGATATTCACCATGCTGGTGCTCTGCCTGACCCTCGTTACCGCTCAGGGTTTTGCCCAAACCAGCACCAGCGAAGACATCGCCATCCTCGACAGAGCATCCAAGGCCTTTGTTAATGTCGTCAAAGAGGCAAAACCGGCAGTGGTCCATATCAAGGTGGAAAAAACCACAACAAGCAACTATCAGGGTGGACAGATCCCCGAAGATTTGTTCAACCACCCCTTTTTCGAGCAGTTTTTTGGCCCACAATTCCGCCAGCGACAACCTGAACCGCGAGAATTCAAACAACGCGGCCAAGGCTCAGGTTTTATCATCAGCAAAGACGGGTTCATCCTGACCAATAATCATGTGGTGGAAGGAGCTGACACTATTAAAGTTACCCTTTCCGACAACCGGGATTTTGATGCCAAACTTATCGGTACGGATCCCCAGACCGATGTCGCCCTCATCAAAATAGAGGATCCGAAAAATCTCCCGGTACTGCCCCTTGGCGACTCAGCCGGTCTGGAAGTCGGCGAGTGGGTCATCGCCATCGGCAACCCTTTTGGCCTCAGCCAGACCGTAACTGTCGGGGTCGTCAGCGCGACCGGACGGTCCAGTGTCGGCATCAACGAATATGAAAATTTTATCCAGACCGATGCGGCCATTAATCCCGGCAACAGCGGCGGACCTTTGATAAATGGCCGGGGAGAGGTGGTCGGCATTAACACGGCTCTCTTCTCGAGAACCGGCGGCTATATGGGCATCGGCTTTGCCATCCCCATTAATATGGCCAAATCCATTGAAAGCCAGCTGCAAAAAGAGGGCAAGGTGACCCGCGGGTGGCTGGGGGTGGTCATCCAGAACGTGGATAAAAATCTGGCCGAATCGTTTGGCCTGAAAGACGCCGGCGGCATCCTTATCAGTGAAGTGCAAAAAGATTCGCCAGCCAGTGCGGCAGGCCTCCAGCAGGGGGACGTCATCCTTCGCCTGGATGGGGTTGAGTTAGAGGATGTTTCGGATCTGCGTAATCGTGTGGCCCTCCTTCAGCCGGGGAACAAGGCGGTGGTCGAGATTATGCGTGACGGTAGAGAAAAAAAGGTTCAGATTTCTATTGGCGAACAGCCATCGAATTTCGGGCAGAGAGGCCCGGGTGTAAATAACGTTGACTCCCTTAACCAGTACGGCCTGACCTTACAGGAACTCACCCCGGAACTGGCCAAGAAATTCGACTATGCCGAAAACAGCGGGCTGATCATCAGTGATGTGGCTTCCGGCAGCCCTGCGGCGGAGGCAGGTCTGCAACCGGGTCAACTGGTTGAAGAGGTCAACAGGGTACGGGTACATAATCTGAAAGAGCTCAACAAAGCCCTCAAAGAATCACAATCCGACAAGGTACTCCTGCGGGTCCGTGCCGAAAATTACTCCACCTATGTCGTGCTGACGGCGAAATAGCTGCAGGGCACTGCAACCAAAGCCGCGCTCCCCACTGATCAATCAGCCCGGGGACGCGGCTGTCTCTTCAATATGTCTCAGATTATCAGCAAACTCCTGCCGGCGCGCCAAGGCAATCCGTTCAAAGATACTGATTATAACCGGCAGCCTGGTAAAATCTTCAGTGGAAATCCTGCGCAAAACCACATCTGTTTTGGCGAGAACGGTCGCGGTTCGTTTTTTTTCTTTACCAAAATAGGCCATCTCACCAAAGATTGCTCCCGCCTCCATGGTGGTGAGCACCTCCCCTTTATCATTTAAAGCCACCGCCGTGCCTGTATCCAGATAATAGATCCCGTCAGGAACACTGCCGATCTGGATTATGGTGCAGCCTTTCTTCTGCCATTCCAGCTTAAAATAGCGCTCCCATCTCGTGTCCACCACCAGGGCATGATAAAAACTGGGATTCAGGGCCCGCAGCAATTCTTTTGACAGATGGAACAATCGCTCGCCAAGCGAATCGCGTCTTTTTTCCATGAGCTTCATGCCGCGCTGATCAAAATCAGCCGCTGGAAAAGGTGTTTCTCGAATATATTCGAGAATTCGCTCAGTGCCGGCATCTTCCCTACCGGTGAGCTCCTTGAAAAATTTCTGGGCGACCAGCAGTTCTTCCCTGACCCGCGGAAAATCCGGCGCAACGCCAAGGAGCAGATTCCCGCTGAAGAACTCCATAGCCTGATTTTTCAGCTCAATAAATTTCCTTAACTCCGCTTCATCGAGATCTTGCGGACAATCCTGAATTCCCGGTTTATAGAGGGTGAAAATATTCATTGGATGCAAAACACTGGTCAGGCTCACTTTGGCTATTGTAACCAGATATTTTTCAAACCCCCTCTGGTACCTGGCTACTTCACGGTCCATCAGCAGATGGGTACCGAAATGTCCGCAAAGTTCTTCGAGGCGATTGGCAACGGCAAAACTCGATCCAAACTTGGCCATTCTGGTCCCCAGCTGCGCCTCGGTTATCCGCCCCAGCAGGATGCCCATTCTGGTTGGCGCCAGACGTCCATCGGCGATGGATTCAGCCATCTGGAGGGCTACCTGCAGTGCCCGGGTACAGATACCGCAGCGGTCCTCACCCGGGCGTTTGTCAAAAATAATCAGATTGCCGTCTCCCGCTGAGGGTTCAATTTCCAGTGGAAATAATTCCTCCTGCTGGACGATGTGATTGATGCGCCCATGGTAGTCGATGAGAAAATCCCGGATCTCTTCCGGGGTCATCCCCGAGGATTTCCGCGCATAATCGACCATGTCCGTCAGCAGAATAACAACTTCCCGGTCCGGATCACAGTTGAAGCATATTTTCAGATTCTTTAGGCTGCATCAGCCCCCCTGGAACGTATACTGTATAGTGGTATGCTCATCAGAAAATTTTTAACCAGTTCAATTTGACAAGTTCGTGAAAACCTCAATTTTCGATGGTTAAGTAAAAAGCTTCATATTCGAGGCGTGTGAATTTCATTATCATTTCGGCGTACTAGGGTACCTGTAATGATAGTGGAATTCGTACCCCAAGGGCACTTCCTTCGGGCGCACAACGAGGAAGATGAAGATTTCTATGCCCTTTGGGTATTGCTATCCCCTTTGGGGGGTTTTTACGACACCATCAGTTTATCCAGCCAATAAAGATAATGGCAACAAGAACTGCGGCAAAAAACACGGCAACTTTTACGTTCACAGAATTATCTTCCTGGTGGTCTTGATGATGATCAGACATGAGTATCGCTCCTTATTAAGTTTTAGATGGCGTCGTAAGAAATCAGGTTCTTATGAGTTTATCATTTTGATTTCAGTGATAATATCAATTCATTCAACCAAACACAACATCGATCAGCTCCTGGAGATGGGCAACACCTATTAATTCAATGTCCGGCTTCCAGGTTATTCGCTCCTTACTGCTTTTGGGAAGCACAAAACGGGTAAAGCCTAAACGCTGGGCTTCACGAATGCGAATATCAACATGGCCTATGGCCCTGACTTCCCCGGCCAGACCAACCTCTCCGCAAACCACAGTTGTCGAAGGTATCGGTTTTTCGAGCAGGCTGGAGGCCAAAGCACAGATCACCCCCAGATCGAGTGCCGGCTCATCAATACGCATACCTCCGGCAATATTTAGAAATATATCATGCCCATACATATCCAGGCCAGCCTTTTTCTCCAACACCGCACAAAGCAGCGACAAACGCTGCTGGTCGGCCCCTATTGCCGTACGTCTGGCGGTACCAAGGTTGGTCGGACTGACCAGAGCCTGAACCTCCACCAGAATCGGCCGGGTCCCCTCGACACTTGGCAGCACCACCGAACCCGGTTCATTCAACGGTCGTTCGGCCAGCAAAATCTCCGAAGGGTTGCGCACCTGGACCAGTCCTTCTTCCTTCATCTCAAAAACGCCGATCTCATTGGTAGAACCGAAACGATTCTTCACCGTGCGCAGGATTCTAAATGCGTGGCTTCTGTCTCCTTCAAAGTAGAGCACCGTATCGACCATATGCTCAAGCACCTTGGGACCGGCAATAGCGCCATCCTTGGTGACATGCCCGACAAGGACTACCGGGATATTCTCTTTCTTGGCCATGCCAAGCAGCCTGTAGGCCGATTCCCGAACCTGGGTGACCGAACCGGGCGAGGAGGAGACATCATCACAGGTCAGGGTCTGGATCGAATCAACGGCCAGAAGGATGGGTCGCATGGCACAGGTCATGGCCATGATATGCTCGACCACGTTCTCTGTGGCCAGAAATTCTTCCGGATGAATAGCGCCCAAGACGCCTGGCCCGCATTTTTATCTGCCGGGCAGATTCTTCACCGGAGACATAGAGAACCTTGCTCCCTTCTTCGGCTATCGAGGCGAGAAGGTGGAGAAGAAGGGTGGATTTACCGATTCCCGGCTCACCACCAATCAACACCACTGAACCCGGGACGATGCCGCCGCCAAGTACCCGGTCCAGCTCATCCATACGCGTGCTGATTCGTTCCTCATCACCATCGGGAGCCAGATAAAGCGGCTGCGGTTGGCCCAGGGAGCCACCATCAGAGGTTTTGGCGGAGACTATCTCCTCAACAAGGCTTTCCCACTCATCACAGCCGGGACACCGTCCGAGCCACTTTCCACTCTGATAGCCGCATTGCTGGCAGACAAAAACCGGCCGATTCTTCTTTTTATTCCGTAAATGCATTAAATCATTAACCCCGGGGGTCAAAAGGAACGGCAGGATTCTTTTTGTCTCTGCCTGTCAGGTGTTCTTTTCTACACCCCTTAAAGGAGCATACGTGTTTCTTAAGGACATTGTTTTCTTTACCAAAAAAAAACAATGGGTATCATGCAAGACAAGTTCGTAAAAACCTCAAATTTCGATGGATAAGTAAAAACCTTCATATTGGAGTCGTGCAATTTTTCTATTATTTCGGCGTACATACGGTACGTCGTAATGATACGAAAAATTGTAACAACGAACAAGATGACGAGTTTTTACGACGCCATCATGCAAAATTGCCCATGATTGGTAAATTGTCCGCCATTGACCTTTACACAAAGCTAAAAAGATCTATACTTTTACGCATCCGGCATAACGCCCATGCAATCAGGCGTTATGCCGGCCATACATACCGCGCCCACAGAATCAGCGACAGGTCGGCAACAGAAAAAGCATATAATCATCTCTTTCTTGAGTGTTCTTTGTTTCATCTTTTTTGAGACACAACCTGTTGGACCTGCAAACTTAATCGTTATACCAATATATACGATGCAAAAGCAACTCCATCTACCCTCACCACCTACGGCTGAATGGATTCCCTTATCCCATTCACTCTCCCTCATAATTCGTCGTAAAAGGCTCTTTGGCTGGAGCTTTGTGCTTTTCCTGATGACTATCACCCTCACCTGGATCGGCTATCATTTTACTGTCGATTTTATGGATCAGGTGACAGGAAATTTTTTGGCTACGGCGCCGGCAACCGATACCGTTCTTGGCTGGATAAAATATTCAGGCTGGCTGGTCAGCAGCTGGATGTTTCTCATTGTTTCAAGAATTGTTGCCTTTTATCTCGCCTTTCTTTTTGCCTACAGCCTTTCAACTCCAGGCTATGTCTTTCTCAGCACAGCTGCCGAAAAAATGTATGCCGGAAAACATTTCGACGGTGATGCAAATTTTTCCGTCGGCGGTTTTTTTTCCGACATCTTCGAGGGAATAAAAATTGCCTTTTTAGGTATTCTGGTGACCATTGTCGCCCTCTTTGTTAATTTTATTCCAGGGATAGGTCAGGCAATCGTCTTTCTGCTGTACACCTACTATTCGGCTTTAATGTTTATCGACTATCCAGCCTCACGCCGTCGCTGGTCTCTTGGCAGAAAACTTCGCTGGCTTCGCACTCACAGCAGTCCCGCCTTTCGTCTTGGAGTTCTCCCTGCCCTTATCAGTATGATACCACTGGTTAATATCTTTGCCATCGCTCTTCTTTTTCCCTTGCTCACCGTCCACAGCACCTTGAATTTTTCAGCTATCGAACTTGCCAAAGAACCGTCCCTTACAGGCAACTCTTACCCTCACCACTAGGGAGATTTTCATGGGAACAGAAATCGAGAAAAAATTCCTGATAATAAACGATGACTGGCGTAGCCTTGGTACAGGCGAATCCTATTGTCAGGGATATTTAAACTCGGAGAAAGGCCGGACAGTTCGGGTGAGAACAATCAATGATCGATGGTATTTTGACCATCAAAGGCCCAAATGTTGGTGGGACCAGGCTTGAATATGAATACGATATTCCCATTGATGAGGCCCGGGAGATGCTCAACGAACTCTGTCACAAACCTCTTATCGAAAAAACCCGATACAAGATTCCCTTTGAGGGATTTATCTGGGAGGTAGATCGAATTTACTGGGAGAAAATGAAGGTCTTATTTTCGCAGAAATTGAACTGAGTTACGAGGGCCAAAAATTTGAGAAACCTCCATGGATAGGTGAAGAAGTCACTGATGACAGCAGATATTACAATGCCAATCTGGTCAACAATCCATATTCAAAGTGGAAAAAATAGTTAACCGCAACAATATTAGTGCACTCAGACAAATGATTGTTACTGTTATTTTACTACTGAGGAGCGTTGAAAAAAAACTACACTAATGGAGATTGTTTATTAAAACCAAAAATAGTTAATTCTAATTTACTATTTGACAGCAACAGATTAGTATACCGTGCAGCTGATACCATTGAGTATACAATATTACTGGTACGCAAAAGAACCAGAGTGTCTTTTAAAGTTGATTGATGGAGAGTGAGAAAGCGCAGATCCTATAACAGGGTCTGTTATCAAAAAAAAGAGGAGATCAAAAAGATGAGAAAAACGAAGAATCTGATTGCTGCATTCTGTGGCGCGACGTTGTTGCTGGCTTCGATGACATGCCTTCGCTGCAGAAAAAACGCTGGTGTTCTGTTCCGAAGGCAGTCCCGAAGGTTTTAACCCCGCCTTTTATACTGCGGGACAACCTTTGATGCCTCTTCCCGCCAGATTTTCAACAAACTTGTCGAATTCAAAAGAGGCACAACTGAGATTGGACCGGGTCTCGCTGAAACATGGGATATTTCCGCCGATGGGACAGAGTATACCTTTCATCTCCGTAAAGGCGTAAAATTTCATACAACCAAAAACTTTACTCCCACCCGTGATTTCAACGCCGATGATGTTATTTTCACCTTCATGCGCCAATTTGACATAAACCATCCCTACCATAAAGTCGGCGGTGCTTCCTATGAATATTTCAACAGTATGTCCATGCCGGATCTGCTGAAAGACATCGTCAAGGTCGACGACTATACCGTCAAATTCATCCTCAACCGCCCTGAAGCTCCATTCATCGCCAACCTGGGCATGGATTTTGCCTCAATTTTTTCAGCAGAATATGCTGACAAAATGATGAAAGCCGGTACTCCGGAGGTGATCGATTTCGAACCCGTCGGCACCGGCCCTTTCCAGCTCGTGGCATATCAAAAAGATGCAGTGATTCGTTATAAAGCCAATCCAGACTACTGGGCAGGAAAGGCACCTATCGACAATCTGGTCTTTGCCATCACTCCGGATGCCTCTGTTCGCTATCAGAAACTAAAAGCCGGTGAATGTCATGTTATGCCGTATCCGAATCCGGCAGACCTGGAAGCAATGGCAAAAGATCCCGATGTTAATTTGCTGCAGAAAGAAGGTCTGAATGTTGGATACCTGGCCTATAACACCAAAATGGCCCCCTTCGATAACCCCAAGGTTCGCAAGGCGCTGAATATGGCTATCAATAAGAAGGCCATCCTTGACGCGGTCTTCCAGGGTGCCGGAAAAGTTGCCAAAAATCCAATTCCACCAACTATCTGGTCCTATAATGATGCCGTCGTTGATGATCCCTATGATCCAGATGCCGCCAAAAAAATTCTGGCTGCAGAAGGTGTCACCGACCTGAACATGAACATCTGGGCTATGCCGGTTCAGCGTCCTTATAATCCCAATGCCCGGCGTATGGCTGAGTTGCTCCAGGCTGATTTTGCCGCAGGTTGGCGTGAAGGTGGAAATCGTTTCTTATGAATGGGGCGAGTACCTCAAACGTTCCAAAGAGGTAAATCGTGACGGTGCCGTCCTTCTTGGCTGGACCGGAGACAACGGTGATCCGGACAACTTCCTGGCCGTGCTGCTTGGATGTGACGGTGTAGGCGGTGCAAACCGCGCCCAGTGGTGCTATCAGCCCTTCGAAGACCTGATCCAGAAGGCCAAGATTGTCTCTGATCCGGCCGAACGCACCAAACTCTATGAAGAGGCTCAGGTTATTTTCAAAGAGCAGGCTCCCTGGGCAACCATTGCCCATTCAGTGGTATTTCAGCCGGTTCGCAAAGAAGTCGTCGATTTCCGTATCGATCCTTTCGGCGGCAATGTTTTCTACGGTGTTGACTTGAAGTAAGCAGTTCCCGCAGGCCGGGCAGAGAAAATCTGTCCGGCCTTTTTCATGCCGATTTTTACTCCAGAGAACTGATCCATGTTTCTTTATATCTTAAAAAAATTGGGTGTCATACTCCCCACCTTTTTCGGCGTTACCCTGGTCGCTTTTGTTTTTATCCGTATGCTCCCCGGCGACCCGGTACTGCTGATGGCCGGAGAGCGGGGAATGAGCGAGGAAAGACATGCCGCACTGATGGCTGAACTCGGTTTTGATAAACCGGTCATCGTCCAGTATGGATATTATCTCAAACAGCTGGTGATGGCGATTTCGGCACATCCATTATCACCAGAAAGCCAGTGCTGGACGAATTCATGACCCTGTTCCCGGCGACCGCCGAACTGTCGATCATGTGCGATGATTATTGCCATTTTTTTCGGTCTGCCGGCCGGGATGATTGCCGCCACCCGTCGAGGTTCAATCTTTGACCACACAGTAATGACCGGTGCTCTTACCGGTTATTCCATGCCGATCTTCTGGTGGGGGCTGCTGCTCATCATTCTTTTTTCCGGAATCCTCGGCTGGACTCCGGTATCCGGCCGTATCTCTCTGCTGTACTATTTCGAGCCTGTCACCGGTTTCATGCTTATCGACAGTCTACCTCTCCGGACAGCAAGGGGCCTTTGCCTCAGCGATTTCCCACCTCATTCTTCCCGCAATCGTGCTTGGCACCATTCCGCTGGCGGTCATCGCCAGACAGACCCGTTCGGCCATGCTGGAAGTTCTGAGCGAAGATTATGTGCGTACCGCCCGTGCAAAAGGTCTTGGACCGCAACGGGTCATCGGCGTGCATGCCCTGCGCAACGCGATGATTCCGGTCATCACCGTGATCGGTTTGCAGGTCGGCGTGCTGTTTGCCGGCGCAATCCTAACGGAAACCATCTTTTCCTGGCCAGGAATCGGCAAGTGGATGGTTGACTCAATCTTCAGACGAGACTATTCGGCGGTCCAGGGCGGCCTGCTGCTGATCGCGGCAATAGTTATGCTCGTCAATCTGGCTGTTGATCTGCTCTACGGCCTGATCAACCCGCAAATACGTCATACGGATTAACCATGACCGAAACAACCATGCAGAACCGTCGTTGATATTGTTGAAACAGTTGATGACCGCCCGACCGGTTTCAGAGCGGTTCTCAGCGAATTCTGGTCCTATTTCAGTGAGAACAGGGGTGCCGTCCTGGGCCTGTTTTTTTTCATTGGCAGTGATCCTGGTCGCAGTCTTTGCCGATTTCATCGCCCCCCACCTGCCCAATCAGCAGTTCCGGGATGCCCTGCTGCAGCCGCCCTTCTGGCAGGCCGGCGGTGATTTCCAGTTTTTACTCGGTACCGATGCCATCGGTCGGGATATGCTGTCTCGACTGATCTACGGTTCCCGCTATTCGCTCTTTATCGGCTGCATCGTTGTGTCTATTTCCCTGGTTATCGGGGTGATTCTTGGCCTTATGGCCGGATTTTTCCGAGGTCGGGTGGACACCTTCATCATGCGGATCATGGATGTCGTTCTGGCCTTTCCCAGCCTGTTGCTGGCCCTGGTCCTCGTCGCCGTCCTCGGGCCGAGTCTTATGAACGCCATGGTTGCCATTGCCATCGTCCAGCAGCCGCATTATGTCCGATTGACAAGGGCGGCAGTGATGACGGAGATGACCAAGGACTACGTTACCGCAGCACGAGTCATTGGGGTTCGGTCCCTGCGGCTGATGTTTATCACCATCCTGCCCAACTGCATGGCACCGCTCATCGTCCAGGCGGCGCTCAGTTTCTCCACCGCTATTCTTGATGCCGCGGCATTGGGGTTTCTCGGCATGGGTGCCCAGCCGCCAACCCCTGAATGGGGCACCATGCTGGCCGAGGCCCGGGAATTTATTCTGCGGGCCTGGTGGGTGGTCACTTTCCCGGGGGTGGCCATTCTCACTACCGTGCTGGCTATCAACCTGATGGGCGACGGTCTGCGCGATGCCCTGGATCCGAAACTCAAACGATCATAATTGCCCCATGCCATTACTTGAAATTGACAAGCTCAGCGTAACTTTCCAGACCGGCGGCGGCCAATTCACCGCGGTTGATCAGGTCTCACTGAACATTAAACCTGGAGAAATCGTCTCCATTGTCGGCGAATCCGGCTCAGGAAAATCGGTGTCGATGCTGGCACTGATGGGCCTTCTCCCCTGGACCGCAACCATTACCGCCGATGTTCTTCGTTTTGACGGTCAAGACCTGAAAACAATCAGCAAGCCCGACCTCAGACAGATCATCGGCTCCAAAATGGCGATGATCTTTCAGGAACCGATGACCAGCCTCAATCCCTGTTTCACCGTCGGTTTCCAGTTAACTGAAACGCTGAAAATCCACCTCGGCATGAACCGGGCAGAAAGAAAAAAACGGGCCATTGAACTGCTCGATCTGGTCGGCATCCCCGAACCTGAGAAACGACTGTCAACCTTCCCCCATCAGCTTTCCGGGGGAATGAACCAGCGGGTAATGATTGCCATGGCCATTTCCTGCAACCCCAGACTGCTGATCGCCGACGAACCAACAACGGCCCTTGATGTCACTATCCAGGCTCAGATTCTCGACCTGCTGCTCAAGCTGCAAAAAGAACAGGGCATGTCGCTGGTGCTGATCACCCATGATATGGGTGTGGTTGCCGAGACCGCCGAAAGAGTTGCGGTACAATATGCCGGTCAGCAGGTCGAAAAACAACCGGTCAAGGGACTGTTTGCCGATCCCCACCACCCCTACACCCAGGCGTTGCTTAACTCCCTGCCGGAACGGTCAAGCTCTAAAATCCTGCCGTCCATTGCCGGGGTCGTTCCCGGGCAATTCGACAAGCCCGTGGGCTGCCTGTTTTCGCCCCGCTGCCGCTATGCCACAGACCTGTGCCGCAGCACTCCGCCTGTCGCCGCATCACTCAGCTTCGGCCGTGCCCTCTGTCATTATCCCCTGGCTGACGGGCTCCCGACCAACTATCCCGAAGAGGTAAAGGCATGAAAGGAGACGTTGTTCTAGAAGCCGAAAACCTGGCCCGGCATTATAAGGTCGAGCGCGGCACCTGGCAAAAACCGGCAATCCTCAAGGCCCTGGACGGTGCCAGCTTCAAACTTGTCAAAGGAAAGACCCTGGCGGTGGTTGGTGAGTCCGGCTGCGGCAAATCCACTCTGGCGAGACTTGTAACGATGATTGAAAAACCGACCTCCGGTGAATTGAACATAACCGGGACAAATGTGGTTACTGCCGACAAAATGACACTCGGCAAACTGCACAGGAAGGTACAGATTGTTTTTCAGGATCCTTACGGTTCTCTCAATCCACGCCAGAAAATCGGCCATGCCCTGGAAGAACCGCTACTGGTCAACACGGCAATGACCAGCAAGCAGCGACGGGAAGCCGCCCGGGAGATGATCAGCCGTGTCGGACTCCGCCCGGAATACTATGATCGCTATCCCCACATGTTTTCCGGAGGACAGCGGCAGCGCATTGCCGTAGCCAGAGCCTTGATGCTTAATCCGGAAATCGTGGTACTCGACGAACCCGTCTCGGCGCTGGATGTTTCGATCCAGGCCCAGATTCTCAACCTGATCGCTACCCTGCAGGAACAGTTTGATCTGGCCTATATGTTTATCAGTCATGACCTGTCGGTGGTCAAACACATCGCCGATGAAGTGATGGTCATGTATCTGGGCAAACCGATTGAGTCCGGCAGCAGAGAGACCCTGTTTAGCAAACCACACCATCCCTACACCAGGGCTCTGCTTTCCGCCACTCCGGTGGCTGATCCTTTCAGGACCAAGGAGCGAATAGTTCTCCGGGGAGAACTGCCCTCGCCGATTGCGCCGCCGCCCGGGTGTACTTTCCATCCACGCTGTCCGTCGATGACTGAAATATGTCAAGGGAAGCCACCCAAACAGCGCGAGATCGACGGCTGCATGGTTGCCTGTTATCATCCGAAGAGTTATTAGTGACTTAGAAATTCTTGCTCTGCTTTTTGAGAAAGCAATTTCGTGAAGGAACTTATCCCGCGACGCTTCTGGGCGGGATGAGAGCTTAATAAAGAACTGATCTTTTCAGAGAAACAATTTCGTGAAGGAACTTATACCCCTCAAGGGGGCACTGAAAGAAGTCCCGCAATGCTTTTGGGCGGGATGAGAAGTTTAATAAGGCACAAATTTTATATAAAAACCAATTTCGCAAAGGAACGTATCCCCGCAAAGCACGGGGACTGAAAAGAGTCCCCGCCTATTTTCCGTTTGCCGGGGGTAATGGCTTATTAATAAAAATCTTCATCCAGGGGGAAGGCAATGAAATATTTCTCTATTACCAAAACAGATAAAATTCCCGCCCTTGGGCTTGGCACCTGGAAATCAAGCACCGGAGAAGTTGCACAGGCTGTTTCAGAGGCCATAGATATCGGTTATCGCCATATCGACT
>CAWDYJ010000030.1:0-23867 GCA_963806525.1 uncultured delta proteobacterium
ACACAATGGCGGCGTTGGCATCGTCCATAAACTTCACATAGCCGCCGAGTGGGGATACAGGCAAACCGCCAGCGGTTGCATGGTCGACGAAGCCGAAGATTTCGCGGCCAAAACCAATCGAGAACGCTGATACTTTTACGTGACCAGGGCCTTAAAAAGCGACACCAAGGCCCAGGGCAACTGGGGAGAACTTGTTCTTGAGCGGGTACTCGAACGATCCGGACTGCGGCGCGGACTTGAATATGAGACCCAGGGTGGTTTTCGTGACCACAACAACCGGCTCCTGAAGCCGGATGTATTGTCCACCTGCCGGAAGGTAAAGATATAATAATTGATTCCAAGGTATCACTGGTCAGCTGGGAAAAATATGTCAACAGTGAAGAGGAACACGAACGTACCCGCCATCTTGCCGGGATGACCAGAGCCATCCGTGAGCATATCTCCGCCCTCAGCAACAAGAATTATCCGGAACTGATCGGTATCCATTCCCTCGATTTCGTTTTGATGTTTATGCCCATAGAGGCTGCCTTTTCCACCGCTTTCGAGCAAGACGACACGCTCTTTAGTGAGGCACTCAATAAAAACATAATTATTGTTACTCCGACCACCCTGCTGGCCACCCTGCGCACGGTTGAAAATATCTGGCAATTTGAGCATCAGAGCAAGAATTCGCTGGAGATCGCCAGGCGAGCAGGCATCATGTATGATAAGTTTCGGGGATTTATCGAAGAGATGGAAAAAATTGGCAAACAACTGGCCACATGCCACAGTACCTATGATGATGCGCTGCTGAAATTGACCCGGGGTCGCGGCAACCTGGTTGCCCAGGCGGAACATTTGAAGGAACTTGGCATTCAGGTTAAAAAAGAGATTCCCAAATCAATAACCGACCTTACCGAACTCGAACTGAAAAATTGACTGCAGACATGATTATCTGCAGTACAACTTAACAACATTTCTTTGATCAGGAGGCGCCGGTGCTGTTACATCATACAATTTATCGACATTGCCAAACAGTTCGGGAAAAAACTGGCAATCCATGATTTCACAACCAACCGAGAGCTCACCTACTGCAAATCTCTCATTGCCTGTTTAATTCTTTCCCGTTTTTTCCGTAAACTCGACCAGGGGTTTATTGGCCTCATGATGCCGACTTCGGCCGGCTGTATTCTCGCCAAGATTGCCATCCTGATGAGCGGGCGAACCCCAGTGATGATCAATTATTCCACGGGAGCGGAACAAAACGCCAAATATGCCCAGGGAAAATGTGATTTCAGGACGATCATTACCTCAAAAGCACTGCTGGAAAAAATTGAGTGTCCCCCTGTCGACGGGATGATCTATATCGAAGACATCATGGCCTCAATCACCACCAGCCTGAAAGTTCGAGCAGCGCTGACTGCAGTGCTTCCCGCAGCACTGATAAAAAAGCTCGTGCACTGCGGCCATGAAGACGATACCGCGGTGATCCTATTCACCAGCGGCAGTGAAAAAGACCCAAAGGCGGTGCAGTTAACCCACAAGAATATTCTGGCCAACGTCAACTCGGTTTCACCTATTTTTAATTTCCGCAGTGACGATGTGTTTCTCTGCACCCTGCCTTTTTTCCATGTCTTTGGGCTGACGGTCGATCTCTGGGTTCCCATATATTTCGGCATGACCATGCTCACCTACGCCAATCCGCTTGATTTCAAAAAGGTCTGCACTATCGCCAGAGAACATAAGGCCACATGCCTGGTCGGCACCCCGTCTTTTTTCTGGGGATATCTGCGAAAATCAGAAAAAGGCGACTTCGACACGCTGCGAATTGCCCTGACCGGTGCCGACAAGTGTCCGGATGCACTGAGAGAGGGGTTTAAAAACAGGCATAATATTACCGTCCTCGAAGGCTATGGCGCGACTGAATGCTCACCGGTTATTTCCACCAATACGCCGCAGGCCAACAGACCCGGCAGTGTCGGCAAGCCCATCCCCGGGGTTCAGGTCCGCATCGAAAATTACGAAACCGGCAAGGAATGCGGTCCCGGAGAAGATGGCCGTATCCTTGTTAAAGGCGACAGCGTCATGAAAGGATATTTCAATGACTTCGAGCAGACCTCCCTGCATATCCGCAATGGCTGGTATGACACCGGTGATATGGGCAATATCGATGAAGATGGCTATCTCTGGCATGTGGGCCGTCTGAAGCGATTTGTCAAGATTGGCGGAGAGATGGTTTCTTTGGTGAAGATCGAGGATGTACTGGAAAAGTTCATGCCGGAAGACAGCCATTGCTGTGTTGTGGAGATCCCGGATGCGATCAAAGGGGCGAGGATAGTGGCGGTGGTAACCACGCCCTTAGAGGAAAAAACCGTCCTCAAACAGATGGCACGAACATCTTCCGGCCATTGCTCTGCCGAAAATTTTTCTGGTCTGGGAGATCACTGCCGAAAATGGGCAGCGGTAAAATTGATTTCAGGACTATATCCGAAATGGCCAGGAAGCAGCTCACCCGTAAAAAGTATTACTCCTGATGAGCGGGACTCTTGCATGCCCCTGAAGGTATACGTTTCTCGAAATGATTCTAAGCCCCTCGCATCCCTCAACAGGTACAAAAGGGAGGCGTATCAAGAACAAACAAGCAAATATGGCACCATACAGTTTATAAAAATAACGGTGGAGGACTGCGAACATTTTTTCGCAGCCCTCTCTTTGATATCTGCCAATTCACTCTGCTCATCGCTCATCCTCGGCTGGCTGGCTGTGCACAGTGCCGAAAACATCGGCTATAACTGGCAATGGTACCGAATTCCCCGCTACCTGTTTTCATCCACCGAGTCGGGAATCGTCGCCGGCCCTTTAATCGAAGGGCTCATGATAACCCTGCAGATCTCCCTGATAAGCTTGTTTTTTGCCCTGGCAATCGGCTTATTGACGGCAATTTTTCGCCTCTCCAACTCCTTTGTCGCCCGGGGACTGGCAGTTATTTATCTTGAAACCAGCAGAAATACACCGCTCCTGATCCAGATATTTTTTATCTACTTTGTGCTCGGCCCAATGCTGGGACTTGAAAGGATGACCGCAGCAATTCTCGCCCTGAGCCTTTTTGAAGGGGCCTATGCCTCGGAAATTTTCCGTTCAGGCATCCAGTCCGTAGACCGGGGACAGGTCGAGGCGGCAAGCAGCCTCGGACTTACAACCTTTGCCACCTATCGACATATCATCATTCCGCAGGCAATTCGGACAGTGCTCCCACCCCTTACCAGCCAGGCTATTTCCCTGGTAAAGGATTCGGCACTGGTCAGCACTATCGCCATTTATGATCTGACCATGCAGGGTCAGGCCCTCATCGCCGAGTCTTATCTGACATTTGAAATCTGGTTTACCGTTGCCGCAATGTACCTTTCAATTACATTATTTTTATCAGTAGTTGTTGGCATAATGGAAAAACGTCTTAGTTTACCATGACATGGATGATTTATTTCTTTTCAATCATAACTAATAACAGGAGAGCATTATGAAAAAACACGGTTTATTGGCAGCGTGCTATTACTCTGACCATTCTGTTGCTGCTGGGCAGCAGCTTCAGCTACGCTGCCTCCCTTCAACAGGAAATATCCGCTGCAAGCACCATCGAAACCATTAAAAAAAGAGGGGTACTGAAAGTCGGCATGGATATTTTCCAGCCCTGGGCCATGAAAGATAAAAACGGCAAACTGATCGGTTTTGAAATTGACGTTGCCACCCGCCTGGCCGAGGATATGGGGGTCAAGGTGGAATTTCTGCCCACCGCCTGGTCCGGTATTATCCCGGCCCTTTTGACCGGCAAATTCGATGTCATTATCGGCGGCATGGGCATTACTCCCCAACGCGCCCTGCAGGTCAACTTCACCCAGCCTTACGAATTTTCCGGGATGGGCATCGTCGCCCATAAAAAACTTGCCGCAGGTTTTGATTCCCTTGAAGACTTCAACAAACCCGACGTGCAGATTGCCGTCAAACTTGGTACAACCGCCGCTGCTGCCGCAAAAAAATTTATGCCCAAGGCAAAGCTGAGAATGTTTGATACCGAACCCCAGGCCTATCAGGAACTGCGCAACGGCAATGTCCATGCTGTGGTCGGCAATGCTCCCCGCCCCGCTTATGAGGCGGTTGATTACAGTGAGACTCTCTTTCTCCCGGTAAAAGGAACTTTCACCAAAGAACCGATTGGTTTTGCCATAAGAAAAGGTGACCCCGACACTCTGGCCTTCTTCAACAGCTGGATCACCGTTAGCACCCTTGAAGGCTGGCTGGAAGAAAGGCACAATTACTGGTTCGGCACCAAAGACTGGCTCAATCAGGTCGAATAGACGAACAACAGCCACAAATCTCTTGATGGCGGGGTAAACTTCCCATAGTTGCCCCGCCATATTTTCTTACGATACCAACCTGAAGTTGTCAGAATCCCGGTCGGGTGATTTTCGATGCAACCGAAGAAACCAGCAGTTACCATACTCGACGGAGTCATTCTCGCAGTTATTGTCGGCTTTTTCGCCTACGTATGGTACCGGCTTTTCTTCGCGCTCAATTATCATTGGAACTGGTCGGTTATTCCCACCTATCTGTTTCGTTTTGACCCGGACGAGCAGCGCTGGACGGCCAATATCCTTGTGGAAGGATTTCTAACCACCATTAAAATCAGTGTCTGGGCAACACTTTTTGCCGTACTGCTCGGCTTTACCATAGGCTTGATGCGGGTCTCTCCCCGACTTTTTTTCCGACTGATCGGCCGAACGTATATTGAATCGATCCGCAATACCCCGCCTCTGGTGCTGGTTTTTATTTTCTACTACTTTGTCAGCGACCAATTGCTGACTTTCCTGGCAGTCGAGGAAATTTTTCGCACAAGTCCGGAAAGACGTGCGGCAGATAGTAACTTTCCTCTTCACTGAACCGGGTCTCATCTCCCCGTTTCTCTCGGGAGTCCTTACCCTGGCTCTTTTCCAGGGTGCGTATATTGCGGAAATAGTTCGAGCCGGCATCCAGGCAATCGATACCGGACAATGGGAGGCGGGCCAAAGCTCTGGGGTTGACCCGATGGAAATTGATGCGTTTGATCGTCCTGCCCCAGGCCGATTCGCATCATGTTGCCGCCGCTGGCCAACGAATTTATCAACACCATTAAATGGTCCTCTATTGTCTCGATAATTTCCATTCAGGAGCTCACCTTCCAGGGCTTGCAGGTCATGGCCTCCACCCAGGCGACCATTGAGGTCTGGCTGACCATTTCCCTAATGTATCTTATCCTCTGCCTGGCTCTTTCCCTGATGGTCAGGAGGATAGAAGTGTATCTGTCACGTTCCGATCAAACGGTGCTTCCTGCTCGCCGATATGTACCATAGGTGATAAAAAGTGATCACGTTCTGCCATTTCACAGAGATGAATGACGATCCATTTTCCACTATTATTTCAAGGAAATAGCATGCCTTCAGCAGCATCACCCTTTGCAATTCCAAACATTCGGCTCTTTATTGCCTTTCGGGTGTTTTTCAATGCCCGCTTTTACTATCCGGTTTTTACTATTCTCTTTCTCGATTTCGGCCTGACCATTGAGCAATTTGCTCTTTTAAATACCGTCTGGGCCATTACCATAGTCTGCGCTGAAGTACCCTCCGGGTGCTTTAGCCGATATTTTAGGGAGAAAACTCCTGATAGTTGCCACTTCCCTGCTCATGGTGGCCGAGATGTGTCTTATAGCCTTTGTTCCCCTGGGCAACCCTCATCTTATCTTCTGGGCATTTCTCACCAACCGCATCCTGAGCGGCCTGGCGGAAGCAATGGCCAGCGGGGCGGACGAGGCCATCGCCTACGACTCGCTGGTGGCCGAAGGCAATCCTGACGACTGGCCAAAAGTACTCAGCCTGCAGATGCGTCTGCGCTCCATAGGGACAATCATCACCCTGACCATCGGGGCACTATCTACGACCCAAGCGTTGTCGTGAACGGACTGCTTGAATGGCTTGGCAGTACCCTGACCGTAAACCAGCAGATCACTATGCGTTTTCCTATTTATCTCACCCTTATTTTAGCAATTCTGGCCACAATGACTGCTTTGAAAATGACAGAGGAAAGAAAAGACGAGCGCGAGGGCAACGGTATTCAGACCCTTGCCGCCTTCAAAATGACCTGGAACGCCGCTGTTTGGATTGCCCGAACACCTTTTGCCCTCGCTATTATCCTTTTTGGCATGTGCTTCGATCATATCCTCAGGATGATCGTCACCATGACCAGCCAGTACTACCGACAGATAGATCTTCCCGAAGCCAGTTTCGGAGTCATCGGTTCGGCGATTGCCCTGCTCGGCCTGCTTATCCCTAAAATCGCCGAATATATGGTTGAGAAAAATTCACCAACGGACAACATGTTCTGGGTCACCGGCATCAGCCTCGTCGGTCTGTTCGGCCTTACCGGTTTTTTTCCCTACTGGGGGCTGCTGCCGATGGCACTGATCTTTATTGCCATGATGTTTGTCTCGTTTTTCACCAGCCACTACCTCAACCGCATCACCGCATCGTACCAGCGTGCGACGGTGCTGAGTTTCAAGGGGATGGCCTTTAATCTCGCCTACGGTCTGATTGGTTTTTTCTTTGCGACACTGATACCTATCAGCGGACAAGAGAGGCAGCTAACCATCCCGACCTGTCGCAATCGGCAATTGAAGACCTCGCCTTTCATAACGCTATCGGCTGGTTTCCCTGGTACACTATCGTCTGCCTTGCCCTGACGTTTCTCTACTGTGCATGCAGAGTTAAAAGGCAGTAAAGAGTACCAGCAAAAGAATGTTCCCGGCTGAGAGATCACCAATCCATAAGGGGATAATCATACCTGGCTCAAGGTCGACTTGCGCATAAAACGGCGAGCCTATATAGTGGTAAACAGCAAACAGATTATCAGGGGAGACAATTGCCATGTTAAAGAGATTTTCCATATCACTTGAGGAAAAACTGCTCGATATTTTCGATGAGCACATAAAAACCCGCAGTTACAGCAATCGATCGGAAGCAATCCGGGATCTGATCCGTAAAACCTTTATCAAAGAGGAATGGCAATCCGACAAACAGGTAATGGGCGTCATCAGCCTGGTCTATGATCATCACCAGCACAAGCTGCAGGAGAAAGTTACCCTGGTGCAACACGACTACCACCACCATATTGTCTCCACCACCCATGTCCATATGGACCACGACAACTGCCTCGAGGTCATCGTAGTGAGAGGAAAAGCCAGAGAAGTCCAGGAACTGGCAGATCGACTCACTCGCCCTCAGAGGGGTTCGTGACGGCAACCTTGCCATGTCCAGCACCGGGAAATCCCTGCATTAACTCCGGTACAACAGCCGCTCACAACAATAAAGGCATCACCCAGAATGAAAACAACATCACTCGTATCCGTGCATGGTGGTCATAGCGGCCAGTTTTGCCACCATGCCACTGATTCCCTGGAAGAAATTATTCAATTATATATTGCCAAAAAATTTCCATGGGTGGGGATAACCGAACATTCTCCGGCAATCAGCGAGGAACTGCTTTATCCGGACCAGAAAGCCGCCGGACTGACCCCTGAGTTTCTTCTCAATCGTTTTTCCGACTATATGCAGGAGTGTCGAAGGCTTCAGAAAAAATACCATTCCGAGATCAGAATCTTTGCCGCAATGGAAATCGAAACCTATAGCGGCTACCAGGAGTTTATACCCTTTTCTGATCAACAGGTTTCAGCCCGATTATATCGTCGGTTCGGTGCACTTCGTTGGCGATATGGGTTTTGACTACTCCAAAGAGCAATATGACCAGACAGTCAAAGCGGCAGGCGGTATAGAAGCAATGTACTGCCAGTACTTCGACCAGCAGTTCGAGATGATCAACGCTTCTCAAACCCTCTGTTGTCGGCCATTTCGATCTTATCCGCATTTTTGACCCGGATTACAAGGCAAGGCTTCTGCGTCCGGAGGTCATGGACCGGATCAAGAGGAATCTGGATCTCATCGGCGAACTGGAGCTGATCATGGACTTCAACCTTCGTTCGCTCTTAAAAGGCGCTGACGAACCATACATTTCCCGGGTAATCCTGGAAATGGCCCTGCAGAAAGGCATCGCAATAGTTCCTGGAGACGATTCCCACGGCCTGAGTTCTGTCGGGGGAGATATGGAGAAATGGGTGGCTGTCCTAGAAGAAATGGGCGGTAACACCAACTGGAAACAACCCAGATTAATTTCCTACTGATTCATTATCTTCAGCACTCTTCTCCTTGCACAAGGTGAGACCCTGCTCCCCCGCGAGACGGGAGAGAAAGCACCAAATTGTCGGAACACTACAGTTTCAGTATGAGTAAAATATCTTCTTTGTCGATATCTGGCATGGTTTCCTGAATGCCTGATCACCATATCCACGTGTTTTCACACCATTAAAACAATCAATGGTATTTTATTTGCATCCTCTCATGCCAAAGTGAGGATGCGATGACCCCCAATTACCATATAATTGATACAACCCTGCGGGAAGGCGAACAAACGCCAGGGGTGCTCTTTTCTCTGACCGAGAAGAAATGTATTCTCGACGGTCTGGTCAGGATAGGCGTTGACGAAGCCGAACTTGGGGTCTCCTCAAAACTCCATCCCTGCCCCGGTCCGCTTATCAAATATTGCCGCGACCACCATCCACAGCTGAAACTGTCGCTCTGGAGCCGCTGCAGGAAAGAAGACATCATCCACGCCTCTGAGCTCAATCCCGATATCCTTTCGCTCTCGATTCCGGTTTCCGACATTCACCTGCAGGACCGGCTGCAGAAAGATCGCGATCTGGGCTCAAAAAACAATGGAGACGGGTATTGATCTGGCCAGACAGCAGGGACTGGCAGTGTCGGTTGGGTTTGAGGATGCAACGAGAAGTGATCCCCAATTTTTACTGCAAATGGCCCACGCTGCCGAACAGCATGGGGCAACAAGAGTGCGTATTGCTGACACGGTGGGCATAGCCTCCCCTGCGCTATTTGCGGGCCTTATTACAACTCTGCAAAAATCCCTGACCATCTGCCGTTTAGCCGTCCACACCCATAACGATTTCGGCATGGCAACGGCGAATGCCATAGCCGCTCTTGAGTCCGGTGCTTCATCAGTTGATGCGGTGGTTTTGGGCTTAGGTGAGCGAACAGGTTGCGCCCGACTTGAAGAAATTGCCGGGTATCTCAGCCTGGCCAAGGGAGTGCCAACCCTGAAAGCGGAGTTTCTCAAGCCATTGTCACACTATGTGGCCCAGATTACCGGGCGGACCATTGCCGGAAACCGGCCGGTCATCGGCGACGACATCTTTACCTGTGAAACCGGCCTCCACCTCCAGGGCCTGCAGAACAGGCCGCAAACATATGAACCATTTAATCCGGAACGGGTTCAGGCCGAGCGAAAACTTCTTTTCGGCGCCAAAAGTGGCCGAAGAGCGATTCTCCAGCATATGTCCCGATTGAACACCCCTTTACTCATGACGTCAATGATTCGGCAATGCAGATAATAAGGGAAACAGCAACCAGACTGCAGCGGCCTCTCAGTGATTCGGAACTGGTTCATCTCCTGACAAGAGAGAGCGAAAGAGAAAAATTGAACAACCGCGAATCGAAAGGTGTGCTGACTACAAAATGCCAGGATCGTCTTTGCACACATTCACTTCAATAGTGACATGTGAGAGTTCCTTGAAAGCTTTTAACAGGTTTTTGTAATATTCTGTTGGTTGCGGGTAATGCGTTACCAGGGAAATGATGGCAGCGTAATCGATCGGCCCCACCTTCCAGATGTGAATATCAGAGACTCTGTTGTCAGAATCGGATTCAATTTTCTGCCGAATCAATTGAATGTGGTCTTTGCAATATTCCTATCAAGAAGAATTGCACTGGTATCTTTTAAGAGACCATACGACCAGCGAGTAATTACCAGAGCTCCGACAATACCCATAAGCGGATCAAGCCAATGCCAGCCAAAAAATTTTCCAAACGAAAGAGCGAATATTGCCAAAACTGATGTCAGGGCATCCGCCAATACATGGAGATAGGCGCCCCTGAGATTATGGTCATGATGATGGCTGTGGTTATGGCCTTCTTCATGCTATGGGTATGATGGCCATGCAGCAAATACGCACAAAAGAGGTTGACGATAAGCCCAAGAACCGCAACTGCTATTGCCTCGTTAAAGTGGATTTCCTGCGGCGCTATGAGCCGTACGAGTGATTCACCCCCTATAAACAGCGCGATAACCGCCAGAGCTATAGCGCTTGAATACCCACCCAGGATACTCACTTTCCCTGTACCAAAGGTAAAACTATTATTGGCTGAATGTTTTCGCGAATATTGATAGGCAAAAATAGTAATAGCAAATGCCGCCGAGTGTGTTCCCATGTGCCAACCATCAGCCAGCAGAGCCATCGAACCAAAAACAGAACCCGCAGTGATCTCAGCTATCATAGCGATAGCCGTGATCACCAATACCAGCTTCGTACGGGACTCGCCTTTCTCATCAATAAACGAAAAATCGTGACTGTGCTCCCATTGAGCTAAAGAGTCTGTGTGCATGGATATAGTCAGAGGTAAAATTAAGCTCGGAAAATCAATCTCGTCCAGAGTATTATTAATTAATGGGTGAATCCGACCTTCTGCCTTCTCTCTTTATCATCATCTCCCGGGCAGCATATCGACTTACTATAAGAATGATATGTGTGAAAGCCACCCATTTTACAGGGAGGAATATCAACATAGAGGCAAACAAGCAGATTGGGCTCCACTGCACAATGTTTACTCTACCTAGAAGAACAAGCCGTTGCGGGTAATTGCCGGTTGCAGCCTAACCAGATATTCTGAGTCTACTGCTCCTTTTTATGTGGTCCATTGTATTCGCTTCAGCGATTTCTGCCGGAGCACAGGAAAAGGCTAAAATCAAGGTCGTTGCCTCAACAACCCAGATAGCGGATTTTGCCCGCCAGATAATGGGTGACAGAGCGGAAGTCAGGAGTGTACTGGCGCCAGGCGCCGACCCACACACCTATCAGCCCACACCTGATGACGTGCAAATTGTTCTGCAGGCTGACATCTGTTTTGAAAACGGTCTCCACCTTGAAGGGAAAAACTGGATGGGCACCCTCGCCAGAGATGCCCAAAAGCCACTTGTGACGGTAACTGAGGGTGTTGAGCCTTTGAAGATTGGCGCCGGCGATCAAACGATCATGGACCCTCATACCTGGTTCTCTCCCCGCAATGTTGCCGTCTATGTCAATAACATCACCAAAGCGATCAGCGATTACGACCCGGACAATGCTACAGAGTATCAGGCGCGGGCCTAACTGTACCTCCAGCAATTAAGAATTCTTGATGCCTGGGTGCGCGAACAGGTCAACCGCATTCCTCCCAACAGGCGAATTCTGGTCACGACCCATGATGCCTTCAACTATTTCTGCAGGGAATATAAGTTTAACGCGAATAACGATTTTTTAAGTATAGCGCCAGTGGGATGGTCAACCGGGGCTGAAGTCGGTGCCGGTATTACCCCGGAACGCCGCCGCAAGGTCATGCAGTCGATAAAGGAATCGGGTGCACCGGCCATTTTTGTCGAAACCACCATCAATCCCAAACAGATCCGTGAGATCGCTCAGGAGACCGGCGTCAAGATTGGCGGCGAGCTTTATTCAGACTCCATGGGACCGGCTGGCAGCGCAGGTGAGACATATATAGGTATGGGTGAAAATGTACTGCTCATTGTCAATGCACTTCAATAAGGATGGCGTCGTAAAAACTCCCCAAAGGGGATAGCAATACCCAAAGGGCACTCATTTTAGTCCCCCCTTGAGGGGGATAGAAATCTTCATCTTGTTCGTTGTTACGCCCGAAGGAAGTGCCCTTGGGGTGCAATATGCAGCTTTTTACTTATCCATCGATGATTTGAGGTTTTGAACGAACTTGTCAATAAGGAAGCACAATGCGATTTTTGCTTACCATTGCAATCTGGATCCTTATTATTGGTGGACTCTTTTTCTATTCCAGGCAGCGCGAAATCGCTGAAGCCAGGGTCCAGATCCAGAGTCCAACGATAATAGAGGCAAAGGATGCCTATACCCTTCAGGTCACCCCCACGTTTTCAATCGAAAAAGATCCCTTTGCCCTGCAGATAGAAGAAGATACAGCATCAGGTGCGAAACTGAACCTAAACGGAGCAGCTCTTCCGGTAACCGCGGAAAATCTACAGCGGGGCATCCCCTGGAAACTTGAAGGTGTTGAAGGGCTCGTTATGGGGAATAATGAAATCTACGTCCAGGCAAGCCCCCCGCTTACCGAGAGCAACCTGGAACATGGCGTTCGCGTACAACTTCTCGAATCCGGCACTGTCTTTGTCGACAGAACAATTTGGTCGAATCAGGGTTCTCTGGTCTCGGGTACCATTCATTTTCAGCTGAAAGAGGACGCTCATGAAGACCATGCCCACTAAGGCGAATGGTGTAAATGCCATAGATGTAGAGCACCTGACCGTCAGTTATAATGCCAGGGCTGCTCTTCTCGATGTAACCGTGAGTATTGAGCCGGACCAGCTTGTTGGCGTGATTGGGCCCAATGGTGCCGGAAAATCGACGTTTATCAAAGCAGTTCTCGGTTTCGTCAAACCGGACATTGGTACAGTCCGGATAAACGGCAAAAACGTCCAGCAGGTTAAAGGTCAGGTCGCCTATGTTCCGCAGCGAGGTGCAGTAGACTGGGACTTTCCCGTTACTGTTCAAGAAGTCGCCCTGATGGGCAGATATCAGAAGATCCCCTGGTACAAAAATTCCCGGAAGAAAGATCGGGAGGCAGCCATGGAGGCCCTCGACATGGTACGCATGGCCGAGTTTGCAGAACGCCAGATCGGTGAACTTTCTGGCGGGCAGCAGCAGCGTGTTTTCCTGGCCAGGGCACTCTCCCAGGGGAGCGACATCCTGCTCCTGGATGAGCCCTTTGCTGGAGTGGACGCCGCCACAGAACGAGCTATCCTTGATGTCCTCGGCCGAGCGAAAAAAGTTGGTAAAACTCTGGTCGTTGTCCATCACGACCTTGCCACCGCCGGTGAATTTTTCGACAAACTGCTGCTCATCAAGCAAAGACTCTATGCGTACGGGCCACCTGATGTTGTCTTAGAAGAAGAATTGTTCAGCAAAGTCTATGAAGGACGTTTACGTATTTTCAGTGATTTGATGAAAAAAGGGGAACGCTGATGCTGGATGCTTTTATTGCACCATTAACCGAAACTTATTTTCAAAAAGCACTCATCGGCGGTTCGATCGTTGCAGTCGTCGCCGGCGTCGTCGGCTGCCTCGTCGTCCTGAAGCGTATGGCATTTTTAGGTGACGCTCTATCACACGCCATGATTGCCGGTGTTGCCGGAGGATATCTGGTAATGAAAATGCTCTTTGGGTTGGAGGCCCACGCGCCAGGTATGCTTCTGGGCTCGCTGATTGCGGCAATCGCCACTGTGGCCTTGATCAGCTTTGTCTCACGGGTCTCCAGAATCAAGGAGGATACAACAATCGGTATCATGTATACCGGTATCTTTGCTCTTGGTGTGGTGGCTGTCTCGATTTTTCGCCATTATATCCATATTGATCTCATGCACTTTATCATGGGCGATATTCTTGGGGTGGCTGACACGGATCTCTGGGTCAGCGGATTTACTGCCGTTGTAGTGCTCTCAATTATAGTGCTGTTTTTCAGGCATTTTCAGATTGCCACCTTTGATCCGATCATGGCGGCATCCATTGGTTTGGCTGTACTTTTCCTGGACTATGTACTGACAACCTGTGTTTCCCTGGTAGTGGTCAGTGCGGTCAGTATGGTTGGAGTTATTTTGGTGGTTGGTCTTTTAATAACACCGGCAGCTACCGCATATCTCCTAAGCGACAGACTAGACAGGATGATGTGGCTCGCCGGCCTTTTTGGCCTGACAAGTGTCGTCGGTGGACTTTACCTCTGTGTCTGGCTTGATTCCGCCGGGGGTGGAGCGATCATGCTGTTCTGTACCCTGCAGTTTCTGGTGGCACTGGCCATCGCCCCAAAATATGGCTTGCTTGCCCGCTGGCTTCGCCTCAAAAGGCTTGTGCCCCAGCAGACTGTGGAAGATGTGCTGACTACTATCCTGAGATATGACGGGGTAACATCAATCGCTGATATTAAAAAATAAATCATTAACACTCTTCTTACCTGGCAATTTTCCGTTAATGTGGAAGGCTGGTTCCGGGAGTACGAACATGCAACCCATGAAAATCCAGGGTTAGTGCGGGAACATCCTCTTCTCCTAAACGTTCATAGGTCATTGTTGACAAGTTCGCAAAAACCTCAAATCAGAGATGGTTAAGTAAAAAGCTTCATAGTCGAGGCGTGTGAATTGCACTATTATTTCGGCGTACTAAGGTACGTCGTAATGATAGTGCAATTTGCAACAACGAAGAAAATGAAGAGTTTTTGCGACACCATCATTGTTGATATGGCATTAATATTGCTGGTCTGTGATATATGCAAGCCTAGGGGGAACTTGAACAATGAACAGAGGAGACATCTATATGAGAGTTACTAATGATGCTGATTTTTGTTTTATTGACCCTGAGATAGAGCGAAGAGCTGGATTTCTTGCAGCGGAGATTACCAAAGTGAGCCAACTGGTCGAGCTTCAGGCCGAAAGAGAAGCATTCGAATTTGGCAGGAGAAAAGGACAAAAAGAACAAGATATCCTTGCCCAAGCCTTTCATCTTGCAGCCAAAAAAATGGGATTGGTATAGTTTTTTACCTAACACACCTGATCTCAAAAATACTCCCTTCACCTGCCAAAGATATTCAGGCACCGCTAAATTATGCGGGTTCTCAATCATGATGGCGTCGTAAAAGGTTTTATCATTTAATTAATCACTTAGGTATATAGTGACTCATAATCTTGCTCTCTCTTTAGCCCGACAACTTATACAGGTTAATACCGTCAATCCGCCTGGAAACGAAACGGATGCTGTCCGTATTCTCGGCCCACTCCTGCAAGGCGCCGGATTTATGATCAAGGAATATCCTTACGGCCCTAATCGCAGCTCACTAGTGGCCCATAAGGGAAGGACCGATCAGCCTTCCGTTATTTTATCGGGCCATCTGGATACGGTTCCTTTGGGTGCTCAGCCCTGGACAAATCAGCCTCTTGAAGCCTCTGTCGCCGATGGCAAACTGTTTGGCAGAGGGGCGGCCGACATGAAAGGCGGTGTTGCCGTACTGGTGGCGACCGCTCTGCATTACGCAGCAAAAATCAACGAAAAACCTCTTACCCTGATTCTTTCCGCCGATGAGGAGATCGGTTGTGCCGGGGTGACATCGCTTATCGACAAACAGGTGCTGCCGAAAGCCCGCTGTGTACTCGTGGCGGAACCCACCGGCAACACTCCCAGACTTGGCCACAAAGGGGTGTTCTGGTTAAAATCCCTGTTCCATGGCAAAACCGCCCATGCAGCATTTCCCGAACTTGGCGTAAATGCCCTGTTGAAAGCAGCAAAAGCGGTTGTGGCTCTAAACGATGACATTATTTTTGGCGGCAAAGCACATGCAATCATGGGTGAAGCAACGCTGGTGACAAGCCGCTTTTTAAGCGGAGACAACTATAACTCCGTTCCAGACCTTGCGGAAGTAGGCATCGATGTTCGTTCAACCGTAAACTGGTCTCATGCCGAAATTCTGCAAAAAATGACCGCTCTGCTCGCCCCGCTGGAACCTGAATTCCAGGTGATATTTGATCTGCCTCCCCTCTGGACACCCCCAAAATCCGCTATCATTCAGGAAATTTTTGCCGGCTGTGAAGCTGTTCGGGGCAAAACCCACCCGCCTGCGATTGTCACTTTTTATACCGATGGCGGGGTTCTTGGTCCGGGTCTCGGCAATGCTCCTGTGGTTATCCTGGGCCCTGGCGATTCGGGTATGGCCCATAAAGTCGATGAATATGTGGAAGTTGATGCTTTAGCTGAAGGTGTCGATATCTATCTGGAACTCCTCTCTCGTTTATGCCTTTAGGGGGTCTGTTGGATAGGAACAAAACCTATAACTCAACTTTCCGGTTTATCAATTTTGCCCACGGATTCTATGACGTTCTGCTGTTTGCCTCGCCCACTTTTAGCCTACCCCTGTGGCTTGCTGTGTTCCCGCTATTCTCCTGGTTGTAGCCATCGCCCTGCAAAACCACATGGTTTTTGCGCCTTTGAAAAACAGCCAGCCCATCACCCTGCTTGTCGCGTCAATCGGGTTGTCATTTTTGCTGCGCAGTGGTCTGCAGCTCTATTTTGGATCTGACCTGCATTCCTATCAGACCGCGTTTTACGAGAGTATTGAGCTGCCGGTATCTCTGGCATATCCACCAGCAAGGTCAGCATTTTCGTCTGGACAATATCGGCAGTCTTTGCCGATCTCCCCATATTCGCCAAAGGTGGTTTTACTGTGATGTTTGAAACACCGAGGGGTAGGCAACAGGCAAGAGATGCTTACTTTAAAACGTAAGACTCAAATCTCAAAAAGGAAAAGTTATGGAATCAGGAATACAGGCATTGATTGCTGCTTTACCTCTTTTAAGTGCAGGCGTTCTTCTTGTCGGTTTCAGGATAGCGGCAAAGATTGCCATGCCGATAGTATTTATGATAACCGCCATGGTAGAGCATATTTTGCCTGGCAGGTGTCCTTCATGCGGGTTGCTGCCTCGACAATCCAGGGGATACTGATTACCACGGAAGTGCTCTGGATCATTTTTGGCGCTATACTGCTCCTCAACACCTTAAAGCAGTCCGGGGCAATTTTTGTTATCCGACTTGGTTTTAACAGTGTCAGAAATGACAGAAGAATCCAGATCATCATAATTGCCTGGCTTTTTGGTGCATTTATTGAAGGCGCTTCAGTGTTTGGCACCCCTGCAGCTTTAGCCGCGTCGCTCCTTGTCGCCATAGGATTTCCGGCCATGGCCGCCATCATGATTGCCATTCATAACGTCATTGCCGCCTCGGCGACGGTTGGACTGCTCGGCCAGGAAGGTCAGACCTTTCGCAGAACCATAATACCGACCCTGTATTATTGTGTGTTTGCAGGAATATTGGGATTGATTGCCATATATGGCCTTGGGGTTATTGATTTGTTAATGTAATAATTCACCGTAACCACAAAATAATAAAGAAGAACGATGCTGATAAATTCAGCAATGCAAGTAAGGAAGAATCGCCAAGAAAAGGTTAATGACTAATCGCTAAACCAAAAAGGAGAACGGTTATGCCGAAATATGTAATCGAGCGAGAAATTCCGGGAGCGGGAAAACTATCACCTGAAGAATTACAAAGCATATCACAGAGATCTTGTGGAGTACTTCTTGAAATGGGTCCACAGATTCAGTGGGTTGAGAGCTTCGTCACGGATAACAAAATCTATTGTCTCTATATTTCTCCAAATGAGGAGGCGGTGCTTGAACACGCTCAAGAGGGTGGTTTTCCAGCGAATAGTATATCAGAGGTTAAATCAGTGATAGATCCAACCACTGCCGAGACCTGATGTTTCGTCCGGCGGATAATAAAACATACGTCTTGTCTTCGCCTACGTAGATATATAGGGGACTTCCAAGGCAACATTTTTAATCGTTTTTCTCATGACCTGCCTCCTTGGTAATGGCTCTGGATTGAATGTAATCTCAATCTAATCCACGCGACGCCGGCAAGGTTTGCAGGTTTTATTATGCTGACCAGTTAACCATGACATCTAATATGATGATCTTGGTATCACCGTAAATCTAGCAAAGGAGGATGGCAATGGGCATTCTGTCTTGGATCATAATGGGGCTAATCGTAGGCGTGGTCGCAAAATTTATCATGCCGGGCAAGGACCCTGGAGGGTTTATCGTTACCATCTTGATAGGAATAGCCGGTGCTTTTGTGGGTGGGTATATTGGGTCCTTCCTGGGCCTAGGTTCATTTACAGGATTTAATCTTGGGAGTTTCCTGCTTGCTATCGGTGGTGCTATCATCCTTTTGATTCTCTATCGGGTAATAAAAAAATAGCCTTTCAAAGAACTCTAGATTTCCGAACCAGAATCACTTCACTCGGAGAGCTTTTTCCGTGGCGAGCGAGCTTGCTCGCGCCGGTTGCGCCCAATCATGGGAAGAACTTATACAAAGTGTATCAAAGCGCGGGTTTGAGCAGGTCACTGAGCGGCTCCATGAGGATCGTATAGATTTGCTTTTTTTCTATCCTCATCGACCTCAGGGAAAGACCCAACCGGTTTGTAATTCTTGTAAAAGCCTTCCTCGAATGGAAGAAGTTGTTTTTCACCAACAAATTCGTAGCAAGCGGTATTCTGAAGCGACCAAGTGCGGACACCGATTAGCTCGGAGGATAATTCGCTGAAAAATTCAGAGATGCTGTCCAATTGCTCCAAGCCTAGAGGGAGGTCTCGTTGACCAACGACCCAGGCGTTTTCCGGCTGATGAAGCGGGGCTAATTGCTGGCGCAAAACATCGGCCAAACCGGGGTCGTCGAACACCGCCATGACTTCGGAATTGAATATCTCGGAGCGTGCGTCCCAGTTGAATGAACCGATGGCAGTCCAACGATGGTCGACGACCCATGCTTTCGTATGTAGGCTGCTTACCACCTGCTCTCCAGCACTTGCCCAATCCTGAAGACTCATTGGCTTCTTCAGGTGGATCAAAAGCTTGTAGTCAGAGAGCATCCATTGCAACTGGGCCTGGAAGCTGGAGTAGGTCTGCCAGTTATCGGTGGACGCTAGGCTGTTGCTCAGGAAATGGAGCTGAAGGTCTTCATTTTCACTGCGTAAATGATCTAACAACGCGTGGCCTCGTTCGCTGAGCACGAGGTAAGGAGTCGCGACCAGCAAGTCCTCCTCCGCCATTACCGCCAATGTCGCGAGTCGATCCGCGAGTAGGCCTGCTTGGTAACCAGAGATATTGTCAATGGTTTCCGGTTGATCTGCCCAGATGGTCATCCGTTCGACTTTTAGCCAATCATCACCGACAGAGCCCTTCGTGTAGCGTTCTGGTATGGGTTCTGGCGCCGATTGATGGTCGGGTGTGGCGGCAGCCACATCCTCAAGGTCGAGCACATTGACTGTTTGATCATTCTCCCAGTAATTTTCAAAAATTGAGTCGGCCTCTCTGACAGACGGGCCTTTGACTAAAACATCCATATCGATGAAGTTGTAGTCGTCTGCGTAGCCGAAATAATGGTCACCGATGTTGCGGCCGCCCAAGAGAGTTTGTTCACCATCCGTCGTAAATAGCTTAATGTGAAAACGGTGGTTGGCGTTATCGAGAGACCAGCCTAAATCATCAATACTTTTGACATCGATGCTGGTGATCTGATTTCCCAAAGGATTATAAAGGCGAATTTCGAGGTTTTCGTGGGCTTGAGCCATCGCCTTGACCCGACCCGGCTCCCGCAAAAAGAAAACGCCGTCGCTCAGAATGCGCACACGGACTCCGCGTTCGCAGGCGTCCACAAGGTCATCGAAAATAATTCGACTGCTCACATCGTCTCGCCAGAGAAAGGTGGCGATATCGATGGTAGTTTCTGCCTCCTGTATCATTTGGCGTCGCGTCAGATACGCGTCTTGTGGCAGATTGACCAATCGTATTTCGTGTGGTTCGTTATACCAAGTGTAGCTTTCGAGGCGATGTTGCGCCGCTTCTCCTGTCACGAAGCCGTAATCTGTTTGCCTCCAGATATAGGCGGCAATGATGGCAACGACCACAGCCAAGCATATGAGCATTCGGAGAGTTTTTTTGGAGGTAGGAAGTTTCAGTTTCATTCGTTTAGTTTGTTTACTGGCCTAGTGAGTGATGTATTTCAATTTTCGGCGCGACCCGATCGACAGGCAGCACACTTTGGACACGATGATCAGGGATCTCCCCGACGACACGAGTAAATAAGGCTTTCAAACGCCCAAAATCATAACGGCTACCCGGCTTATTCATCGACCAGCGGAGCGCGCCGGATTCGGCATGCCAAAGCTGGTAGATGAATAGGAAAGGGGCATCATCGTCCTCCCAGCCGTATCGCTTGCCTAGCCGCAGATCAATCACATCCAACCCTCCTTCGTCTGTGCTTAGACAGGTATACCAATCTTCGAGAACGACATTCATTTTATCCGGCAAATCATGACCATCGGCAAAGGTCGTTAACGCTGTTTGGTGACGTGGCAGCTCGGTCCACTGTTCCCACTGCTCGCCATCCCAGATACTCCGATACGTAATGACGAATCCCCTCTCTGTTTTCGCACAGAGGTACCAAAGTTGATTGTTAAAAGGCGTTGGTTCAGCGTGTATCTCGCCCACCTCGTATCCTTGCTTCTGTAATTCGCTGAGGAAATCGTCCGTGATAGCCGACCGGATGGTTAAAGCAGATGCGGCATACACGCCCCACATCACGATGCCGCTGATTGCGATGGTTTTCCGCCTTACTGTACGATTCCAATTATAAAGTAGATCGCAAAGTGTTGCGATGATTAGGGGCAGACTCGCGAGTAAATCGACCACGAACAAAAGGTCGAACGAACTCCGGGCGTGCGAGTAAGGCCACAACAATGCCACTCCAAACCCCGTGCACATATCCAAAACGAGATGACTAAACCAAGCGAGCCCGACTAAAAGCCCAGCGCGCAGCCAAGAGAGGTTTACCCAACGGGATATAAGGCCGCCCAAAAGAAAGCCCATAAGCACAGCCATGAACAAACTGTGGCTGGGGCCACGATGAAACGCAAAACTGGCCAGATCCGGAAGTACCGGAATCAAGAGAAAATCAAGATCCGGCAAAACCGCTACAGTTGCCGCAACGAGGCCTATACGCGGAGTCGAAGCGGCACCAGTGGCGCGACAAACCAAATAAGAAAAACAAGAGTGGCTGACTGTATCCATTTCAATCGATTAAGGACGATAGCACAATGGGAGGTGATGGTGAGGTGATAAGTGTTCGCTTTTTACGGCAGCCCTAAAAAATCGGTTTCCTGAATCAAACTGCTCCAATCACGACTACTATGCTAACCATTTCACCTCGATCTTGCAAGACATGCGCTCGGGAATATGGCTTGTTATCGCAGCGATAAATTCCAGCGCACTGAACGTCTGAAAATTTTTCTTATTGCCGCCGCATGTTCAACACAGAGCAGTCAGGGCAGCGGATCCTCGCGAATCCCTGTTGAAGATCACCGCAATCCAAAAACTTCCGGACGACATGGGAGATTACCGGCCGATAATAACCGTAATCACGGGAAAAGAGTTCATCGTAGCGTTCTTCGAATTCGTCGAAATGTTCATCGAGGAGTTGCCCCAACGACGAGTCTCGAGGATTTCTTGGCTTATAAACCTGTGCTGCCTCGCTCCAGGACATCGCAATTCCTTTGTTTGGTGTACAAGGGTTGCAATGTAATGAGCGCTGGTAATAATTTTCCTACATCCGGTCAGGTAAGAAAATAGAATTCCCAAAAAATGGATTCTGATCAGGAAGCGGTTTTTTAGGACTGCCATACAAAACGGCTACTCAACAAGTCATTGAGATTTGGTCCATGCACCGGAAAAGAGATTGTAGGATACAGCAAATATTGACTGCCCCTCAAAGAAAAAGAACGGAGAATAGATGCAGAAATTCATGATCCTCTTTGCCGAAAAATATGGATAACCATCAATGAAGTTATGGCTGAGATGGAGAAGGTACTCTCCGCAATTCTCTCCAAATGGTACCGGGTTGAGGTGATGGTCGTCTTCCCAGATTAGTAATCTGGGACATCGATCTTTTACTATGGATGAGATGTTTATAAAATTTAATTCCAATTCAGTCTTTCTTCGCTCCTGATCTGTGCGTCTTCGTCTTTTTTTGCAGATGAGACAAAATAATTTCTTTTGTCTCATCTGCAAAAATCGGATGAACTAAAAAATATTTTCGGTCTTGAAATAAAAACCTCTTCTAGATATCTCGGAGAGATGGCTGGAAAAATCTCCTGTCTGTGACCACTTCTTTCGGTTATGATACATTGGAAATATCTGGACTGCAGGTGGTCCTTTTTGGGATATGCAAAGTACAAAAGCATTACGAAATTGGTATCGGGCGATAGGATATCCAGTTTCTGGATAATAAAGATAAAATAAGAGTCAAAGTCGATTCATGAACGAAAGGGGTAAAGATGCAGCGTTCAAGTTGTCAGTTTTCAGTATGTATTTTGACAAGATTTTGGCAGATATCTCTGATGGCGATCACCTGCTTCATTATTCTCGAAGCGGGAGACTTATATGCGAATGAGTCCAAGGTATGGAACGCTCTCAAGACAGGGAACCACTTTGCATTGTTGCGTCATGCTATAGCACCCGGGACAGGTGATCCTCCGTATTTTGAGCTTGGTAAATGCTCAACCCAGAGAAACCTATCTATAGAGGGCCGCAATCAGGCGGTAGAAATTGGCAAACAATTTCGTGCAAACGGAATCGATAAGGTGCGTGTGTTCTCGAGTCAATGGTGTCGGTGCCTCGAAACAGCAAAGTTGCTCGCACTCGGACCGGTTAAGGAGCTCCCGATGTTGAACTCCTTCTTTCAAAAATTCGAGCGTGAAGAATTACAAACTCGAATGCTCAAAGAATGGTTAGTAAAACAAGATTTTACAGAACCGATTTTGTTGGTTACTCATCAAGTTAACATTACTGCGCTGACCAAGGTTTATCCTAGCTCTGGTGAAATAATAATTGTTCGACAATCCAAACCAGGAGAATTCATAGCCGTTGGTAGATTCCAAATTGATTGATAGATACAGACAAAAACATTGGGGAATTGGGGTTGATTTTGTCCCATAAGGGGTTGATTTTGTCCCATAAGTCCGACTAAAAAACAACGTATTCAAAAGTTAAGGTATCTCCTATTAAGACGTGTCAGAGTAAAGTTATGTTGTCGATTGATATCTGGAGCAAAAATATTAAATTAGAAGATCTGACTCAGGAGCACGATGTTCGAGACCAGTATACTTGCAATATAGATTATGAAGGTGACTAAAATGAAAAGACTAGCCTGTATGGGAGACAGCCTAACTGAAGGAGCAGATCTTGTCACAGGGCACACCTGGCCATCCCTTGTGGGAAACGCATTGACTCTAAACGTTTCAAATTTCGGTATCGGAGGTGACACTACACAAGGAATGCTTTCCCGGTTTTACCCAGAAATAATACAATTTAAACCCGACTACGTGTTTATTATGGGCGGAACAAATGATCTGTGGTGGAATTGGGAGGTAAAAACAATTATGGGGAACTTATTTTCAATGTGTTTTCAGGCGCGATACCATAACATTACACCTATTATTGGTCTGCCGATGCCTGTCGATGCAGAGTCTGCTCAACAAGCTGACTTCTCCCCTCCGCTTCAAGGTTATGAGCGATTGGTAGAGATGCTGACTGATCTGGTCAATAAACTTAAAACGTACGCAACCGACAGCGAAATACCTGTGGTTGATTTACACCAACCTTTTCTAAGGAATAATCAGAAAAAAGTTGATAGATCTATCTTCCTTGACGACGGCTTACACCCCAACCGAAGAGGGCACCAGCTGATTGCTGACAGTATCATAAAGTCTTTTAGAGAATTATTCCGATTTTAAAATGAGGTAGTCAAGATCTCTCCTATGATTCTGACAGCGGCTTGTAGTACAGATATCGTAAGCGACCCACAAAGGTTAGATATATTACACAAAGCGATGACTTATCACCTTCTGTGACGACCAAAACCCTACAACTTAGTGCAGGAAAGAGGAAATACCTCACAGGCAAACGTTTTGAGCAAACAGATGATTTTACTTACTATTTGCTCTAT